>NZ_AP024852.1:636416-1272833 GCF_024346715.1 Photobacterium swingsii
GTGGTGATTGGTTTGTTGATCGGTATAGCGGTATTGATGACCTTTGTGATTTATGTGGCTTTTTATCGCTTACTGCGTTTGCCATTCAGTGCAGGTTACGCCGCTTTTACTTTCCCAATCGTGATCAGTGCAACGGCATTATTTAAATCGGCAGCTTGGATGACCAACTTTGGTTTTGGTGACGAATATGTGCAGCAAGTGTTCTTATTGGGGCAAATTGAATTAGTGATTGCGACTGTTATCGTGAGTTATGTTGCGCTGCGCTACCTTGCTCATTACCGTCCTATCAGCCGTTTATTCCAGCCTCTACTTCAGTCACAACAAGTTTAAGTTTTGGGCTGTACACATCATTAGCCATCTATATTGAGCAAACGCTAGACAGGTAACAACTTGTTTAGCGTTTGCAGTTAATAATGTGGTTTATTCAATGCCTTTCTATTTGCCGCATCCCCGCTATTGGTAGACAATTCGTATAACTTTCTCTTTTTTGTGAGATATCTGCGTGTTTACTGTCTATCACTCTAATCAGCTTGATGTGCTGAAATCCCTTCTGGTTGAACTCATTCGCTTGCAACCGCTCGATAACCCGTTTGAACAAGAACAAATCTTGGTTCAAAGCCCTGGGATGTCACAGTGGTTAAAGTTGGAATTGGCGAAATCGTTTGGTATTGCCGCCAACATTGAATTTCCATTACCCGCTACTTTTATTTGGACCATGTTCACCAAGGTGTTGAGTGATGTGCCTGCGCGGAGTGCATTCAACAAAGAATCAATGACATGGAAGTTAATGGAGGTGTTGCCACAGCAGTTAGCACTCGATGAGTTTGAGCCCCTCAAGCGGTATTTAGAGGGTGACGACGATGGTTTAAAAATTTACCAATTGGCAGAGAAAATTGCAGATATCTTCGACCAATACTTGGTATACCGTCCTGAGTGGGTGCAGCAGTGGGAAGCGGGGGAAACCGTTAAAGAACTCGGGGATGATCACCCATGGCAGCCTATTTTATGGCAAGCACTCTATGATCAGACATTGGCTTTGGGCCAGTCGCCGTATCATCGCGCCAACCTGTATGATCATTTTATCGAGACCCTCACTAACTATGCCGCCAGTGCTGCTGAAGGTGAATTACCAGAAGGTTTACCAAAGCGTTTGTTTGTGTTTGGTATTTCATCGTTGCCGCCACGTTACATGGATGCGTTGGCCGCACTGGGTGAGCATATTGATGTACACCTGATGTTTACCAACCCTTGTCGTTATTACTGGGGCGAAGTGCGTGATCGTAAGTATCTTGCGCGCTTAGCGGCGAAAAATCGTTTACAAGTAAAGTGGCTTGATGATCACAGCGAAGAAGGTGAGATGGCCGAGCAGCTTAAAGGCAGCATTGAAGATAATGTGATCGATGAGATGCACACCGATGCTGTCGGTAATAGCTTGTTGGCATCGATGGGAAAACTGGGTCGCGATAATTTATTCTTAATGTCCGAAATGCAGGCCAATGAAATTGAAGCCTTCGCGGACATTGAGCGTGATTCGCTGTTGCATTCAATCCAAGCCGATATTTTGAATTTAGAAGATCGCCAAAACGACGACATTTTAGATTCAAGCCACCATAAACTGGCGGTGATGTTAGATGATCAATCACTTTCTATTCATGCTTGCCACAGCCCGATGCGTGAAGTGGAAGTGTTGCATGACAAGCTATTGGCGATGTTCGATGCTGATAGCAGCTTAAAGCCACGCGATGTCATCGTGATGGTGTCGGACATCAATGCTTATAGTCCTGCGATTCAAGCGGTATTTGGTAATGCACCGGGTAATCGTTATATTCCATTTTCGATCTCTGACCGTACTGCCGAGCAAGAAAACCCTATTCTGTTGGCTTTCTTACGCTTACTGACATTGCCTGAAAGTCGTTGCCAAGCCTCTGAATTACTCGAACTGTTAGAAGTTCCTGCTGTTATGGCCAAGTTTGGCTTTGATAGTGATAGTTTCGAGAAAGTAAAACGCTGGATCGAAGAAGTAGGTGTACGTTGGGGGCTTGATAGCCAAACCGCAGGCCAATTCGATTTGCCTGCACAGCAACAAAACACCTGGTTGTTTGGCATCCAGCGGATGTTATTGGGCTATGCGATGCCGTACGAGGCTGGCTTGTTTGATGGTATCTCTGCTTATGAAGAAGTGCAGGGTCTCGATGCTGAAATTGCGGGTCAGTTAGCCAGTTTTATCGACAAGTTAATTGATTATCGCCACGGTTTAGCCCAATCGCAGTCAGTAACGGATTGGACTCTGATTTTGAATCAGCTGTTGGATGACTGTTTTGCGGTCGATATTGATGGTGAACTGGTACTTAAATCGATTCGGGAATGTTTACATCGCTTACAAGAACAACTAGATGATGCCCATTATAGTGCGCCGATTTCCCCACGCGTCTTGACCGAATACCTAACCGGTAAATTGTCTGGCGAGCGCGTGAGTCAGCGCTTCTTAGCGGGGCAAGTGAACTTCTGTACCCTGATGCCAATGCGCTCGATTCCCTTCAAAGTGGTGAGTTTGCTTGGTATGAATGATGGCGCTTATCCTCGCAGCATGCCCGCAGAAGGGTTTGACCTGATGGATGGACGCACCAGAGCGGGAGATCGCTCTCGTCGTGATGATGACCGTTATCTATTTTTAGAAGCGATCCAATCTGCGCAGCAAACCCTGTACATCAGTTATGTCGGTCGCTCGATTCAAGATAACACCGAGAAAGTTCCATCAGTATTAGTGAGTGAGCTGGTGGAGTATTGTCAGCAGGGTTACTGCCTTGCTGGTGATGAAACATTGCCTGTCGATCAATCGGCGGACAAGATCAAGCATCACTTGAATCACTTCCATCCTTTGGTGCCATTTAGCCCAAGTGCGTTTGAAGGTGACAACGCTAGCTATGCGGTTGAATGGCTGCCTGCGGCAGAGCGTAAAGGGCAGGCAGGACAAGCTTTCCAACTTTCGGCACTGGAACCAGAGCCGCTGGCTGATGACAAAGTGCTAGAGCTTGATTTATCTGAACTGCAACGTTTTTGGCGTTTGCCTGTACGTTACTTCTTTAATCGCCGTTTAAAAGTCTTCTTTGAGCCACCTATGGGCATTACAGAAGATGATGAACCATTCACGCTTAACGGCTTAGACGGTTACTTAATGCGGGAGCAGTTATTGCAACAACTCTTGGACGCCAAGTTAGCAAACCAAGATGAAAATGCTGTCTTCGATGAGTTCTCGGCGCAACAAAAAGCGGCTGGACGGCTACCTGTTGCGGCGTTTGGGGATTTAGATTTAGCGATCACCCGCAATGATGTCTTGGCGCTCACCGAGCAGATTTTCCCGTTAATTCATGCTCCTTTAGATGATCAGGAAGTTGACTTAACCTTTAGTTATCAAGGTCACAAGGTGAACCTACAAGGTTGGCTTAAGCAAGGTTATCAATCCGGCTTGGTACGCTATCGTAGTGGTAAAATACGAGCCCAAGATCTGCTGATTGCATGGATCGATCATCTCTGCTTGGCGGCAATGCAGCCGCAAAACCCAAATCAAGTTCAGGCTCAGAAGATAACGCACTTGATTGGTAATGATGAATACCGGCGTTTGCTTCCTATTGATGCTCAAACTGCACGCCAGTATCTACAAGACATTATCGAGCTGTATTTTGATGGCTTAAATCAACCATTAGCGTATTTCCCTAAAACAGCACTGGCAGGGATCCAAGCGAGGATCGGGCGCGATGGAAGTTTCAAAGATGACGACGAGACTATTCAAAAAGCCTTGAAGAAAATGGCTGATACCTTCAATGATGGTTACTTATTTGCTGGTGAAGGTGCAGACAGTTATATCGCACGCGTATGGCCAGTATGGGATGATAATGTGGCCAATGATGCGTCACAACTCGCCAGTAGAATATTGCAAGCTGCGGTACTAAATAGTGAAAAAGTAGAAGAATAGCGAGGAAGTAGTGTGGCCGTCAGCAAATCATTCTTATTTGTAGGGTGTTCGCTGTACGGCCACCGGTCCAGAGGTGACCACGTTTCTGGCTGCGATACTAACCAAAGCGATAGCGTTAAACTGTGAGAAGTCTCTCACATTGATAGATAGAAAACTTATTCAAGCAGGCGAGTGTTTATTTCTAAGTTGTTGATCACATTAGATCGTGATGAATAACGAGCTAAACGCTAACTGAAGATATTCAGCAAGGTGAACCTTGATGACACCAAAGATATTACCTAGCGTCAGCGCAATGTTAGTTGCGCCAACACAACGATCACTAACAGTAAAATCCAACGTAGAGAAGGGCAACGGGGATGAATAATAACGCAAATACACTGCACCCGATGACGTTTCCTCTGCACGGGGCGCGTTTAATTGAAGCTTCAGCTGGGACAGGAAAAACCTTTACCATTGCCAGCTTATATTTACGCTTGCTGTTAGGTCATGGCAGTGCTGATAGCCGTCATAAGGTTGAACTCAATGTCGATCAAATTTTGGTGGTGACCTTTACTGAAGCGGCTACCGCAGAGTTACGCGATCGTATTCGTGCTCGTATCCATGATGCACGCTTAGCGTTTAGCCGTGGGGTGAGTAATGATCCTGTGATCCAGCCTTTGCTTGAAGAGATTCAAGATCATAAAACGGCCGCTCAAATTTTATTACAAGCCGAGCGCCAGATGGACGAAGCGGCCATCTATACCATTCACGGTTTTTGTCAGCGGATGCTGACTCAAAATGCGTTTGAGTCGGGCAGTCGTTTTAATAATGAATTCGTGACTGATGAAAGCCAGTTAAAAAGCATGGTGGCTGCGGATTATTGGCGTCGTACTTTTTATCACTTACCGCATGCCTTGGCACAAGAAGTTCGTAATATTTGGTCATCACCAGCAGCCTTATTGAAAGATTTAGGTGGCAGTTTAACCGGCGCGCCGGTGAAGCTCAGCATCGATGCGATGACGGAATCCTTGGCCGATCTTCACCAACAAAATCTGCAGCGCTTGGATAGTTTGAAAGCCCTATGGTGTGAACACCAAGCAGATTTAGAACCTTTAATTGCGGGTTCTGGTGTCAACAAACGCAGCTATACCAAAAAAAGTTTACCAACTTGGTTAGAGCAAGTGTCGCAGTGGGCAGCAACGCCAACGGTGAACTATGACTTGCCCGATAAGCTTGAGCGTTTTCATCAGCAGATCTTGATTGAAAAATCGAAAGATAACCCGCCAGAGCATGAAGTGTTTGCCGCGGTTGCTGAGTTATTGGATAACCCGGCTAACTTACGCGATCCGCTATTAGCTCATGCGATTGCAGAGTGTCGAGAATTACTGGCGCAGGCCAAGCAACGTAAAGGCTGGTTATCGTTTGATGATTTGCTGACGCAGTTGTCGGCAGCAATTGATAACGACAGTGATGACTTATTAGTGGATCGCATTCGCAGCCAATATCCAGTGGCAATGATCGATGAATTCCAAGATACCGATCCGCTGCAGTACAGTATTTTCAGTAATATTTATACCACAGACACAGCCAAACAAAGTGGTTGTGGCTTGTTCATGATCGGTGATCCGAAGCAGGCTATCTACGCGTTCCGTGGTGCGGATATTTTTACCTATATTCAAGCGCGCCGTCAGGTAACTGATCACTACACCCTAGGGACAAACTGGCGTTCAACCGCCGATATGATCGCTTCGGTCAATCAGGTATTTGAGCATCCTGATAGCCCATTTATGTATGACCAAGATATTCAGTTTTTATCGGTTGATCATAGCCCTAAAGCGCCAGATCGTAGCTGGTGGCTCGCTGGTCAGGCACAGCATGCGCTGACGTTTTGGCATCAAGAGAGCTTGGATGGTAAACCTGTTACCAAAGGTAATTACCAAGAGGTAATGGCGGAGGCGACGGCTGCTAAAATCCAAGATATTTTGACCCAATCGCAGCAAGATAGCGCCTATTTCCAAGATAAAGACCACAAGAAAGCGATTCAAGCGGGCGATATTGCCGTTTTGGTGCGCACAGGGAGCGAAGGTAAATTAGTCCGCCACGCGCTGGCCGAGCAAGGCATTGCCAGTGTGTATTTATCTAACCGAGATAGTGTGTTTGGCAGTGCTGAAGCGGCCGATATTCAGCGGTTGTTACAAGCAGTATTAACCCCTGAAAATGAACGAGCACTGCGGGCGGCGTTAGCATCGAGTTTATTTGCTTATACCGCGGCGGATTTGGATTTATTGAATAACGATGAAACCCGCTGGGAAACCGCGGTGACTGAATTTAGAGATTACCGTAAATTATGGTTAAGCCGTGGTGTGATGCCAATGCTCCGTGCGGTGATGAGCCGCAATGCCATTGCTGAGCGATTATTAGCAGAAGACGGTGGTGAACGGCGTTTAACGGATTTACTGCATATTGGTGAGTTATTGCAGCAAGCTAGCCAAACACTTGATAGTGACTATGGCTTACTGCGCTGGTTAGCGGAACATGTTGCTGAACCTAATGGCAATGCTGACGATCAAATCCAGCGATTAGAATCTGAACGTAACTTGGTTCAGATCGTGACTATCCATAAATCCAAAGGGTTGGAATACGATTTGGTGTTTATGCCCTTTGTGTGCAGTTATCGTGCGGCCAGTGAAGCGAAGTACCACGATGAGCAGCAAAACTTGACCATTTTGGATATTACTAAGCAAGCTGATTCGTTAGAGAAGGCTGATAAAGAACGGTTAGCCGAAGACTTGCGTCTGATTTATGTGGCATTAACACGGGCGGTGTACGGCTGTTTTGTGGGTATGGCGCCGATTCGCAATGGTCGCAGTACCAAAGAGCCAACTGGCTTACATCAATCTGCGATGGGGTACTTGGTACAAAATGGTCAAGAAGGGGGGATTAGCGATCTGGAGATCGCACTGGCGAAGCTAGCGGAAAGCCTCCCTGCAATAACAGTGGCAGAGCCGCCTGTATTACCGAGTGATAAGTGGCAAGCCATCGAAGAGGATGCTCCTGCATTAATGGCCAACCAATTTAACGCCAGCATTGAACGAAACTGGTGGATGACCAGCTATTCAAGTTTGGTTAAACAAGGCCACCACAATTCGTATGACAGTAGCTTTGATTTGCCTGGTTTTGACACTGACTCGGCAATCGATGCGACGGCTGATGCGGTATCACCTGATGATGAGCACGCTTTAGCGTTAGAGCCTGAATACTCGATTTATACTTTCCCACGTGGTGCGCGGCCAGGTACATTCTTGCATACCGTCTTTGAAGAAATTGAATTTACTGCGTCCGTCGATAGCCCTGAAACCGTGGCGACCTTGACGGAGTTACTGCAAAAAGAAAACTACGAGCTGGAATGGTTGCCTGTCTTACAGCAATTGATCCGTGATGTATTGCAGTGTTCCTTAGATGGTGACGCGATGCGTTTGGGGGATAAAACGCCCGCACAGCGCTTAACCGAGATGGAGTTTTTGCTGCCTATCGAATTATTGGCCGCTCCTATGCTAACCAAAGTGATTGCTAAGCATGATGAGGTGTCAGCCAAAGCTGGTGAGCTAGGTTTTGCGACCGTAAGCGGCATGCTAAAAGGCTTTATCGATTTAGTGTTTGAACACCAAGGTAAGTATTACGTCCTCGATTGGAAATCGAATCACTTAGGGGATGATCCATCGGTTTACCGTGGCCAGCAGTTAGTCGAAGCGATGCGTGATCACCGTTATGATTTGCAGTATCAAATTTATGCCTTGGCTCTGCAGCGTTTCTTGCGTAGTCGTATTCCTCATTATGACTATGAAACCCATTTTGGTGGGGTGTATTACCTCTTTTTACGCGGTATTGAAGCGGGCAGTGACAGTGGTATCTTCCATGCGAAGCCAAGTGAGCAACTACTTACAGAATTAGAACAGCTAATTGATGGAGAGCAGATTGATGCTTAAGCGATTACAGGATCTCACGAAACAAGGCGTACTGCGTCCGCTCGATTATCAGTTTGCTAAATTTATCGCGCAACGAGTTGGCGAATCGTATCATGAGTACCACGACTTGGTTGCCCTGTTGGCGGCATGGGTGAGCCATGAATTAGGCAAGGGGAATGTCTGTTTAGTGCTGGATGAAAAAAGCACTAAACGCGTGATGGATTTACCCATTAAGTACTCGGTAGCTTTGCTTGAAGGGTTACCTGATTTTAACCGTTGGGCGACGATTTTAGCTGAGTTGCCTGTGGTATCGGATGGGCAATCGGCCACACCGTTAGTGCTTACTGACCAGCGCCTCTATCTGCACCGTTACTGGCATTTTGAGAAAATTGTCGCGCAGAAGCTTACTAATACAGCGCAAGCCGCAGCGCCAAGTGCATTGGCGAGTGATATGACAGCTGTACTTGATGCCTTATTCCCACGGACTTATGGCTTCTTATACGAAGCGCTAGCGGCATTTAAAGGCCGTGAGACAGATACGCCACAAGCACGTCGAGAACAGGTTTGCGATAAGCTCGATGTGATAGCGCCAGCCGCTCTGGATTGGTCGGCGATTGATGCTGTCTTACAACAAGCATCTCAAATTGGTGACTTGGCCGCGTTAGATAAGTTAGTACCCACTTCTGCTTGCTTGAATTGGCAGAAGGTGGCGGCTGCGATGGCGTTAACACGTCAGTTTGCCGTGATATCGGGTGGTCCAGGAACAGGTAAAACCACCACAGTGGCGAAGTTATTAGCGGCCTTAGTGATGGAAGTGGATTTAACCGCAGGGCAAGAAGCACCAACGATAAAGTTGGTGGCCCCGACCGGTAAAGCGGCCGCACGTTTGACGGAATCTATTGGCTCGGCGGTGAAATCACTCTCGGTGGATGCCATAGTCAAAGAAAATATCCCGACGCAGTCGAGTACCATTCATCGGTTATTAGGTGCTATCCCAAATAGTGTTGATTTTCGTCATCATCGTGATAACCCATTGCACTTAGACGTGCTGGTGGTTGATGAAGCTTCGATGATTGATTTACCTATGATGGCTCGTTTGCTTGATGCTTTGCCGCCACATGCAAAATTGATTTTGCTGGGGGATAAAGACCAGCTCGCTTCAGTCGAAGCAGGGGCGGTGCTGGGGGATATTTGTGCCTTTATTGATCAAGGCTATAGCTCGCAACAAGCCACACAGCTGAATCAGCTAACGGGCTATCAGTTGTCATCAGCGCAGCAAGGGGTTAGCACTGTTGCTGATAGCTTATGCATGTTGAGAAAAAGTTACCGCTTCCATGCCAAATCTGGGATTGGTCAGTTAGCGAAAGCCATTAACAGTGGCAAGCCTCAGCTGGTGGATCGTGTTTGGGAGCAAGGTTTTGCGGATATTCGTAATTATCCGTTATCAGCGGATAACTACCAAACCTTGATTAAAATGACGGTGAATTTTTACCGCGATTATTTAGATCTCATTGAGCAACAAGCCTCACCGTCTGACGTGCTGGCTGCATTTTCACAAGTACGTTTGTTGTGTGCACTACGAGAAGGCGATTTTGGTGTACAGGGCTTAAATCAGCGTATTGAGCGAGGGTTAGAGCGCGCAGGAAAAATCAGCACCAGTGATGATACTTGGTACCTTGGTCGCCCTGTGATGATCACCCGCAACGATCATGGTTTAGGCTTGTATAACGGTGATATTGGTATCGCCATGTATGAACCAAGCAATGGCTCAAATGATGGTGCAAGCACACCTCGACTGCGTGTGTATTTTGAAATGCCCGATGGCAGTATTTATGGGGTGTTACCAAGCCGCTTGCCAGAGCATGAAACTGTGTATGCGATGACAGTCCACAAATCACAAGGCTCTGAGTTTGCTGATACCTTGATGGTGTTACCGAAAGATTATAGCCCGATCTTAACACGTGAATTAGTGTATACCGGCGTGACGCGTGCCAAGGCAAGGCTACACTTTTTTGCCCAGCCGGATGTGGTGACCCGCGCAGTACGTATCAGCACGGAACGTGCTAGTGGATTAGCCCGCTTATTAAGCTAATGCTAGTCCCATCAGGTTAAAACATTGACAACGCCAGCTTGTGCTGGCGTTGTTGATCATAGGATTATAATTCTAGAGTGAGAATTTTAGAGCGGCGTTGGAAGTTATACAGGGCTTGTTTTTCCATGGGCAGTTGCTCGACTTTTGACTCCACAAAGCCTTGTTCTCTGAACCAATGTAAGCTCTGGGTGGTTAACACAAACAGTTGCTTTAAGCCTTGCTCTTTAGCCTGCTGACGCAAGCGGTTAAGCAGTAAGGCCCCACGATCACCATCACGAAAATCAGGGTGCACCGCCACACAAGCCATCTCGGCAATTTTATCGTCAGGGAAGGGGTATAGTGCCGCGCAGCTAATGATCAAGCCATCGCGCTCAATAATGGTAAATAGCTCAATTTCTTGCTCTAGCTGTTCACGAGAACGACGCACCAAAATACCTTGCTGCTCCAGTGGACGAATAAGATCTAAGATCCCTCCGATATCATCAATACCCGCCGTACGGACTTTTTCCGCGCTGGCCATCACGATTTGAGTACCAATACCATCTAGTGAGAAGAGTTCTTGGATTAACGCTCCGTCTTCCTTGTAGCTGATTAAGTGGCTACGTGGCACACCTGCACGACAGGCACTGATCGCGCCGCGTAAAAAACGTGCCGTCCCACAGCCATCTTGTTCGGCGGAGACGAGTCGTTGTAATTCAGTTTCAGCCTCGTTGGGCAGTAGCTCTGAAATGACGTTATTTTGAAGGTCGATCACACCTTGCTCAGAACAGAAGCCAATGAGCTTATCAGCCTTTAACTTTATCGCGAGTTGTGTCGCTACTTCTTCAGAGGTGAGGTTAAAACATTCACCCGTGACTGAACTCGCGACAGGACCAAGCAAGACAATGGCATTTTGGTCGAGTTGGCGATGAATACCATCGCAATCAATTCGGCGGATACGCCCGCTGTGAGCATAATCTACACCTTCATTGATCCCTAGAGGTTGGGCGATGATGAAGTTGCCACTGACGACGTTGATTTGTGATCCCGCCATCGGGGTATTATTGAGCCCCATGGAAAACCGAGCGGTAATATCAAGCTGAAGCAGCCCAGCAGCTTGTTTTACGATATTTAGAGCTGGTTCATCGGTGACACGAATGCCTTGGTGATATGGTGTTGAATAGTCATGTTTTTTTAGCAATTGATTGATCTGAGGGCGGGCGCCATACACCACGACAATGCGCTGCCCTAGACTATTTAACAGTGCAATATCGTTGACGATATTGGTAAAGTTGGCATCATCTATGGCTTCGCCGCCAAGCATGACAACAATTGTCTTGCCGGTATGAGCATTGACGTAGGGAGCAGATTGACGGAATCCTTTGACAAGTTCAGTACTGCGATTTTTCAAAGTTAGACATCCATGTGTGACTTTTGATAGTCCCAGTGTCGCCAATTATTTTTTTTGCTTCAAGATCTCGTTATCGATTCATGAATAATTATTTTTTTATCGAACGTGATACTTAATGTACCGAGTAGATAAAGGTTAGACGTCAGTATTTTTTGACCGAGTTATGACTAAAGCAGCCCCGAAACAAAAATCAGCGAAAAAGCGCCTGCAAACGACTTTCTTACTGGGAGTGATTGCTTGTGGAACCACTATGGTGGGGTTGGTGACCACAGGTGTGGTGCCCTATGCATGGTTACTGCCTGAGCCGCCTGTTAATATTGATGGAGTATGGACAGAGCAGGCTGTTGCTGAGTACGCCTCGGACAGTTTTGAGTTACGTCCCGATGGTGTTTATGTTAACGGGCGAGTTGTCAGTACCCATTATGACTGGGATGGTAATACCCTGAGCTATCAATTTGGCGATGACATGTATGAATACGTTTATTACTCAGGTCAGTTTATGCGTAAATCTCCGCTACATTACACCTCGATGTTTAGCCGACAAGTACTATAGGATGTAAATTCCGCAAGGGAATAATTACGCATTTTAAAATACCAACATGTAGCAAGGCTATATTTAATTCTTTGAATTAAGTTTTAATTGAAATGAGAAGGTTGGGTTAAAACTGACTCTGTTTTAGCTGGCTAGAGTACGATGTTTAATATTATTTATAATTGGTATTTAGTTTTCCCCTTTTAAATAGAAAGCAGCATATTTTCTTTAATTTTTATGTTGGTGATTTTTATTTTATTCAAATCAGTTACTTGTGGTGTTTTCCCTATACGTTTCTCTCCTCTTTTTAATATAAATCTTGCTAGCCATTGAATTAATATATAACTCGAAACTTGTTTCGTATGCCTAAATTTGTAGAATTAATTATATGAGTGTCATTAATTTGACTGGTTAGTTTTTATAGGTATATCTTTTGGGTATATTGAAGTGCGGCATGAAATATAATTATCATCGACAAAAAGGGATTGCGAGTATTGAATTTGCCCTTGGGTTCATTGTCTTATGGTTTATTACCGTCATGATTATGGATATAGGGCTAAGAAACTATACTGTGGCGGTTGTTAATTTTGCTGCGTCTGAAGTGACAAGAGACATCAAAGTCTTAGAAATTGATAGTGAAGATAAATTTGAAAAAGAATTTAGAAAGAAACTGAAGGAAAACGCCTTTTCATTGTGGGGGGTAATGAGTCAAAACGATGAGTTTATCGTGGATATGAAGTTATACCCCAATATAGCCGCATTAGCCCAAGATCATTACATTAAAACACAGCATGCATCTCAAGCGCCTATCGCGTCTTACCAATTAACATATAACTACAAGCCATTGATTCGTTTAGGTAGCTATACCTCGTTTCCTATTCACCGTGAAGTTATTGCTGTACAAGAATTTGCTCGTCGAGAGGTTTAAATACGTGGTGTTTATAAATCCAATGCCCCACCAAAAGGGCTCTGTGGCAATCGAGTTAACATTCGTATTGGGTGCTTTGGCAATGTGTATGATGTTTGCTGGGGATTTGGCTGCAAAAATGACGATTCAAGGTGAGCTAGATAATTTAAGTTATTCGATGGTCAATATTGTTCGTGATCGTAGTGCGCTATATTCATCTCCTCAATCAAAAAAAGTAAGAGAACACTTGTTGCCAGAAGATGTCGATCAAATTGATCGCATTGTAAAAAGTACATTATCACGGCAAAGAGTTGGCTTTGATGAAAGTAAATACGCGTTAATTGTTGAAGAGGCACACTTTAAGAAACAGACCAAGAAGGCTGAGTTTTTACATAATATGCCAAAGGCTAATTATAGAGGAAATAGTAAATTAGGCTGTAAGCCATCAGATAAGTCTGAATTTACGGCACTCACACCTTATACCAATAAAAAACGCTATATGCCTATGTATAGAGTGACGGTATGTTATGAAAGCCCTGACTTATTTCAGCGTTTTACTCAATCATCTGAATCACCCATTGTTATTCGCTCTTCCAGTATTAATGTAGGCCGCTAATTATGCATTCTTTCAAGCGACAGTCAGGTGTGGCTGCAATTTGGTTCGTCTTAATCTTTATTGCGCTTGCGAGTTTGACGGCACTCGGTGTTGAAGGCGCCCGCTACTTGAATAATAAAGCCCGTCTGGGAGATGCACTTGAAACGGCTTCTTTGTTGCTGGCTGCTCAAGAAGCGAAAGAGGGCGATGATGTAAAAAATCAAGCGCTAGTCACGAAAGTTGCGAGAAGTTATTTACCTGATGCAGAGTCTACTTTACCAGAGCTAAAAATTTACTATAAGAGTGGTGAAGAGCAGGTAACCATAGATAAAAAAGAGCACACGGTTGAATATCTGCAGTATAAAGTTGCGGCATCAACAGAGCATGATTCTTGGATGGATATGGTAAGCGTACCGTCATTTGATGAAACTCAGAATATAAGTAATTTCGCTGCGGCGAAAAAAATTGCAATTAAGTCTGGAGTCAGTGATGCTTTTTTAGTTATGGATCATTCTCTTAACATGAATAGCAATACATGTCAGATTAAATACCCAGGTAGCAATATTTATAAACACCAGACGGCAAAATTATTTATAGCACACCAATTAGCCCATGAATTCATCAATCGTAAGCAGGGGATCTCGGTTGATAAGAGTAAAGAGGACGTTGAACCGATTGAAGGTAATGTAGCCGTTTTCCCTTTTGATACTCGTACATCTAATTATTCAAATGATCAATCAGGCAGTCGTAACTTGCCGCTTTGCCAAAACCATCTTGATTTTTACAGTGAGAGCGAAGAAAACCGTATTAATGGGACGGGGGTTGATAAAGGTTTTGGTGAAATTGACTGGAACCACCAAAATATTAAATGGTTAACCATGGGTGAAGCATTAAACCGAAAAGATGCGATTGGTACCTATGTTAATGAAACTTACAACCTTCAAGGCACCATGGGTCAATGGCTACCTGATGCTGAGAAGCATATTGATTATAGAGACACCGTAAACTCTATTGCGAGGCGTAATTCTTTAGCTGATACGTCACGAGAATCAAACCTAATGGCGTTTCCTGATAATCGCCTTTGTCGTGGCAACTTTATGACAGTATCGATTACCAACCCTAAATTTAATACAGAAAAAAATAAGGTAAGTGGATATTTAGGATTAATTAACTCATTTACTTCTAATTCGCCAATCACTCAAAGTAGTGCTCATCAGCCAGGGAGTTACATTGGCGGTTGGAGTGCATCATATCAAGGTATTCTACAAGCACTGAATGACTACCACCATCATGGGGACAAAGAGAAGCAGTCGACAATGGTTGTTATTTTAGGTGGTGGGGATCGACCAAATCTTAGTGATGATGTGCGGTATAAGAATGGGGAGGTCATCGATCACTCGAATATATTGCAAAAGCTGAGTGAGCATGGCTTGTGTGAGAAAATTAAGAATGATTACCCTAAACTGAACTTGTTTGCGATTGGAATTGATGTTGATCCCAAACGATTAAAAGGTGTGACCAAGAGCATGGGAGGCTGTATTGATGATGCTAACACCTCGATGATAGATCACAAGGCAGCCACTGGTACAACAGGATCAACCGATATTTGCTGGGGAGGTACTTCTCCCGTCGGTACCGGCTTTTCTCTTACAGGCTATGGTATTTCGACGATTAGCGCCATTGTCAGTGCTGGATTAAATGCTGGGGGAGCGGCTGGAAAAAAAGAAGAGATTGGCAGTATTCATGACCGTCGTGCGAAGTAGTCGGTGAATAAAAATACTTAGACATAAATACTGACCTGCTTTTTACAAACTCAATAGCTCGTTTTCTGGCGAGCTTGTTATACTTGTTGTTGATTTCTTTAACCTATATAGGCTTTTTGTGTTTCGTCATTTTACTATTGCAGTGTGCATTATTGGTTTGGCTGGTTGTGCTAAACCCACCGATAGAGGGCAGCAGTACCTTGATGGTGATTTCGAGCAAGTCTTGAATCAGGTTGAATCGGTAAACTCGGATAAAGTCCGAGATTACAGTCAATTTGATGCACAGATGACGAAAGTGATTGAGCGTTCGCCATCAATGGCAGAGAAGTATTTTCCACTTTATAACCAAATTCAGAGTTGGGCTGCGCACTCAGGTGATCCTGCTGAGTTAGCTAATTACGGTATTCAAGCTGCGCAAATGGGTGGCGGTGATGGTTATGGCAATGTGATGTTCACTGGTTATTTTTCGCCAGTGATCGAATTACGCCACCAAGCAAACGAAACGTTTAAATACCCTGTTTATGGTATGCCAAAGTGTGATGGTAAGTGCCCTACGCGGGCGGAGATCAACAAAGGGGTATTGGCGGGTCAACAATTAGAACTCGGTTATAGTGCTTCTATGCTTGATGTTTTTATGATGGAAGTACAAGGCAGTGGCTTTGTCCATTTTGAAGATAATGATGAGCTGCAATATTTCGCATACGCAGGTAAAAATGGCCACCCTTACGTCAGTATCGGTCGTATTCTGATTGAGCGCGATGAAGTACCACGAGAGAAAATGTCGCTCAAAGCCATTTCAGATTGGGTGGGACAGCAAGATGAAGCCACTGTCCGCGAGCTGCTAGAGCAAAACCCATCGTATGTCTTCTTTAAGCCGCAAGAGAGCTTGGATGTAATGGGAACAGCGGGTATCCCACTATTAGCGCATGCATCTGTTGCAGCTGATCGTGAATACTTACCTATGGGCAGTGTGATCTTAGCAGAGGTCCCTCAGCTCGATAGTGAAGGAAACTGGAATGGTAAACATGTCCTGAAATTATTGATGGCCTTAGATACAGGTGGTGCAGTGAAGAAAAACCACCTCGACCTTTACCATGGTATGGGTGAGCAGGCGGGTATTGATGCTGGGCACTACAAGCATTTTGGACGGGTGTGGAAGCTAGGCTTACCGAATACGGCCACAGCCGATCCTTGGCTTGTGCCTGCGCAGGCAATTAAGCCTGAATAACGGGTTATTTCTTAGCAAACCCGCTGCCATTTTTATCCTTTGTTTGCCTTTTCCATCGCTTGAGCAAACTGGACAATTCTTAATAGAGCGCGTATAACACGCGCTCATTCTTTATCTGAACGACCTAGCAGTGAACATCCTATGCGCGAATTAGATACCCCAGCCTCAGACAGTTATAACCAACGTTTTGGTGGCACACGTCGCCTTTATGGTAACAGTGAAGTAGAGATTTACCGTGCTGCACACGTTTGTGTGATCGGTATTGGTGGTGTTGGCTCATGGGCAGCAGAAGCGTTAGCGCGTTCAGGTATTGGTGAGCTGACCCTGATCGATATGGATGATGTCTGTGTGACGAACATTAACCGCCAAATCCATGCGATGACAGGCACTGTAGGTCAGAGCAAAATTGAAGTGATGGCGGAACGGATTAAGCTCATCAACCCTGAGTGTCAGGTCAATTTGATTGATGATTTTATTACGCCAGAGAACATTCGTGAGTACATCGATGGTCGCTACGATTACATCTTAGATGCCATTGACAGCATGAAGCCGAAAGCTGCTTTGCTGGCGCATTGTAAGAGTAATAAATATAAGGTAATCACTACCGGGGGCGCGGGTGGTCAAACCGATCCGACTCAGATTCAAATCACCGATTTGACCAAGACGATTCAAGATCCACTGGCGAAAAAACTGCGTGATACGCTGCGTCGTCATCATAACTTCCCGACGAATCCTAAGCGCAAGTTTGGTATTGACTGTGTGTATTCAACCGAGCAGTTGAAATACCCGCAAGCTGATGGTTCGGTGTGTAATATGAAAGCAACAGCGGAAGGACCAAAGCGTATGGATTGTGCGAGTGGTTTTGGTGCTGCGACTATGGTGACGGCGACCTTTGGTTTTGTTGCTGTGTCTCGAGTTTTACAAAAGCTCGTGCAAAAACACTTAAAATAATGGGTGTTGTTCACACTCTATCCAGAATATAAAAAAGCGGCTGCGTAGTGATACGGAGCCGCTTTTTTGTTATTTAATTTGAAGTGTTCACGTGTTTGTAGCTGTCACTTTAATTTGCTCAACAATGGCTTTAAGCCCATTGCCACGTGATGGACTGAGGTGCTCAATTAAACCTAAATGGTCAAAATATCCATCAATATCAAAGGCCAAAATGGCATCCGCTGTTTTTCCTTCGTATGCAGCAAGCACCAAAGTAATTAAACCGCGCACGATGCGAGCATCTGAATCGGCGGCAAAATGAAACACACCGTTTTGATTATCGTGCGTTAACCAAACAAGGCTTTCGCAACCACTGACGGTGAGATCGGCGAGCTTAAATTCATCGGGTAATACGGGAAGCTTTTTGCCTAATTGAATCACGGTACGGTAACGATCTTCCCAGCCTTTTGCTGTTTGCATTTGCGCGACAATATCGTCAGCGGTGATTTCAGTCCCAAACGGGTGGTGCGGTAATGTCATGGTCTTTCCTTATAGCAGGCTACAGGCTTTATGTAGCGCTGCGATAAAACAGTCAATGTCTTGTTCAGTATTATAGAGCGCAATCGAAACGCGCAGTGTGCCTGTTAAGCCTAACGCATCAAGCATAGGGTGGGCGCAATGGTGGCCAGCACGAAGCGCAACACCTTGCTGATCGAGTAGGGTTGCTATGTCTTGATGATGCACACCATTAACCACAAAAGAAAACAGACTTGCGTGTTCTTGTAGTCCAACAATGCGTAAGTCTTCAATGTCTTTAATTCCCTCGATAGCACGCTGACGAAGGTGGGCAATGTGTTGCTCGGCTTGTGATTGGTTGATTGCGTTAAACCAATCGATGGCGGCTGCAAGGCCTAAGCTACCCGCCACATTGGGAGTTCCGGCTTCAAATTTTCCCGGCACACCAGAGTAGGTGGTACCGTTAAAGCTGACTTTTTCGACCATCTTGCCACCACCATGCCAAGGTGGCATTGCTTCAAGCAATGCTAGCTTGCCATATAGTGCGCCAATACCTGCTGGGGCAAACAATTTGTGGCCAGAAAATACATAGAAATCAGCATCTAGTGTTTGTACATCAATTGCTTCATGCACAACACCTTGTGCACCATCAACTACAACGACGGCACCGTATTGATGTGCTTCGGTAATCATTTGCTCAATAGGGTTACGGGTACCCGTGACGTTAGTGATATGGGCTATTGCGACAATTCGGGTCTTTTCAGACAGTAATTGGCGAAAGGCATTCATATCGAGTGAGCAATCCGAATGCATCGGAATCTTTACCACTTTAGCGCCAGTTTGCTCAGCTACGATCTGCCAAGGAACAATATTGGCATGGTGTTCTAACTCACTGACAAGAATTTCATCGCCGGGCTGTAAAGTCTGGCGAGCATACGTTTGTGCGATCAGGTTTAACGCTTCTGTTGCACCACGAGTCCAAATAATCTCTCGGTTACTCGCCGCCCCCAAAAAGTGCTGGACGGTTTCACGGGCGTGCTCGAACTTGGCGGTTGCTTTAGCGGTCAGCGAATGGCTGCCACGATGCACATTGGCATTTTGACCACTGTAATATTGTTGAATGGTGTCGATCACCACCTGCGGCTTTTGCGCAGTTGCTGCACTATCTAAATACACTAAAGGCTGGCCATTACAGGTTTGCTGTAAGGCTGGAAACTGGGTGCGAATCGCATCGATAGAAAATTGTGCAGTCATGGTGGTCACTAGCTGTTATTCAAGCTCGCAATTGTACTCTAAATTGCCAATTTTGGGTATGAGGGGCGTGTAAGGTGATAAGTCCCGCTTTTTTGGCAAAAAAAAAGCACTGCGTTGGGGCGCAGTGCTAAAAATGATTTTGACAGACAGGTCAAATATACAGGAAGTAAAAATTGGTAGATAACTACCGATCCGACACAACTCGGACAATATGCAAACACAACATCGCAACATTGGTTAAGTACAAATGCTACAGAGCAAAAAACTTGTACTACCCCTCAGCTGCGAAACGAATAATAGGGTTTATGTAGCACTTGAGCAATGGACAATTTATAATGATTACCATAAAAAAAACTAATGTTATGGTCAGGTAGGAAAAGTATGTCGAGACGTTTACCCCCGCTCAATTCATTAAAAGTGTTTGAAGCAGCAGCAAGACACTTAAGTTTTACTCGTGCAGCCGAAGAGTTATTTGTCACACAAGCTGCGGTAAGCCACCAAATTAAAGCGCTTGAGGAATTTTTAGGGCTCAAATTATTTCGTCGCCGTAATCGTTCATTATTGCTGACGGAAGAGGGGCAAAGTTATTTTCTCGACATAAAAGACATCTTTTCTGCAATATCAGATGCCACAGATAAGGTGTTAGAACGAGGTGCGAAAGGGGCGTTAACCATTAGTTTACCTCCTAGTTTTGCTATCCAATGGCTGGTGCCTCGTTTGAGTGATTTTAATGAGAAACACCCCGATATTGATGTGCGTATTAAAGCGGTCGATTTGGACGAAGGATCGCTCACTGATGACGTCGATGTAGCAATTTATTACGGACGTGGAAATTGGTCGGGTTTACGCGTTGATAAAATGTACCAAGAATTCTTAATGCCTGTTTGCTCGCCTATGCTGCTTAACGGGCTAAAACCCCTGCATTCGCTAGATGACTTGAAGCTGCATACGTTATTACACGATACGTCACGTAAAGAGTGGAAGAACTATGTTCGCCAATACAATATTGCCGGTACCAACGTAAACCAGGGGCCTATTTTCAGTCACTCAACCATGGTGTTGCAGGCTGCTGTCCATGGACAGGGGATTGCGCTGGGCAATAATGTATTAGCACAGCCAGAACTTGAAGCTGGCCGTTTAGTGTGTCCGTTTGATGAAGTGCTATTGAGCAAAAATGCGTTCTATATTGTTTGCCAAGAAAAGCAGGCAGATACTGGCCGTATTCAAGTGTTCCGTGATTGGGTGCTAACGAAAGCGGCACGTGAACAAGAGGACATGCCTGATGTCGACTAATACTTCGAACACGATACAAAATGCAAACTCACAGCAGGAGCAAAGCCTCGATTTTCCGACCTACTTAATCGATGGGCCGAGTGTCGAAGAAGCCAAAGCGACCTTCTTGTTTGCTCATGGTGCTGGGGCAGGGATGGATCATGAATTCATGACAGATATCGCCCAACATGTTGCAAAACATGGTATTCGCGTGGTGCGGTTTGATTTTCCTTACATGGTAAAACGCCGTGAAGATGGGAAAAAACGTCCACCCGATCGTCAACCTAAGCTGTTAGTCGACTTTTTACGTCATATTAAGGCCCATGAATCTGAGCGTTTAGTGATTGGTGGTAAATCAATGGGTGGCCGTATGGCCAGTATTATGGTCAGCGATATAGCTGCAGAAGTACCCGATGTTGAGAATTGTCAATCGCGCGTGAAGGGGGTTGCTTGCCTTGGTTTTCCATTTCATCCGCCGGGTAAACCAGAGAACTTTCGTGGTGAGCATTTGCAAGCAATGACAACACCGACGCTGATCTTACAAGGCGAGCGCGATACGTTTGGTACCCAACCTGAAGTAGAAGCGTGGCAATACAGTGAGCAAGTGGAAACCACTTTTTTGCCTGATGGCGATCATGGTTTCAAACCACGTAAAAAATCAGGCCATACTGAAGCTGACAATCGCGCTTTGGTTGTGAGTCAGTTGGTTGATTTCATCCTGCGTTGTACCCAGCCCAAAGGACACTAAGTCATGACGAGTTCTGCTAAGTTTGATCATACTGTAGCAAACCGTGCTCGCTGGATTTTGGTTTGTGCGACGCTGAGTGGTGCGATTACTGTCATGTTAGGGGCCTTTGCCGCTCATGGATTGAAAGCCCAGCTATCGCCGTATCTACTTGATGTGTTTAAGACTGGGGTTCAGTATCAAGGTTTACATTCGGTTGCCTTGATCGGATGTGGATTATGGGCACGCATTCTGCCGTCAAAAGCGGTATCATACGCAGCCCTATTTTTCGGTGCGGGCATTGTGTGCTTTAGTGGCAGCTTGTATGCGCTCGCATTAACGGGCATTAAATGGTTTGGCCCCATCACACCACTGGGTGGGTTTTGTTTTATTTTTGGCTGGGTAGCGTTAACTGTCGCTGCTTGGCGTTCAGCTGAGGGTTCAAAGTGAATCACGTAATTTTATACTGTCGTCCAGGCTTTGAAAAAGAATGTGCCGGTGAAGTTCAAGACAAAGCAAACAAACTGGAGTTGTATGGTTTCCCTCGGGTGAAAAACAACACCGGTTTTGTTGTGTTTGAATTTTATCAGCAAGGTGATGCGCAGAAGTTTATTAAACTACAGCCATTCTCTTCGCTTATTTTTGCGCGTCAAATGTTTGCAGCGAAACCGCTGTTAACTGATTTACCGCAAGATGATCGTATTTCACCTATTTTAGCGGCGGTTGAAGATTTCCCGCGTTGTGGTGAGCTACGTATCGAAACACCAGATACCAATGAAGCTAAAGAGCTGCTGAAGTTCTGCCGTAAATTTACTGTGCCGCTACGCCAAGCGATGCGTAAGAAAGAAATCCTGCACGCACAAGACAGCACTTGGAGCCCAGCATTACATGTGTGCTTTATTGCTCCAGGTTGTTGCTACGTAGGTTATTCATTTACGAACAATAACTCTCAGTTCTTCATGGGTATTCCTCGTCTGAAATTCCCATCGGATGCACCAAGCCGTTCAACCCTTAAATTGGAAGAAGCTTTTCACGTATTTATCCCTCGTGAAGAATGGGATGAGCGTTTAGCACCAGGTATGTGGGGCGTGGATTTAGGTGCGTGTCCAGGTGGTTGGACGTACCAATTAGTGAAGCGCTCAATGTTCGTTCACGCGATTGATAATGGCCAAATGGCACAAAGCCTGATGGATACCGGCCAAGTTAAGCACCATGAAGTAGATGGGTTTAAATTTGAACCGCCGCGCAAGAATGTCACTTGGATTGTGTGTGACATGATTGAAAAGCCTGCACGCGTTGCACACTTAATGGGTGACTGGCTAATTAAAGCATGGGCGAAAGAGGCAATCTTCAACCTGAAACTACCAATGAAAGGTCGTTACGACGAAGTACTGCAAGATATTGAAAACTTAAAGCTGTACTTGGTTAAAAATGGTGTGAAGTTTAAGCTACAAGCGAAACACCTATACCATGACCGTGAAGAAATTACGGTGCACATCCAACGTACAGATAACCGCTCTGCATACTAATAGGTTTGTGATAACGCCTGTTAGCTGAACGAGATACAAAAAAGCGGCCTCTATCATGGGGCCGCTTTTTTATTGTGCGTTAGCTAGACTACGTCGATTGGTATTACTCAGGGGGTTTGATAGCGGATGTCCTGAAGGTTGAAGCCTAACTCTAAATCAGTTTTCAATGATGATACTTGTTTGCTGGCACGGGCCATTGCTTCGTTGCCCGTGATTTTCTTTTGCCATTTCTTAGGAAGGTCGGTCGCAGATAATACCGCTTCTAAGCTTGGGTAAAGGCTTAGTAATTCCACCGCAGCTTTAGGCCCGATACCAGTAATACCGGGTATTTTACTCGAGCTAATCCCTGCTAATCCCCAGTAATCTGTTAGCTGCTCTGGCGCGATACCGTATTCTTTTTTAACGAAAGGGGCATCTAGCCAACGTTGTTGGAAGTAATCGCGTACCCGTAAGGTTGGCTGGAGTAATTGGCAATAGCCCTTATCTGTTGAGACGATAGTGACCTGTTGGTTGCGTGAAGCTACTTTGAGCGCCAAGGTCGCGACTAAATCGTCGGCTTCATCGCCATCGGATAGTAATGAATCTATGCCGAGAGCCATAAAAGCATCTTGGATTTTGTCCATGCCGAGTGCCAGTTCTTCAGGCATAGGCTTACGCCCTTCTTTGTAATGTGGCAGTAATTCTGCCCGCCAACCACGGTCATCGCTGTGGTGATCAAACACAGCCACAATATGAGTCGGTTGGCTGTTGTTAATGATTTTCTCTAGCGCCTGACAGCAAACTTTGGCTGTATTATCGACATTAGGTTCACCTGGTTGAGCAGCATGAACACGGCGGATAAGGTTTAAAGCATCAATAACAACAAGATGAATAGACATAGCACACAAAAAAAGGACCTAAACAGGCCCTTTATTGTACGCGTTAAATTGTGTTATTTCATTACTGCTGGCGCAGTGACGATCTCATAGCAGGGTTCGTACTTCGAGCCTGGTAGTTTCATACGCTGTTGTTCCACGAAATTTTTCAGCAGCCTATCCATGCGTTTCATCAGCACGCTATCGCCATTAATTTTAAACCGGCCTTTGCGTTCGATTTCACGGATCCCTTCTTCTTTCACATTACCTGCAACGATACCAGAGAAAGCACGGCGCAGATTAGCGGCTAAGTGTTCAGGGCGTTGATTCATGTGCAAATCTAAACTTGCCATGGATTCATGGGTTGGCTCGAACGGTAATTGAAATTCAGGTGGGATTTTCAATGACCAGTTATAGCTATAGGCATCCCCTGTTGCGAGGCGGTGCTCTTTCACCTGCGGCATTGCATTTTTCATGATACGAGCAACTTCCGCAGGGTTGTCGATCACGATTTGATAATGCTTGGTGGCGGCTTCGCCTAGAGTATCGCGAATAAAACTATCTAAGGTACGGAAATAGGCTTCGCTTTCTTTTGGCCCCGTAAGAACTAATGGCATGGGTTGTGATTCATTTTCTGGCTCCATCAGAATCCCCAGAATATACAGTAGCTCTTCGGCAGTACCGGCACCACCAGGGAAAATAATAATACCGTGGCCGACGCGAACAAAGGCTTCCAAGCGTTTCTCGATATCAGGCAAGATCACTAATTCATTTACGATAGGGTTCGGTGGCTCTGCCGCAATAATTGATGGCTCGGTTAATCCGAGAAAACGACTCTCACCATAGCGCTGCTTAGAGTGACCAATTGCCGCTCCTTTCATTGGCCCTTCCATGGCACCGGGGCCACAACCCGTACAGATGTTGAGTTCACGCAGGCCGAGTTCATGGCCGACTTCTCGGGTGTATTGGTATTCGATGGGATTGATCGAGTGGCCTCCCCAACACACCACCATGTTAGGGCTTTCGCCTGCCCGCAGGGTTTGGGCGTTACGTAAAATACTGAACACGAAGTTGGTGATATGCGGTGCACTCGTGAGGTTTAAGTCGTTGCGCTGTTGGACGTGCATATTCACGTACACAATATCGCGCAGAACGGAGAACATGTGTTCTTGAATACCACGGATGATCCTGCCATCGACGAAGGCGTGCTCAGGTGGGTTCATCAGTTCAAGCTTGATACCACGCTCACGACGCATCACGTTAACATCAAAACTTTTATTTTTTTCCAGTAGTTCTTTGGAGTTATCGGTGTGACTACCAGAGTTGAGCACTGCCAGTGAGCAGTTACGGTAAAGACGGTAAATATCGCTAGAAGCGGTCGCTTTAAGGCGATCAACTTCGAGTTGTGATAGCAGATCCATGCTACCAACGGGACTGATATGGGTAATCATGGTGACCTCCCTGATCATCAAAAACAGCGATTGCTGAGGGGAAAACGAGGTGTATACCCAATATTTACGGGTGTGCGAATTCGTTTTTATTATTTAGTTATTAATACTGAGGTGTAGCTGTTGAGATAGATTCGATATTGATTGTTGTTGGTTATAGCGAATCTCATCGTTAAGCATAAATATTAGTATAGTCAGCAGGATTTGCTTTTTGCTATTTAATATCAGTAGCTTAATTTTACATTACACAGCAATAACACGTTTGCCTAGTAATAAATGCAGAGGGTGTGAGGTTTAGGCTATCCAGCTAAGGCGGTTTGCACCTGTACTCTTTGCAGTATTGAGCGCTTTTTGAGTGCGTTCGATAATATTCGGAGGAGTATCGTTGGCATCAAACATCGTCGCCCCGATAGACAGGGTGATAGAGACTTGTTGATCGCGAAAATGGAAGGGCAGCTGGGAAACTGTTTCACGAATGGTATTGATACGTTTCGTTCGCTCTTCTTCTGTCGTATCCGGCATGATCACCATGAACTTATCGCCGTCAAAACGGGCAATAAAATCGGTATCGTCAAGGCATTGATGGATAGTGCGTGCGATGATTTTTAGTGCTTTATCACCAGCCACATAGCCAAAATTAACGTTGGTCTCTTTAAAGTTATCGAGATCCAGTAAAGCCACGCACAGTGGGTGTTGATAACGCAGCCAACGGCGGTATTCATGCTCTAAGCGATCGTTGAATGCAGCGCGGTTATACACTTTCGTCAATTGGTCTAAGAACATCTTTCGTTCTTGCTGGTTTAACGATTGGTGGTGCTCTGCGGTTTTTTCATAAAGACTGATGACTTTATTTTCATTGTACGCCAACTGATCCAGCAGCTCTCGTTCACGTTTTTCTAACGCGTGAGTACGCTCAATTAAGGTATGCAGCTCTGTACTAATGGTTTCTAGTTGGGGACGCCATGTTTCTAGGTTTTCTTGCTCTTTTAGTCCTTGCTGCATTTGGTGGGACAAAGCAGAAAATTCGGATATCACCGTCGCTCGCTGTTCTAGCAAGGCATTGGATTGACCAAGGTTTTGATGGGCCGTTTTCTTGATGGCAGCTAAGTCACTGTGTACGCCATCGACAAACTTTTGCGTTGAGCGGCGGTCTTGATGGTGGCCATTGATCACTAACCGTAAAACAATGAGAGCTTGCTCAGTGAGGCTCTCTGCTGTGACGCCAGCTAATAGCTTATTACGAGTTTCCAATAACACAGTGCTGTTGTCATCGGTGAAGTCGAGTTCAGTGATCAAGTGTTGCAGTTCACTGCTGAGGTGCACTAATACATCTTGATCTATGCTGTTGTTTTGCTGCTGATTCGTCGAGGTCGAGAGTAACTTGACTGCACTTTCATACAGCTCTAATAAGCGTATTAGGCGATTGTGATTGTCCCCTAAACTATCTGGGTTTGCCGATAGAATATTACGAAGGTCACGTTTGAGCTGTGCTGGTAGTCCACGCACGCGATTGAGTGTCTCGCCACTCAAGTGGATGTGTTGCTCAAGGTTTTGGCTAGCTTGTTCCGTTAACGCTGCTTGACGAGTGACAAGTCGCTCAATCAAGGCTAAGCGTGGGATCAGTTTACTAATATCTTTGGGCTGCTCTAAGTCATTGCGTAGTTCAACTAACTTAGCATCAAGTTCTTGGTCTATACCTCTGCATGCGACAGATAGACGGGTGATCAGGCGCTTTAAAATAACAATCTCGCGACGCGACTTGAGTGAGGCATCACGGAAAGAGAGTTGAGCTTGATCTAGGCGTTGTTTCAATTTACTCACTTCAGAAACAACGGCATTTACGTCAGTCACGAGGGTAAGGCATACCTAAAGTAATCGCTATATAAAGTTATAGAAGAAAACGGAACCACAACTATGGCGCGTATAGTAACAAAAACATAGTAACCACTATTGATGTAGCGGCACTAATTGCGAATTCTAGAGGATTTTATTGACCTGATCATCAGAATCGTGATCGTTATTCCAACAAAATTCTAAGCGTGTGGATGCTTGTACTTTGACTAACCCATTATTGATCCCTTGAATGCAGGCTTTACGGATGTTGTCACTGGCAAAGCTGGCTGCTGGGGCGGCATCAATAGCACTTAAGTGAACCCATTGACTTCCTTGCTCTTTCTTATTATTCAAGCGTGCGGCATTGGTTGCCATAAGCAGAATATCAATTAATTCTTGGTCGTTTATCGCGGTGTAAGCACGAGGCAGAAATGGGTATTCAGCCATACCAATTCGAACTTTATTATCTATGTGTCGATCGGCGATAAAACCATCAATTAATTGCTGAATGGAATCGGCAAGCTGTGATGGTTCACTGTTAAGGCGCGAGTTGGGTTCAATGTACAAGAACATCGCATCGGAGAAATGGTACAAGCGCGCAGGCTTGCATACTTCATTTTGGAAATAAGCACCAAGTTGGCGTTCCATCTCTAACCCTTGCTGATAGCCTCGTTCCAAGTAAATGTGTTTTAAGAACGGGATCTCAATCAGCGCGAAGCGTAAACGGTCGCTAAGTGGCTCATTAATGATGTCACCTAAGTGCCATTGTTCGAAGTTGGCGCTACTTTGTTGGAGTGAATCGGGCAGACGTGCATTGAGCATTCGCAGGTTTCGTAGTCCGCTGCGAGGGTGGGTATAAAACTCAGTACGTAGCTGTTTAAAGCGGTTTTGCAACATGTTTGCCACGCTATGGCGGCGCCATAGGACAATACTAACCACCAGTAATAAGCTAATAAGGAAAATACTAACTTGCTGCTGTTGGTAGAGGGCTTTTTCGCTTTCAAATTGTTGGCGTTCTAGCTCTTCGAGCATTAAAGAACGTTCCATCATGCGCTGTTGTTGCTTGAAGACTTCAACATTGCTTTTGAGCTGGGTCTTTTGCTGGCGTTCAAACAATTGTTCATAGCGGCGTTGGCTGAGCAAGGCATTGTAGTAATCGCCATTTTGCTCAAAGGCTTGCGATAAGATGACCTCACCTTGTAACTGCAAATTCAACTGGCCGATACGACTTGCTGCCAATAGCCCTGACTGTAATGTCGAGATTGCCTTCGCAATGTGCCCTTCAGCCAGTTGTAGCTTACCTTCCAGCAATAACGTGTCAGCATTCAAGGCTTCATTACCTGACTTTTTCGCCATCTGGCGCGCTTGTTGGAGATATTGCTCAGCTTTCGGGTAGTTATAAAGCTGTAGGTAGACGCGTGCAATATTGAGGTATAGCTGTGAAGAGCGTCCATCATGTTTTAACTGGCTCTCTTGATCCAAGGCGTTAAAGTAATGCACTAAGGCTAAGTTGTAACGGCCTTGCTGCTCATAGATCGAAGCGATAAGGGCGAGGGTTTTCGCTAACGGCTGGGTGCGTTTAAAGTGCTCGAAAAACTCACCCGCTTGGGTCGCATGCTCTAGGGCTTTATCAAACACACTGCGTTGCTCAAATAAGGTCGCTAAACCTAAATTCGCGACTGCTGTCTGCGCTTTATTGTCTTCTTCAACTGAGAGCCAATAGCCACTTAGCAGGCGATCCAGCGCTAAGTCATAGTGGTTGTACAGCAAGTAATGCTGACCAAGGGTTAATTGGTACTCAATCAAGGCTGTTGTGTTATCTAAATTGGTTAACAAGCGTTTTGCTTTGCTAAATAATTTTTCTGCTTTCTCTTCAGTGCCTACTGCTGATTCTATGACGGCACGTTGCAATAACGTTTCGTATTGCAGCACTTTGACTTGCTTAGTGAGTTTGAGCGGCTCAGATTGGCTGATAGTGTTATCAATGTTGTCGAGTAGCTTTAATGCCAACACACTGTTTTGCAGGTTTTCCCAATAGATTTTGGAATAAATTAGTTGGGTTTCAATAATGGTAAATTCGAGGTCGTTTTCTTGGGCAAGTTTAATCGCTTTCTTAATGGTGCTTATCGCACGATCTGGTTGATTCAGCAATGAGTGGGCACGTGCTTTAATTTGCATTGCATTGACTGTGTTTAGTGGAGTACGCACTGAGTGATCGGCGTCATCATTAACATGCACACGCGAGTTTTCACTTTGATCGCTCATACGGCGTTGTTGTAGATAGCGATCAGTAATACGAAGTGATTTCTCTGGACTGGTTTGCAGTAAGTCATGTGCTTCCGCAAGGATCGGCGTTGTGTAGATTTTTGCTGAAGCGCTAAAAGGGAGGAAGCAAATTAGGAAAGCGCAAAAAAGCCAACGGCAAAAATTCATATTTTCTCTTAAACCACAATAAACACAGTGGTCTAATATACTGGCTTAGGCAATCAAGTCCAGCAAAGGGCATGCTTTTGCTGGACTTATTTTACATCTGTATCGCAGAGTTTGGATTACTGGCGAGCAAGACGGAAGTTGTTACTTGGTGTTTTACCTTGGTTGGTACGGTATGGGTTAATATCCAAGCCGCCACGACGCGTGTAACGTGCGTAAACCGTCAGTAACTCAGGTTGGCAGAATGCCATAATGTCACTGAAAATACGTTCAACACATTGTTCGTGGAATTCGTTGTGATTACGGAATGACACTAGGTAGCGCAGTAGTTTTTCGCGGTTGATTTGCTTACCTTTGTAAGAAATGCGCACGCTGCCCCAATCTGGTTGATTGGTAATTAAGCAATTTGATTTTAACAGGTGGCTATGCAGTTCTTCTGTTACCACGTCGCCTTCAGCAGCACCTTCTAAATGATCGGCATTAAAATCGTATTCTGTGATTTCAATGTCTTGATCATCGATGCACTCGCCGCTGAAGTTTACGATAGCTTCATCAGTAAAATCAGTTAAAGGTTGGATAGTCACGTCGACGTCTTGGCCTGCACATGCTGTTAGATCCTTGTGCAGTGTTTCAACAATCTCTTGCCAGTCGTTAAAACGTGTTTGGTTAAAGCTGTTAAGATAGAGCTTGAACGATTTAGATTCGATCAAATTTGGACTATTGGCAGGCAAACGTACTTCACCGATAGCCACTTGTGGTAAGCCTTTACCGTTTAACCATGACAATTCATAGAGTGTCCAAATGTCATAGCCAGTGAACGGCAGTTCATCGCCAAGGGCGAGATCGTCACGATTAAGGCTACGTGGAACGGCTTGCAGCAGTGAAGGATCATATTTATCAGCGTATTCAGTTTTTTGACCTAACGTTAAATCCGCTAATTCTGCCGCGTCTTTATATTTGCTCATACTGTCTTGGACACTCTTGGATTAGAATACCCAAAGTTTACTTAATCTTTAATGAGGTTGCGAATGAATCATCCAGTTACGGACGCATTATCTGATTTTTCAGTCCGTTTTATGAAAGCGTGGCATGATGCTGGGCACACATTTCCCCGTAGTGAAGACTTAGTTGGGCTTCAATCACCATGTGTTGAGCATGATTCGGGTGATGAGGTGATGTGGCAAGCGGTAGCCCGTGAACCTATGGGTGACTTAGCGGCAGTCGAGAAAGGGATTGAACTGACACTGCATGAAGACATCGTTGCTTTTTACGCTAGCCAGTATAGCGGTGATATGGCGGCGAAGTTTGGCGATCTAGAATTTGATTTGCTGCAATCATTCAGTGAAGAAGACACTTTGCGCTTACAAGAAAACATTCTCGGCCACCTAGTGACACAGCGTCGCTTAAAACTAAAACCGACGGTGTTCATTGGTGCGTTAGCGGCTGAAGATAAAGTTATCTCAATTTGTAATTTGACAGGCCAAGTCATTGTCGAAACCTTAGGTAAAGATAAGCGTGATGTGCTGGCGGCTGATGTCGAAAGTTTTTTGACTCGACTTGAACCTATCGTACGTGAGGATTAAAGCATGTACGTTGTTGAAATGAGCTTTGAGTGTTTTGATAACACCACAATATCGGCCGTTGATCAGGCGATTAATGGTTTGATGGATGCGCTGCGTTATAACGGCCAAGTGTTGGGACGTGAGTTTCCGATTGTGATGGATGAAGCGATCTTTCGCGTACGGGCAGTGTGCCCTGAAGTTGATAGCCTGCACGCTCAGTTTAATAGCGATAGCGTGAAAGCCTGTTTAAATCGCCTATCAAACGCGAGTTTGTTAGCACCCAAAGTGAAGGTGCTGGGGCGCGATCTGAATTCGGAAGCTGCAGCTGAAAATTTTGCGCCGTCATGGCAAGTGATCTATACCACCTTCGTTCATACTTGTTCGCCATTGCGCTGTGGTGAAACATTAATGCCCATCCCACTGTATCGTGTACCACCTGTATTAAATGGCGATCATAAGTCGATCGTTAAATGGCAAACAGAGTGGCAGGCCTGCGATGAAGTGCAAATGGCGGGTGGCTGTAAAGCTGAACATGCCACATTGCATGAAATTAAAGATGCTGATAGCGACCTGTTTCGACGTGGTTGGGACTTACGCGGTCGTATTGAATACATCACTAAGATCCCAACCTATTACTACCAATATCAAGTGGGTGGGAAGAGCTTGGCTGACGAGCAGAAGCGCTCTTGCCCTAAGTGTGGCGGTGACTGGGCGCTTGATGAGCCGATCCATGATCTGTTCCACTTTAAATGTGATGATTGCCGAATTGTCTCAAATCTATCGTGGGATTTTCAGTAGGTTTAATCCGAATTATTATTCAAGCGATTATTGGCACGATGGAATAAAGAGTAAGGACGAAGCAGTGATGTTTCGTCCTTTTTATTTCGCTGTGCTGACTGGTGGGGCACTTAGTTCTGGCTTTCAAGCTTGGCTAGACGAGCACTCAATGCAGCGACTTGCTGCTCAAGTTGTGTGATACGTTGTTCCGCCGTTAAGCTTGGTGTGGTTTTTTCAATTTTGGGTACTTTGGCGTTTTTCTTCCACGCCTGAAGCGCTTTGATGATCAATGGCATCGGCAGTGGGCTGGTTAGGCGTGATTTAATTAAAGCAACAGATGGCTCCTTTCCTTCTGTGACCAGCGAGTGGATCGCTTGCTCTAAATCTTGGCTAATCTCTGACATGGTGTTCCTTGTGGGTCACTATTAAATGCTGAGTGTTTATTTTCGTAGTAAAGCATCTAATTGATCAATCACTTCACACCAATCGGCATCTTGTTCTTGTGATTCTTTGAGAAAACGTTTTTGCGAGGGTTGCCAAAACGTCGCCTCAGAGAGCGACTCATGTTGTTCTAAGCGGTGGCTTGCTAAAAATTGCTCGATAAATGCTTGGGAGTCATTGAGCCCTAACTGACTAAACAGGTGGCTGAGATTATGGTTAAAGGTTTCCATCGCACTTCCCCTTTGGTTGGAATAAACCCTAACTAAAGTGATCCTTGGCTAACTCACTAAGTATAGGCGAGGAGTGAGGAAGAGCGGAGATATGAACCTTGTAATAAAAGTGTTTATTCTGTGACTAATTATGCTGGTGGTTGTTGGTTTTTATTGTCGAATATATGTTACTTCTGATCTTTTAACGAGCATGCTTTTAGCGCCATTTAGATATACACCTTGTTGCTTGTGAGAGATCTCTTACAAGACTGTGGGAAAAAGACAGATAGACTTGTATGTTTACACGCACTCTCGCGGCCTTTTTATTATAAAACAATGGCTTATCTTAACGTTTGGTGTGGTTACATGTATATGACTAGCCATAAAGTAGTATTTGGTGGGTTGTTGGGTGAGTTAAATCGCGTAATATCTATCGTGTCAGAGGGACACTGGCATTGGAACTTGGAAACGGTTTTTGGAACGAACCGACCTCAGGATGAGGGAAGTAAGTCGGAGTGCTTACTCGCTAGGACAGCGAAAGGACAACGAACGGATACGTTGATGCGAGCAGGATGCTGGCTGTAAGGATACAAAGGATCACTTCAGGACGAAGTCAGGGAACACCTCTAGGACAGAGGCATAAAGGATCACTTCAGGACGAAGTTAGGGAACACCTCTAGGACAGAGGCATAAGGGATTCGCTTCAGGACGAAGTTAGGGAACACCTCTAGGACAGAGGCATAAAGGATCACTTCAGGATGAAGTAAGGGATACCTCCAGGACGGAGCGAGAGTCGACATAGGATGTGGCGACGGGTCAAGGAACAACCGAAGGACAACTCTAGGTTAGGAATTACGCTTGGAAATAAGCTGATCATGGATTGATGCAGGGAGCACTATAGTAGCGGGAGTGCTGCATGTAAGACCTAAGGGCGCAACAGCAATGTTGCGCCCGTTCTTTTTATGGGGCTTAAATTTCCCATTCAGAACAGAGTTAGCCAAATTAGCTATGCCGCTACAAATGTCACGCTAGTATTTATAAGTGCCCATCTAGGCTCGTATCTCTTCCTCTTGTTATAACTGCACCCTCTAGTGCATTCATTGGCTCTCTTTTTCATTGACGTTTCCTCTTTGCCGCTGCTTGCTAATCAGTAAATATAGATAAATCTCTGATCTCTTTGTGCGAGATCTCTTACAAAGCTGTGGGATAAAGCGAGAATGACGTGCTAATAAATAGAAGTGCGTCCTGTTAAGTTGTTGTTATTTATGTGTTTTGTGTTGTTTGGTTATTTTCTTATTATCAAGGCAATAAGATGTTTTTTCTTACAAGGGTTCAATCTAGATGGGATAAGCGTAATCTTATTGGTGTCGGAAGGAACTGACGGAACGGAACAGGAAATAGCCAAGGATTTGGGCAGTCTCAGGATGAGACCGGTGTATCAGGACGATATATCGTACATGGACTGTGAAGGGAAAACCGAAGGATTCGGTAATAGTAAGTAAGGATTACTTGCTGGTCAGGATGACAAATGGACCACTTCAGGATGAAGTCAGGGACACCTCTAGGATTGAGGCATAAAGGAACACTTCAGGACGAAGTAAAGGACACCTCCAGGACGAAGTAAAGGACACCTCCAGGACGGAGACGAGAGTCGGATCAGGATGAAACGACGGGTCAAGGTAAGGCCACAGGACAACTTCAGGACGAAGATTTAAGGATTGCGCTGACGGATTACAGCGATTCAAAGGATGGATGCAGGGAGCACCATAGTAGCGGGATTGCTGCAAGTAAGACCTAAGGGCGCGACGCAAGTCGCGCCCGCTCTTTTTGGGGAAGGAGCGGGAGTGATACGTGCCCAATACCAAGACAGACAGAGATTGATCGATTGGTATTATAAAGAAAGCAGCCTAGGCTGCTTTTTTTGTATCTGCTATTTGAGCAACTGTCGCTAATACTCATCCGGTAAGTGGTGCGGGGGCACATAAAAACGCATAGGCCTAAACCCTTTCATTACTATGTACCCTTGGTAGTAATCTTGACCATCCGCTGAAAATTCAAACCAATACACAGTGTGCCAATGCCACTGTTGCTCATCGCGCAGTTTATGCGAACCGCGTGCAGTGCTGAGTAGCTGTAATCCTAATTTTTCACAGCGCTGTTCTATGAACTTCTGCGCCAGTTCTGTTTGGCGGCGTTGTTGCCAAAACAGAAAGCAACCAAAGGATACTGTGACAATCCAAAATAAATTGGTCAAATTACCTTCCTTGTAAACAATCTAAAATGTGCAGTGATTACTGACTGCGCGCATGTTGCTGCAGCTGAGTAATGGCAGCGACCAGCTCAGGGTTTGCTTGGCTATGTAACACTTGCAGCATGATGCCACGTAACAAAGGCAGCATAACGAGATCGGTGAATAGCTGATTAAATAAGGTTTGATCTTTGGTTTGTGCTAAGCGCAATAAGAATTCGCTGGCGATGTCTGCTTGCGTTAAGCCGTTCCAGCAGCGACCTGCAATCGCAACCAATACTTCGGGGTGACAAAGCGCAGGTTGAGATAATACTGCTTTAATCGCCATGCTAAGCTGCTGAGCATCAACCCCTGCCATTGCGCGTAATAAAGCCGCAATCAGGAAGAGATCGGGATCAGTTTGCGCACACTCAAGTGTGAGACGTTCTTGTAAGCGTTCTGCAAGGCTTTGTGGCAGTTCACAGTGCTCTAAACAGCCCAGTAAAGCATAAAGCGGTGTCATTGGCAGCTTGTTGATCCCTTTGCGGATCAGCGTGGTGTTGTTTTCTTGCTTCATACGTGCACACACATCAGCTAAACCTTGCAGGCCAACACCTTGCCATTGCTCCCAGCCTAATTCGCCTGTGAGATAATGCTGAGCATGCTCGTAGTATTGGCTCGAAGAGAGTGATAAACGTTGGCGTAGTTGGGCATGAAAGATCGCCATCTTGTCATCGTTGGGCTTGAAGGTATAAGGGTTAGCTGCCAGTTTTTCTTGTTCTTCTTCAGTTGGCTCGCTGTTAAGTGTTGCGCCCATCGCTTCAATCACATACTTGATGAAGTCGCCCACAGCGGCTTGTTTTAATAAACCCCGCTCATCGAGAGGTAGGCGTAAGAACCAAATCCAAGGGGTGTTACCTGCTTGCCAGAAAGAAATGGATAAATGAGCATGCTGTTGCAATGGCCATGGATAAGGTTGGCGGTTCTCTTCGACGGCTTTAAATTGATCAACATCGATTTCACAAACACGGCGGCCAAGATCAAATATTTTGTATTGGCAGCCAGCATTGTCTAATAGTTGGGTGAGGGTATGAAAATTATCCATGGACATCTTTGATTACTCCTAAATGGTTCTTTGATTATATGGACTCTGCGTGCGAGATGGTATCCTTGCGCGCCTGAATTCACCGCGTTGGAATAAATGAAATGGATAAATACCATCATTGCCAAAGATTACTGGATGAACTGCAACAAACGATGCAGCAAAATCAACAATGGGAAATATCTTCCCCGAGTGCGCAAGCGCTGGCGAGTGTCGAACCTTTTGCGATTGATACCTTGTCGTGTGCTCAGTGGTTGCAATGGATTTTTATTCCTAAGATGACGCAGTTAATTGCCTCACATTTTCCTTTGCCGACGCAATTTGAGATTGCCCCTTATGTTGAAGAAGCCATGAAAAATGAGCAAGGCTACGAGGGAATATTAGCGGTGTGCAATGAATTCGATAATTTAATGAAAGCGAAGTGAGCCTAATGGAACTCGAAATATTATTCCAAGATGAATACCTAGTGGCGGTGAATAAGCCGGCAGGTATGTTAGTGCACCGTTCTTGGCTCGATAGCCATGAAACACAGTTTGTGATGCAAACGCTGCGAGACCAAATTGGCCAGCACGTTTTCCCTTTACACCGCCTTGACCGTCCGACCTCAGGTGTATTGATTTTTGGTTTATCGAGCGAAATTGCCGCGCAGATGATGCCACTGTTTGCTGGTCGCGATATCCATAAAACTTACCATGCCGTGGTACGTGGTTGGATCAAAGAAGCGGCTGTGCTCGACTATCCGTTGAAAAAAGAGCTGGATAAAATTGCGGATAAAAATGCCAGTGAAGAGCAAGAAGCGCAAGAGGCCGTGACGGCTTATGCGCCATTAGCCACAGTTGAAACCGATATTCCCGTTGGACGCTATAGCACCAGCCGTTACTGTTTAGTGGAAATGAAACCAGAAACTGGGCGTAAGCACCAGCTGCGTCGCCATATGCACCATTTAAGCCATCACATAATTGGTGATGTGAACCACGGTGATGGCCGTCATAATCGCATGTTCCGTGAAAATTATGATTGCCATCGCTTGATGTTACATGCATCTCGCTTGCAGTTTGCACACCCAATTACCGGTGAAGCGCTAGATATTCGCGCTAATGTTGATGAGCCATGGCTACGCGTAATGGCTGCGTTTGATTGGCCTATTTCCTTGATGTGTGCTTCTGAAAGCGCATGATTTAACCACTTAAATTGTTTGCAACTTTTATCAATGCCGACCACTCTAATACTAAAGGGATCTAACTGTCAGCCTGAAAGGCTAAGCGAGGAAGCGATGGCAAAAATTGGCGTATTCGTCGGTTCGGTATTTGGTGGCGCGGAAGATGTCGCAGAAGAAGTGGCGGCAAAATTAAATGAAAGCGGCCATTTAACCCAAGTGTATCTTGACCCTGAATTGAGTGACTTTGTCGCTTATCAGCAAGATATGGTGTTGGTGATTTCATCAACCACGGGGCAGGGGGAGATCCCTGATAATTTATTGCCATTGTTTATGGCGCTAAGTGATCAATTCCCGTTAATGCCAGCGATGCATTATGGTGTGGTGGCATTAGGAGATTCGAGCTATGGCGAAGATCGTTATTGTGGCGGTGGCCGTCAGTTTGATGAGCTGCTTCAACAGTTGCAGGCTAAACCATTAGCACCACGGCTAGACGTTGATGCCTGCGTAAACTTTGATGCGTTAGAGGTGGTGATCCCTTGGTTGGGCGGGTTATTAAAGAAAGTCGCTTGAAATATGGCAGTTCAGGCCAACCAGTATAATTAACACCAGATAATGTGGTGAAGCGTGGAATATAAAGCACATGGCCAGTAGAAAGGCGATGTGCTTTTTTGTTGATGGCGATTTATATTCGCGACTATTTGAGCTTTTCGAGATCGGCTTCAATCTCTGCAATCTTATGACTTACCACTTGTTCTAAGTGGCGAAGATCGCCTAATATTTTCTTTTTAACATCTACTTCAACGTATTTGCGCTTAGTTATTTTATCAAGCTCATCAATGATATGGGTGAGGTTTCGGTTGATCTCGGTGACTTCTTTGTATTCGCGACTACCGCTATTGACTACAACAGATTTACGTTGGCGAGGAAATTTGAATTTGACGCTTTTAGCGAACAGTTCGCCTTTTCGTTTTTTGAAGTAAATTTTAAGAATATCGTTCGCAGCTTCTTGGCGCAGGCTATAACGCTCGATAGTTTCTGGAAGTTCAATACCAATGCCAGTGAGGTTTGGATACATAAGGGCCTCATTAATGTGGAGCGGTTGGTGGAAATCGTGCAACTTGTTCAAATAATGTAGCAAGTTTGTAGGAGGGATGCTTGTAAAGAGGCGAGGATATGTGGGCGAGATCGCCCTTACTGGCAGCCTAAATCAATAAGGGCGTACTGTTTTTTCGCTTACTCAGGGTGAGCGAGTTTGGCGATAAGCTCGTTTTTTAAGGCTTGTTGTTCTTCTTCGGTTAATTGACTTCCATGCTCATTGACTAAGATAAAGAAATCTTCTGCTCGTTCACCAATCGTGGTGATCTTTGCGGCTTGTAAGCTGATATGCAGTTTGGCAAATACGGCGCCAATTTTGGCGAGTAACCCCGGCATATCAAGTGCGACTAACTCCATCATGGTTTTCTTGCCTGTTTTCGTTGGCAAGAAATCGACCTTGGTTTTGACGTTAAAATGCAGAAGTTTTCGCGGGGCGCGCTTTTTCTTACGATCTGACTTCATGTGCGTTAATGCATTCACCAGCGCACGGCGTACCGTGTTATGGCGGTTTTCGTTTAGCGCTTTGCCTGTTGGGTCGAGCACCATGAAGGTATCAAGCGCATAGCCATCCTTGCTGGTCATGATTTGGGCATCGTGTACACTCAAGTTTTTCTTATCAAGTTCAGCAACCACAACGGAGAACAGTTTTGGTTTATCTTTACAATAAACAAAGACTTCAGTTCCTCCTCGGGTGGCTTTTTTACTCAATAAAATCAACGGCTTTTCATGGTCGTGGTGTAGCATTGCCTCTGCATGCCATGCCAGCTGCTTGTGCGTGTGGCGTAAGAAGTAATCGGCTTTAAAACGCTGCCACAAGACTTCAATTTCGCGTGGTGCAAAGTTTTGGCTGCGCAACAACGCAGAGGCTAATTGTTGATTATGGCGAATACGTTCGCGAATATCAGGCGGGTTCTCTAACCCACGACGCAGTGCTTTTTGGGTTGAGTAATACAGCTCAGCCAGCAGGGTACGTTTCCAGCTATTCCACAAGTCTTGGTTGGTTGCACAAATATCGGCAACGGTTAAGCAAATCAAATAATCCAGTCGCTCTTCGTCTCGCACTGTCTTGGCAAACTCCGTCACGACCTCAGGATCATAAATATCACGACGTTGGGCGGTAACCGACATCAGTAAGTGGTGTTTAACGAGCCAAGAGACGATGTTGGCTTCAGGGCGCGATAACCCGTGCAAGATACAGAAATCATAAGCCTCGACAGCCCCCAGTTCTGAGTGATCGCCCCCGCGACCTTTGGCAATATCATGGAAAATCGCAGCAATCAGGAGTAGTTCTTTTTTGATGATCCTAGGGTACACCTCGCAACAAATTGGGTGGCGTTCACGGTTCTCTGGATCGTTGAACTTATTCAGGTTTTTGAGTACGCGTATGCTGTGTTCATCGACCGTATAGACATGGAATAAGTCGAATTGCATCTGACCAACAATTTGACTCCATTGTGGTAAATACGAAGATAAAACACCGTGACGATGCATGAGGCGAAAGGCTTTTTGTAGTGCGTTGGGTTGGCGAACCAATTCCATGAATTTTTCACGCGCCGCTGGGATCTCAACCAAAAACACATTTAAACGACGACGCGCCGTTCGCAGTTGACGCAGTGTTGGTGCCGCGATCCCTTCAATACTGGAGTTTGCAGCTACGTGTAAACATAAATCCAAAATCGTTTCTGGGCGTGCTTGAAAAAGGGCGGGCTTAGTGGCTTCAATTAAGTGGCCTCGAATTTGGAAATCGTCACTCAAAGGGATGACTTCGCGTTCTTCACCGTTATTTAAAATAGCCTGATCAAACAACTGCAATAGCATTTTATTGAGTTCTAATACCCGTCTTAGGGTGCGATAGAACTCTTTCATCATCATCTCGACACCGCGGTTACCTTCGCCAATAAATCCGAGGTTTTCAGCCACGGATGCTTGATGACCAAAAGTGAGGCGGTTGTCGTAGCGACGTAACTCAATATGGAGTGCAAAACGGATTCGCCACAGCGCCGTTTGGCATTCGACAAGTTCGCGGTATTCTGCATCGGTTAAAAAACCAAAACGACTCATTTCTAAGAGGCTGGTGGCACCAAAATGACGACGTGCGATCCAACTTAAGGTGTGGATATCCCGCAGACCCCCTGGGCTTGATTTAATATCAGGTTCTAAATTGTAGGTGGTATCGTGGTAGCGAGCATGGCGCTTGATTTGTTCATCGAGCTTGGCTTGAAAAAAGGTTTCGCTTGGCCAGAAGTCGTTTGCATGCACCCGTTCTTCGAGCGCAAGAAAGGTGTCTTCGCAGCCGCAGATTTGACGAGCTTCTTGCAGGTTGGTGGCAACGGTCAAATCGTTAGCACCAATCTCTATGCATTGCTCAATGGTACGCACGCTATGGCCAACGTCGAGCCGTAAATCCCATAATAAGGTCAGATACTGGCTAACTTTCTCTCCTGTTGATTCGTCTAAAGCCGCTTGGCTAAGGATCAGGATATCGACATCAGACAGGGGATGTAATTCGCCGCGGCCGTAGCCACCAACAGCAATGAGCGCAAGCCCTGGGATCTCATGAAATTGAAAGTGACGCCAGAGGCGATGGAGTAGGCTATCAATAAAATGAGATCGTGCGTGTACTAGCTCTGTGACTGGTCTTTTAGCGAGAAACTGTGCTTTTTGCAGATCGGCAAATTGTTCGAGTTCATCGCGTAAGTGCTGCTGATTGCAGCCATGGTTTGAGTGAGCCAAAGTATCTGTCATTGCTGTCCATGCCGTATGATGAAGGTGGAGAAGTTCTTATAAAAAAGCCGACGTTATCGTCGGCTTTTTTGATTATGCGTTGTTTACAAAGCGAGGAAGTGATTCCTCTTTGCGAAGGGTTAACACTTCGCAACCTGTGTCTGTTACCAGTAGTGTGTGTTCCCACTGTGCCGAGTTCTTACCGTCGACTGTGTAGACTGTCCAACCATCTTCATCATCGACTAAGCAACCAAATTTGCCTGCGTTGATCATCGGCTCAATCGTGAAACACATACCTGCTTTTAGTACAGTACGGTCGTTGTTTTTGTAGTGAACCACTTGCGGTTCTTCATGGAATTCGTTGCCGATACCGTGACCACAAAAATCTTTTACGATAGAGAAACGGCTGTTACCGTTTTTGATGAATTTTTGAATAGCTGTACCGATTTCACCCAGTTTTGCACCAGGTTTTACTTTTTTAATCGCAAGGTACAGGCTTTCTTGCGCTACGCGGCAAAGGCGTTTGTTCTCTAGTGATACTTCACCAACTTCAAACATTTTTGAAGTATCGCCGTGATAGCCGTCTTTGATAACCGTGATATCAATGTTCACGATGTCACCGTCTTGTAGGATAGCGGGTTTGCCAAATTTTTGGCCTTCATTACCATCTTTCTCAGCCGGAATACCGTGACATACGATGTGGTTGATTGACGTACAGATAGATTTCGGGAAACCGTGGTAGTTCAAAGGAGCAGGAATAGCACCTTGCTCTTTAGTGATGAACTCGTGACAGATTCGGTCAAGCTCTTCTGTTGTCACACCCGGCTTTACGTGAGGTTCAATCATCTCTAATACGTCAGCAGCCAGTTGACCTGCAACGCGCATTTTTTCGATTTCTTCCTGCGTTTTGATCTTGATAGTCATTCAATCTTCTCTACGAATTACGGTTTACCTCTCATGTTATCAGCGAGGGGGCAATATGAAAACCAAGTTTCGCGCTAGAACCATATTTGGCTGGATTATTGATGGCTTTATATGGTATAAAGCGCGCCGTAAATGTGCTAATTCAGGTTGAAGCCTCGCACTTCACTGGGTTAGATGTATTTACACTAAACTTTATTAATCACTCACACATATCGACACATGCTCCGGGGTGCCCGCTGCGATTGCTTCGGCAAATGCAGATAGAGGGTCGGTAGGATGGGATATGTGGACGCCTAACCCCATAGAGGAATATTCAATGGCAACTGTATCAATGCGCGACATGCTTCAAGCTGGTGTTCACTTCGGTCACCAAACTCGTTACTGGAACCCAAAAATGAAGCCATTCATTTTCGGTGCTCGTAACAAAGTACACATCATCAACCTAGAAAAAACTGTACCAATGTTTAACGACGCTCTAGCTGAAATCAACAAGATTGCAGCTCGTAAAGGTAAAGTTCTTTTTGTTGGTACTAAGCGCGCAGCCAGCGAATCAATCAAAGAAGCAGCAGTAAGCTGTGACCAGTTCTACGTAAACAACCGCTGGTTAGGCGGTATGTTGACTAACTGGAAAACTGTTCGTCAGTCAATCAAACGTCTAAAAGATCTAGAAGTTCAGTCTACAGACGGTACTTTCGACAAGCTAACCAAGAAAGAAGCGCTAATGCGTACTCGTGAAATGGAAAAGCTTGAGAAATCTCTTGGCGGTATCAAGAACATGGCTGGTCTACCAGACGCTATGTTCGTAATCGATGCAGATCACGAACACATCGCAATTAAAGAAGCTAACAACCTGGGTATCCCAGTATTTGCAGTAGTAGATACTAACTCTAACCCAGACGGCGTAGACTTCGTTATCCCTGGTAACGATGACGCAATCCGTTCTATCCAGCTTTACACTGGTGCGGTAGCGAAAACTGTTACAGAAGCACGTAACCAAGACATCGCAGCGCAAGCTGAAGAAGGCTACGTAGCTGAGTAATAGCCAAAGCTCCTTTATTTGAGCTTCTTAAGTTACCTTGCGTAAACTAAGAATGGTTAGCAGGGGCCTACTTAGGCCCCTGATTTTTATACCGAGTATTTAAAACTGAGGATATGACAATGGCAACAGTTACAGCTGCCCTAGTTAAAGAACTGCGTGAACGTACTGGCGCAGGCATGATGGAATGTAAAAAAGCACTTGTTGAAGCTAACGCTGATATCGAGCTAGCAATCGAAAACATGCGTAAGAGCGGTGCTGCAAAGGCTGCTAAAAAAGCAGGTAACGTTGCTGCTGAAGGTACTATCTTAATCAAAGATGCTGACGGTGTTGCAGCTCTTCTAGAAGTTAACTGTCAAACTGACTTCGTTGCTAAAGATGCAAACTTCCTAGCATTCGCTAACGAAGTTCTAGATGTAGCACTAGCTGAGCGTCTAGACATCGCAGCACTTCAAGCTAAGTTTGAAGAGCAACGCGTTACTCTAGTAGCTAAAATCGGTGAGAACATCGGCATCCGTCGTGTTGAGTTCATCGAAGGCGCTAAAGTTGGTTCTTACCGTCACGGCGACCGTATCGGTGTTGTTGTTGCTGGTGAAGCTGACGAAGAAACTATCAAGCACGTTGCAATGCACATTGCTGCATCTAAGCCTGAGTTCGTTAACCCAGAAGACGTTCCAGCTGACGTAGTTGAGAAAGAGAAAGCAATTCAAGTAGCTATCGCTGTTGAATCTGGCAAGCCTCAAGAGATCGCAGAGAAAATGGTTGTTGGCCGCATGAAGAAATTCACAGGCGAAGTTTCTCTAACTGGTCAAGCATTCATCATGGACCCATCTCAAACTGTTGGTCAAATGCTGAAAGCTAAAGGCGCTACAGTAACTAACTTCATCCGTCTTGAAGTTGGTGAAGGTATCGAGAAAGCTCAAGAAATGAGCTTCGCTGAAGAAGTAGCAGCAGTACAGAAGGGTTAATCCTTCTTGTAAAAGAACTCCAAAGACCGTAGCCAAGGCTGCGGTCTTTTTACAACTCCATATCTCAATTGTAAGCCTGGAAGGTAATCCTAATGACCACAAACCCTAAACCGACTTATCAACGAATTCTGCTTAAACTGAGTGGCGAAGCGCTACAAGGCGAAGAAGGTTTTGGTATCGACGCACAAGTTCTTGACCGTATGGCGCAAGAAATTAAAGAACTGATTGAACTGGGTGTTCAAGTTGGCCTTGTTATCGGTGGTGGTAACTTGTTCCGTGGTGCTGGTCTAGCTGAAGCGGGTATGAACCGAGTTGTGGGCGACCACATGGGCATGCTAGCAACTGTTATGAATGGTCTTGCGATGCGTGACGCACTTCACCGTGCCTATGTGAACGCTCGAGTAATGTCTGCAATCCCTCTTAACGGCGTATGTGATAACTACAACTGGGCTGACGCTATCAGCCAGTTACGTCAAGGCCGTGTAGTGATCTTCTCTGCGGGTACGGGTAACCCATTCTTCACAACGGATTCAGCTGCGTGTCTACGCGGCATCGAAATTGAAGCTGACGTGGTGCTAAAAGCAACGAAAGTTGATGGTGTGTTCACAGATGATCCAGTTAAAAACCCTGATGCTGTTCTTTGTGATAAGCTGGGCTACAATGATGTTCTTGAAAAAGAACTGAAAGTGATGGACTTAGCTGCATTTACTCTTGCTCGTGACCACTCTATGCCTATTCGTGTTTTCAACATGAATAAGCCAGGCGCTCTTCGCCGTGTAGTGATGGGTGAGCAAGAAGGCACGCTGATCGCTAACGACTAATTTTCGTAAGGGGCTCTATAGGGCCCTTTATAGTGACCGAATAATCAAGGATATTAATCGTGATTGATGCAATTAAACAAGATGCGCAAGAGCGCATGGCAAAAAGCGTTGAAGCGCTAAAAAACCAGCTGGCTAAGATTCGTACAGGTCGTGCGCACCCAAGCCTACTAGACACTATTTACGTAGAATACTACGGTGCAAACACACCGCTTAAGCAACTTGCTAACGTTGTTGCTGAAGATTCTCGTACTCTGGCGATCACTGTATTCGATAAAGAATTAGCGCCTAAAGTAGAAAAAGCAATCATGATGTCTGACCTGGGTCTAAACCCAATGTCAGCGGGTACGGTTATCCGTGTTCCACTTCCAGCACTAACGGAAGAGCGTCGTCGTGACCTTGTTAAGATTGTTCGTGCGGAAGCAGAACAAGGCCGTGTTGCTGTTCGTAACATCCGTCGTGATGCTAACGCAGACGTTAAAGGTCTTCTGAAAGACAAAGAAATTTCTGAAGATGATGATCACCGCGCACAAGATGAAATTCAGAAACTGACAGACGTTGCAGTGAAGAACATCGATGCAGTACTAGAAGTTAAAGAAAAAGAGTTAATGGAAGTTTAATTCTTCTCAGCTCATTAGCTTTATCTAAGTTAAGGCGCTGTGCGTGCAGCACAGCGTTTTTTTTTGAGGAAGATTTATGTCGGATTCGACAACTGACACCCCACTGAGCATCGACAGCCTTCCTAAGCATGTTGCAGTGATCATGGATGGCAATGGCCGTTGGGCTAAAGCGCAGGGCAAAGCTCGCGTTTTCGGTCATAAAGCGGGTGTAGAGGCTGTGCGTAAAACAGTATCTGTAGCGAATCGTTTTGGCATTAAAGTTGTCACCTTATTCGCGTTCAGTAGTGAAAATTGGCGCCGTCCAGAAGCGGAAGTTTCATTATTGATGGAGTTGTTCATGACTGTTTTAGGTCGTGAAGTTAAACGTCTGCACAAAAATAATATTCGCTTGAAGATCATCGGTGATACAAGTCGCTTTAGTCAGCGTCTACAAGACAAAATCGCTGCTGCTGAAGCGCTGACGGCAGGCAATACTGGCATGGTATTGAATGTAGCAGCAAACTACGGTGGCCAGTGGGACATCCTTCAAGCAACTAAGCGTCTTGCTGTTCAAGTGGCTGAACACGGTTTAACAGCAGAAGATATTACCGAAGATATGTTAGCAGAGGGTTTAACCACCGCAGGATTACCTGATGTTGACCTATTAATTCGTACCAGTGGTGAATCACGCATTAGTAATTTCATGCTTTGGCAAATGGCTTACGCAGAAATGTACTTTTGTGAACAACACTGGCCAGATTTTGATGAAGACAGCTTTGCGAATGCGATGGCATGGTTTGTGAACCGTGAGCGTCGTTTTGGCTGCACTGGTGAGCAGCTTCAAGCATTGCTTCAACAATAAAAAGATATAAAGAGGATGCAGCTTGCTTAAGCAACGAATTATAACGGCATTGATTCTCGCGCCTTTGGTTATTGCGGGTATTTTCTTCCTACCTTTTCCTGCTTTTATTGTGGCACTTGCCGCGATTACTATGGTGGGCTTTTGGGAATGGACTCAGTTTATTAATGGCAGCGCCCGCGTACAAATCGTTAGCCTGTTCACATTAATTTTTGGTGCATCTTTGGTTGTGATGCCAACGGATGTTGCTGCACTATCAGCTGTGGCAGATTCCCATCGTGCTATGCTCGCAGTAGGCGGCATTTGGTGGTTGGTGGCATCTACCTTAGCCATTACTTATCCAAGTAGTGCTAAACTTTGGTCATCATCAGCGTTATTGAAAGGCATCTTTGGTGTATTAACCCTTCTTCCTTTCTTTTGGGGCATTTTATTGCTTCGCGCTGTTAACTACGCCGAATCTCCGTATCATGGCTCACAACTTGTAATGCTTGTATGCTTTATTGTATGGGCAGCAGATACAGGTGCGTATTTCACGGGTAAGCGATTTGGTAAACACAAAATGGCGCCGTCAGTAAGTCCAAATAAGACAATTGAAGGCTTATTAGGTGGTGCTTTGTTGGCGATGTTCATTGCTTGGAGCGGTGCATCTTTGATGAATATTCCGTTTTCAAGTGTGGGGTCGCTACTAGCGATAGCCATGATTACAGTTGTTATTTCTGTACTTGGCGACTTAGTTGAAAGCATGTTTAAGCGTGTTGCTGGTATTAAAGACAGTGGCACTATCTTACCTGGCCACGGTGGTATTTTAGACCGTATTGACAGTCTAACTGCTGCGCTTCCCGTCTTTGCTCTATTCTACCTCTGGTAGTGATTACCTCCCATTCAAAGGTAGCTACTTGGTAGCTACCTTTTTCAAGCCAAATGAAGTGATGTATGCGTAAGTTATCAATCTTAGGTGCGACTGGTTCAATCGGAACAAGCACACTGGCTGTTGCAGCACAAAATCCTGAATTATTTGATGTTGTTGCATTAGGCGCAGGCTCAAACAGCGATAAGATGTTTGAGCTTTGTTGTCAGTGGCAACCACAGTATGCCGTAATGGCGAGTGAAAAGGCTGCAGCAACGCTAGCACAACGCCTAGCGGAACATCAGATGACAACTCAAGTGCTAGCTGGTGAGCAAGGCTTGTGTCAGATTGCAGCACTGGATGAGATCGATACTGTCATGGCTGCCATTGTTGGTGCTGCTGGTTTAATGCCGACCATGGCCGGTGTTAAAGCGGGTAAACGCATTTTACTGGCAAATAAAGAAGCCCTAGTGATGTCGGGGCAGATGTTTATTGATGCGTGCGAAGAATATGGTGCGGAATTATTACCTGTTGATAGTGAACATAATGCGATTTTTCAGTGCTTACCTGCTGAAATTCAACGCAAAATGGGACGCTGTGATCTTAATGCACACGGCATCAGCAAGATATTGTTAACTGGTTCTGGTGGCCCGTTCCGTTACACAGACATTGCAGAATTGGATGCTGTTACGCCAGAGATGGCCATCGCACACCCCAATTGGTCGATGGGACCGAAAATCTCGGTTGATTCTGCCACTATGATGAATAAAGGCTTAGAGTACATTGAAGCGCGTTGGTTGTTTAACGCATCGCGTGAGAAAATGCAGGTAATTATTCATCCTCAGTCTGTGATTCATTCTATGGTGCAATACACGGATGGCTCGGTGCTAGCACAGATGGGATTACCTGATATGAGAACTCCGATTGCCTGTGCGATGTCCTATCCTAAAAGGGTAGACGCTGGAGTGGCGCCGCTCGATTTTAGCCAAGTGGGTGAGTTTACCTTCTTACAGCCAGACTTTGACCGCTATCCATGTCTGAAACTTGCGATGGATGCGTGTTACAGTGGGCAAGCAGCAACCACAGCGTTGAACGCTGCGAATGAAGAAGCCGTTGCTGCATTCTTAGATAAGCGCATTCGCTTTACTGATATTGCTAAGATAAATCAATTAGTCTTAGAAACAGCACCCAAGGCGGAACCAACTGACTTGGAATGTGTGATTGAGCTAGATAGAATGGCACGACTTTTAGCTCAGGAAGAGATTGCTAAGGTAGCAAAATGACAGGCATTTTATGGAATTTAGGCGCATTTCTTGTTGCGCTTGGTGTACTGATTGCAGTCCACGAATTTGGTCACTTTTGGGTTGCTCGCCGTTGTGGTGTGTTTGTTGAACGCTTTTCTATAGGTTTTGGTAAAGCGATTTGGCAAAAGAAAGGCAAAGATGGCACTGAATATACCTTAGCGATGATCCCGCTGGGCGGTTACGTCAAAATGCTCGATGAGCGAGTCGATGACGTGCCTGAGGCCCGTCGTCATGAAGCATTTAATAATAAAAAGTTATGGCAACGCAGTGCGATTGTAGCGGCAGGCCCGGTAGCGAACTTCATTTTTGCTATTTTTGCTTATTGGGTGGTTTACCTGATTGGTGTGCCTGCGGTGAAGCCAGTTGTCGGTGAGGTTGCACCGCAATCTATTGCTGCCCAAGCAGGAATTGAATCTGGAATGGAACTTAAATCAATTTCAGGTATCAAAACCGCAGATTGGGAATCCGTTAATATGGCGATGATCTCGCATATTGGCGATAAGCGAATGGTGATTACGGCAACGGAACCTGACGGTGGTGCGATTGTCGAAAGAACGTTGGATCTAGAGTACTGGTACTTTGATCCTGAAACAGAGCGAGTAATGGCAAGTTTAGGGATGAAACCCTACACCCCTGAGATTACGCTCTCTATTTCACAACTTGTCGATGATGGTGCAGCAATTGCTGCCGATATGCGGTTAAATGATCGCATTACAGCGATTGATGGCCAGCCCGTGACGCAATGGCAGCAGGTGGTGGATGCAGTACGTTCACACCCAGAGCAAGCTTTGATCATCGAGGTAGAGCGTGATGGTGAATCGGTGTCGCTTACATTAACACCTAAAACCAAAACGCTAGCTGACGGCGAAGCCATTGGTTATGCAGGTTTTGCGCCGACGGTTGAACCTTGGCCTGAGTCTTACCGTATTAACTTGCAGTTTGGCCCTGTTGAAGCTGTTGGTAAAGCGGCAGAGAAAACGTGGCAATTAGTCACACTAACATTTGATATGGTCACTAAGCTTGTAACGGGCGATGTGGCGGTGAAAAACCTAAGTGGCCCTATTTCAATAGCAAAGGGTGCTGGAATGACGGCCGATTACGGCTTGGTTTATTTCCTTGGCTTTCTTGCTTTGATCAGTGTGAATTTAGGTATTGTGAATTTGTTGCCGCTTCCAGTATTAGACGGTGGACACTTGATGTTCTTCGCTATTGAAGCTGTAACACGCCGACCTGTCTCTGAACGTGTTCAGGACATAGGCTACAGAGTGGGCTCAGCCATTTTGGTTGCGTTAATGGCCGTAGCGCTATTCAATGATTTTACCCGCCTTTAATAAATGCGTTTTTAGCAAGGAATAATCAGAACAGTAATGGCGATGAAAAAACTGTTGGTCGCATCGCTACTGCTAAGCAGTAGTATGGCGCAGAGTGCTGAACAATTTGTAGTCGACGATATTCGATTTGAAGGTCTTCAACGAGTAACGTTAGGTGCTGCACTATTGAAGATGCCTGTACGAGTTGGTGACACGGTCGACGACCGTGATATCGCTGATGTTATTCAAGCGCTATTTGCTTCTGGTAACTTTGAAGACATCAAAGTTTATCGTGATGGTGACGTGTTATTGGTGAAAGTGTTGGAGCGTCCAACCATCGCTAATATTTCGTTCTCAGGCAATAAAGCGATCAAAGAAGAGCAGCTCAAAGAAAACTTAAATGCTTCCAATATTCAAGTTGGTGAAGCTTTAGATCGCACCACACTGAGTAAGATTGAAAAAGGTCTGGAAGACTTTTACTACAGTGTGGGTAAGTATAATGCGACAGTGCAGGCGGTTGTAACACCGCTACCACGCAACCGTGCTGACCTTAAGTTCGTTTTTACTGAAGGCGTATCAGCAACCATAAAGCAGATTAACTTTATCGGTAATGAAGTGTTTACCGATGATGAGTTACGCGGCAAATTCAACCTACAGGCCAATGTGCCGTGGTGGAACTTCCTCGCCAATGAAAAGTATCAGAAACAGGTGCTTGCGGGTGATATGGAAGTGTTGCGTTCTCAGTACTTAAATAATGGTTACTTGAAGTACAAGCTTGAATCGACTCAAGTATCGATCTCTCCTGATAAGAAAGGTGTTTATATCACCTTGAAAATCGATGAAGGCGATCAATACAAGGTTAAAGGTGTGCAATTCCGTGGTGAAGTGGCAGGCCGTCAAGATGATCTGAATAAACTGGTGACCTTTGAAGATGGTGACATCTACAACGGCGCGCAAGTAACAGCGCTTGAAGAAGCGATTAAACGTAAGCTAGGTGAATCGGGCTATGCGTACCCGCAAGTCACAACCATTCCTGATTTTGACGATGACACGAATGAAGTGTCGCTGCTTGTTAACGTTGAATCGGGCAAGCGTGTATACGTACGTAATATTGGCTTCTCTGGTAACACAACCACCAAAGATGAAGTATTGCGTCGTGAAATGCGTCAAATGGAAGGCAGCTGGCTGAATTCGAAATCGGTGGAGCGTGGTAAAGAGCGTTTGAGCCGTACCGGTTTCTTTGAAACCGTTGATGTTCAGACGACACGCGTACCTGGCACAGATGATCAGGTGGATGTGACCTATAACGTAAAAGAAGCGAATGCTGGTAGCGTGAACTTCGGTATTGGTTATGGTACTGAATCGGGCATTAGTTTTCAGGCCGGTCTACAACAGGATAACTTCTTAGGTACAGGTACACGTTTTGGTATCAATGCGATGACCAATAAATACCAAAAGAATATCAGTTTAGACTACCGTGATCCGTACTTTACGTTAGATGGCATCAGCTTGGGTGGTAAGATTTACTACAACGAGTTTGAAGCATCAAACGCGAATATCTCCGACTATACCAACCAAAGTTATGGTGCCAGCCTGACATGGGGTTTCCCATTTGATGAGCTAAACTTCTTTGAGTTTGGTGTAGGTTACGATCACAACAAAATCTCGAATACTCGCGAGTATTACCAAATCGAGAAATTTAAAGCGATCCATGGTTTTGACCGTGGTGAGAATATTATCGAATTGGATGACTTTGACTGGTCGGTTTCGTGGTCACGTAATAACTTAAACCGTGGTTATTTCCCGACAGCAGGTAATCACCAGCGTGCATCATACCGTATGACAATCCCTGGTTCTGATGCGCAGTACTTTAAGATGCAGTACGATGTGCGCCAATACATTCCATTGAATGAAGGCCACGATTTCACTGTCTTACTGCGTGGTAAAGTGGGCTATGGTAATGGTTACGGTAAGACAGATAATGGCAGTGATCAGTTAATGCCATTCTACGAGAACTTCTACGCGGGTGGCTTTAGTACCTTGCGTGGTTTCCGTTCAAACACTGTTGGTCCTAAGGCTGTTTATGTTGAAGGTTGTTCGGGTGGTGGTCCATCTGGTAACAACAACTGTGCAACAGGTACCAAAGATGCAGCGGGTGGTAACGCCATTGCATTAGCAAGCATGGAGTTGATTGTACCAACCCCATTTGCATCGGAAGAATTTAAAAACCAAATTCGCACCAGTCTGTTTGTGGATGCGGGTTCAGTGTGGGATACCGAGTACGACCTGAAAGATACTGATGGTAAGTACCTGTATGACTACTCTGATCCATCATTAATTCGTGCGTCATACGGTGCCGCACTTCAGTGGATGTCTCCAATGGGCCCACTGGTATTCTCGATTGCTCGTCCGCTTAAGAAGTACGATGGCGACCAAGAAGAATTCTTTACCTTCACAATCGGACAGACATTCTAATTTTTTGAGGAGAACTCTTTTGAAACAATGGATGAAAGCAGCAGGCCTTAGCCTAGTAATTTTATCGTCGTCTATGTATGCACAAGCAGCTGAAGCGGCACAAAAAGTAGGTTACGTCGCAACAGGTCAGGCCATGCAACAGCTGGCTAAACGCTATAATGTGACAGAAAAATTACGTAGCGAATTTAAAGATCGAATCGATGAACTTCGTAGCATCGAAAATCGCATGAAAACCAAAGTTGATAAAGCGAAACGTGATGGTGAGCTGCTTAGCGAATCTGACCGTACCAAGATTCAACGTGAACTTGCATCACTTGATTCTGACTACAAGTTAAAAGCAAAAGCACTTCAAGAAGATCAACGTCGTCGCGGCGCTGAAGAAGAGCAAAAACTAGTGATGAAAATCCGTACAGCAATTCAAAGTGTGGCGAAAAAAGAAGGCTATGACATCGTTGTTGATGCACAAGCTGTACTTTACGCTGACCCTAAAGATGACCTATCAAGCAAGGTTATCTCTGCTGTAAAATAATTGATTAAAGCGCCACAGATAACCTAAGCTGCTATGCGTTTTACGCATGGCAGCTTTGTCGTCTCTGACCCTAACGGTGGCGTATAACAAAAAAGATAAGGTAACCAATGGCTGTAATTACCCTTGCTGAATTAGCAGATAAATTAGGTGCAGAGCTTCATGGTGATGGCACTGTCGAAATTCACTCTATTGCTGGCACTGAGCAAGCAGGTGAAGGTCAAATTACATTTATTTCAAACAGTAAGTACCGTAAACAACTTGCTGATTGCAAAGCGTCAGCAGTCATGCTGCAAGAAGGCGATCGCCCATTCTTTGAAGGTAACGCTTTGGTAATGGCTAACCCTTACCTTGGCTATGCGTTAGTTGCACAGTTACTGGATACTACGCCAAAAGCAGCCTCAGACATTGCGGCATCCGCGCAAATTGCAGACGATGTTGTGATGGGCGAGGGAGTCGTGGTTGGCCACAATGCCGTGATTGAATCTGGTGTTAAACTGGGTGATAACGTGCAAATTGGTGCGGGGTGTTTTGTTGGTAAAGAAGCTGAAATTGGTGCTAACACCAAATTATGGGCAAATGTAACTGTTTACCACCGCGTGACATTAGGTTCTGATTGTCTAGTACAATCTGGCACTGTATTAGGTTCAGACGGTTTTGGTTATGCCAACGACCGTGGCAACTGGATCAAAATCCCGCAGCTAGGCTCTGTGCGTATTGGTAACCGTGTCGAAATCGGTGCTTGTACCACGATTGACCGTGGTGCGTTAGATGACACCATCATTCATGATGGCGCTATCATCGATAACCAATGTCAAATTGCACACAATGTGTCAATTGGTGAAAATACGGCGATTGCTGGTGCAACCGTAATGGCTGGTAGCCTGACTGTAGGTAAAAACTGCTTCATTGGCGGTGCGAGCGTGTTCAATGGCCACATGGAAATTTGTGATGGTGTGACGGTTGCTGGTATGGCAATGGTGATGCGCCCAATTACTGAACCGGGTTTCTACTCGTCAGGTATTCCAGTGCAGCCAAATAAAGAGTGGCGTAAAACAGCTGCTCGCGTCATGAAAATTGACGAAATGAACAAACGCTTACGTGCGGTTGAGAAAAAATTAGACGACGAGGGCTAATGCCTTTGCCATGTATGCCGATATAAATCGGCAACGTGCGATTGTGTTCTACGGGTAACAACACGTAGGACACTTCACTTCCTTGCTATTTTAGCTTTGATTCATTGAATTCAGCTTTGAAATAGCAGCGAATTGAATAACCAAAGTAATATCGTTACTTTGTGTTTCACTTTACTGACAGGAATTCAAGTTTTGACTTGCGAGAACAAAACGTTAAATATCACTGAGATTCAAGAGCTTCTTCCGCATCGTTACCCGTTCTTAATGATCGACCGCGTAACAGATTACGATGAAGGCAAAACATTAACGGCTATCAAAAACGTTTCAGTGAACGAGCCACAATTTACTGGTCACTTCCCAAAAATGCCAGTTTTCCCAGGTGTGATGATCTTGGAAGCGATGGCACAGGCGACTGGCTTATTAGCATTCAAAACATTTGGTGCTCCTGCTGAAAACGAGCTTTACTACTTTGCTAGTATTGATAAAGCCAAGTTCCGTAAGCCTGTAGGCCCTGGTGATCAGCTGATCATCGAAGTGGAATACTTAAAAGAACGTCGCGGTATTGCTATGTTTAATGGTGTAGCAAAAGTTGATGGCGAAGTTGTTTGCTCTGCTGAACTAAAATGCGCAAGACGAGAGTTTTAATGATTCACGAAACGGCACAAATTCACCCTTCTGCTGTAGTTGAAGAAGGGGCTAAAATCGGCGCGAACGTGACGGTTGGTCCATTTACCTACATTACTAAAGATGTAGAAATTGGCGACGGCACAGAAGTGATGTCTCATGTTGTGATTAAAGGCCCTACAGTCATTGGTCAGGATAACCGCATCTTTCCGTTTGCGGTTATTGGCGAAGAGTGTCAGGACAAGAAATTCAACGGTGAAGCGACTCGCCTTGTGGTTGGTGATCGCAATGTTATCCGCGAAAGTGTGCAGATGCACCGTGGAACCGTGCAAGATAAGGGTGTAACTACTGTTGGTAGCGATAACCTATTTTGTGTCAACGTCCACATTGCTCACGACTGTGTTGTGGGTGATAACATCATCATGGGCAACAACGCGACTTTAGCGGGTCATGTTAATGTTGAAGATTACGCGATTATTTCTGCGTTATCACCCGTTCACCAGTTCTGTACTGTCGGCGCACACAGCTTTATTGGCGGTGGCTCGATTGTGGTTCAGGATGTCCCACCGTACGTAATGGCGCAAGGTAACCATGCGAAGCCATTTGGTATTAATATCGAAGGCCTAAAGCGTCGTGGTTTCGAAAAGCCAGAGCTTCATGCAATTCGTCGTGCGTACAAAGAAATTTACCGTTCAGGTAAAACCTTGGCGGAAGTGAAGCCTGTATTAGAAGAAATGGCGAAAGAATTCCCATCGATTGGTTTGTTCGTCAAATTATTTGAAAATTCGACTCGCGGTATTATTCGTTAATGGCTAAACCTCTTCGAATAGGTATTGTCGCCGGAGAAATCTCCGGCGATATTTTAGGTGCCGGTTTTATTAAAGCGGTTAAAGAGCAATACCCAGACGCTGAATTTGTCGGTGTGGCTGGCCCTCGCATGATCGAAGCGGGCTGTGAAGCCTTATTCGATATGGAAGAGCTTGCCGTAATGGGGATTGTCGAGGTGTTTGGCCGCTTACCGCGTTTATTCAAAATAAAAGCAGAACTGGTTAAGTACTTCTCTGATAACCTACCAGACGTTTTTGTTGGCATTGATGCGCCAGATTTTAACTTGCGCCTTGAGCGCGATTTAAAAGATAGCGGTATTAAAACGGTGCACTATGTCAGCCCGTCAGTATGGGCGTGGCGTCAAAAGCGGATTTTCAAGATCGAAGCTGCGACGAATCTCGTTTTGGCCTTCCTGCCGTTCGAAAAAGCGTTTTACGATAAGTTCAATGTACCTTGTGAGTTTGTCGGCCATACCATGGCGGATGCTATTCCGTTGCAAACCGATCAGCTAGCAGCACGTGACTTGCTCGGTTTAGATAACAGTAAGCGCTGGCTAGCTGTATTGCCGGGAAGCCGCGGTGGTGAAATGAGCATGATTGCGGCGCCATTTATCGAAACCTGTCAGCGTTTACAGCAGCAACACCCTGATTTAGGGTTTGTCGTTGCCTTGGTGAATGACAAACGTCGTCAACAGTTTGAACAAGCGTGGCGAGAAACCGCACCTGAGCTGAATTTCGTACTGGTTGATGATACCGCGCGTAATGTGATGATTGCTTCTGATGCCGTGTTATTAGCATCAGGTACCGTGTCTCTGGAATGCATGCTCGTGAAGCGTCCTATGGTGGTGGGCTATATTGTTAAGCCTCTCACTGCTTGGATTGCGCGCCGTATGTTGAAAACTAAGTATGTTTCTTTACCCAATATCCTCGCGGATAAGGAACTGGTCCCTGAGTTGTTGCAAGAAAATTGCACCCCAGAGAAACTTGCAGAGCAGGTGAATCATTACCTCAGTACCGATAACAGCGAATTATTGGCTGAATTTAGTCAGCTTCATCAACGTATTCGTTGTAACGCCGATCAAAAAGCAGCCCAAGCGGTGCTGAATTTGATTGGTAAAACGACGCCTCAACAAGCAGATTGATCATGAAAGAATTCGAACCATTTGTGTACCCGCAAGCCAGTTGTATTGCCGGGGTCGATGAAGTTGGCCGTGGCCCACTCGTTGGGGCAGTGGTCACTGCCGCCGTCATTTTAGACCCTAATAATCCAATCGAAGGGTTAACGGATTCTAAAAAACTGACGGAAAAAAAACGTAACCTATTGTTTGATGAGATCAAAGAAAAAGCACTGTCGTGGTCGCTTGGGCGCTGTGAGCCGGAAGAAATCGATGAATTAAACATTCTACAAGCCACTATGGTTGCTATGCAGCGAGCAGTGGCCGGTTTGCATGTTCAACCTGATTATGTGCTAATTGATGGCAATAAAGTCCCTCAGCTGCCGATGGACGCGCAAGCAGTAGTAAAGGGCGATTTACGAGTGGCCGAAATCAGTGCTGCCTCAATTATTGCGAAAGTAACCCGTGACCGTGAAATGGAAGAGTTGGATGCACAGTATCCACAATACGGTTTTGCCAAGCATAAAGGTTACCCAACTAAAGCACACTTCGAAGCATTGGAAGTGCATGGCGCGATTGAGCAACACCGTAAAAGCTTTAAGCCTGTAAAACGTATTTTGGGTATAGATTAATCGAGTTGCACACGCTCTGATTCGCCCACTAAAAATTTGTGCCAGAAACGCGCTCCTCGCGGTGTTTTCTGGCACAATGTCCTTCACGAAATTACCTATCTGATCTGGTTGTCATGGCAGAACCTCGCTTTATTCATTTACGCATTCACAGTGACTTTTCAATGGTCGACGGCTTGTCGAAAGTACCGCCATTGGTGAAAAAAGTGGCTGAAATGGGCATGCCCGCAATGGCATTGACCGACTTTACTAACCTTTGTGGCTTGGTGAAGTTTTACTTTGCAGCGCACGGTGCAGGCATGAAGCCTATCATTGGTGCTGATTTCAAAGTGAAATCGGAAGAAATGGGCGATGAGCTGTGTGACTTAACGATTCTGGCTTCAAACAACGAAGGGTATCAAAACCTGACGATGTTGATCTCAAAAGCCTACCAGCGTGGTCATTATCATCACCAAGTGGTGATTGATAAAGAGTGGCTCGTGGAGCACAAAGAGGGATTAATCTTACTCTCGGGTGGTAAGACGGGGGATGTTGGTAAAGCCTTGCTGAAAGGCAATCAGACCTTGATCAATCGTTGTGTAGAGTTTTATCAAACACACTTTGAAGATAACTATTACCTTGAATTAGTGCGAACGGGGCGTCCTGATGAAGAGGCGTACTTGCACTTTGCGGTAGAGCTGGCAGAGCAGCAAGATTTACCTGTGGTCGCGACCAATGATGTGCGTTTTTTAACGGCCGATCAGTTTGATGCCCATGATATTCGAGTGTGTATCCATGATGGTTACACCATTGTTGATCCTAATCGTCCTAAGTTGTACAGCGATCAGCAATATTTACGCAGTGAAGACGAGATGTGTGAGTTATTCTCAGATATTCCTGAAGCACTCGAAAACAGCGTAGAAATTGCTAAGCGTTGTAATGTGACCGTTCGCCTTGGCGAGTATTTCCTGCCGAACTTCCCAACCGGCGATATGACCATTGAAGACTTTTTGGTCAAAGTATCGGAAGAAGGTTTAGAACGCCGTTTAGCGTTCTTATTTCCAGATGAAGAAGAGCGTCTCAAACGCCGTCCTGAATATGACGAACGTTTAAAAGTTGAGCTCGACGTAATCAACCAAATGGGTTTCCCTGGTTACTTCCTGATCGTAATGGAATTTATCCAGTGGTCGAAAGATAACGATGTGCCAGTTGGCCCAGGTCGTGGTTCAGGTGCGGGCTCATTGGTAGCGTATGCGCTAGATATCACTGATTTGGATCCGCTGGAATTTGACTTACTGTTCGAACGTTTCTTGAACCCAGAACGTGTCTCCATGCCCGATTTCGATATCGATTTCTGTATGGACAAGCGTGACTTGGTTATTGACCACGTTGCTGAAATGTATGGCCGTGATGCGGTATCGCAGATCATCACCTTTGGTACTATGGCGGCGAAAGCGGTAATCCGCGACGTAGGTCGAGTATTGGGCCACCCATATGGCTTTGTTGACCGTATTTCTAAGCTGATCCCCGCTGAGCCAGGGATGACTCTTAGTAAGGCATTTGATGCTGAGCCGCAACTCGGTGAAGTCTACAATGCTGATGAAGAAGTTAAAGCTCTGATTGATATGTGTCGCATTCTTGAAGGTGTGACACGAAATGCCGGTAAGCACGCCGGTGGTGTTGTTATCTCACCTACGACTATCACGGATTTTGCGCCGTTATACTGTGATGCCGAAGGTGGTAACCCCGTTACTCAGTTCGATAAAAATGATGTTGAAACTGCAGGCTTGGTTAAGTTCGACTTCTTGGGCCTACGGACATTAACCATCATTGACTGGGCGCTAGGGATGATCAACCCACGTTTGGTCGCTAATGGTGAAGAGCCTGTCAATATTGCCGCTATTCCAATGGCTGATCCTAAGTCGTTTGCGATGCTGCAACGCTCTGAATCAACAGCGGTATTCCAGTTGGAATCTCGCGGCATGAAAGATTTGATCAAACGTCTTCAGCCCGATTGCTTTGAAGATATGATCGCACTGGTAGCCTTGTTCCGTCCGGGTCCGCTGCAATCAGGCATGGTAGATAACTTTATCGACCGTAAACATGGTCGAGAAGCGGTATCTTACCCTGATGAAAAGTGGCAGCACGAGTCACTCAAAGAAATTCTTGAGCCAACCTATGGCATCATCCTGTATCAAGAACAGGTTATGCAGATTGCGCAGGTACTGTCTGGCTATACCTTGGGTGGCGCCGATATGTTGCGTCGTGCTATGGGTAAGAAAAAGCCTGAAGAGATGGCGAAACAGCGTGCTACCTTTGAAGACGGTGCGGTGAAGAACGGCGTCGACGGCGAGTTGGCGATGAAAATCTTCGACTTGGTAGAAAAATTTGCAGGCTATGGTTTTAACAAATCACACTCAGCTGCATACGCATTGGTTTCTTATCAAACACTTTGGCTGAAAGCGCACTATCCTGCTGAATTCATGGCGGCGGTAATGACCGCTGATATGGATAACACAGATAAAGTTATCGGCTTGGTTGATGAATGTCTACGTATGAAGCTCAAGCTGCTTCCGCCAGATGTTAACAAAGGTCTATACCGCTTTAATGTTGATGACAACGGTGCCATTGTTTACGGTATTGGCGCGGTAAAAGGGGTGGGTGAAGGCCCTATCGATAATATTATCGAAGCCCGTAATAAAGGCGGTCACTTCAAAGACTTGTTTGATTTCTGTGCGCGCATTGATACCAAGAAAGTGAATAAACGCGTATTAGAAAAGTTGATCAAAGCAGGAGCCATGGATCGCCTTGGTCCAAACCGTGCTGCAATGATGGCAACATTAGACGATGCAATTAAAGCCGCGAGCCAGCACCATCAGGCTGAATCTTTTGGCCAAACAGATATGTTTGGGGTATTAACTGCCGCCCCTGAAGAAGTAGAACACGCTTACGCCAATATTCCTGAATGGCCAGATGCAGTATGGCTAGAGGGTGAACGTGAAACGTTAGGGTTATACTTAACAGGCCACCCGATAAATGCCTATTTATCTGAGTTGAAGCACTACACAACCTGGCGCTTGAAAGATGCGAATCCGACGGGACGTGATAAAGTAGCGACTGTGGCTGGGTTAGTGATAGGCGCGAAAGTGTTTACGACAAAACGCGGCACACGAATTGGTGTTATTTCATTAGACGACCGTTCAGGTCGAATGGAAGTAATGTTATTCTCTGAGGCATTAGAACGTTACGTCGATTTGATCGAAAAAGATAAAATTGTGGTCGTAACAGGACAGGTCAGCTTTGATGATTTCAATGGTGGCCTTAAAATGTCCGCGCGAGAAGTGCTAGATATCTCAGAAGCAAGAGAAAAGCACCTAAGAAGTCTTGCCATCTCGGTCACCGAGGGGCAAATTGATGAACAGTTTTTTGCACGCTTTAGCCAAGTGCTGGAGCCACACAAAGCAGGTACAGTACCTGTGAATGTGTATTATCAGCGCTCGAACGCACGCGCTAAACTCACCTTAGGCACAGAATGGCGTGTAACGCCTAGTGATAAGTTAATCCTTGATTTGAAAGGGTTGCTGGGTGAGAAGCAAGTCGAGCTTGAGTTTAATTAATAATGTCTGTGATCGTTTACGATGATAGACAAAAGGATTTTGAGTGGTATGAGCCTGAACTTTCTTGAGTTTGAACAACCAATTGCTGAACTAGAAGCCAAGATTGAAGCATTACGTGATGTTTCTCGTCGTGATGAATCTGCGTCGGTTGATCTGGATAAAGAAATTGAACAACTAGAAAAGAAAAGCCTAGAACTGACTAAGAAAGTATTCAGTGACTTAGGTGCGTGGCAAGTTGCCCAAATGGCACGTCACCCTCAGCGTCCGTACACATTTGACTACGTTGAGCACATCTTTGAAGAGTTTGATGAACTTGCGGGTGACCGTGCTTTTGCTGACGATAAAGCATTAGTGGGTGGTATTGCTCGTATTGATGGCCGTCCAGTGATGGTGATTGGTCATCAGAAAGGTCGCGAAACCAAAGAAAAAGTGATGCGTAACTTTGGTATGCCAAAGCCTGAAGGTTACCGTAAAGCCCTTCGCTTAATGAAAATGGCTGAGCGCTTTAAAATGCCTATCATCACTTTCATCGATACCGCTGGTGCATACCCAGGTGTCGGTGCGGAAGAGCGTGGTCAATCTGAAGCGATCGCGACCAACTTAAAAGCAATGGCGGGCCTGACTGTGCCAATCATCTGCAACGTTGTGGGTGAGGGTGGTTCTGGTGGCGCTTTAGCTATCGGTGTTGGTGATTGCGTGAACATGCTGCAATACTCCACTTACTCTGTGATCTCGCCTGAAGGCTGTGCATCTATCTTATGGCGTGATTCTGAAAAAGCCCCACAAGCGGCAGAAGCTATGGGTATTACGGCAGAGCGTTTAAAAGAACTAGAGCTGATCGATAATATTATCGAAGAGCCGCTAGGCGGTGCTCACCGCGATGTTGCGCTAATGGCTGAGAAGCTAAAAGCACAATTTAAAGCAACATTAGATGAGCTTGATGCATTAGATACAGAAACTTTGCTAGAGCGTCGTTACCAACGCTTGATGAGTTACGGCTACTGCTGATAGTGAGTAACTAAAGCGATAGAATTTTATGGGGCAGCCTAATCAGGCTGCCCCATTTTTTATGACTGTTTTTCTTTTCTCTCTACGCCTTGTTTATTCCCATTGGTATACTGACGCCGTGTTTATTTTTAACGATCATGGTTGTTATGTCTTGTTCGCTGCTCTATCGCCACCTTCAAACTTGCTTTCAATCTCACTCTCCTGAGTCTAAACGTTTTGTTTTAGCTTTGAGTGGTGGTATGGATTCTCGTGTACTGCTGGCTGTGATGGCGGAATACCTTAGGTTACATCCTGATCATCAATGTATTGCGGTTCATGTTCATCATGGTTTAAATCGCTATGCCGATGAGTGGGCGGATAAGTGCCAAGTCTGGGCACAATCGGCGGGGATCCCCTATTATGTTGAACGTGTTGTATTGGTACAAGATTCAGGCGATAGCCTTGAGCAAGCAGCCCGTGACGCTCGTTATCAAGCATTAGCTAAGCACATGAAAGGTGGGGATGCCTTACTGACTGCGCAGCATGCAGATGATCAGGTCGAAACCTTATTGTTAGCACTAAAGCGAGGCAGTGGGCCTGCGGGGTTAGCGGCGATGCCTACTTCAACCCCGTTTGCTAAAGGGCAGCATATTCGGCCTTTATTGCAAGTGAACCGCACAGACATTGAATATTATGCTGAGCAGCATGGGCTTGAATGGGTCGAAGATGACAGTAACCAAGATACTCGTTTTGACCGTAACTTTTTACGCCACCAGGTTACCCCGTTACTCGCACAGCGTTGGCCGGGTTTACGAAAAGCAGTGGCTCGCAGCGCAGCATTGTGTGGTGAGCAAGAAGCCTTACTCGACGAATTGTTAGCTGACAAGCTAGCACTTGCAACGGCTGCGGATGGTAGTTTAGCGCTGAGTGTATTAAAACAAGAGCGGTTGGCGAAGGCCCTGATCCGACAATGGTTGCAACAGCAAGGCGCTGTGATGCCATCTTGTGCTCAGCTCGATCAAGTGTGGCAGTCGGTCGTGTTAGCCCAACAAGATGCGAATCCACAATTGAATTGGCAACAGCATCAGATCCGTCGTTATCAACAACGCTTACACTTAGTGCAGCAGTGGCCTGATATTCATCAAGTACAGCTTTCTATGTCTTTATCTGCACCATGTAAACTGCCTCAGGGGCTTGGTGATATTAGCTTAATGCCAAGCCTTAATGGTCAACTGCGTCTACCTCAAGACAATGAGATGCTCTCTGTACGCTTTAATCCTGAAGGGGTGAATGTGAAGCCCGTTGGCCGAGTTGGAAAGCGTAAATTGAAGAAGCTATTCCAAGAATATGGTGTGCCGAGCTGGAACAGACGCCGTACCCCATTGATCTATTATGGCGATCAGTTAGTGGCTGTTGCAGGCTTATTTGTCGTTGATGGTTTTGAAGGGCAAGAGTGTGAACTCAGTTGGCACAATAAGCTATCCAATTGATATTAAAAGTGCATTGAAAAGGTAAAGCAGGCACAATTGCCAGCAGGAAACTACAACTATAAAAGAGGACCTCATGAAGAAAGTTCTTACACTTGCACTGTTAGCCACTGTTATGTCAGCACCTGCTCTTGCTGGCGATCCTGCGGCGGGTAAAGCTAAAGCCGCAATTTGCGCTGCTTGTCATGGCGTAGATGGTATTGCTGTTATCCCTGGTTACCCAAACCTGAAAGGGCAAAATGAGCAGTATCTTGTTAATTCATTAAAAGCTTATAAAAACAAAGAGCGCACTGGTGGTATGGCTATGTTGATGCAGCCACAGGCTTCTATGTTGAATGATACCGATATTGCGAATGTAGCAGCATATTTTGCTCAAATGAAATAATTGCACTAACAGCAATTTTTGCATGCACAGTAGGCCGCTTGATCATTTGATGATCAAGCGGCTTTTTTTCTATCTAGTGCCGCGTCTTTTAAGTGAATCGCGATCACGGTTATGACGGCTAAGGTTATTATCCTGATAGAAAAGTGCAGCCCGATAAAATGTAGAAATTAGTAGTGATGATGATTCTTTCTATAAGGTGACGAATAATTGCTCAGTTAGTCATTCTCTAGTTGCTAATAATAACAGAAGATATTATTGTACTAGCACGCTGATACATTGTTGTACTGCCGTTATCTTGTCTAGGAGTCATTATGAGTAAACCATCCACACTTGGGGGCGCATGTATTATCGCCAGTGTTTGTGTTGGGGCTGGCATGCTTGGTCTGCCAAGTGCCGGTGCAGGAGCGTGGACGTTGTGGAGTGTGGCTGCCATCTCATTCACTATGATCATGATGACGCTTTCTGGATGGTTGTTGCTAGAAGCACTGAAACATTACGAGTTTAAAGCCTCATTCAATACAGTGACCAAAGATTTATTAAGCAACAAAGTTAATGTTGTTAATAACTTATCGCTTTACTTTGTTGGCGGTATTTTACTTTATGCCTATATTTCATCATCAGGCATGATCTTCAGTGAAATGCTGGGCATGTCGCGTGAATTGGCATCAATTCTGTTTGTGGCATTGTGTTCTGCGTTCGTTTTACACTCAACGCGTGCTGTTGATCGTATCTCTATTGTGTTAATTCTCTTTATGATCATCAGTTTTGTGTTGGGCATTTCTGGATTAGCGTCGAATATTAGTGTGCCGGTTTTGTTTGAACAGGGTCAGGGTGATACGCCATATTCGGCTTACGCACTTGCACTATTGCCTGTTGCGCTAACATCATTTGGTTATCACCACTCGGTAAGTACGATGCGTGATTATTATCAAGATGAGAATCGAGCTAAAAAAGCGATTTTGGGCGGAACACTAATTGCACTGACGTTTTATCTTGGCTGGGTGATTTGTATTTTTGGTAACGTATCGCGTGAAGCGTTTGGCCCTGTTGTCGCTGCGGGTGGCGGTGTAGATGTATTAATGACGGCACTGACCTCTGCGATAGATTCAAGCAGCATTCAACAAGCACTGCATATTTTTTCTATTGCCGCGATTGTTTCATCTTTCATCGGTGTTGGTCTGGGTGTGTTCGACTACTTGGCTGATTTCTTTGGCTTTGCTGATACTAAGCAAGGGCGACTAAAAACCTGGGGCGTGACCTTTTTGCCACCTTTGGTTTTCTCGTTAGTTGCGCCATTTGGTTTTGTTGCTGCAATTGGTCTTGCGGGGGCGGCTGCAACGATTTGGACTTGTATTATTCCGGCGATATTGGCTAAAACATTGCGCCAAAGAGTGCCAGAGCAAGAAGGCTTTGTCGTACCAGGTGGCAATGTGACAATTTATGTTGTGATTGCATTTGGGGTATTGACGGCTGCTTTCCATTTACTGGCAATGGCAAACCTACTGCCTGTTTTTAAAGGCTAGTTATATCTCGCTACATGAACACAAAAACGGAAGCATTAGCTTCCGTTTTTTATGGTGTTAAATCCGTGAATCTGAGCGGGAGGCGCTTTAGCGAAATTGCTTTGCTTCAGGTAAGTAATCAAACCCTGCACTTGCTAAACGTGCTATTAGCTGTGCCTTGTCGATTTCGTAATATTTAACTAGGCCATCAAGATCGCCAAATTCATCGCGGATCTTCATATTGACGATGCTCATCAGCATTACCGGATCCATGGTTTCAAAGTTGGTTAGCTTCATGCTTAGTCCTCGTGATCGCTCATCAATAGGTTAGCAGCAGCGTATGCGGCACGCTCGCGAACTTCTTTGGGTAAATCTGTATTAGCAGCCACGTAGTCCAGCGCCTTAACCGCACAGTGAATGGCATTAGGGATATACCCGAGTTCACCGCCACCAATTTGGGCATAGTTCATTCGGATTAGTTCACAACACTCATGTACTTTCATTGGTTCATCCTTAATTAAATCATTAGCTCAAGGTACCAGTATGGGCGGTGGTACATTCAGCGAATGATTCACATTTGCAGATTAGTATACCGTGAATAATCAGGCTTTGATCAATATTAAGAAAGAGGATTTAAAGGGATGTTGATGTGCTAGGCGGTTATTTTTGACGCTTGTGTTGGTATAGCTGGCGATCAGCGCGATCAATCAAGGAGATTGAAGTATCGCCTTTTTGGTAATGCGCATAACCTAAAGACACACTGATATTAAGTGCTCGCAAGGTCTGATCTTGTTTCATTAACTGCTGGATACGTGTTGCAACCTTTCCTGCTGATTCACCTGTGGCTGGCTGTAATAGTGCTGTAAATTCATCGCCACCTAAACGGTAGCAGCGATCAGTCGCGCGAACAGCATCTTTTAAAATCGTCGCAAAACGGCGTATTACCTTGTCACCATCGAGATGACCAAAACGATCATTGACCTGCTTGAAGTTATCTAAATCAAAAATGATCAGTACTAAACCAACATTACGACGCTCGCTTAAGGCGATGGCATGACGAATATCTTGCTCAAAGCTGGTGCGATTACCCAAGGTTGATAGGTAGTCTTGTAGCGCAAGGTTCTTTACTCGACGGTATTCAATTGCGTTCGCTAATGGACCCGCAAATAGGCGATGGTAGGTGTGGAGTAAGTTAATTTCATCTTTGTCTAATTTGTAAGGGGTGCAGTACTGGAGCTTGCCAAGTTCATTTTCACCAAAACGTAGTACAAAGGTCTGGCGAAACTCGGTCGCTTTACCACGACGGATCAGGGTCGCTGTTCCTTCTAGCTCCCAAATTAGTCGATGAATATCAACTTGCTTTTCCATTTCACGAGTGAAAATTTCAAATAACAATGCTAAATCAAGCTTGCCTTGGAGTTTCTGCAGGATCAATAAGCGTACGTCAGCCCCGAGTGGCTTTCGTCTCGGTTTCTGTGGCGCGTCAGCGAATTTATCCCAAAGAGCTGGATCCATATCATCATCGAAATAAAGGGTGGGCAATTACTATATGCAAAATTCAGCGTCGATCAACTGTTTGTTGTTAAATTTGATAATAATTAACTGATTCTATTTTAAAAAGTTTCTCAGTTTGACTTCTTGGCTTAATGCATCTTCATATCCCAGCTGTATGAGTGATTTGATATAGCTCGGTTCAAATAATATATAACTGGTAATAGCGGCATCATCTTGTGGGCTGATTCCTATCATTCGCATTAACGCACGTGTCATGGGGGGGAGGTAGCAGTAATTATCTTGCGCGAGAGGTTCAAAAGACTGGCTAGGAAAAAGGTGAATATGGTCGACTACCTTCATGTTGAGCTTAGCACGTGCATCGTTAGGTAAGGTTTGCAATAAACGGTTGGTGCGATCGAGATGCTCTAAATCAGCGGTCAAGGTATCACTGAAGATAGTATCCATTAAATGGCCTCCCAGTGTGGCGAGTCCTGGTGTTTGGGTGTGCTCTGAGGGCTCTATCTTTTGGTTGATTAAGTTAATGATCAGGATTTTATCTGCGCCCATTTTGAGAGAAGGGCGCAGTGGTGCGAGTTGGTGAATGGAGCCATCCCCATAATAATGTCGGCCGATACGACTGGCAGGGAATACAAGGGGAATAGCGGCGGATGCCATTAAGTGATCAGTATTGAGCATAGCGCGGCGGCCTTTCGACTTCGCCCGATCCCATTCACTCAGATAAGGTTGCCCTTGAAAGAAACTGACGGATAAGCCGCTTTTATAGCTAGATGCGGTAATAGAGAGCCCGTCTAAATTGCCCGCCATAATTTGTTTCTCAAGCCGTTCATAATTGTTCACTTGATTGAGTAATTCACGTAATGGACGGTTGTTGAGCAGCCCAAATGGCGGCCTTTCATGGTGCTGGGCCTGCATGCGAGCATACCATTGATGAGCTAAGTAACCTGTCATTCCTAGCGGGCTGGATTTGAATATTCGGCGGCTATGTAGTCGCCCCCAAATCCATTCTAGTTTTTTCACTCCAAGGCGAAAGCAGGATGCGTAACAGGCTATAGAGGTCGCGTTAATCGCCCCTGCAGAAGTTCCACAGTAGATTGAAAATGGGCTGTGATGCACACGAGGATACCATTCTGAAATGGCTTTGAGCACACCGACTTGGTAGGCTGCACGCGCACCACCACCGCTGAGTAATAAACTGATTTTAGGCTTATCCTTTGCCATATCAACACCCTAACTATCCTTGTTTAACTATACAAGGTCTTGCTAGGCAGGATAAGTCTTTTTCGGTAAGGACGGGTTAGAGCCAATAAAAAAGCCTCCGTAAGGGAGGCTTTAAGGTATGATTTAGAGAGAGGGGTTAAGCGATTTTCTGCTTAATAAACTCAACCATTTCAGCAACAGGTACACCAACCTTGCTGCCGTCTTGGCGATTTTTATATTCCATCTCGCCATTTTCAAGGCTACGGTTACCGATAACGATAGTGTGAGGGATACCGATCAGCTCGTGATCCGCAAACATAACACCTGGGCGCTCTTTACGGTCATCGAATAGCACGTCGATACCAGCTGCGGTTAGATCAGCATATAGCTTTTCAGCGGCTTCTTTAACTTCTGCAGACTTCGCCATGTTCATCGGTACGATAGACACTTGGAAAGGTGCAATTGCTGCTGGCCAGATGATGCCGTTTTCGTCGTAGTTTTGCTCGATAGCTGATGCAACAACACGTGATACACCAATACCGTAACAACCCATCTCTAGGATTGAGTGCTTACCGTTAGCATCAAGCACGCCACAGTTCATAGCTTCCGAGTAGGCTGTACCTAATTGGAAGATGTGACCTACTTCGATACCACGTTTTAGTTGCAGGGTACCTTTACCACATGGGCTAGGGTCGCCTTCAACAACGTTACGTAAATCTTCAACCTGACCTAGTTCAACGTCACGACCCCAGTTAATACCGAAGTAGTGCTTATCGTCAACGTTAGCGCCTGCGCCAAAGTCACTCATTACTGCAACCGTGCGGTCAACAATGAATGGCAGCTCTAGACCAACAGGGCCTAGTGAACCTGGGCCAGCACCGATCAGTGCACGAATTTCTTCTTCCGTTGCCATCTCTAGTGGAGCCGCAACTTCTTTCAAGTTTTCAGCTTTTACTTCGTTAAGCTCGTGATCACCACGGATAATCAGTGCAACGATGTCGGCATCAATGTCATCTGATGCTTTAACAAATAGTGTCTTAACTGTTTTCTCGATAGCCAGGCCGTGTTGCTCAACAAGTTCAGCAATTGTTTTTGCATTTGGCGTATCAACAAGCGTCATTTCTTGTGTTGGTGCAGCACATTCAGTAGCAGGTGCAAGTGCCTCTGCTTTTTCGATGTTTGCTGCGTAATCAGATTCTGTTGAGAATGCGATCAAGTCTTCGCCGCTCTCAGCCAGTACGTGGAACTCTTGAGAGCCACTACCACCGATTGCGCCTGAGTCAGCCAGAACTGGACGGTACTCAAGACCCATACGATCGAACGCTTTACAGTAAGCGTCGTGCATTGCATCGTAAGACTTTTGTAGGCCTTCTTTATCGATGTCAAAGCTGTAAGCATCCATCATGCTGAATTCACGTGCACGCATTACACCAAAACGAGGACGGCGTTCATCACGGAATTTAGTCTGGATTTGGTACAGATTTAGCGGAAGCTGTTTGTAAGAGCTAACTTCGTTACGTACAAGGCTAGTGATAACCTCTTCAGCTGTTGGGCTAAGTACAAACGGACGAGCGTGACGATCAGTAAAGCGAAGTAGTTCAGGGCCCATTTTTTCTGAGCGACCTGTTTCTTCCCAAAGTTCAAATGGCTGAACAACGGGCATCAAAGTTTCAACTGCACCTGCATTGTTGATTTCTTCGCGAACGATGTTCTCGACCTTACGTAAAACACGCAGACCAGTAGGCAGCCAAGTGTAAAGACCTGAAGCCAGCTTACGGATCATACCTGCACGAAGCATTAGCTGGTGGCTAATAACTTCTGCGTCATTTGGGGTCTCCTTCAGGGTAGAAAGAAGATATTTACTGGTACGCATTGATGGTATCCGTTTGTTGATAAAAATTTATGTGAAGGGATCTATATTATCAGCTAATCCATTACGCGCCAAAGGATTCGTCATCAATTGGCTCTAACGCGGTAACGGTAATGGCGTCAAAACTCACGGTGAACCTGACATTATAGTTAAACAGATGTACGGCGTATTGTTTATTGTCAGTTTTCCCTTTTTTGTAGGCTGGGCGTGGATCTTGCGCCAGCACTTCACTGATCACGGCCTGGTGATAACTGGCTTTGCTTGGTTGTAGCTGCTTAATGGCTGAATCGCTAAACATCACTGGTAAGGTTTCTGGTTCTTCAGCCGCAAATCCGCCTTGTGCATCCGGTAAGCTATCGGAATACGGGATGTAAGGTTTGATATCGACGATAGGGGTCCCATCAACCAAATCAACGCCGCCTAGTTCAATGATCACATTGCCATTTTGATGACGTACCCCTTTTAATTCTACCGCAGACATACCGATGCCATTTGGCCTGAAGGTCGCACGGCTAGCAAATACGCCAATACGCTCATTACCACCAAGACGAGGTGGTCGAACCGTTGGGCGCCATCCGGCTTCGAGATTTTGATCAAATAAAAATAACAACCACAAATGGCTAAATTGCTCTAAGCCGCGAACCGCTTCGGCACTGTTAGCGTCACCTTGCAATACGATTTCAGCGCGCGCACTGGGCACGAGTCCAGGTTGGCGAGGCACCGCAAATTTCTCTTTGTATGGAGAGTGAATAACACCAATAGGTTCGATAGAAACAGACATACACGCATTCAAGTTAACGAGGATGCAGAAACTTTATCATAAATATACAAGGAAGGAGTTGTTGAGAATAGCTATCAAGTGTTACATTATAACAATTGTTATAATGTAACGTTTAAACCAAAAGTAAATAATAAGGATAGCATCATGAAATCGGGTATCCATCCTGAATACCGAACCGTTGTGTTTCACGACACTAGCGTTGATAAATATTTTCTGATTGGGTCAACACTTCAAACCGATCGCACAATCACTTGGCAAGATGGCAAGGATTACCCGTATTACACCTTGGATGTATCGTCGGAATCACATCCATTTTATACCGGTAGACAGCGTGTTATTTCTGCTGAAGGGCGTATGGCTAACTTTAACCGTCGCTTTGGTCAGATTGGTTCAGTAAAGGGATAAGATGATGAAAGTATTAAGCTCGCTTAAGAGTGCGAAGATGCGCCACCGTGATTGCCAAATTGTAAAGCGCAAAGGCCGCGTTTACGTGATTTGCAAATCAAATCCACGGTTTAAGGCTGTGCAAGGCAGCGGTGGTAAGAAAAAGTAGTCTGTTATTGTGGGTCGTGAGTTATATAGCAAAGGCTAGGTATAACAAAAACTAGATACAATAAAGCCCCTAGTAAGGGGCTTTGTATTGGTCAGTGAGTCTCTAGTGACGCATATAGAGAAGGGTGGATTACCAGCCTTTCACTACACCGCCTTGGAAGATGTCTTTGGCTGCCGTGTAAACTGCTTCTGATTGGTATGCTTTTACAAACGTTTTTACATTCTCAGCATCAACATTGTCTTGGCGAGAAACAATCAGGTTTACATATGGCGACTCTTTATCTTCAACGAATACACCGTCACGCTCAGGCGTTAGATTAATGCTGCTCGCGTAAGTGGTGTTAATAATGGCAAGCTTCACATCATCGAGTGAACGTGGAAGTTGAGCGGCTTCTAGTTCAACAATCTTTAGGTTCTTTGGATTATCAACAATATCAAGCACTGTTGCCGCTAGGCCAGCATCGTCTTTTAGCGTTAGTAGACCTTGTTGTTGCAGTAGCAGCAGTGAGCGACCAAGGTTAGTTGGGTCGTTTGGAACAGCTACTTGATCGCCATCTTGAAGCTCATCAACCGATTTAATTTTGTTTGAGTAACCCGCGATTGGGTAAACAAAGGTGTTACCAGCGACTGTGAATTTGTAGCCACGGTCAGTAATTTGCTGATCAAGATAAGGCTTGTGTTGGAACGCATTGACATCAATCGAACCTTCTTCAAGCGCTGCGTTTGGTGATACGTAGTCTGTGAAGGTGATTAGCTCAACATCAAGACCATATTTATCTTTGGCTTCTTTAGCTGCGACTTCTGCCACCTGTGCTTCTGACCCTGCCATTACCCCAACTTTAATCTTGGTATTATCAACCGCAGCTTCTTTTTCACCACAGCCTGTTAGTACAAGTGCAGAGGCTAGGCCTGCGACGGCAAAAATGTTTTTTAGATTAAACGCCATGTTGCTTCTCCTTTATGGGGTATTCCCTGATTTTTTTAGCGAGTTAATTCAGCTAACTCGCTGTCATAATATGTTGTTGTGTTTGAATGATACGTTTTTATTACCTGATACTAAGATTAGCGGTGGTCGACACGTTTGACTAAGTGATCACCTATCGATTGAATCAGTTGGACTAAGATAACCAACATAATGACGGTGATTGCCATTACAGTGCCATCAAAGCGTTGATAACCATAACGAATGCCCACATCCCCTAGGCCACCACCGCCGACAGTTCCTGCCATTGCGGAATAGCTAACTAGCGTCACGAGTGTAATTGTTACTGCGTTAATGATGCCTGGCAGCGCTTCAGGCAAAAGCACTTTTGTGATGATTTGAGTTGGTTTAGCTCCCATCGCTTGCGCGGCTTCAACCAGACCCGTTGGCACTTCCAGTAAGGCACCTTCCACTAAGCGAGCAATAAACGGAATGGCACCGACGGTGAGTGGAACAATTGCCGCTGCGGTTCCGATTGAGCTACCGACAATAAAGCGAGTAAAGGGAATGATCGCGACTAATAGAATAATGAATGGAATAGAGCGACCGATGTTGACCACTATGCCCAATACTTTATTAAATTTAGGATTGGCCATGAGGCCATTATCTTTAGTGAGGTGCAGTGCCACACCGAGTGGAATACCCAGTATAAAGCCAATCAGTCCCGATGCTAATACCATGGTAAGAGTTTGGCCCAGGGCTTCAATTAGTAGTTGAACCAGACGTTCGTTGGTTTGCCACCAAGTCGCAATAGAATCAAGCAACATAACCTAGCACCTCCACGTTAACTTTGTGATCACGAAGGAAGGCTACCGCATTATCGGCTGCTTGTTCCGTTCCATAAAACTCTGCCAGCATCAGGCCAAATTTGACACCACCTGCGTAATCCATATCTGAACTTAAGATACTGATGTCAATGTTGAATTCACGTGCTACTTGGCTGATAAGCGGTGCATCGACAGATGCGCCAGTAAACTCTAAGCGGATCAGCGGATAGCTGCCTTCAATACGCTCAGGTGTCATGCGTGCTTTGTAATCTTCTGGAATCGACAGATCCAATGTTGAGCGAATAAACTCACGAGCAAGTTCCGTTTTGGGATGAGCAAAAATATCGCCAACTGGCCCTTTTTCTACTAACTCACCATCACCTATGATGGCGACTTTTGAACAGATATTTTTCACGACATCCATTTCATGGGTGATCAACAAAATGGTGAGTTTTAGTTTGCTGTTGATCTCTTTGAGTAAGGTTAAAATTGATTGGGTTGTTGCTGGATCTAAAGCGCTGGTGGCTTCGTCGCACAGCAGTACCTTGGGATCAGAGGCCAGAGCACGCGCAATCGCTACACGTTGCTTTTGCCCACCACTTAAATTGGCAGGGTAGCTGTGGTGTTTATCCGCTAAGCCAACAAGTTGAAGTAATTCAGTAACTTTGGCTTTGATATCTGCTTTTGGTTTATTCGCCAACTCAAGGGGTAGGGCGACATTATCAAATACAGTACGCGATGAAAGCAGGTTGAAATGTTGAAAGATCATACCGATCTTACGGCGAGCAAGGGTTAACTCGTGGTTAGATAGCTGCGTGAGATCAACGCCATCGACTATCACTTGGCCGTTGCTTGGGCGCTCAAGTAAATTGACACAGCGGATCAGTGTGCTTTTACCAGCACCTGATGAGCCAATAACACCGAAGATGGTACCTTGTTCAATGGTAAGGTTAATATCACGCAGAGCATGTATTTCTAACTCTCCCTGATAAAACACTTTGTCTACTCGTTTTATTTCTATCATCGAACTTCCTAGATACCAGATAAAATAATGCGTTTTGTCGTCATACGTATTGTATTTGTAACGCGTTTGTGCGAAAAGTTGAATTAAATCGCGTTATGTTGATACCGAGATTAGCAGTCTGGATGGCTAAGTCAATAGATATTTTTACGTCTAGACGGCTAAATGAAATCGTGATTTGAAATACCAAGTTAAATCCCTCCTCTCTATATGCTCCCTTAAAGCTGTAAATAGATGAATCGCAACTGCTGCCGTGCCATAATCAAGCTAAATGATATATAGAGGGCTTTCCTTTGGCCAAACCAGCAGTTTTTATCGATCGTGATGGTGTCATTAATGTTGACCACGGTTATGTTCACACTGTAGATGATTTTGAATACATCGAGGGTGTCTTCGAAGCATGTAAGAAATTAAAAGAAATGGGTTACATGCTGGTACTGGTGACGAACCAAGCGGGTATCGCACGTGGTATGTACACTGAGGATGAATTCCTATCGTTAACAGAGTGGATGGATTGGAACTTTGTTGATAATGGCGTTGAGTTCGATGGTATTTACTACTGTCCTCACCACCCAACGGAAGGCCAAGGCGATTACTTACAAGCATGTGAGTGCCGTAAACCGAACCCAGGTATGTTTATTTCTGCGCGAGATTTCCTAAAAATTGATATGGAAAACTCAATCATGATCGGTGACAAAACCGATGACATGAAAGCGGCGCAAGCAGCCAACGTAGGCACTAAAATTCTGGTTCGTACAGGTAAGCCTGTGACTGAAGAAGGCGAGAGCCTTGCATCGGTTGTGCTAGATAGCGTCGCAGATGTACCAGCATGGGTTGCAGCGAAGTAAGTCGCATTCTTTACCTATTGCTAAAAAAACAGGTCGCTTAGGCGACCTGTTTTCGTTTTGGATAATACTTACTTAGCGGTTATCCAGTGGTAAAATTTCTAGTACCTGTTGATAACGGTTGGCGAGCTTAAGGAGTTTCGCTTGCTGTTTAGTCTCGTCAAACTGAGCCAGTGTGATGTGCTTTAACTTGAGTGTGCTGTTATCGATATTGGGATCAAGAAGCTGGTTTAGTTCCTTGATAAACTGAATCATCTGGAATGCCAACCCGTTGGCAGGACTGGCGTAGTAGCTTTGGCCATTTTTACGGACAAAGGTTTCGAGTTGGCTCACATGATCGTTACTGCTACGTAATGAAACATACTGCGCTAACTTATCACCATGGGTGTAATAGCCTGTTTGACTATCACTAAACTGCACTACCAGCTTGAGTAGTGCTTCAATTTGGCTGTATTCACCTTTGTGAGGCAAGTTATAGAAGCGCTTGAGGTTCTTGGCGTAGTAAGGGGCCGCTTCTACTTTGGTATTTAGCTCAAAGGTTGTGAAGTCACCTTGTGGTGCAACTGCGTTGCCTTCTCGGTCTCTGAATAATTGAGTACCGAGTATGGTTTGAGCATTGTTTGTACCAAGGGCGATATCATCAAGCAAGATTGTAAAGATATCGTAGTTGATATAACCATTACCACCCGTTGGGACAATGTAAGGCAAATCAACCAAAGCACTATCGGTCCGATCAGTGGTGCGTCGGATACCATCTCGCTCTAACAAGGCTGCCATTGCGGCAAATTTATCGGGCCAGAAACCGTAGTAATCAAACATACCGACATAATTAAACTTCGGGTTCACATTGGGGGCTTTACCGCTGTTGAGCATTTTGCCCGCTTCAGCTAACAGTGTTTGCCCTTGGCTGGTTAAGTAGGACTCAATCGCTGGATGGAAGCAGCTTTGTGGTACTTCCCCTTGAGCGAGCTGGCTGCGCACCGCACTTTGGTAAATGACATCGTTCAGTGTACGGTAACTCACTTCACCAACTGCATTTTGAACTTCACACTGATGATCTGGCTGAATAACCAGATTTACAAGGTTATTTCTGAGTTCATCAATGCCTTGCGCCATGCCACAGAAGTAATCGAAGTTAAAATCTGACACTGGCCATATTTCCATTTGGCCGGTACAGACAGGGTCCGTTTGAGCAATGAATAGACGGTCGGCATCACTCCAACCTATGTATTGTGACATACGATCGAACATTTGAATGTTTTCACGCCAATTCATGAAAGTGTTGACGCGGCCAATGGCGTAATCACTTAGTGTTGATTCATCAAAGTTTTTACGATTATTTCTCTGGGTGCTTAGCGAGAAATGTTCGTAGTAACGCTGCCAGTTATAATTGTTGATCTCACTATGATTTCGACCTTCGTCATGGCGATTACAGTCAGTGTTTAAGCTGACATTGCCATCGGTGCAGTATTTGAATTCACGCAAAACCTTATCGCCTGGGACTTTATCACTCCACTTATCGTCTAATACGGCGTCATTAACTGCAGCACTTAAAACACCATCGCTTAAGCGTGGATCTAAGTGAGTATTTTCAGCAAAGAAAGCAGTTTTGAGTTCTTTATCATAAACACTTAAGTCAAAGTATTTTGGTGATACGGCATCGGCCTCTGATGCTGAACCGAATGTGGATACTTCAACTTGGCGTTTGTAAGCGAAACGCAATGCGGCTTTGTCGTAGAGGCCAAAGACAGGTAATGCATCCATCATTGATGGGTTATAGTCCATGATAGAGCTGTACGCTGGGATGTATTTTAGGCCGTGATTATGCGCCTGCTGTTTGGTGAAGAAGTTGGTATCGTCATTACTGCCTTGGAAGTTATGGCGTAACCCTAAGTTATGACCTATTTCATGAACTAAGGTTTTTGCATAGTAAATACCAGCCAAAATACGACCGACATGTGTCTGTTGCTCTATGGTTAGCTGGTCCCAGCGTTTCAGTTGGGTACGTTCATTGTCTGACCATACATAGGCATCCTCAGAGGTAAAATCGATTGACTGACCGGCAACGACCATAGTGGGCAGCATTTTTTCCGTGGTACTCGACCATAAGCTCGAAACAGGAAACATATTGTGTTCGGCCCATAGGCGCTTTTCGAGTTCGTTAATTTCGACTAGGTCAAGCGGGGTCAGCGTATCTTGAGGGATTTGGTTAAGTTCGTTTAAGGCTTTTAATGCGTTATCAATCGGTTCACTGGCCTGCATTTGTGCTGCTGGTGGTAAAGTATTTGAGGCGACCGATACGATTAAATCAGCATTGCTTTCGAGGGGGGTGCCATCAGGAGTGGAATACGATAAAGCAACGGGTGCAGCAGATAGTTGCTCGTTTTCCTGTTTTGGCATTGGCTTAACATTACCTTGGTTATATTGGATCGCGATGCGATCCCATAAACGGTAAGCGATGCTCTCTAATACACCTGAATATTGGTTAACATGTGCATGAACAATCTCCCCTGTAACGGGGTTGACTGCTGAAGGTCCGTATCCTGCTAATCCATTTTGTAGCGGTTCGTGGATAAGGTTGATCACGTTGTAGCGTAGATCGCCAGAGCGCTTACCAGAAGGTTGATGCAAAGTAATACTAGGTACGCCAACTTTAGTTAGTTGCGGATTGATCCTGTCTATCACATCTATGGTGATTTGCTTATAAAACTGGGTTGCTGGGTTTATATCGAAGCTATCGGATAAGTGATAGTCGACACTTCCTTGTGTCGGGTTGAAACGGTGCATGTAGTGAATACGGTTACCATCTTGGGTATTGTTTCCTAGGTGGTCGGGGCGAGAGACTTGTGAGGCAAACATACCAAAAGTATCTTCATCGCCTTTAGGGTAAAGAACAGGCTCATAATCTTGGCTCTGCACGGCACTCAGAGGGACAAACGAATAAAAGTTTGAAACCGTAAAAGTCAGGTTATTAAAGTCGATACCATCATCACCTTGGAATAAAGCATTAACGAGACAGCTCCACTGATTAGATATTTGATAATCTTGTTCCAGTTCTATATTCAGCGCACCATCTTTTAATTCATAACCTTCCCAATCAGTCGCCAGTCGGGCTGGACCTACTGCGGTATAACATCCCGTTGAATAGGTGAATAAATCATCCCAGTCTCTTTCTAATACCGCCAATTTTGTATAGTCAGGAGTAAAGAATTTCTTATCTTTCCAATTGACATTATCGTCTGTATTTTCTTCTTCTTTATTTGTACAGTCATCGTATGCATCTTCTTTACAGCGATAATCTTGATATGTACCCGGCAGTTTTATTAGTGGACTTAAATTTGTATCAACATCAGACCAGCGACCAAAATCATTATTATTAATTTGTGCTTGGCTAATAACATCAGGACTAAGTTGACGTACTTCTAATCCTTCTTCGGTATAGAAAAATCGAACCAGTTTTTCTTGCCCTTGCATGAATGGCGCCATACTAACTGCATAACGTGGCGCTTTCGCCATCGATGGCATATAAAGATAAACTTGATCCGTTTTTATTTCTCGCTTGGTTACTTGATGAGGATCTCTTTCAACAAGATCATAGCTTTGATTATCAGCACCACATCCTGCGAGAAATAACGCAGAGATAATGCTTGATGCGACCAGTGATCGTTTCATACAAACTCCTTTTGTATTTAAAATGAATACCCAACAGCTATGGAATAGTTCGCTGTATTAAGATCGAAGATGTCTATGTTGCCAACAGTGCCACGTTCAGCATCAAAATAAACGCCAGAATTGGATGTTGATAGTGCGGTGTAAAAATGTGGTGTTATTTGCCAAATACCAGAGAGTGCCCCTGAATAGTTCCAGTCTCTACGTGTACCGTGGTAGCTCCAAGCTGTTCCACCAAGCAGTGAAAGCTTAGCTGTAAAATCATGCCATTGATAGCCAATACCTGTGTTGATAGATGCAACCCACTCGGTTAAGTTTTTGTCTCCCGCTGTTTTATATTTATGAAAATTCTTTTTAACTCTCGGGGTGAAAAAATAGTTAATATTTCCCCATTTATTGGTGATTGGTATTGAAAGTCGCAGTGCAGTATAGAGTTTATCTTTTTTAGAGAATTCTGAAGTTGGTAACGTAAATTGAATTGCATATCCAATGTTACCTGTCTCTTCCCATTGATAATACTGATTGTTTCTAATACCAATTATCGTATCGGTTAAATATGTGCCGACGTCATCTTCATATACACGGTAACCCCCAGAATCGACATAAATAGTATTATCACTAAATGTGTAATTAAGGTTACCAGACCAATTTAAATTTCGAATACTACGGTGATCATTTGTATCAACATAATTTGAAGAGTATGTCATTGATACATAACCGCTGACATTACTCATATCTGCATAACTAGTATTGGCAAGTAGCAAGCTAATTATTAGCAATAGATAGTCATACCTTTTGGGAATTCCTTTCCTCTTTATATTTGTTATGTCCATCATGTTCATCCATTAACCATATTATTGACGGTGTTTACTTTAATATTGTTACAGTTTTGTATATGGCATGGTCAATGTTCATTTTATGGTGATTATTCTAATTATTAGGGAGGGGGTGATAGTTAAATGTTGACTTAGTAGCTTGTCATGGTGAATTGAGTTGAAATATAGTTATTTCGTTGATGATGTGACTTAATTTCCTTTGGGAGTGCTATTTTACTTTTATGTTTTTATTGAGTTGAAATTGACACGGTATTTACTTTTTCATTCTTCATTGTTAGCAATAAATCACCTAGGACATAGTTAGCGCCTATGATGTGACATATTTGAGTTGAGTGATAATCCTTGTTATTGGTTTTGATATAGTATTAAACTCCAATATAGTGCGACAAAATAAATAACGACAAGGAGTGTCGTCGATGTTGTCATATTTTTTACGCCGATTAATATTGGTGATCCCAACTTTTCTTGGTGTAACCCTACTGATATTTACTATTACGCGGTTTGTGCCTGGCGGCCCTGTTGAGCGCTTGCTGGCGAGTATGCAAGCGAAAGGTGATGTACAAGCCACAAGTACAGCAGTTGGAGGAAGTAATGCGCTCTCTGATGATCAAATTGCTGAGCTAAATGCGTTTTATGGTTTAGATAAGCCGGTTTTTGAAGCATACAGTGATTGGTTGAGTAAACTTGTTGTTTTCGACTTTGGCGAGTCAACGCGTTACTACGAACCTGTTTGGGATATGATTGCTGAGCGTATTCCAGTGTCTGCTTTTTATGGCGGCATGACCTTCTTTATCAGCTACTTTATTTCTATTCCCCTTGGTTATTTTAAAGCCATGCGCCATGGCAGCGTGTTTGATTCCTCTTCTTCTATTTTGATTTTTGTTGGCTACGCGTTACCTGGTTATGTGGTGGGTATCTTATTAATTACTTTGTTTAGTTATCACCTTGAATGGTTTCCTATGGGGGGCTTTGTAGGTGATGACTTTGATGATTATGAGACGTTTGCAGAACAGCTGAAAGATATTATGTGGCATGCAGTGCTACCGTTAATCTGTTACCTCATTGGTGATTTTGCCACGCTAACCATGACGATGAAGAATAACCTGATGGAAAATTTATCGGCAGATTATGTCCGAACAGCGATTGCCAAAGGGTTGCCGTTCAAAGTGGCTGTTCGTAAGCATGCTTTGCGTAATAGCTTAATTCCTATTGCGAGTCATTTTGGTAATTCGTTGCTTTTCTTTATGACAGGCTCTTTTTTGATTGAAGTTATTTTCAATATCGATGGGATAGGGTTGCTTGGCTATGAGGCCATCATGGAGCGTGATTACCCCGTTGTGATGGGGATAGTCGCGATAAATGCTGTCATGTTGATGATAGGTAACATACTGTCGGATATGTGTGTTGCTGTGGTCGATCCTCGTGTGAAGTTTGGAGCCTAAGCTGATGAATATTAACCCTCTTACTCGCCGTAAGTTACGTCGATTTAAACAAATTAAACGTGGTTATTATTCGTTTATTACCTTGTCTTTTTTATTACTATTTTCATTGGTCGCAGAGCTGTTTATCAATAGCAAAGCGTTAATCGTAAGCTATAACGGTGAGTGGTCTTTTCCCGTATTAAGTGATGTGCGATCAGGTTCTGACTTTGGTTTGGGCTATGAAAAAGAAGCTAATTACCGCGAGCTTCAAGCTTTATATCAGCAGCAACAGGAGGGTAATTGGGTATTACTGCCTATTATTCCATGGGATCCCTATGAGCAAGATTTTAGCGGTGATTTCCCACCGACAGCACCAAGTGCGACAGACCGGCATTATTTAGGAACCGACACTATTGGGCGAGACATTGTTGCGCGTTTGGTATATGGCTTTCGTATCGCAATGGGGTTTGCATTAAGCACCATGCTTATTTCTTACACCATAGGCGTCGCGGTTGGCTGTGCGATGGGATTTTTGGGGGGGAAGTTTGATCTTATTGCTCAACGTGTGATTGAAATATGGTCGATGGTGCCATTTTTATACGTCATCATGATTCTCGTATCGATAACTCAGCCAACATTCTCACTCTTTGTCGCCATCAATGTGCTCTTTGGCTGGATGGGGATGACTTGGTATATGCGAACCATGACTTATAAAGAATCAGCGAGAGAATATGTGATGGCAGCGAGAGCTTTAGGGGCATCGACGACACGGATTATGTTTAAGCATATCTTGCCTAATACCATGGTGATGATAGTCACACTCGCTCCCTTTACGATAGCCGCAAACATTACTGCGTTGACGGCGCTTGATTATTTAGGGTTAGGGCTCATGCCACCGACGCCGAGTTGGGGCGACTTATTACAGCAAGGGAAATCAAACCTTGATTCTCCATGGATTGTGATATCTGTCGTTACGGCCATCGTAGTGGTATTGGTCATGGTGACCTTTATCGGTGAAGCCATACGAGAGGCGTTCGACCCTAAAAAATACACCCGCTATATTTAAATCAGGCTGATACGAAAATTTGATTCATCACTAACACAAGGATGTATAACGATGAAGTGTTTAACGCTTTCTGTTGCAATGGCTGCGACAGCTTTTCATTTTACTGTGCAAGCGGCGCAACTACCTGACAACCTAACCTGGATCTCGAATTCAAATGAGCCATTATTTGCCTCTGAAGAAGCACAGTTTGGTGGCAAATTTCGGACTTATATCCAAAGTTTCCCTCAGACATTTCGTGTGATCGGCCCTGACTCAAATGGGGCATTTCGTTCATGGCTCGTGGATAATCGCCCTGCCTCTGTTACTCGTCACCCAGTTACAAATAAGTGGATTCCTGAAATTACCGATGAATGGGCTTACGGGGATGATAACAAAACGGTTTACTTTAAAATCAACCCGAAAGCGACGTGGTCTGATGGTGAAGCGATAACAGCGGATGACTTCGTTTTTGTTCTGACACTGATGCGTTCAAAAGACATCATCGACCCTTGGTATAACCAGCATTACACTGAACAGATCAAAGAAGTTGTGAAGTACGATGATCATACGTTTGCGGTTGTGTCGACAAAACCGCGAAACCGTGAAGACTTGATGATTTATAGTAATTTCCAACCTCGTCCTGCGCACTTTTATCAACCGAAAGATGATAAAAATAATGATGGCATCGATGATAACTTTGTTCGTAGATACAATTTCAAAGCTGAACCATCTGCAGGCCCTTATTACTTAGATAAAGTGAAAAAAGGCAAGTCACTCACATTTAAGCATATCGGCCAAGATTGGTGGGGATACTCTAACCGCTATTTTAAGAACCGTTATAACGTTGAAAAAATCAGCATCAAAGTCATCCGTGATAACGATATCGCGAAGAAGCATTTTGAGAAAGGAAACATAGATACGTTTGCCTTACTTATTCCATCGCTTTGGCATGAAAAATCAAATACCAAGCCTTATCAGCAAGGTTATATTCATAAGTTTTGGGGCTACAACCAAGTGCCAGAGGGGGCTGGCGGTATATGGATCAATACAGCCAAAGATAAGCTCGATAACCCAGTTATTCGAGAAGGGTTGGCACATGCTATTGACTTTGATGGCATGATTTCTAAGTTGCTTCGCAATGATTACACGCGCCTGCCTAATGGAGTCGGAGTTGGACACGGTGACTATACCAATAATACTATTACTGCACCGACCTTTGCCCCTGAATTGGCAGCGCAAAAATTTGCAGAGGCTGGCTTTGATAAAGTCGGTGGCGATGGTATTCGCATCAATAGCAAAGGGGAGCGATTAACCTTTGCAGTGACTTATGGTTACGCCCAACACACACCGAGAATTGCGTATTTAAAAGAGCAAGCCAAAGAAGCAGGGCTAGAGTTGACACTTAACCTTGTGGATGGTTCGTCAGCATTTAAATATGTACTAGAGAAAAAGCACCAGCTGTCTTTTCATCGAATGGGCACGTCTGAAATCCCTGCTTATTGGGAGTATTTCCACTCAGATAATGCGAATAAGATTCAAAATAACAACTTTACCAATTTTAGTTCTCCTGAACTCGATACCCTCATCATGTCTTACCGTTCTGAATTCGATCTTGAAAAGAAAAAAGCGGTTTCTCGCCAAATTCAACAGCTAGTGAGTGAGGCTAATGTCATTATTCCAGGCTACATGGTGCCTTATACCCGTGAAGGTTACTGGCGTTGGTTGAAATATCCTAAACCTGCGATGACAAAACTGACCAAATTCTTATTCACAACTGGGACTTTCCGTGATTATGGTACGTTTTGGATCGACCCTGTGGAATACAAAAATACCAAAGCAGCAGTGAAAAAAGGCGAGGCGTTTGAACCTATGACGGTTGTCGATGAAACTTATAAGCGCTTAGCACCGGAGAAAGAATAAATGGCAGACTCGGTAATCTTATCTGTGTGTGATCTTGAGACCGAGTTCACTACGGATAATGGTGTGGTTAGGGTGCTCGATGGTGTGTCATTTGAGGTGAAAAAAGGAAAAACATTAGGCATCGTTGGTGAATCAGGTTGTGGTAAGAGTGTGACAGCCATGTCGATCATTGGGCTTTTACCACGGCCTTATGGGCAAGTTGTTGCGGGAAAAGTGAATTTTGATGGTATTGATTTGCTCGGATTAGCCCCGCATGAGCTCTACCAGATGCGGGGTAATCGAATATCAATGATCTTTCAAGATCCAATGACAGCGCTGAACCCAGTACACACCATAGGCAAACAGATCAATGAAGTATTAGAGCTTCATCGACCAGAGCTTAATAAACGGCAACGATTCGATTACGCGCTGTCTATGTTTACCAAAGTCGGTATTCCGTCACCAGAGCAACGTATTTTTGAATATCCGCACAACTTATCTGGCGGTATGCGCCAGCGAGTGATGATTGCGATTGCGTTAGCATGCCAGCCTGATGTGTTGATTTGTGATGAGCCAACTACAGCACTGGACGTGACTGTTCAAGCGCAGATCCTCGATTTGATGCGAGAGATACAGCAAGAGACTGGGATGGCTATCATCTTCATCACCCATGATTTAGGCGTTGTGGCAGAAATGTGTGATGAGGTTGTGGTGATGTATGCGGGGAGAGCCGTTGAGGTCTGTGATGTGTTCACCTTATTTGAACAACCTAAACATCCATATAGTAGGGGCTTATTGCAATCAATGCCTACATTGAATGTTGGCCATAAACAGCCGCTACAAACCATCTCTGGTAATGTACCTCAATTAGATGAAATGCCTGAAGGCTGCCGTTTCTGCACGCGGTGTCAATTTATGTCGACGAAATGTGAGTATCAGCAACCACCTTGGGAGTTGTTAGACAAAACGCATCGTGTAAGTTGCCATCATTGGCGAGAGGTAGACTAATGACGGAATTATTAAAGATTGAAAACCTTGAAAAGCACTTTCATTCGGGGGGCGGTATCTTACGAAAAGGCTATTCAGTAAAAGCCGTCGATGGGGTTAGCCTTAGTTTAAAAAAAGGCGAAACACTAGGGCTGGTCGGAGAGTCTGGATGTGGTAAAAGTACGCTAGGACGAACGCTACTGAAATTATTTGAGCCGACTGCCGGGCAGATATATTTTGAAGGTAAAGATATTACGGCGTTATCAGTAAAAGAGATGCGGGTATTAAGACAAGATATGCAAATTGTCTTTCAAGACCCGACCGACTCACTTAATGCTCGCCACACTGTTGGCATGATTATCGAAGAGCCATTCATCATTCATAATATAGGCACAGCCAAAGAGCGTAAGACTTGGGTGAAAGAGCTGCTCGTAAAGGTAGGTTTGTCTGAAAGCGCTGCCGAGCGTTACCCTCATGAGTTTTCAGGTGGGCAAAAGCAACGTATTGGGATTGCACGCGCTATTGCGCTAAAGCCGAAGTTGTTAGTCTGCGATGAATCGGTATCGGCTTTGGATGTGTCTGTGCAGGCGCAAATTATTAATTTACTCTTGTCTTTGCAGCAGGAGCTTCATTTATCGCTGATATTTATCGCTCATGATTTATCAGTTGTAAAACACATATCAGATCGTGTTGCCGTTATGTATTTGGGAAAGATTGTAGAAACAGGCCCGACAGACAGCGTGTATCGCCAGCCTCTCCATCCGTATACCCAAGCACTATTGTCGGCAATACCTATACCTAACCCAAGGCTACGTAATAAAACTAGAATAATGCTTAAAGGTGAGCTGCCTTCACCGATAAATCCTCCCGATGGTTGTCGCTTTCATACCCGCTGTCGCTATGCTGCGGAAAAGTGTCGAACAAACCAGCCTCAAAAACAGTATTTATCAATGAATCATAGTGTTGCTTGCCATTTCCCTTTAGAGCAATACCCGATTGAAAGCGGGAAAGTAGAGGTTTTAAGTACAGATTAAATCGCTTTTGTTTAAAAAGTGTGCGGTTGGTGTTTTTTTTTGAATTTAGGGGTTGCCAGCTTTTGGGAACTCCCTATAATGCGTCCTCACTGACACGGAATAAGACGGTTCGCCTGAATGATTTGTCAGTATGTTCTTTAACAATTTGACCATGCAATCTGTGTGGGCACTCGTGAAATGAATAGTCAAAAAAGATTATATCAATGAACTGAGTGACCAATACAATTTAAGTTTACTGCTTCGGTAGTGAGAGTAAGTTGGCACAGTCAATTCGAATATCATGACTAGCTTCTAGTTATCGATGTTCAATCAGTATTCATTGAGCCGGTCGCAAGACCAACAAAACTTTAATTGAAGAGTTTGATCATGGCTCAGATTGAACGCTGGCGGCAGGCCTAACACATGCAAGTCGAGCGGTAACAGGAAGTAGCTTGCTACTTCGCTGACGAGCGGCGGACGGGTGAGTAATGCCTGGGAATATGCCTTGATGTGGGGGATAACTATTGGAAACGATAGCTAATACCGCATAATGCCTACGGGCCAAAGAGGGGGATCTTCGGACCTCTCGCGTCAAGATTAGCCCAGGTGGGATTAGCTAGTTGGTGGGGTAAAGGCTCACCAAGGCGACGATCCCTAGCTGGTCTGAGAGGATGATCAGCCACACTGGAACTGAGACACGGTCCAGACTCCTACGGGAGGCAGCAGTGGGGAATATTGCACAATGGGGGAAACCCTGATGCAGCCATGCCGCGTGTATGAAGAAGGCCTTCGGGTTGTAAAGTACTTTCAGCAGTGAGGAAGGTGGTAGTGTTAATAGCGCTATCATTTGACGTTAGCTGCAGAAGAAGCACCGGCTAACTCCGTGCCAGCAGCCGCGGTAATACGGAGGGTGCGAGCGTTAATCGGAATTACTGGGCGTAAAGCGCATGCAGGCGGTCTGTTAAGCAAGATGTGAAAGCCCGGGGCTCAACCTCGGAACAGCATTTTGAACTGGCAGACTAGAGTCTTGTAGAGGGGGGTAGAATTTCAGGTGTAGCGGTGAAATGCGTAGAGATCTGAAGGAATACCGGTGGCGAAGGCGGCCCCCTGGACAAAGACTGACGCTCAGATGCGAAAGCGTGGGGAGCAAACAGGATTAGATACCCTGGTAGTCCACGCCGTAAACGATGTCTACTTGGAGGTTGGTGTCTTGAACACTGGCTTTCGGAGCTAACGCGTTAAGTAGACCGCCTGGGGAGTACGGTCGCAAGATTAAAACTCAAATGAATTGACGGGGGCCCGCACAAGCGGTGGAGCATGTGGTTTAATTCGATGCAACGCGAAGAACCTTACCTACTCTTGACATCCAGAGAATTCGCTAGAGATAGCTTAGTGCCTTCGGGAACTCTGAGACAGGTGCTGCATGGCTGTCGTCAGCTCGTGTTGTGAAATGTTGGGTTAAGTCCCGCAACGAGCGCAACCCTTATCCTTGTTTGCCAGCACATAATGGTGGGAACTCCAGGGAGACTGCCGGTGATAAACCGGAGGAAGGTGGGGACGACGTCAAGTCATCATGGCCCTTACGAGTAGGGCTACACACGTGCTACAATGGCGTATACAGAGGGCTGCCAACCAGCGATGGTGAGCGAATCCCAGAAAGTACGTCGTAGTCCGGATTGGAGTCTGCAACTCGACTCCATGAAGTCGGAATCGCTAGTAATCGTGGATCAGAATGCCACGGTGAATACGTTCCCGGGCCTTGTACACACCGCCCGTCACACCATGGGAGTGGGCTGCACCAGAAGTAGATAGCTTAACCTTCGGGAGGGCGTTTACCACGGTGTGGTTCATGACTGGGGTGAAGTCGTAACAAGGTAGCCCTAGGGGAACCTGGGGCTGGATCACCTCCTTAACGATAGACTGCTTGTTTAATGCAGTGTCCACACAGATTGCTTGGTCGAAATGTAAAAGAGCGCTAAATGTTGCCCAACAACATTTAGCAAGAAAGACTTAGTCCCATTCGTCTAGAGGCCTAGGACACCGCCCTTTCACGGCGGTAACAGGGGTTCGACTCCCCTATGGGACGCCACTTTCTTTTAAGATAATTAATATCTTATTAGACACGTGGGCGATTAGCTCAGTTGGGAGAGCACCTCCCTTACAAGGAGGGGGTCACTGGTTCGAGCCCGGTATCGCCCACCATTCTTTCTTAAACGTAAAAATGAATACCCTATGGGGCTATAGCTCAGCTGGGAGAGCGCTTCGCTGGCAGCGAAGAGGTCAGCGGTTCGATCCCGCTTAGCTCCACCACTCTTTAAATGCATTTTCTTCTTTTTGAAGCGAGTGTCGTTAAAAAGTGGATCTCGTTTCTATTTTATAGAATCAGAAACACATGCTCTTTAACAATCTGGAAAGCTGACTAGTACATTCAATCGAATGATTGAATGACAATAGTATTTTCGAAAGAAAATACGAGTTCTCAAAACAACACACATTCAAGTGTCTTGTGTATGAGTCCGGCGAAAAACCAATTTGTGTCCTTATCAGACACACAACCTTGGTTGTTTGAACATACAGACCTCTTGGGGTTGTATGGTTAAGTGACTAAGCGTACACGGTGGATGCCTTGGCAGTCAGAGGCGATGAAGGACGTATTAACTTGCGATAAGCCCAGTTTAGATAGTAAAAATCACTTGAGACTGGGATTTCCGAATGGGGAAACCCAACTGCATAAGCAGTTATCGTTACGTGAATACATAGCGTAACGAGGCGAACCGGGGGAACTGAAACATCTAAGTACCCCGAGGAAGAGAAATCAACCGAGATTCCGACAGTAGCGGCGAGCGAAATCGGATTAGCCCTTAAGCTAGTCTTGCGTTAGGTGAACAAGCTGGAAAGCTTGGCGATACAGGGTGATAGCCCCGTAACCGACAGCGCATTACAAGTGAAAACGAGTAGGACGGGACACGTGATATCCTGTTTGAACATGGGGGGACCATCCTCCAAGGCTAAATACTCCTGACTGACCGATAGTGAACCAGTACCGTGAGGGAAAGGCGAAAAGAACCCCTGTGAGGGGAGTGAAATAGAACCTGAAACCGTGTACGTACAAGCAGTAGGAGCCCACTTGTTGGGTGACTGCGTACCTTTTGTATAATGGGTCAGCGACTTAATTTTAGTAGCAAGGTTAACCGTTTAGGGGAGCCGTAGGGAAACCGAGTCTTAACTGGGCGTCATAGTTGCTAGGATTAGACCCGAAACCAGGTGATCTAGCCATGGGCAGGTTGAAGGTGAGGTAACACTTACTGGAGGACCGAACCGACTAATGTTGAAAAATTAGCGGATGACTTGTGGCTAGGGGTGAAAGGCCAATCAAACCTGGAGATAGCTGGTTCTCCCCGAAAGCTATTTAGGTAGCGCCTCGGACGAATACTACTGGGGGTAGAGCACTGTTAAGGCTAGGGGGTCATCCCGACTTACCAACCCTTTGCAAACTCCGAATACCAGTAAGTACTATCCGGGAGACACACGGCGGGTGCTAACGTCCGTCGTGGAGAGGGAAACAACCCAGACCGCCAGCTAAGGTCCCAAAGTTATAGCTAAGTGGGAAACGATGTGGGAAGGCTCAGACAGCCAGGATGTTGGCTTAGAAGCAGCCATCATTTAAAGAAAGCGTAATAGCTCACTGGTCGAGTCGGCCTGCGCGGAAGATTTAACGGGGCTAAGCTATACACCGAAGCTGCGGCAATATGACTTGTCATATTGGGTAGGGGAGCGTTCTGTAAGCCGTTGAAGGTGGTCTGTAAGGGCTGCTGGAGGTATCAGAAGTGCGAATGCTGACATGAGTAACGATAAAGGGAGTGAAAAACTCCCTCGCCGGAAGATCAAGGGTTCCTGTCCAACGTTAATCGGGGCAGGGTAAGTCGACCCCTAAGGCGAGGCCGAAAGGCGTAGTCGATGGGAAACAGGTTAATATTCCTGTACTGCTTATAACTGCGATGGGGGGACGGAGAAGGCTAGGTGGGCTTGGCGACGGTCGTCCAAGTTCAAGGGTGTAGGCTGATAGTTTAGGCAAATCCGGACTATCTTAAGGCTGAGACCTGATGTCGAGTCACTACGGTGATGAAGTCATTGATGCCATGCTTCCGGGAAAAGCCTCTAAGCGATAGGTTATACGTAATCGTACTCCAAACCGACACAGGTGATCAGGTAGAGAATACCAAGGCGCTTGAGAGAACTCGGGTGAAGGAACTAGGCAAAATGGTACCGTAACTTCGGGAGAAGGTACGCTCCTCACGGTGATGAGACTTGCTCTCTAAGCTGTAGGGAGTCGCAGATACCAGGTGGCTGCAACTGTTTATTAAAAACACAGCACTGTGCAAAATCGAAAGATGACGTATACGGTGTGACGCCTGCCCGGTGCCGGAAGGTTAATTGATGGGGTTAGACTTCGGTCGAAGCTCTTGATCGAAGCCCCGGTAAACGGCGGCCGTAACTATAACGGTCCTAAGGTAGCGAAATTCCTTGTCGGGTAAGTTCCGACCTGCACGAATGGCGTAATGATGGCCACGCTGTCTCCACCCGAGACTCAGTGAAATTGAAATCGCAGTGAAGATGCTGTGTACCCGCGGCTAGACGGAAAGACCCCGTGAACCTTTACTACAGCTTGGCACTGAACATTGACCCTACATGTGTAGGATAGGTGGGAGCCTTTGAAACCTCGTCGCTAGATGGGGTGGAGGCAATCTTGAAATACCACCCTTGTATGCTTGATGTTCTAACGTCGCCCCCTTATCGGGGGTGCGGACAGTGCCTGGTGGGTAGTTTGACTGGGGCGGTCTCCTCCCAAAGAGTAACGGAGGAGCACGAAGGTGGGCTAATCACGGTCGGACATCGTGAGGTTAGTGCAATGGCATAAGCCCGCTTGACTGCGAGAATGACAATTCGAGCAGGTGCGAAAGCAGGTCATAGTGATCCGGTGGTTCTGAATGGAAGGGCCATCGCTCAACGGATAAAAGGTACTCCGGGGATAACAGGCTGATACCGCCCAAGAGTTCATATCGACGGCGGTGTTTGGCACCTCGATGTCGGCTCATCACATCCTGGGGCTGAAGTCGGTCCCAAGGGTATGGCTGTTCGCCATTTAAAGTGGTACGCGAGCTGGGTTTAGAACGTCGTGAGACAGTTCGGTCCCTATCTGCCGTGGGCGTTAGATGATTGAGAGGGGCTGCTCCTAGTACGAGAGGACCGGAGTGGACGAACCGCTGGTGTTCGGGTTGTGATGCCAATCGCATTGCCCGGTAGCTACGTTCGGAATCGATAAGCGCTGAAAGCATCTAAGCGCGAAGCGAGCCTCAAGATGAGTCATCTCTAGACCTTTAAGGTCTCTAAAGGGTTGTCGAAGACTACGACGTTGATAGGCAGGGTGTGTAAGTGCTGCGAGGCATTGAGCTAACCTGTACTAATTGCCCGTGAGGCTTAACCATACAACACCCAAGGGGTTTTACGGACTCCATAAGCACTTGAATGACGTGTTTGAACGATATTGTAAACACTAGTTAGATTTTCCCAGATTGTATTTATCGCCTGATGGCGGTAAATAACCCGAATTTGCTTGGCGACCATAGCATTATGGACCCACCTGATCCCATGCCGAACTCAGTAGTGAAACGTAATAGCGCCGATGGTAGTGTGGGGTCTCCCCATGTGAGAGTAGGTCATCGCCAGGCTTCAAATTTAGATATACGTATTGAACAACGTGTATCGGATAGACAGTTGACTGTTTATCACCGTGTGGAGCGGTAGTTCAGTTGGTTAGAATACCGGCCTGTCACGCCGGGGGTCGCGGGTTCGAGTCCCGTCCGCTCCGCCACTTATTCAGACAGAGTTAAGTCTTTAAAATAACTAATAGGGGTGTAGCTCCAATTGGCAGAGCAGCGGATTCCAAATCCGCGTGTTGGGAGTTCGAATCTCTCCACCCCTGCCATCTTTAAGGCTCTAGCAGAAATGCTGGAGCCTTTTTCGTTTCTGGTGTTTAGTGTTCAGCAGCGGATTCACCGCTACCGACAATCAGCGCGTGTTGGGCGTTCGAATCTCTCCACCCCTGCCACCTTTAAGGCTCTAGCAGAAATGCTGGAGCCTTTTTCGTTTCTGGTGTTTAGTGCTCAAGCAGCGGATTCACCGCTACCGAAAATTAGCGCGTGTGGGAGTTTGGCTCTCTCCACCCCTGCCATCTTTAAGGCTCTAGCAGAAATGCTGGAGCCTTTTCGTTTCTGGTGTTTAGTGTTCAAGCAGCGGATTCACCGCTACCGACAATCAGCGCGTGTTGGGCGTTCGGCTCTCTCCACCCCTGCCACCTTTAAGGCGCTAGCAGAAATGCTGGAGCCTTTTTCGTTTCTGGTGTTTAGTGTTCAAGCAGCGGATTCACCGCTACCGACAATCAGCGCGTGTTGGACGTTCGGCTCTCTCCACCCCTGCCATCTTTAAGGCGCTTGCAGAGGCACTGGCGTGTGGAGATGATATGTTGATCTAATATTTAGTTATTTGATACACAAGAACGGCTCACAATATGGGGCCGTTCTTTGTTTTAGAGTAAAATAAGTGAATTACTTTATGGATTAGATATGAATTTTATAGATTCTTGTTTTAACTTAAGTATAGCTTGAGTATCTACTTCGCTTATTTTTCTCATGACATTATCTACATTGTAATGAGAGTAAATGACACCATTTGAATATATTTTATTTTCAATAAAGTATCCGGTGTCTTTATAGCTAGTTATGATGAATGAACGTTGATCATCAGATTTGTTATTATCTAATATATCTATGCCAGAACTAAACGAATTGGCATCATCTTTAACGCCTAAATAGTTTTTTAATAAAGTTGGAGCGATATCTACGTGGGTTGTTGTCTTAGCTTCGACGCTTTGTGATTTGTTTTTTGGTCGATAGATTATTAGCGGTACTTTCGATTGGTATTTGCTATAGTTTGAACCATGACCCCAATGACCTACCTTATTATCATTAAACTCTTCAGCGTGATCGCCTGTAATAATAATAACGGTTTTTTCCAGTTGCCCTGTTTCACGAAGTTTATTTTCTATAGATTCAAATAACGTATCAATATAATGTAGTGAGTTTTTATATTTATTAAATACAGAGGTGATAGACTCTTCATTTGTGTTTAAAAATGCAGACTCATTCATTGCGACAGGGGTGTACTTTTCATGGCTTTCAGGGTAGTCATAAAAACTATGTGAAGAATTATAGAATATAAACTTAAACCAAGGGGTAATAGATTGCTCTGATAAGGATGAAATTAATGTATCATTTAAAGCTTTATCATTTTCGAACGATCGTCCATCATCTATATAATGGTAATTATCATCATTTATATCGCCAAAAAAAATAGGCTTAAGATTAAATCGCTCTAAGTTTGTTGATGTATAAATATCAATATCATAGTTTAAGTCACTTAGACGCCTTGTAAGTAAGCTTTGGTTTTGCAATGGTTGAGATTGAGCATACGTTAGATATGTTGGATGCAAACCAGAAAACAATCCAAATAATCCTGATACAGTCACATTTCCACTACTATAGTGGTTGGTATAGTTTGTCGCTATTTTTGAAAACTGATACATATTTGGCATAACATCAGGGGTTAAGCTATCAAACCTCCAACTTTCAAGCACAACTAGAAGGATATTCATTCTATCTGCTACATGTTCAAATTTAAGAGCTTTTTTGGGGTAATCTAGGTTTAAACCTACGTTATCAGTATTAGCTTGATAACCGATACTAGGTATCACTTCAGAGATATCACTTACTAGTCCATGTGATGTTGTTGGATAGTAGTAAGGAAATACAGGAGTATGACTTGTTATATTGGTAGTATTGTAATAAAAACCAACAGCATGAATGATCTGATTACAAATAAGTATTATCAAAGCAAGCATGTTTATTAATAGGGTTTTACGAGCTTTACTGTTGAACAATACAGGTAGGAAGTTAACGAAAAATATAATTGTAGTTACCAGCGTTGATAATAATAGCGCTCCGAAAGAAAATCCAAATCCTTGAAAGTCTTTCATTACCATTTCTAAAAACACAATATCAATGTGAAAATTATAAATCTTGAAAACAGCTAGATTGGTCAAAAGAAATAGATCTAATATGGATTTTGAAAATAAAGAGAAGTAAACCCCAACTCTCCATATATGAAGTGAAGAAGTAATAATAGGTATTATTAAAACTAGAGCATAATAATACAGTGGTATACTATATAAATAGATAGTATCGACTATGCCTGTCGTTTCAAAAGACATAGCAGCGTAAGATAAAGCAATCGCAATAGTCAGTAAGCCACTAAACAAAAATGTGTTATAGGTTTCTTTTAGGTTAATAACCACTTGCTGGAAAGGGCTAAATAGAAAGTTTTTTTTATCGTTCTCTTTCATATGAATGTCTAAAGTAATATGTTTATCAAAAGCGGCAATCCTAGCATGAAATAGTTGGTGGTAGGTGCGAAAATTAGCTTTGTAAGTGATAAGTGTAAATTTATTTTTTCTCTAAGTATTAATGACTTAACGAGTGTTGCTTTATTACACTTTCGACTGAGATAATAACTATCACTCTTTAATTAGATGATATCGATAAAGTAAAAGTTACTTAGTTTGTTTGTTATCTGTAAATTTGATGTGGTTCTGGTTTGGTATTGACTCCAGTATTTCTACTTATTTATATACAGCTGAATCCACTTCTCAGTTGTTTTTATATATATAATTATTTCGAAATCGCGATTTGTATGTCTTATGAAGTGTATCTGTAATGAGTTCTCATCAGTGCAGTTACATCTTTTTGATTTTGGCCGTTAAGAGGGGCTTTATCGGTTTTAGGCGCTAGCTGAAGTGCTGGCGCCTTTTCATTTCGAGTGTTTATGATCAAAAGATAGGCTGTGTTTATTGCTAGAGTTGATGATTTGCTAAGATCATTAGGCTTATAAGGCAATGCCCTTAGTATTTTGAGCATTCAACGCTTTCTGGTTTACAAAACATATCATCGTTAGAGTCAGTGCATTGATCGATAATGCTTGCGATTGCTTGCCCTCGGCTGGTTGAACGTTCTCTGTATTCCTTAGTAAAGACACTCAGTCGGCACTGATACATATGCTGTGCTGAGTTGCTGTTCTGATTTTGGTTATTCAGTTGAGCCTGAAGTTTATATACTTGCTGAGTCAGTTGGCTTACTTGATACTCCAGTGCAGTGATGCGACTATCATGATCGCTGTTTGCATATAGAGCAGGTACAAAGATTAGGAATAATAGCGGTATAAGTTTATTCATGGGAGTGGTTTAATTGTTCGCTGTTTTATTGTGTGTTTGAGCTTAACAAAATTTACCTTAAGACAAAATAACCAGTAAAAGGCATCTAAAGTTGGTGTGGAAAACGCATAGGAGGTGATATCTTGTGATTTTCATATATAAACACTGGAACAACCATGCCTCACCTTCGTTTTCGTGCAATCGATACGCAGCATGTACAAGCGATCTCTATTCAGCTTGTTGATGCGCTACAACCATTGATGAACTGCCCTCGAGAAGATTTTACGATCGAACATATACCTTCAACCTTCGTTTTTGACGGTAAGGTTTCTCAAGCATATCCTTTTGTTGAAGTATTTTGGTTCGATCGTGGCCAAGAGGTTCAAGATGCTGTTGCTGTGCATCTTACAGCGCTTGTTCGTCAAGCGATGGCAAATGAGAACCAAGATGTTGCTGTTATTTTTACAGCGCTAACACCAGGTGCTTATTATGATAATGGCGAGCATTATTAATAGGTGCGCGGTAAGATACGTCGATAAGTGACGCTACTGTTAGATGAAGCATAAGTGAGAACTTATGCTTTTTTATTGGAGGTAAAATGGCGCGTTATATACGAATTTTAGTATCTATTATTCTACTAGCGATAATAAGCGTTGTTAGTTTTACAGAGTGGTCATTTAAAGTGACTGAAACACCTGAAGTGGCTGCTGATATAAAGAGTGTGATGCCACAGTATTCATACAACTGCGTAGACAAGGATCATGTCTTACCGCTTGATCGTAATGGTGAGCTGGACGTTACTGTATGGAATATTTATAAACAGCAGCGTGAAAACTGGCAAAAAGCACTGAAAGAATACAGTGCCGATAGTCAGTTGGTATTATTACAAGAAGCTAATCTTACTCTTGGTTTAGCTGAGTATCTACGCAATGCTTCATGGCAAGTTACCATGGCTAATGCATTTAAGTTCTTAGATACATCGGCAGGCGTTATGAATTTATCGAGTGCGAGTGCAAATAAAACCTGTGCTTACCTGTCAATGGAGCCTTGGTTACGGTTACCTAAATCGGCGCTCTTTGCACGTTATCAGTTATCTAACGGGCAAGCTTTAGCGGTTGTTAATTTGCATGGTGTGAATTTCACCTTGGGTGTTGAAGAATATGAAGACCAGATGGCAAAGCTGGAACGTGTATTAGCGAGCCATACTGGCCCTATGATTTTAGCAGGTGATTTTAATAGCTGGCGTCAAGCAAGGTTAGATATTGTAGAGGCGATGAGGGAAAGGCTAGGGCTACGAGAGATAGAGCTGGGTAATGATCAACGGATCAAAATACTTGGCCAGCCATTAGATCATTTGTATTACCGAGGTTTGATACTTAAAAAAGCGGAGGCACCATTAACTGATGCCTCCGATCATAATCCTATTATTGCGAGCTTTAAGATTACGCCAGCGCGATCATCAGTGGCCACACAACAATAACCAGCAACCAAGGTAGTGCTGCAACTATGATAGCTTTGGCACGATCAAAGTCTGTCCATGCGCCAACAGCCGCATAGGTCAGTGCAATATACCAAGGTGCTAACAATGGCATGGTCGTCATGAAAGGCGACCATGGATTGTTTAGTGGTAACTTAAGTAGGCCGTTAAAGCTGTTTAGATCGGCTGCATTTGGCAATATGTTTGCCGGATTAAACATAATGTTTATATAGCTGGCGAGATCGCCAATAACCGATGGCATCATGATAAAGCATGATGCTGCTAGCCATTTGCCAAAACTGATCGTGTACTGGCTACCTTTAGTCGCAAGGTTTAACCATAGCGCTAAGATAAATAGTACAGCGGTACGCCCAACAAGATCACTGAATACTTCACCGGCAAGCAGTACTTCTTTGGTGAGCCAAGCTTGCTGGACCTCATGATCAACATTGCTTAGCTGTGCTGTCAGTGCTTGCTGTAACCAAGGTAAATCAACATTGTTGAAATAGGCCCCCCACATAATAACGGAGCCAAACATGATCAGAAGATACGCTAGCCATGACCATTTGGGACGTTCATGAACAGCCGCAAAACAGTCGATAGGAGAACGGAAAATATCGACTATTGCTACGAGTGGGTTTTTAGACGGGCTCATACGCTTACCTTAGTCACATCAACATACAGTTTGAGTTGCTGGCCTGGCTTTAGGTATTTTTGGCCACTTAGCTGGTTCCATTTTACAACGTCAGCGACTTTAACTTTATAACGTTTTGCAATCGTACTTAGATTATCGCCTTGGCGGATTTTGTAATAAACCGTGCGGATTATTTCACCATCGTTACTGTCTTTCCAAATGGTTAGTTTCTGACCGATACGCAGAGTTTTCTTTTTACTTAAACCATTCCACTTGGTTAATTGGTCGATGGATACATTCTGTTTGCGGGCAATGGTCCACAAGCTGTCACCAGATTTTACTTTGTAGATGGTACGGTAACCACCGCCATGACTACTTTGACTGCGTACTTGCTGAAGTGCTGTTGATAGTTCGCTACTTTGACCATCTTGAAGTGCAACAGGGATCAGGATGTGCTTACCAACACGAATGTTTGTGTTTGTCATGTTGTTTGCACGTTGGATTTGCTTCACTGAAGTGTGATTACGCTTCGCTAATACGCTGAGTGAGTCACCAGGCTTGACTTTATGGCGAACAACTTTCATGCCTTGATGGTTACTCGCAGCAAATTGTTTATTAAAGCGAGCCACCTTATTAATAGGCAGTAGCAGGTCGTTATTGTTATCAGGCGATGTCGCCCAAGAGTTATACGCTGGATTTAGTTTTTGTAACTCAGCCGTTTTAATACCGGCATAACGCGCTGCCATGCCTAAATCCATTTGAATGCCGGGTTTAACGACGGCCACAGCAGGTTTATTCGCTACCATAGGGATAGACAAACCATACTTCTTCTGGTTTTTAATCACATCAGCAACGGCATAAAGCTTAGGAACATAGCCACTGGTTTCTTTTGGTAAACTCAGTGACCAAAAATCAGTAGGCTTGCCTGCGGCTTTGTTATTGCGAATTGCACGGAATACTCGACCTTCCCCTGTGTTGTAGGCGGCAAGCGCATGCTGCCAGTTGCCATCAAACTTACGGTTAAGGTACTCGAGAAGGTCTAGCGCAGCACGTGTTGACTCTACAACATCGCGGCGACCGTCATACCACCAGTTTTGCTCTAAGCCAAAGCTACGGCCTGTAGGGGGCGTAATTTGCCAAAGACCAGCAGCACGGCCATGCGAGTAGGCAAATTGGTCAAATGAGCTTTCAACGATAGGCAAGAGTGCAAGCTCGAGCGGTAGATCTCGCTCTTCAACCGCTTCAACAATTAAGTACAAGAAAGGTTCTGCGCGTTTCGCGACAGTTTCAAGATGGTTTGGATGTTTTAGGTACCAGTTGCGGTAGCGTCGAACATCTTTATTTTCTGGGATGGCATCGGTATCGATTTGCATACCAATACGAAGCCACAAGTCTTCTTGTTCTTGTGGCGTGATCACTTTGATTTCTGGTTTGACAACAGGAGGAGTGACAACAGTCTTCGCAGGTTTAATCTGCGTTGAAGCCTCTTTGGGCTCTTGATTTGTATTTGCTTGTTCTTCTACTGTATTTGTTAATTGGCAACCAGCCAGAAATAGCGCACTTGCTAAAAAAAATCGGGACTTCATTGTTCCTGCCTAAAGCCAAAATGGTTGGTGATAATACTTGTCCAACCACCTTAGTGACAAGTGACACAGGTCAAAATTCGTCTTTCCAACGACGTAGTGCTGCGAAGGTTTCAAGGTCACTGTCATTAACTGCCTTATCAGCAACGCTTTTTTTGATACTTGGTTGATCACAGCGTAAGAAAGGATTAATTAATTTTTCTTGTCCCATAGTGGATGGGATAGTGCTAATCCCTTGGGCTCGCTTACGGCTGACTTCTTCACGGTAGCGTTGTAGATGTGGATTGGTCTGTTCTGCGACTAGCGCAAAAGATAAATTGCTCGAGGTGTATTCATGCGCACAATAGACTTCAGTTTCGTCAGGCAGCGCAGCAAGCTTTTGTAGTGAATTAAACATTTGTTCAGGTGTGCCTTCAAATAAACGACCGCAACCTGCAGAGAAGAGAGTGTCACCACAGAAAAGCTTTTCATCACCGACATAAGCGACATGACCAAGGGTGTGTCCAGGTAAGCCCAATACCATAAAACGCTCGCCAAAGAGTTCGACCTGATCACCGTCAGATACTGACTGGGATAACCCTGGAATCGGCTCGTTGGCTGGCCCTACGATATTACACTGTGGTGCATAGCGCTTTAGTTCGCTGATCCCACCAATGTGATCATGGTGATGGTGCGTAATTAAGATGGCATCCAAAGTGAGTTGTTGCTCTTCTAATACCTTGATAACAGGGGTGGCATCGCCGGGGTCGACAACCACACAATGATTATCTTGACTGTGAATTAGCCAGATGTAATTGTCATTAAATGCAGGTATGCTTTGAATCGTTAGCATTAAATTTGTCTCCAACCTTTAAGGTATTGAGCAATACATATGAAGCCAGCGCGGACATTAAAACATATTGAAGCGCCATACACTTGGTCACAAGTGAAGCATGGCGAATGGATGGCGGAGCAGCTACAGGCACATCTTGATGAGTGGTGTCCAAAGCTGTTTGGCTATCATATGCTGAAACTTGGAGGGCTCAGTTGTGAACTCGCTAGTGGGCATTGTAACATCCAACATCAGGTATGTATTGATCAGTATAATCCGTTACATAACGTCATCGCAGATACGCTGCACTTGCCTTTTGTAAAAAAATCGTTTGATACCTGTTTACTCGCGCACCAGCTTGATTATTGTAATGATCCTCACCGTTTGTTGCGTGAAGTTGATCGCGTTATGGTTGATGATGGCTATTTGATCTTAACGGGGTCAAACCCTGTGAGCTGGCTCGGTGTGAAAGGTCTACTGCCTTGGAATAGGAAGAAGTATCCGTGGAATGGGCAAATGTTCATGCCTATGCGGGTAAAAGATTGGCTGGGCGTTCTGAATTATGAAGTGGTTTACAGCGATAAGTTTGCCATACTTCCAGCTACTCGCCATCTTGCATGTTCAGCGTGGGCGGAAAGTGCACTGTCGGAGCACTTTCCATCGCTAGGTGGGCTGTACTTTATTGTTGCAAGAAAACGGACTTACCCACTGAAACCGATCAAACCGACGTGGAAATTGCGGCGTCAATTAGCCCCATTACGTGTTAACTAAGCGGCTTGGTAACCTTCATCTGGTTGTGTTGGCGATTCAGCTGCCGCACGTGCTAAATCATCACAACGCTCATTCTCTGGGTGACCTGCGTGCCCCTTAACCCAGTGCCAACTCACGGTATGGCGTTGGGTTTCAGCATCGAGTTGCTGCCATAAATCGGCATTTTTGACGGGCTTCTTATCTGCGGTTTGCCATCCACGTTTTTTCCAATTATGAATCCACTGCGTAATGCCTTGGCGGACATATTGGCTATCGGTAGTTAAATCGACCATGCACGGTTCTTTTAAGCTGGCTAATCCTACGATGGCTGCGAGTAGCTCCATACGATTGTTTGTTGTCATGAAATAGCCTGCGGAAAGTTCTTTTTCGTGTTGTTTATAGCGTAAAACTGTCCCGTATCCACCTGGACCTGGGTTACCTAAACACGATCCGTCTGTGAAAATGTCTACCTGCTTGGCCATATTTGATAGTATGCGTCTTAGAGAAAACTTGAGTCTGACACAATCGCCATTATGAAAAAAGCTACTGATCACCGAATTATAGTCTTCGATACCGAAACCACAGGTATGAATATGACGGGCCCACACTATGAGGGCCACCGTATTGTTGAAATTGGTGCTGTTGAAATCGTCAACCGCAAGTTCACGGGTAACACCTTCCACGTTTACATCAAACCGGATCGTGCCATTGATGAAGAAGCGGTCGGTGTTCATGGTATTACCGATGAATTCTTATTGGATAAACCGACTTATGGTGAGATCCACCAAGAGTTTATGGATTTTATTCAAGGGGCCGAGCTTGTCGCGCATAATGCGCCCTTCGATATCGGCTTTATGGATTATGAGTTTAGTAAGCTCGATCCATCAATAGGGAAAACCGAAGATTTTTGTAAGGTTACAGATACCTTGGATATGGCTAAAAAGCTATTCCCGGGCAAACGAAATAACCTTGATATTTTATGTTCTCGTTACGGTATAGATAACTCACACCGTACGCTCCACGGCGCTTTACTCGATGCCGAGATCCTTGCTGACGTCTACTTAATGATGACGGGTGGTCAAACCTCCCTCGCATTAAGTGCAGATGATAGTAATGAGGATGGTGTCGAAAAAGTCATCAAACGTTTGGCTTCTGGTCGCAAAACATTAAAGGTTATCCGTGCATCTGCCGATGAATTAAAAGCGCATGAAGAGCGTTTAGATGTGATCAAAGGTGACCCGATGTGGCGCCAGTAGGAGATATATGCCACGGTTATTGATATTGCTGCTATTTCTACCGTTACTTTCTTGGGGGCAAGAAAGTACGCAGATGTCATGGCTCGATAACCGTTTCCGTGTTGATCCGACTGTTGATCAGGTTTCTTTTATGGTGAAGCGCGACAAAGAGAGTAATTCTGTCGTGCTGGTTCGCCCTGATGGCACTAAGTATTATGCGTGGCGCCACCCTGACAACGTATCCTGGTACGAAGAGCAGGGGATCGATATTATTTCTATCGAAAATCCAATGCCCGGGCCATGGCAAGCTGTTGGGCGTGTAACACCTAAAAATAAAATTGATGTCCTATCGAACCTTCGCTTAGATATTGATGACTTACCATCTCGCCTTTATCAATCAGAAACGTTGAAATTTACTGCGCGCTTACTACAAAATGATCAGTTGCTCACGTCTCGTGATTTCCTTGATCGAGTAAAGCTGCAAGTTGAATTTTTAGAATACGTCGAAAACCCTGATGAACTCCCTGAAAAATCCCGTCCAAGTCCGATTATCTTGGGTGAATTTGCGGATGACGGTATTGGGTTTGACGAATATCCTGGTGATGGCGTGTTCACTATTGCACTACCAGTCGATATTCAACCAGGAAAATACCGAGCTCGGGTATCATCGCGAAATGGCATATTTTTACGAACATTTGAACAGCAAGTTTTGATTTATCCGCCCCCTTTGACGGCTGATTTTATTCAAGGGCGTGATCAAGTGGAGCCTCACCAGTTTGTGGTGACGCCTGAGATGGGAGCAATTGTGCCTGGCTCCTTAGCGGCTCATATTGAGCAGGTCGATCCCGAAGGCAAGTCAACAATTACCCAAGGCCATGCGACAGGTGAGCAAGAAGGGTTGAAATTCACCATTCCTAATATTGGTGAACCCGGTCAGTACGCTTGGTCTGGTTGGTTGTACGCGACAGATTTACTGAATAATCGTGAACTGATTTTTGGTCTGCCGACAAAACATTTTGCGATTCAGGCTGAGCTACAGCTGGATAGAAACTTAGAAGACTTCCGTCATCAACAGCAACTCAAGGCACAGGCGGAAGAAGATGCTCGCTTAGCTGCAGAACGAGCACAAGCTCGCTCAAAGGCGATGAAGGTCATTATTGGTGGCAATATTGTTTTGATTGTCTTAGTGGTCGCTGGTGGCTTTATTTGGCGTAAGTGGAAAACGAAAAAAGTAATAGCACAAGCCTTGGATGAAGTGGAAAGCGAAGGCGATAGCGCGGAAGAAGAGGCAAAATCCGCTTAGTGAAAGCCTGTGGTTGAGTCATTAGTGCGATACTGAATTCTTAATAGAAAGTACGTAATACAGGTCTGACTTATTGCTTTAAGTCGCCAAGTACAAGAAGGGAAGCCGCAGCTTCCCTTTTTTGATCCAGTTTCTATCTCTGTTTAGAGAGATGACGAGTTATTATGCGGCATTGCCCATAGGTTTATCGGCTTGCAATGGTGCTGCTGCGAGTTCTTGCGGGTCAAAATCGTCGACGTTAATAGTACGGAGTCGCCCGATTTCAGCGTTACGTAATAGCTCGGCTTCTTGCTCATTGATTGCATTGAGGCTTAAGCCTGTATCCGCTAATTTATCTAGCTGCATAAATGGGTATTTTTTTCCTGCAGCTTGGCAGACGCGATCGTAGATAGGCTCAGCAGCCAAGATGTCTTTCAAGGTTTTCTCCATCATACCCACTGCATTGTTTTCGACAGCTTCGAAGAATTGACCACGACCTAAGCGGCTACGACTTTCACACGGTGTTTGTAAAATACGAGCGACTTTATGGTCTAATTTATCGGTTGGCTTTTGACGTCCAAGCCCCGTAGGGAAAAGGACAATACGCAATAAGCCTGCGACAGGGCGATTCGGAAAGTTACGTAAAAACTGGTCTAAGGCTTGTTCTGTTTGGTGTAATGCATCTTGCATTCCCCAGTGAACTAACGGTAGGTCATCTTTTTTCTCACCTTCCTCACTAAAGCGTTTCAGTGTGGCAGACGCTAGGTAGAGTTGACTCAGTACATCGCCTAATCGTGCAGATAGACGCTCTTTACGTTTCAGTGAACCGCCTAAGACAACCATAGAAATATCGGCAAGTAGCGCAAGATTGGCACTATAGCGGTTGAGCTGTTGATAATAGCGGGTTGTTTGATCTTTGCGTGGTGCGCTTGAACCGCGACCATCCGTTAAACCAAACCAGAAAGAACGCACAACATTACTGATCACGAAGCCAACATGGCCAAACAGTGAGTTATCAAACTCGTTGAGAGCCTGTTCTTCATTATCATTATAGGCCGCATTCATTTCCGCCAGCACATAAGGATGGCAGCGAATAGCACCTTGTCCAAAGATGATCATGGATCGAGTGAGAATGTTTGCGCCTTCTACCGTAACGGCAATTGGTGCCCCCTGGTAACCCCGCGCGAGGAAGTTACTTGGTCCCATACAAATGCCTTTACCACCCGCGATATCCATTGCATCGATCACGCTCTGTTGGCTGCGATGGGTACAGTGGTATTTGACGATAGCGGAAATCACCGAGGGTTTTTCACCAAGATCGATCCCAGCAACCGTTAGGCTACTCGCGGCATCCATAACATAAGTATTACCAGCAATACGTGCTAATGGTTCTTCAATACCTTCCATTTTACCAATAGGTAATTTGAATTGGCGACGGATACGAGCATACGCCCCTGTAGCGAGTGCAGCCGTTTTTAAACCGCCAGTGGCGTTTGACGGTAAGGTGATACCACGCCCGACCGATAAACATTCCACTAACATACGCCAGCCTTGACCGGCCATCTCTTGCCCACCAATAATAAAGCTAATAGGCACAAAGACTTTTTCACCTTGAGTTGGTCCATTTTGGAACGGCACATTGAGCGGGAAGTGGCGGCGACCGATTTTTACCCCGTGAATATCGGTTGGAATAAGCGCACAGGTGATACCTAGCTCTTCTTCATCACCGAGGTGGTGATCAGGATCGAAGAGTTTGAAAGCGAGACCAAGCACAGTCGCGACAGGAGCCAGTGTGATGTAACGCTTGTTCCACGTTAGCTCCATCCCTAGTACTTCTTCACCTTGCCACATGCCTTTCTTGACGATACCAAAATCAGGGATAGATCCTGCATCAGATCCCGCTTCAGGACTGGTCAGTGCGAAACAAGGAATTTCTTTGCCTTCTGCAAGGCGAGGTAAGTAGTGATTTTTCTGTTCTTCCGTACCGTAGTGTTGCAGCAACTCACCTGGGCCTAAAGAGTTAGGCACACCGACGGTTGACGATAGTACCCCCGAGACACCGGTCAGTTTTTGCAGGACAAGAGATTGCGCATAAGCAGAGAAATCTAAACCACCGTATTCTTTCTTGATGATCATGGCGAAGAATTTGTGATCTTTTAAATATTGCCAAATTTCAGGGGGTAAATCTGCGAGTTCATGGGTGATCTGGTAGTCGTTGGTCATGCGACACACTTCATTGACAGGGCCGTCAAGAAAAGCTTTTTCCTCTGCACTTAAGCGTGGCGCGGGAATATCATGCATTTTGTTCCAGTCAGGTGCACCGCGGAACAAGTCAGCTTCCCACCACACAGTGCCGGCATCAATGGCTTCCTTTTCAGTGCGTGACATTTCCGGCATCACTTTTTTAAACATGCCTAAAGCGGGTTTACTGAGTAGCTGTTTGCGCACCGATGGAATATTTAAAGGGATAGCCAAGACTAAGAAAGCTAGCCAGCTAAACTGCCCCGTGACATTGAGCGCAGTGCCAATAGCGAGACCCGCTGCAATAGCGAGCGTAAAAGTACGTAGGTTCGCGCGATGGTAGGCGAGTAACCCGATTAAACCGATCAGACCGAGCAGGTACACAAAAGTGACCATGGTGATTCTCCTTAATCTTGGTGCGACTAATTTTTTAATTATGTGTGTCGTTGTAGGTACGTTTTATGCTAGGTAAGAGGTCTTACCACTTGTGATAATTGTAAGTGCTTTTTTAATGAAATGTAAAATACTTTTCTGCTCTGAAAGTGAACAGTTACATAACCAGACGCCGTGAAGCCCTTGCTATGACTGGGGTTGACTAAGATCAGTAAGATGCATTTTTGACCTTGCTAAAAAAGTAAATAGGTCTAACATACGCATATCTTGTGATGTTGCTCACGTTCCTGAGCCGTTTGTTATTAAGCCACCCATCATACTTCCTTGCTTAAGTGTGATGAATTGTCGGTTAACTGCTCATCCTCAGTGACAATATCCATCTATATTTGTTGCCTTACCCGAACTCCGACTGACACATGCCCGCCGGAATCCCTCTCTCGGGTTGACAGCTATTTCTGTTGAATCTTTGCTTAATAGCAGGAGCTCGTTGTGTTGTTATTTCATGCTTTGCGACAAGCGTGGGAGGAAGGCTTTTCTTTCTCCAAAATTCGTGCTGATTTAATTGCGGGTATTACCGTAGGTGTTGTAGCTATTCCATTGGGTATGGCTCTAGCGATTGCTGTGGGCGTTCCGCCGCAGCATGGTCTATATACGGTTATTGTCGCTGGTTTACTGGCTGCTTTATTTGGTGGTTCTCGTTTTAATATTACGGGTCCCACAGCGGCGTTTGTCGTTATTTTATTACCGATCACTCAGCAGTACGGCTTATCTGGCTTGATGCTGGCGACGTTAATGTCAGGCATGATTTTGGTTGTGATGGGGGTATTACGCCTTGGTCAGTTAGTGGCGTATGTACCTTACCCTGTGACCACGGGATTCACAGCGGGTATTGGCCTTGTGATTGCGTTTTTGCAGCTGAAAGACTTGTTGGGTTTACAGGTTGCCACTAATCCTGTTCATTTTCCTGAAAAGGTGATGGCGTATGCACATGCGCTGCCTACGGTTAATGGTGCGGATGCTGCGGTAGGTATAGCGACTATTGCGATCTTCATTGGTTGGGCTAAGTTGAAAACCCGTATTCCACCGCATGTTGTAGCTTTGCTAACCGGTACTGTTATCGCTTTATTTGTGAATAACATGACAGGATCGCATGTCGGCTTATTGGGTGAAAAATTCCAATATCAAATTGGTGACCTAATTGGTCAAGGTATCCCACAAGTCTTACCTCAGTTTATTTTGCCTTGGGGTGATGATGGCATGAACTGGGCCTTGGTCATGGATTTGTTACCAGCGGCTTTCACTATTGCGATGTTAGGCTGTATTGAGTCTTTACTTTGTGCTGTCGTAGCCGATGGTATGACAGGTAAAAAGCATAACCCGAATGCCGAGCTAGTGGGGCAAGGTTTAGCAAACATGGTAGTACCATTCTTTGGTGGTATTCCAGCCACTGCTGCTATTGCACGTACCGCAACCAATATTCGTGCTGGTGGTTTCTCACCATTGTCAGCGATAGTGCATGCGTTATTTGTGCTAGCGGCCATGATAGTGTTGGCGCCGGCTTTGTCTTACGTACCGATGAGTGCTTTGGCGGGCTTGCTGATTATGGTTGCTTGGAATATGTCTGAAGCGCCGCATTTTGTTCATACACTCAAAGTTGCCCCACGCCGTGACGTTGCGGTTTTGTTGACCTGCTTCAGCTTAACTGTAGTGTTCGATATGGTGGTTGCCGTCGTCGTGGGCTTATTGCTTGCGGGTGTACTGTTCATTCAACGCATTGCGAGTTTGACAACGGTTTCAGTCAGCCAATCTCATCAACACCTAGAATTAGGTGACGATGTGGTGGTTTATGATATTAATGGCCCGTTATTTTTTGCCGCCAGTGAAAAAGCCTTCGCTGTGATCGATAACACGCTCAGCAATACACGCGCTGTGGTACTGGATTTTACCGATGTAACAACCATAGATATTACGGCGATACATGCTTTGGAAAATGCGGTAGACCGTATCCGTGATTATCCCGTGTACCTTTACGGTGTCGCCCCACATGTGGCAGTAAAACTGACCAATGCCGGTGTGTTGATGGGTGAAAATATTGCGCTAGTGGCGGATGTTGCAGCATTACGTCAGCAATTAGCGCAAAACGCTGACAATGTCTCGGTTCAGGAGTCGACACCTGCGACTGTTTCTTTGTACACTGCTGGTACTGGCGCGTAATTGTAAGGGGCGATAAATCGCCCTTTTTTCAGCGCGCATTAACGAATAATAAGAGAATAGCCTATGTACCAAGATCTTATTCGTGCAGAGCTAACCGAAGCTGCTGACGTATTAAACCGCTTTCTAAGTGATGACAAAAACATGGCCGATATTGAAGCGGCTGCTAAATTACTGGCTGAGTCTTTCAAGCAGGGCGGTAAAGTATTGTCATGTGGTAATGGTGGCTCTCACTGTGATGCTATGCACTTCGCAGAAGAATTGACGGGTCGATACCGTGAAAACCGCCCTGGTTACCCTGGTATCGCGATTTCCGATCCAAGTCATCTGTCGTGTGTAAGTAACGATTTTGGCTATGACCACGTATTTTCACGTTACCTAGAAGCTGTTGGCTCAACGGGTGATGTGTTGTTTGGTTTATCAACATCAGGCAACTCAGGTAACATCTTAAAAGCGATTGAAGCGGCACATGCGAAAGGCATGAAAGTGATTGCATTAACAGGTAAGGATGGCGGTAAAATGGCTGGCCTTGCGGATGTTGAAATTCGCGTTCCACACTTTGGCTTTGCTGACCGTATTCAAGAAGTACACATTAAGATCATTCACATCTTGATCATGCTTGTTGAAAAGGAAATGGCCGCTGAATAGCCCTTTTACTTGAGGTTAGTTGGCTGAGCAAGTACAACTAACCTTATGTAAAATACAATTAAGCTTAGCTTTTAAGAAAGGGCATAAAGGAATATGTGTGAATTGCTTGGCATGAGCGCCAATGTGCCAACCGATATTTGCTTCAGCTTTACTGGCTTGATGCAACGAGGGGGAAATACCGGCCCACATCGTGATGGCTGGGGGATTACCTTTTACGAAGGGAAAGGCTTTCGTACCTTTAAAGATCCTAACCCAAGCTGTAAATCGCGTATCGCTGAGTTAGTGCAGGAATACCCGATAAAGAGCTGTGCTGTGGTCAGCCATATTCGTCAGGCGAACCGTGGTGGTGTCTGTTTAGAGAATACTCATCCATTTACCCGTGAGCTGTGGGGACGATATTGGACTTTTGCTCACAATGGTCAATTGACAGGTTACCAATCGCTCGCGACAGGGCGTTTTCAGCCTGTGGGCGATACAGATAGTGAAATGGCTTTTTGTTGGTTACTGAATCAACTTGAGGCGAAATTCCCTAAGCGCCCAACGGATTCTGATGAACTGTATAGTTTCATGGCACAGTGCTGTGATGAACTGCGTCAGCTTGGCGTGTATAACATGCTACTGAGTGATGGTGACGATGTGGTGACATATTGCACTAATAATTTGCATTGGATCACCCGCCGAGCACCGTTTGGTCAAGCATCATTGATTGATGAAGATGTGACTATCGACTTCAATCAAGAAACAACACCGAATGATGTCGTGACTGTTGTTGCGACCCAGCCGCTGACCAATGATGAAAATTGGCACAAAATGGCGGCAGGCGAGATGAATGTTTTCCACTTCGGTGAGCAAATCTTTCACCAAGTGTCATCGCAATAAAGCCATTAAGCAAAGGCTTAAGGTCGAGTTCGCTTTTCACGATTTATAAAAAAACGCAGTCAATTTGCATTGGCTGCGTTTTTTATTATTTATGGTTTCAGCAAATTTAATCGTCGGTGGCGTAACCATGCGACGCTAAAATATTACCATCTAACACGGCTTGTCCATTAATCATGGCAAGCCGGCCATTGATTAACCAGTTTGCGACCAGCGGATAGATACGGTGCTCTTGCTCTTGGACACGAGAGAAAATGTTTTCTACCTTATCATCAGCAAAAATAGGCACTTTAGCTTGTAAAATTACCGGGCCACCGTCGAGCTCTTCAGTCACGAAGTGCACACTGGTACCGTGTTCAGCATCACCGGCATCTAATGCACGCTGATGTGTGTGAAGCCCTGGGTATTTAGGCAGTAGCGAGGGATGAATGTTAATCATCTTACCTTGATAGTGGCGAACAAAATCGCCACTTAGGATCCGCATAAAGCCAGCAAGTATAATGAGGTCAGGCTGATAGGCATCGATTTTATCAATCATCGCCTTATCAAAGGTTTCTCTATCGCTAAAGTCAGCGGCAGAGAGGTGTAAAGCATCGACCTTTGCTTGTCGAGCTCGCTCTAAACCATAGGCATCTGCTTTGTTAGATAGTACAGCGGCGACTTTTGCATTTGCAATCGCGCCATTGTCACAAGCATCTAAGATTGCTTGAAGGTTCGAGCCATTTCCTGAGATCAGAACAACGATATTTTTCATTGCCGTACTGCCTTACTTGATTTCAACTTGCTCTTCGCCAGCGCCTACATTGGCAATTTCACCTAGCAACCAAGCATTCTCGCCTTCTGCTTTTAGAATTTCGATTGCTTGTGCTGCTTGCTCTTGAGGGAGTGCGATAACTAAGCCAACGCCACAGTTGAAAGTACGGTACATTTCGTAAGTTTCAACGTTACCAGCCTGTTGTAGCCAGTTGAAGATTGATGGCCACTGCCAGCTTGAACCGTCAACAACGGCTTTTGTTCCTTCAGGTAATACGCGCGGGATATTTTCCCAGAAGCCACCACCTGTAATGTGAGAAATCGCGTGAACATCGCAGCTTTCCATCATTTTCAGGGTCGACTTAACGTAAATCTTAGTCGGTGTTAGCAGGTGTTCTGCTAATGACTTGCCTTCAAGTTCTTCGTTTAGGTCCGCATTTGAAACTTCGATGATTTTACGGATTAACGAGTAACCGTTTGAGTGTGGGCCACTTGAGCCAACTGCGATTAGCGCATCGCCAGCTTTTACTTTTGTACCATCGATAACTTCTGATTTTTCAGCAACACCGACACAGAAACCCGCAACGTCGTAATCTTCACCGTGGTACATGCCTGGCATTTCTGCCGTTTCACCACCGATCAAAGAACAACCTGATTGCACACAGCCTTCACCGATACCCGCAACAACAGCCGCTGCTGTATCGATATCGAGTTTGCCTGTCGCATAGTAATCAAGGAAGAATAGCGGCTCTGCGCCTTGAACGATAAGGTCGTTCACACACATAGCAACAAGGTCGATACCAATGGTATCGTGTTGTTTCAGATCCATCGCCAAACGTAGTTTTGTTCCTACGCCATCGGTGCCTGATACCAATACTGGCTCTTTATACTTGGTTGGTAGTGAGCATAAAGCACCAAAACCACCAATGCCGCCCATGACTTCAGGACGACGAGTGCGCTTAACCACACCTTTAATACGATCAACCAATGCATTACCCGCATCGATATCAACACCAGCATCTTTGTAACTAAGAGAAGAATTATTGCCGCTCACAAGAGTTTCCTCACGGTATGTACACCAAACACATTAAATAATCGTACTGATTAGGCGATTATTTAATGCTGCTGAAGTAGAAACCGTGGGTATGATAACAGCAGTCGTGGCGGAAAGGGAAACGTTTGCGTCAATATTTTTTGTTTGGCCATTTTCCGTAATAGTACTCGCTTTTTCGACCATTTAGGCTGGTGGTAAACAACGCGATGCGAATAACTGGGTGGATAAATGGCGGGGTCGATTGCTTGGATTGAATGATGGGTTATGGTTTAAGCCGGATTTATCGAGAGAAAAAACAGATTCAGACAAACGTTTGCTTAAAGAAGCAACAAACACGCAAAAAAAGCGTATTTAAGTGAATGAGTCGCTAAAATTTATAAGGGTATCGTGTACAATAGCTCGATTTTATATTTTTTTGCTGTTAGGAGTCACAGATGAAAGTCGTTGAGGTTAAACACCCGCTAGTAAAACATAAGATTGGCCTTATGCGTGAAGGTGATATCAGCACTAAGCGTTTCCGTGAATTAGCGACGGAAGTTGGTAGCTTGCTGACTTATGAAGCAACGGCAGACTTCGAAACGGAAAAAGTGACGATTGATGGTTGGAATGGTCCAGCAGAAATCGATCAACTGAAAGGTAAAAAAGTAACAGTAGTGCCAATTCTTCGTGCTGGTCTAGGCATGATGGATGGCGTACTTGAGCACATGCCAAGCGCACGTATCAGTGTTGTTGGTATCTACCGTGACGAAGAAACACTAGAGCCAGTACCTTACTTCAACAAACTAGCATCTAACATTGATGAGCGTATCGCACTGGTTGTTGACCCTATGCTGGCAACTGGCGGTTCTATGATTGCAACACTGGATCTTCTTAAAGAGAAAGGCTGTAAATCATTCAAAGTACTAGTACTTGTTGCTGCGCCTGAAGGTATTGCTGCACTAGAAAAAGCGCACCCTGATGTTGAACTTTACACCGCTGCAATCGATGAGAAGCTAAACGATAAAGGTTACATCGTTCCAGGTCTTGGTGATGCAGGTGATAAAATCTTCGGTACTAAATAAGCCGAATTGATTTATAAATAATGAAAAGCCGAACTTAGGTTCGGCTTTTTTGATCTTGTCATTTAAGCGATTAGTTTGGCTTAGATAAAAAACGGCAACCATCTTGGTTGCCGTTTTTATGCTTGTTAATAGCAGTTATTTTTCAATGCTATCAATTTGTGCATTATCAACAACGTGTGATTCACCGAGATCGTTGGGTAACACAAGGTTAAGCAAGATAGCGACAATACCGCACAAACTTACACCTTGAAGGCTGAATTCGCCGATACCAAAAGCCATACCGCCAATACCAAATACTAAGGTGACGGCCACAATCACTAGGTTACGTGCTTTATGAAGATCAACTTGGTTTTTAATCAGTGTGTTTAAGCCGACGGTAGCAATTGAACCAAACAGTAGAATCATGATGCCGCCCATTACAGGAACGGGGATAGTTTGTAGTACTGCGCCAAGTTTACCCACAAACGCCAGTACCAGTGCCGTTACGGCTGCCCATGTCATGATGATAGGGTTAAAGGCTTTGGTTAGCATTACTGCGCCCGTAACTTCTGAGTATGTAGTATTTGGTGGCGCGCCAAACATAGATGCTGCAATGGTTGCGATTCCGTCGCCTGCCATTGTGCGGTGTAGGCCCGGCTTTTTCAGGTAGTCTTTACCAGTAACGTTTGAAATGGCCAGCATATCCCCGACGTGCTCTACCGCAGGTGCAATCGCAACAGGGATCATAAATAGCACGGCATTGATATTGAACTCAGGGAAAGTGAAGTTAGGCATCGCTAACCAACTTGCCTGTGTAACAGGTGTGAAGTCGACAACACCAAACCCTAGGCTCACACAATAACCAGCCACGACACCCGCCATGATAGGTACTAGCTTAAAGAAGCCTTTTGCGAAAACACTGAATGCAATCGTGGTTAATAGAGAAGCTGCTGAAATCCAAATGGCAGCGTCACCGTTTACCAGTTGAATACCGCCGTCTCCACTTTTACCCACCGCCATGTTGACTGCAGCAGGTGCTAGGCCTAAACCTATCACCATGATCACAGGGCCAACGACAACAGGAGGTAGCAATTTATGGATGATACCTACACCGCGTACCTTAATCACCGCGCCCATCAAGACGTATACGATACCCGCCATCATAAGGCCACCCATGGTGCTAGCCACACCCCAAGTTTGGATGCCGTACATAATAGGAGCAATAAAAGCGAAAGATGAAGCGAGGAAGATAGGAACAGAGCGTTTGGTGATCACTTGGAAAAGAAGGGTACCTATACCCGCACCAAATAGGGCGACATTGGGGTCGAGGCCAGTCAGTAACGGAACCAGCACTAATGCACCGAATGCGACAAATAACATTTGTGCGCCTTGGAGTACCTGCATCATTTTTTCACCCACCTTGTCTAAATTTGGTTTTCTAAAAATAAAATCGCGCAATCCTATCACAGCAGCAAACGATTACCTATGCTTTGAAATAGAGTTTTTTCTATCACTGATGTGGATTAATCCCTTTTGTACGAGGTATCACTAATTCCTGTAAGCGATGCAATATTTCACTTTGGTTTTGTGGTGATAGCGTACTTTTTTCCTATAGAAGCCTGTTATTAAGACGTAAAGGTATAAAAACATGAAGATTGACTAAAATCTGTCACGATATCGGGGCTAAGAGGTTGCTGCTGATAGGCAAATCACCTTATGATCGGAACATATCTAGATGATGAATGAGTTTTCTATGCTGCGTTTTGCTTTTTTTATGTTGGCGTTATTGGCGTTGCCTTTGAATGCTGCCACAGTGAATAACTTGTATCAGGCTCAGGTTGTACTTCCTGACACTGATAAGCAATCGGAACAAACCGCTCGTCAGCAAGGCTTAGAGCAGGTGCTGGTGAAGGTGTCTGGTCAAAGTAAAGTCGTCGACAATGAGGTCATTCGTAAGGCACTAACGAATTCTAGCCAATACATCAGCCAATTCGGTGTTGGCTCACTGAATGGTCAGCAGACTTTAGACATGACGTTCGATCGCGTGCAAGTTCATAATTTATTAACTCAAGCTAACGCAACGTTATGGAGCGATCAGCGCCCAGCTGTGTTGGTGTGGTTAGTGAAAGAAAATAACCGTGAACGTGAAATTGTGTGGGATCAATCGAGCAACCCGCTGCAAACAGAAATGAATGCTGCGGCGAATCAACGTGGTGTGCCTATCTTAATGCCTATTGGTGATTTTGAAGATATTACCGCAGTGAGCGTGCCTGATTTATGGGGTGGTTTCGTAGAACCTGTTGCCAATGCAAGTTTGCGTTATAACCCTGAAGCCATTTTGATTGTTCGTGCTCGTGAAGATGGTAGTAATGTTTCATTATCTTGGCAGCTTTTTGAGCAGTCGGCCGATCGTTTAGTTGCATCACAAGTGGTGCCAAAGGAAGGCCAGGTAAGCGGAGAGTTAGTCGCTGCTACTCGTGATATGGTTAATCAAATTGCGGATCAACTCGCGGCAAAATACGCAGTGCAGCTTGGCGGAGAAAGCCGAGGTTTATTTAGCATTAGTGTTGCTAACATTCAGACAACAGAAGACTTTTTCACGCTTGAACGTATGCTAACAAGCTTGAGCTCTGTTGCGTCGGTGGATGTACAGCGTCTACATGCTGATCAGGTGTTATTTGGTGTGAACTTACTGACAACAGAAGAGGCCTTCAAACGCGAACTTTTGTTAGATCGTCGTATTAGTCAGGTTTCTGAGGGGAGTTACACAGGTCAGGCTTTGGCTGGTAATGATATGGATGCAAGTGGAAGCAGCGACAATCTAGATGTGACGCGTTCAAATGAAGATGTCACTACCAATACTGTGATTGTGGGTGATGGTACAAATTCGCCAGCAGCGGTCATACCTGCGCAAAGCGATATCGCTCTGCCAACACGCTCTGAGGTGGTGCCATCAAGCGTATCGGCAGACAATCAGTTTTATTGGCAGCCATAATCATTAGTGCTGCACGTGTATTGAATTAGAGAACCTTTAAAAGAAACGGCTGCATTTATGATGCAGCCGTTTTATTTTGTGTGGATGTAGATGTTACTTGTCTTGATGCCTTGCTCGCTCTTCTTTTTCAACTTGCGACAGGCGCGGCAGTTTTGTGCCTAGCTCTCGGCCGCGTTGGCGAGCAAAAATGATATTGCCAACAAAGGCACAAGATGTAATCACAAGCTCAACGGCGGCGAGCCAGCGCTCTGCAGGTTCCACCCATAGAATGGTCAGTGCATGCAGAAAATAAAACATCAAAATGAAATTTGCCCATGCATGGGTATAAGGTTTCGCTTCTAGTATTCCCTTTAATGGCAATAGCAGCGGGAATACCCACATAATCATAATAACGATGTTATTAAGATGAGGGTGTGGCGAAATGACACCTTGCCATAGCGCCACCCATAGCAATAAGCTCAGGTTGCTGGTTAGCGCAAAGTAACGTAGGTTTTGAGTTAAGGGTTGCATTGCGATCATGAACACCTTCCTTGTTAATCTCGATGATCCGTTTTGTTGCTAAAGTCGCTTGTGAAGTCGGTATATTGACTGAGCTCACCACGTACTTATTCCGCGAGTTTCTTCGCCGTTTGTGCCAGACGTTTGCCTAACGCTTGTGCCAATGACATTTCATCTTGATGTAATCCAGCCCCCAGGTTCAAGTGAGAAGCGCCATAGGGTGTACCACCATGCTCTGTGGTGTGCAGTTGCGGTTCCGAATACGGAATACCAAGGACGAGCATGCCGTGATGAAGTAATGGCAACATCATGGATTGCAAGGTGGTCTCTTGACCGCCATGCATTGACGATGATGACGTAAAGAGACTCGCAGGTTTCCCTATTAGGGTACCTGATAGCCATTGGGCGCTGGTGGAATCAATAAAGTGTTTGAGCGGTGCTGCCATATTACCGAAACGCACTGGGCTACCTAATGCCAACCCACAACATGTCTGTAGGTCTTGTTGGCTAACCCAAGGATCACCATCAAGAGGGGGCTGCGTTTGCAGCCCTTGTTCATTAATGTCTGGCACTGTTCTTAACACCGCTTCACAGTCATCGACTTGCTCGATGCCACGGGCTATCTGACGCGCTAGCTGTCGCGTGTTGCCATGACGGCTGTAATACAGCACCAATATAGAATGCATTAAAGAATATCCAATACTTGCTCTGGTGGGCGACCAAGGGCCGCTTTATTGCCATTGACAACAATTGGGCGCTCAATCAATTTAGGATTTTCTGTCATGGCAGTAAAAAGCTGGGCTTCAGTCACGCTGGCATCACCCAAGGCTAACTCTTTATAAATAGCCTCTTTGGTGCGCATCATTTGACGGGCAGAATCAAAGCCTAGTTGTTTTAGGATGACTTCAAGTTCTGCTGCGGTTGGCGTTTGCTCCAAATATTTGATGATAGTTGGGGTAATGCCTTTCTCTTCAAGTAGCGCTAATGTTTCACGGCTCTTTGAACAGCGAGGGTTGTGGTAGATTGAGATAGACATATTTTCTCCATTTTATTTTAGACCTCCCAGTAACGTGTTGAGCGAAGTGGGAGTTATGCTTCATTGTAAGGGAATACAGGGGTATTGAAAGGCGTGTGTCAGTGGCTTTGCTATCGCGATCACGTGGGATGTGTGATCGCGATAGGTGGTTTCAGTTGTTGTAAGGGGCTATGCGTGCTTACAACGCTGCAAATTTCTCACGAGATAAACGCAGCTGATCGATTCTGGCATCGTAACGGGCTTGGTCGAGAGAATTAACTTCAACCAGTTGGCTCGCTTGAATGTAGTTTTTAATCGCTTTATCCCACAACCCACGTAGTGCGAGTAATTCTGCTCTAGCCGCGAGCTCGGCGGCACGGTTACCCTTTTCACCTTGCGCTTGAGCAAGCATATACCAACCATTGGTATCTTTCGGATTATCGTAGGTGTAGCGTAATAACATCGAGAGACTGTCGTCGACTTTTCCTGCTTCTTGATAGGTATGGGCAAGGTTTAACCGCAATACTTTTTGCTCTGGGCTTTGCTTTAATGCACTTTGTAGGCGACTGATCGCGGTATCATATTTCTTCTCTGCAATGTCGAGATCGGTTGCAGAGTCAATGAAAAAGCGGTTATTGGGTTCAGCGACAAGCAAAGGATCGAGTAAGGCATGCGCTTCTTGGTACTTACCTGTGTCAATCAAGACCAGTGCTTTACCATAATTGAGCGCGAGTTTTTGCTGGCCTTTGGCTTTTCTTAATTTACGATCAAACCAATCTAAAGCTGCTTCGCTTTCTAATCCTGCAAAGCGAGCCACGATGCGTGAGCGAGCAAGCAGGTAGCGATCTGAAGGTTCAACACGACGTGCTGGGAACTGATTGGCACGGCTGCGGGTATCGGAAATACGATCTTCCGGTAAGGGGTGAGTCAACAGCATGGCTGGTGGCTTACTGGCGTAACGGTATTGATCGGCAAGGCGGCCAAAGAAACGTGGCATGGCTTGTACATCAAAGCCTGATTTAGCCAAGGTTGCAATACCGATGCGATCGGCTTCTTTTTCATTGCTGCGGGTATAGTTGATCTGGCCTTGAACTGAAGCCGCTGTGGTTGCATGTAACGCAGCCATTCCCGCTTCAGGTGACGCGATTGCTAACATGAGTGAGCCTATCATTGCCGCCATGGTCGCCGGTGATTTCTTGGCTTGATCTTCCATACTCCGCGCAAGGTGGCGTTGAGTAATGTGAGCAATTTCGTGCGCAACAACCGAAGCAAACTCACTTTCTGATTTGGCATATAAAAATAAGCCACTGTGAAGGGCAACATAACCACCAAAGAAGGCAAAGGCGTTGATTTCACGATTTTGGATCAGAAAAAAGTTGAATGGGGTACGGACATCGTTGGCATTGGCGACTAAACGGTGGCCTAAATCTTGGACGTAATCGGCCAAAAGAGGATCGCTGATGATCGGGCGGCTAGCACGTAGCATGCGCATGTAGGCATCACCATATTCTAGCTCTTTTTCTATTGTAAGGGTTGAAGCCGCAGTTGTACCAATTTCTGGTAAGCTGTTAAACGTCTCAGCATGAATAGGTAAACTGCTACTCAACAATGCTGTGATCAGTAAATAAGCTGGGGCTTTCTTCAATCGGGACATAGAAATAATACAATCGCCTTTGGTCTGAATTGTTGGGGCTAGCCCAGGAAAAACAGGGACTATTAGCAATAAGACAATAGAACACCGTACAGGTTTCTTTTTTGTCGAGCTGATGTCATTTACAATGCGTGAATGGATAATAACTGTCAGCACACTGGAATGGAAACGCAATTGCTTAATTTGATGACTGAACGTTGCCCTATGGCCTTATTATTAGCCAAAAGAGCGGTTAACGCATTGAGTTTGGGACAAAAGCTGGAAATTCATGTTTCTGATTCAGGCGCGAGACAAGATATTCCCCGATACTTAATCAATAATGGTTATGCTATTGAAATACAGAGTGACTCGCCGCAGTCACTGATTCTTTTTGTCACCAAAATGCAAAGATAGAGACAGTTATGCTCGATATGTTTAATCGCTGGTATAAGCGACGTTTTTCAGACCCAGATGCAGCCAGTCTGGTGGTTATCCTTGTGGGTGGCTTTTTAACGATTTATTTCTTAGGAAATTTGATTGCACCACTATTGGTGGCGATTGTATTAGCCTATTTACTGGAGTGGCCCGTTGCGCGTTTGCATAAGATAGGTTTGCCTCGCTCCTTGTCTGTGACGGTTGTCTTATTGATCTTTGTCGGACTCATGGTGATGGCGGTATTTGGCCTTGTGCCTACTATCTGGCATCAGATTGGTAACTTGATGTCTGATGTGCCGACCATGTTTAATGATTTGCAGAGTTACGTGTCGTCATTGCCGTCACGATACCCTGACTTTGTGCAGCCACACCAAGTTGATACTTTCATGAGTACCCTACGAGAAAAAGTCTTGGGTATGGGTGAAAGTGTTGTGAAAGGTTCGCTTGCTTCGTTGGTAAGTCTAGCTGCGCTCGGTGTTTACCTTATTTTGGTACCCTTGCTGGTCTTTTTCTTACTTAAAGATAAGCAAGAAATGCTGTCTATCTTAGGCTCCGTCTTGCCAAAGAATCGCCGTCTTGCGAGTAAAGTCGGTGCGGAAATGAATCAGCAAATCTCGAATTACATTCGCGGTAAAGTGACAGAGATCCTTATCGTCGGCTCGGTCAGCTATCTCACATTCGTGATTTTAGACTTACGCTATGGCCTATTACTGGCCGTCTTAGTCGGATTCTCGGTGTTGATCCCTTATATCGGTGCGGCAGCGGTGACGATTCCTGTGGCCATGGTTGGTTTGTTCCAATGGGGTATCTCGCCGGACTTTTGGTGGCTATTAGTCGCTTATGGCATCATCCAAGCGTTGGATGGTAATGTGCTTGTGCCTATCTTATTCTCGGAGGCTGTTAACCTTCATCCAGTGGCGATTATTATCGCGGTGTTGGTCTTTGGTGGGCTTTGGGGATTCTGGGGCGTGTTCTTTGCGATTCCATTAGCAACCCTAGTTAAAGCGGTGTGGAGTGCTTTTTCAGCCACAGAAGCGGATGAGTTGATAGAACAATCCGAGTAATAACATTTTGCTAATAGAGAAAAATGGCGCATTGAGATGCGCCATTTTTTTATATTTTTTCTGCGTTTTCGCCAGTTATGCTTATCTAAGCATTATCCTCAGTGGCGATGACGCCCCTGCCGTCAGTAAGAGCTGAATATTAACCGAGCCAGAGAAGTATTAACGATAGCAGTTGAGGGTAACCTCTAGCACCTTACGACATGTATCCACTTCTTTTTGCGTTAAACCTTGCGGTACTTCAGCGAGCAGTGAGTGGATGTTATTTCCCGCTGAATCGCACATCATTACGCCCTTTTTCGTCAGGTGAACACACTTAGAGTTGCCCTTCAGGGGGTGAGGGCGAGTCGCCACTAAACCATGGCGTTGTGCGGTCTTAATGATACTCGTGACTGAGCTTTTAGAGCGCATAAGACGCTCGGCAATATCGATTGGGCGTAAACCGTCTTCTTCTTTCAGCAGCATCAGCGTTTGTTCGGCATTGAGTTCTGGCGAAACTAAACCTACGGTGTTTTGCGCTTTATTTTGTACGGCGCGAGAGGTGTTCCAGATCAATCCAAGTAGCGTATCATTCATTAATATCATCCTTAATATTACTTGTTGGTTTTACTTCAAACTGGCTGGTTTTATATCTGAGGTAGAGGTTGTAGAGCAAGGTTTGATTGATGATTTTTATGAATAAAGTGATGAAAGTCGAATTATATCGATTTTTATGATTTGCCGTTAATGGCTGAGCGTAGGGTGGGTGCGAACATATAAAAATGCCTGCGGTGAGCAACGCAGGCATTGAGTCTTTCTAGACCACTATAATGTATTAAGCGTTCGCTTGTTCATTTAGGTAGCTTAGTACGACTTCATGGTGATCTTTGGTTTTGAACTTATTGAAAACGTGTTCAATCACACCTTCTTCATTGATTAAGAAACTTTGACGGTGAAGACCATCGTATACTTTACCCATGAATTTTTTTTCACCCCAAACACCGAATTGATCGGCAACGGCATGGTCTTCATCGGATAATAAAGTGAAGTTTAAATTATCACGTTCGATAAATTTAGGCAGACGTTTTACAGGATCAATACTGATACCTAATACCACAACATTGTGCGCATCTAACTCTGCTTTGCTATCTCGTAAGCCACAAGCTTGAACGGTACAACCTGGTGTCATCGCTTTAGGGTAAAAATAAGCCAAGACTTTTTTGCCTTTAAAGTCAGCTAAGTTTACCGCTTCGCCATCTTGATTAAGTAAAGTGAAAGCAGGGGCTAAAGTACCTGCGGTCAACGTATTCATGGTGTTTCCTTATTGATTATGGCCAACAAAATTGACTGTGCCTGTCACCAGTAAATCGGTGCAAAGGGCTTCGAATTCTTCTTGTAATGTCATGAGATTGCAACCCTCGGGAATATTAGTACTGATTTGAATAAATAAACGATCAGTATTATCAGTATCGCTGGCTTCATGAGTATGGGCACTTAATGAGGCGATATCGACTTTTCGAGCGGCAAGAAAATGGGTGAATTGGCCGATGAGCCCCGGCATATCATCTGCTTCGATATGAAAATCTGCAGTGTATGAGAACAAGCGCGCTTTATGCTTAGAGGTTCGCTTCATGACGGTGAGTAACTCATGCTCTTGAGCTTTGAGCGGCAGCGTTACTTCCACGCGTGAGATGGCATTGCCATTGCCAGACAATAACATGATGAGCGTAAATTCATGGCCAAACAGAGCAATACGGCTATCTATGATGTTACAGCCACATTGAGTCACCAAGTGAGTAACTTCATCTGAGATGCCAGGGCGATCCGTACCAACTGCAGTAATAACTAGGTAATGTTCCATATTCTCTACGTCGTATTGTTAGCTTTTAAGCATGGTAGCACAGGTATTAAGCAGGGATAACTGACATCGCTAGCAACTTCTTATCAAGTTATTGTCAAGATAGTACTTTTACCTACGCTCGTGCTTGAGTTTATATTCACTCAATCGTACCATGAAGTTATATATATACAGGGGAGATGGACATGTTTTCAGGAAGCATGGTTGCGCTAGTCACGCCAATGGATGAAGCGGGCGAAGTGGATTACACTAGCCTAGCAAATTTGGTGGAATATCATATTGCAGCAGGCACAGATGCAATTGTATCTGTTGGTACTACGGGTGAATCAGCCACATTAACGGTTGATGAGCACGTAAAAGTTGTTGTTAAGACTATCGAGCTTGCCAACGGTCGCATTCCTGTTATTGCAGGAACTGGCGCCAATGCAACGCACGAAGCCATTACATTCAGTAAACTCTTCATTGGTACTGGTGTTGCGGGTTGTTTAAGTGTCACCCCTTATTACAATAAACCAACGCAAGAAGGTTTATATCTGCATTACAAAGCGATAGCTGAAGCCACTGATTTACCACAAATCCTTTATAATGTACCTGGTCGTACTGCTGTTGACCTATTACCAGAGACGGTTGCGCGTTTAGCGAAAATCGACAATATCGTGGGTATTAAGGATGCAACGGCTGATTTAGATCGCGTGCAGCAAATTAGGGAACTTTGTGGCGAAGACTTTATCCAACTAAGCGGTGATGATGCCACTGGGTTAGAGTTTGTTGAACGCGGTGGTCATGGTGTGATTTCTGTTACGGCAAACGTTGCAGCGGCTGATATGGCAAAAATGTTCAAATTGGCGCGCGAAGGTCAGTTTGAGGCTGCACGTGAAATCAATGCACGTTTAATGAGCTTACATAAAAACTTATTTGTAGAATCTAACCCAATCCCAGTGAAATGGGCAGCGCATAAACTAGGTTTGATTGAGCTGGGTGAGTTACGTCTGCCATTAACCGTATTAAGTGAGTCAGCACAACCCAAAGTGGTTGAAGCATTGCAAGAGAGCGGTGTGCTGCAATAGTTTGCAACGCGTAGGAGCGCAGGAGCATTAATGAATTCTAAACACAGGTTCGTACTAACGACATTAATGGTTGCCAGCTTGGCAGCATGTTCGGGTAGTGAAGAACGCCGTCGTCAGGCAAATCAGGATTTTACTTATCTTGAAACTAAGCCATTAAGCAACTGGGTGTTGCCTGAAGGTACAGAGCCTTATGCTACTAATGAGTATGCAATCCCTAATCAAGCGTTTGCCGGTGAAATTGGTGCGGGCGTTGATATTCGCTCACCGCAGCAAGTGCTCGCATTGATCCCTGGTGCTCGCGTTGTTAAAAATGCTGACGGTGTTACCTTGGTATTAGCAAATAGCGAAGAGTTAGCGGGTGTTTGGTCATTAACGAAAACCATGCTTACGGAGCAAGGCATCGCATTGCGAGAGCAAACGGCAAGTCGCTTAGAAACTGAGTGGGTTTCTTGGACCAATGAAGATGACGAAACGCAAGTAAGTAGCCGTTACACGATCGAAAAGTCTGAAAAGCCAGGTGACAACAGTTATCAAATTACGTTAATTGATTGGCGTGAAGGCGAAAAAGACGAGCCTGTATCGGTGATTAATAAAGAGCGTTATAGCATCTTGATGACTAACTTGGTGACGTCACGCTACGATGCAAAAGTGCGTGAAGAAGCCCGTTTACGTGCGCAAGAGTTGGTGAAACAAATCCCAATTACAATGGGACAAGATCGTAGCGGTCTGCCTGTTATTATTGCACGTGCACCGTATAACGTGTTCTGGGAACGCTTGCCATCATTACTTGATGAGTTAGGCTTCACCGTCGAAGGTCGTAACCGTTCACAAGGTATCGTTGAAGTGAAATTCCGTTCACCTGATGATCAGTTCTGGACCGATCTTGGTGTTAAACCAATAGAACTTGATGATTCGACTTACAAGCTTCAATTGGGTGACTTGGGTAACCGAACTTCGCTCAGCGTCACAGACTCAGATGGTAAGCCGATTACAGAGCGTGCATTAGAAAGTATCGCCCCTGTTTTTGGTAAGGCGATTGAATCAAGTAACCGCAAAAGCTAACGGTTAGTTGAAAATCTGATACAAAAAAACCGCTTTCGGCGTAAGCCTGAAGCGGTTTTTTATTGTCGCGATAATTCGTTTGAATTATTTCACTTCAATACCTTGCGCTTGCATATCGGCATGGTAAGAAGAACGAACAAATGGACCACATGCTGCATGGGTGAAACCAAGTTCTAATGCAATCTCTTTAAGTTCGTCGAACTCTGACGGTGGCACGTAGCGCTCAACGGGTAGGTGGTGACGGCTTGGTGCTAGGTATTGACCTAGTGTCAGCATAGTCACGCCGTGAGCACGAAGATCTTTCAGTACTTGAATAATCTCTTCTTTGGTTTCGCCTAAGCCCATCATTACACCAGACTTTGTTGGTACTTCTGGGTGCATTTCTTTGAATTTCTTCAATAGATCCAGTGACCACTGGTAGTTTGCACCAGGACGCGCTTTACGGTACAAGCGTGGCGCTGTTTCCAAGTTATGGTTGAAAACGTTAGGTGGGTTATCACGTAGGATCTCAAGTGCGCGATCCATGCGACCACGGAAATCTGGCACGAGAGTTTCAATGTGGATTGATGGGTTTTTCGCACGGATCTCACGCGTACAATCAGCGAAGTGTTGAGCACCGCCATCACGTAGATCATCGCGGTCAACTGATGTCACCACTACATACTTCAGTTTCATGTCAGCAATGGTTTGAGCAAGGTGCGCTGGTTCTTCTGCATTCGGCGGTAATGGACGACCATGGGCAACATCACAGAATGGGCAACGACGAGTACAGATAGCACCTAAGATCATGAAGGTTGCTGTACCGTGGTTGAAACATTCAGCCAAGTTTGGACAAGACGCTTCTTCACATACCGAGTGAAGTTTGTTCTTACGCATTGCTGATTTAATTTCTTGGATACGCTTGCTGTCTGACGGAAGTTTGATTTTCATCCACTCAGGTTTACGCAGCACTTCCTGTGGCGTTTCTTCTTCTGCCACATTACGTACAGGAATTAGGGCCATCTTATCGGCATCGCGGTATTTGACGCCTTGTTCGATTTTTATAGGTTTGCTCATAATTAATTGCTTTCCGTTATCCACTCAACGCTCTGGTAATCGAGCAGTTTTACAAGCTCTTCGACAAGTACCGGCTGAACTTCCGTCAGTTCTGATGGGCCATTCAGTGACGCAAGCTGCGTCATTTCCATTCCTGCATATCCACAAGGGTTGATACGTAGGAAAGGCGCCAAATCCATATTTATATTGAGTGCCAGGCCATGAAAAGAGCAACCGCGACGGATACGTAAACCGAGTGAGCATACTTTTTGATTATTGACGTACACTCCCGGCGCATCAGGGCGGGCGTTAGACGTTACCCCAAAATGGGATAGCGTTTGAATGACTGTATTTTCAATGTGTGTGACTAAATCACGTACACCTAGCTTATTACGACGTAAATCGAGCAGGATATACGCAACCAATTGGCCAGGACCATGATAGGTCACTTGGCCACCACGATCACTTTGGACCACAGGGATATCGCCAGTATTTAGCAGGTGTTCTGCTTTCCCAGCTTGACCTTGAGTAAATACAGGATTGTGTTCGACCAACCAAATTTCATCGGTTGTTTCCGGTGTACGCTCGTCGGTAAACGCATGCATGGCTTGCCATGTTGGTTCGTAGTCACGGCGTCCTAGGTGTCGAATAATGAGATGTTTTTGCACTGTATCACCCAATTCATATCGGCTAGGCCGAGCTATTCTTGGTTGGCATTATAAAGCTTGGCGGCTGAAATTTCAGCCGCCAATTTGTAGGGGTATTAGATGCCGCTAGTTACAGAACAACGCGAACGATGTCGATCTCGCCTAATTCTTTATAAAGAATTTCAACTTGCTCGATAGAGGTTGCTGTAATTGTGACAGAAACAGCGCTGTAAGTGCCTTTACCGCTTGGTTTAACGGTTGGGGTGTAGTCGCCTGGCGCGTGACGTTGAATCACTTCAACTACAAGATCCGGTAGTTCAGGTTTATTGAAACCCATTACCTTGTATGAAAACTTACAAGGGAACTCAAGCAGATCTTTTAGTTTAGGCTGTTCTTGTTGTTGCATTCTGTACTCCAGGATTCCGCAAGGGATAACTCAATTTCAGGCGAGCTATTATACCTATCTTGCTACCGACTGCCAGTTTAGCGAGATTTAGCTGCAGATAGCAAAAGAGGTAGCCTCAGCTACCTCTTTTTAATTGCTTGTTTTCGAGAAGAAAACTTAGCTTAACCAGCCTTTGAAGAGCAACATGATGTAGTCAACAAGACGGCTAAAGATACTGCCTTCGTTTACATCATTCAGTGCAATTAGCGGGTATTCAGCAATATCTTCATCACCAACACGGTAGTAAAGCGTACCAACTTTTGTTCCTTTTTGAATTGGCGCTTTGAGTTCTTTCTCTAGCACAAAGCTGGCTTTCAAGTCTTTAGTTTGGCCGCGAGGAAGCGTTACAAAGGTATCTTGATCAACACCTAAAGATACTTCATTACGATCACCCATCCAGACTTTTTCTGAGACGAAAGTTTCATTCGCTTTGTGTGGTGATACAGTTTCAAAGAAGCGGAAGCCGTAGTTCAGTAATTTCTTACTTTCAGCTTTACGTGCATTGGCGCTCTTCGTGCCCATCACAACAGCAATCAGGCGCATTTTGCCTTCTGTCGCGGTGCTAACTAGGCTGTAACCCGCATTGTTAGTGTGGCCTGTTTTCATGCCATCTACATTGAGGCTTTTATCCCACAATAAACCGTTACGGTTGTACTGAGTGATACCATTGTAAGTGAATGATTTTTCTTTGTAGATAGCGAACTCATCGGGTACGTCGCGAATTAACGCTTGGCCGAGTAGCGCCATGTCATACGGTGTGGTGTATAAGTTGTTGTTATCTAGGCCATGAACATTGGCAAAATGGGTTTTATCCATGCCAATATTTTCTGCCCATCCGTTCATGAGATCAACGAACGAATCTTCAGAGCCGGCAACGTGCTCAGCCATAGCAACACAGGCATCGTTACCGGATTGAATAATAATGCCACGGTTAAGATCTGAGACTTTTACTTCGCTACCAACTTCAATGAACATCTTCGATGAGCCAGGGAAGTTTTTCGCCCATGCATTTTTGCTGACAACAACGGTGTCATCCATCGAGATGTTGCCACGCTTAATTTCTTGACCAATAACATAACTGGTCATCATTTTCGTTAAGCTAGCAGGTGGGATTTGTACAAATTCTTTGTTGCCCGCAAGGACTTTGCCTGAATGGTAATCCATTAGAACATAGCCTTTCGCAGCAATTTGTGGGGCTTCAGGAACAACGGCTGGAGCCGCTACGGCAGATACCGACGCCAGCATCAAAGCTGATGCAGCGACCGATCGAAAAGTTGCAGCAGATTTCTTCATGATTGATGTAACTTTATTGGGCGATGTCAAAAACTGGACACACTATATCAGATTGAGAGTAATCAACCACCTTTGACATCGCTCCTTATGGTGGGATTAGCGAAAAACTGACAGAGACAAACTTACGGACTAGATATTCGGCCGTATTATTGACCAGCTGGATGCAAGATGACCGAAAAAGGTAGGACTATTATCCAGCTAGTTTTATTTGAGTGTAAAACGTTACTTTTGTTCCACAGAACGTTGGGATGTAATGATAAACGCTTTTGGATATTGTTGTGATTTTGCTTTGTCACGTTGTGAAATTGCTTCATCACGATCGATATAAGGCCCTAAGCGTACACGGTAAATGTCTGTTTTTTCTACCTTCATTAAATCCACTTTGGTTTGGAATTGGGCCTTTAGTTGATCAGCAATTTTTTGCGCTTTTTCTTCATTACTTACTGCAGCAAGCTGAACAAAATACTGATTTGGGTTAGCGCTGTGCCACTCTTCGCTAGACGCTGGCTTTTCAATCGTGATGAGCTCAATTTTTACAGGCGCTGTACCGTGCTTAATAACATCAAGCTTGGAAGCGGCAGCCATGCTGAGATCGATAATGCGCCCTTCATGGAAAGGACCACGATCGTTCACACGTACTATGGCGGTTTTACCATTGTTGGTATTGGTGACTTTGACGTAGCTCGGTAACGGTAGCGTTTTGTGTGCTGCAGTCATTGAGTACATATCATAGACTTCACCGTTGGAGGTTTTGTGGCCATGGAATTTTTTGCCATACCAAGACGCATTGCCTTCTTGAGTGAAGCCTTTTTGGTCTTTGACGATCTCGTAACGCTGACCACGGAGTGTGTAATCTTTGTTGCCCGCGAGGCTTTTAGGCTCGTAGCGAGGTTGTGCATCCTCAATATGATCTAAGGTTGGCGATTGTTCCGGTGCCACATCTTCAGCAATATCGTAGCGCTCATCGCTAGGGGTAGAGCTACAGCCTGCCAGAATTAAGACAATAAGTAAGGAGATAACACGCATTTAGGTCGCCTTTGACAACATTTTTCTATGGGTATGGATAGACATCAGAATGCCAAAACCAGCCATCAAGGTCACCATTGAAGTGCCTCCATAACTGATTAATGGCAGCGGTACACCGACAACAGGCAAAATACCACTGACCATTCCGATATTAACGAAAACATAAACGAAGAAACTTAATACAATACTGCCTGCCATCATACGACCAAAGGCCGTTTGTGCTCGGCTCGCGAGTAATAGCCCTCGGCCAATAATGTATAAATAAATAGCCAATAAACACATTACACCAATTAAGCCCCATTCTTCGGCAATAACCGCAAAAATGAAATCGGTATGGCGTTCAGGTAAAAACTCCAGTTGTGACTGGGTGCCATGTAACCAGCCTTTCCCTATGAGTCCACCTGAACCTATGGCAATTTTTGACTGAATAATGTGGTAGCCCGCACCCAGAGGATCTGATTCTGGGTTAAACAGGGTTAATACCCGTGTTCGTTGGTAATCCCGCATTAGGAAGAACCATAAAACAGGAATAAAGGCCCCAAGAAGCACACCAGCAGAAAAAATGATGCGCCAGCTGATCCCTGATAGGAATAAAACAAAAATACCTGATGCCGCAATCAAAATAGAGGTACCGAGGTCAGGCTGTTTCGCGATCAATATCGTGGGAATAAAGATCATCATTAATGCAACCACGATATTACGAAAGCTTGGAGGTAAGGGTTTGTTACCAATAAAGCGGGCGACCATCAGTGGGACGGCTAACTTGATAAGCTCTGATGGCTGAAAGCGGACAAAGCCGAGGTTTAGCCAGCGTTGTGCACCTTTTGAGGCTTCACCAAAGAACAAGACTCCAAGCAATAAGAGCAAGCCGATGCCAAATAGATAAGGGGCCCAAGTTTCATAGTGACGAGGTGCGATTTGTGCGAGGGCAAACATGACACTCAGTGAGAGCGCCATACGTACAGCTTGGCGTTCCATCATTTCAATGTGCTGACCACTGGCGCTGTACATCACAAGCAAGCCGAAACACATTAATGCCAAGATCCCCATCAGCAATGGAAAATCGAGATGTAAGCGATCACTCAGGGTTCGCTTATTGCCTGTCGTGGCCATAATGCTCATTGGGTCACCTCAGTGTTCGAGACTGTGTCGGTTGTTTGTGGGTGTGGTTTTAATAGCATATGGTCAAAGATATGACGAGCGACAGGGCCACCATTTGATGAACCGCCCCCTGCATTTTCTAATACCATAGAGACTACAACTTCAGGCTTATCGTATGGTGCAAAGGCAGTAAAGAGAGCGTGGTCGCGTAAGTGCTCAGCAAGCTCTTCAGCGTTGTATTTTTCATCTTCAGCCAAACCAAATACCTGTGCCGAGCCTGATTTACCACCGGCTTTATATTGCGCACCATAAAAGGCGCGGCGCGCGGTACCCCGGACACCAAATAGCACGCGTTTCATGCCATCTTTTGCAATTTCCCAGTATTCGTCGTCAACCCCTGTGATTGGCGGGTATTCGTCAAAGACGGCGGGCTTTTCGACATTATCATCAATAATATCTTTCAGCAGGTGTGGCGCCCTAACGATGCCATTGTTCACTAATACCGTTGTCGCTTTGGCAATCTGCAGCGGGGTTGCTGTCCAATACCCTTGGCCTATACCGACAGGGATGGTATCGCCTTGATACCAAGGTTGGCGGAAGCGGGCTTGTTTCCATTCACGGGTTGGCATGTTGGCTTTACTTTCTTCATGAATATCAATGCCTGTGTATTCACCGTAGCCAAATTTAGTCATCCAAGCCGACAATCGGTCGATACCGAGATCGTAAGCCACTTGATAGAAGTAAGTATCCACTGACTCTTCGATGGCTTTGTGAATGTTGACCTTGCCATGTCCCCAGCGTTTCCAGTCACGGAATGGTCGGCTATTCGAGTTTGGAATTTTCCAATAACCAGGGTCATTTCGTACGGTACGCTCAGTCACTACGCCTTCCGTTAAGGCAGCGACAGCGATCATAGGTTTAACCGTTGATGCTGGTGGGTAAATACCGAGCGTGACACGATTAACCAATGGGCGATTAATATCATTCAGCAAGGCGCGATATTTCGGCCCTGAAATACCGTGGACAAACAAGTTAGGATCGTAGCTTGGGCTAGACACCATGGCGAGAACTGCTGAATCGCGAGGATCCATCACGACAATAGAGCCGCGTTTATATTTTACGATTTCTTCACCTGTTTCAGGATCTTTACTGCGCACGGTAAGTTGTTCTTTCGCGAACAGTTGCAGATCAATATCCAAGTTTAGTTTGATGTCTTTACCTGGGATTGGCGGCACATACTTAAGGGTACGAATAATACGGCCACGGCTGTTTACTTCGACTTCTTGGTAGCCTGATGTGCCGTGCAGCAAATCTTCGTAGTAACGTTCGATACCAAGCTTACCGATATCACGGGTTGCTTTATAATTACTGATTTTGTCGTCACGTTCGAGGCGCTCAAGGTCACGGTCGTTAATTTTGGCTACATAACCCAATACATGCGTGAGTGCATCGCCGTAAGGATAGTAACGTTTGAGGTAGGCTTTGACTTCAACCCCTGGGAAACGGTGCTGATTGACCGTGAATAGGGCAACTTGTTGTTCGGTAAGCTGGCCTTTTATAGGAATAGATTTGAAGCGACGTGTATGTCGGCGTTCTTTTTCAAATCGAGTGATGTCTTCATCGGTAATACCCATCAGGACTTTGAGGCGTGTAAAGGTATCCTCAATATTGGGTACTTTTTCTTTGGTAATTTCAAGCGCATAAACTGGGCGGTTTTCTGCCAGTAAAATGCCATTGCGATCGTAGATCATGCCGCGATTAGGCGCGACAGGCACAACCTTAATACGGTTATCGTTTGATCGTGTCTGATAGTCGTCATGCTCACTTACTTGAATGTGGTACAAGTTCGTGAGCAGCACGCCTACCAGCACGATAATGCCGATAAATGAGACAAGAGCACGGCGAAAAAAGAGCGCCGACTCAGCCCGATGGTCGCGGATCTGGGTACGCTGTCGTCTCATTGACACTTATTCCCTGTGGTAAGGATGGTTTGCGGTGATGCTCCACGCGCGATATAAGCTTTCAGCCATGACAACACGTACCATAGGGTGCGGTAGTGTGAGTGGCGAAAGCGACCAACTTTGCTCGGCTGCTGCTTTACAAGCAGGTGATAACCCTTCAGGGCCGCCGATCAAAATGGAAACATCGCGTGCGTCTAGCTTCCAGCTTTCAAGCTGTTCAGCCAGTTGTTCGGTATCCCAGCGTTTACCGGGAATGTCCAAGGTGACAATGCGGTTACCTTTAGGGACCGCTGCAAGCATTGCTTCGCCTTCTTTTTGTAAGATACGGGCAATATCTGCATTTTTCCCACGCTTACCTGCTGGGATCTCAATGAGTTCCAGCGGCATATCTTTTGGGAATCGACGGCTGTATTCTTTATAGCCTTCTTCAACCCACTTGGGCATTTTTGTGCCAACGGCAATCAATTGAAGCTTCATAATTGATTAGCTCCAAAGCTTCTCCAGTTGGTACAGGCTACGTGAATCTTCCTGCATGATGTGCAACATAACGTCGCCCATATCCACGATAACCCACTGGCCATCATCTTCACCGCTGATACCAAATGGAGGGAAATCAATCAGTTTTGATTCTTTGTTTACGTGATCTGCAATAGAAGATACGTGACGGTTTGATGTACCTGTACATAGAACCATGAAGTCAGTGATGCTTGACTTACCACGTACGTCAATCGTTACGATGTCTTGGGCTTTAATATCGTCAACTTTATCAACAATAAAATCGTGTAGTTCTTGAACCTGCAAAGGAATCCCCTCATTTGGTGATAATAGATTAATAGTTTGCGACAAATCGATCTCTGTCACAATTTAGCGGCGCAGTATAACACGCACAGCCTGATCCGACACAAGCACTAAAAAGGTGTCGGCTCGGTATGGGTACTTATCCCGCACATCTCCGCACAGAGCGCACTCAGTGCTGGCCATGGTTTTGTGTCGAAATCCGTTTTTACTTGGATCTCTAGTTGGGTCAATAAGCGTAGCAAGCTGACCACTCTGGCGTAGGGAAGACGGTGAAGGGCGCCAATGTAAATCTCGCGGCGACTTTGCCAGATGCGAAATTGTTCAAAAATGATATTCAGCGGTGTGCCTTTCTTGCCCATTTCTTGCATTTTATACAGCTGTGTTAATTCGCGCTGCAGGGTACGTAAGATAATGGTTGCCTCAATGCCTTCGCCTTCAAGTTGGCGTAATACACGTTGACTGCGTTTCGCTTGACCTGCTAGTACGGCATCAACCAGTTGGAAAGGCGTGTAATGGTTGTGACGGCTTAATGCTTCTTCTAAGCGAACAATATTGAGCTCACCATCTGGGTATAGCAAGGTGAGTTTTTGTAGACTTTGTGCAAGTGCCAGCATATTCCCTTCATGCCATTGCGCCAGCATTTGTACGGACTCATGATCCGCTTTAAGGCCGAGTTGCTGGCAACGCGCTTGAATAAAGCGTGGTAAATGACGAGGGTCAGGCGTATTGCAAGGTAAGTATAAACCTTGGTTATCTAATGCTTTAAACCACTTGGCTGATTCTTGCTTTTTATTGAGACGAGGTCCAGTGATCAGCAACAGAATGTCATTGTGTAAGCTGTCACATATTTCGACCAGTGACTTGGCTTGGTTGACGTTCAGTCCAGACTCTGGGATTTCTAGCTCAATGATTTGGCGCGCAGCAAAAAGACTCATTGCGTTACAGCAATCGAGTACTAGATTCCAATCAAGCTGGTGGTCGATGGTGAAACTATGGCGTTCATCGAAACCTTGCTGTTGTGCTGCTTGCTTAATTTGGTCACCGCACTCTTGCTTTAGGAGTGGTTCATTACCAAATAATAAGTAGGCTTGACGCAGCCCTTTATTGAGCTGCTGCGTCAGTTGTTCTGGGTAAACTCTCATGGTTGGCTTGTGCCTACCTCTGTGCCGGGCTCAACTGTGCTCACTTCCTCTGTGTTGACAGTGTTAGTGCTGTTGTAGCTGGCACTTGTACCTGATACGGGCATATCTTCCGCTTTGGTGTCTTCCATTTCTGCCAGTTTTGCTTCGAGTTCTTGCTCGTCAAGCGCTTCAATTGTCGCCGTTAGACGCGCCATTTGACGTAATATTTGACGTGATGCTTGCTCTCGCATCTCGTCTTTGATCATGTCACGTTCAACCGACTTTGCCAGTGCCGTTAATGGGTTATCAAGGAAAGTACGGGTTACTTTGGTTGAGAAGGTTTTACTGGCTTTGTTAGGGATCGTAATACTATAGCGTACTGAGTAATTCAGCTCGTATTCAGCGGCGCGGCTGTTTTGGTAGAGCGACAGGGTGCGTTCACCATTGCTTTCACTGATTAAGTGAAGATTAGGTACAGTCGCTGAGGGTGGCACGGCTTCAATACCATGCAACTTAAATTGTGACTTTACTAGACGGGTCAGTTGGCCGTATTGGTCGAAGCTAGTCAGTGATAGTTTGGCGATTTCATCGGGTAGCATGTAGGTGCCACGAAGGTGGAAGCCACAAGCAGACACAGTAAGAGAAAGTAGGGCGACTGAAAGTAGTCTAAGGGTGCTTTTTAAAGAAAAGAAAGCCTTCACCAAATTAGCTCCTAAGTAGAGTGAAAACTTATCGACTATAGCGGGAAATCAATCTGATTAGAACCTAGATTGACTGGTAGTTGCTATGACGATGCTAGATAAAAATATCCCCGCCTGAGCGGGGATAGTCTGTCATCAGGTTGTGAACTTAGTTCGCAACGATGTTCAGTAGCTTACCAGGAACGTAAATCACTTTACGAATGGTAAGGCCGTCAAGGAATTTCACGGCGTTTGCATCGTTAAGACCAAGTTCTTTCACGTGTTCTTCGGTTGCATCAGCTGCAACAGTTAGTTTTGCACGTAATTTACCGTTGATCATCACGACGATGGTCTTTTCATCTTCAACTAGCGCAGCTTCATCGAATGTTGGCCAGATTGCTGAATCGATGTTTGATTCACCTAGCGCTTCCCACATCTCGTAAGAAATGTGTGGAGTCATAGGGTAAAGCATACGAACGACTGCTTTTAGGGCTTCATCAAGCAGTGCACGATCTTGTACTGATTCTTGAGATGCTTTCGCTAGCTTGTTCATCAGTTCCATGATAGCAGCAATTGCAGTATTGAATGTCTGACGACGGCCAATATCATCGCTTACTTTTGCAATGGTCTTGTGAACATCACGGCGTAGTGCTTTTTGATCAGAAGATAGCGCAGAGACATCAACAGTTTCTGCAGCACCTTTTGATGCATGCTCATTAACCAATTTCCATACACGTTTTAGGAAGCGGTTAGCTCCTTCAACGCCAGACTCTTGCCACTCAAGCGTCATGTCTGCAGGTGACGCAAACATCATGAATAGACGAACGGTATCTGCACCGTACTTGTCTACCATCTCTTGTGGGTCGATACCGTTGTTTTTCGACTTAGACATTTTGATCATGCCTGAGTGAGTTACGTCACGGCCTTGGTTATCGACGGCTTTCTCGATGCGACCTTTGCTATCACGCTCGATTTCTACATCCGTTGGTGCGATCCACTCTTTGGTGCCTTTGTCATTAGTGTGGTAGAAAGCATCAGCCAGTACCATACCTTGACATAGCAGTTGTTTGAACGGCTCGTCAGAGGTTACGTAACCTGCGTCACGTAGCAGTTTGTGGAAGAAGCGAGAGTACAGTAGGTGCATACAAGCGTGCTCGATACCACCAATGTATTGGTCTACTGGTAGCCAGTAGTTCGCTTTTTCTGGGTCTAGAATATCGTCAGCTTGTGGTGAACAGTAACGCGCGTAGTACCAAGACGACTCCATAAAGGTATCGAAGGTATCGGTTTCACGCAGTGCTGGTTCACCATTAAAGGTGGTTTTAGCCCACTCTTTATCTGCTTTGATTGGACTCGTTACACCGTCCATTACCACGTCTTCTGGAAGAATTACTGGTAGTTGGTCAGCAGGAACTGGGTGAACTTCACCATCTTCCGTTGTTACCATTGGGATTGGTGCACCCCAGTAACGTTGACGAGAAACACCCCAGTCACGTAGACGGAAGTTAACTGTCTTCTTACCTTTACCTTCCGCTTCAAGTTTCGCTGCAATCGCATCGAACGCGGCTTGGAAAGTTAGGCCATCGAATTCGCCAGAATCAAACAGTACACCTTTTTCAGTGTATGCGGCTTCTGATACATCTAGCTCAGAACCGTCTTCTGGTTTGATCACAGGGATGATGTCGATGCCGTACTTAGTCGCGAATTCAAAGTCACGTTGATCGTGAGCTGGAACCGCCATTACAGCACCTGTGCCGTAATCCATCAGTACGAAGTTAGCCACGTAAACTGGAACAACACGACCGTTAAGCGGGTGGATAGCCGTTAGGCCAGTATCCATGCCTTTCTTTTCCATTGTTGCTAGTTCAGCTTCAGCAACTTTGGTGTTACGACATTCATCAACGAATGCAGCAAGCTCAGGGTTGTTCTTAGACGCTTTCTCTGCCAGAGGGTGACCCGCAGCAATACCCACGTAAGATACGCCCATAAGAGTATCTGGACGTGTTGTGTACACTTCTAATGGTGCTTCTTCGCCGTTAACCGCGAAAGATAGCTCAACACCTTCAGAGCGGCCGATCCAGTTGCGCTGCATGGTTTTTACCATTTCAGGCCAACCGTCTAGGTTGTCTAGATCGTCGAGTAGCTCTTGAGCGTATTCGGTGATCTTAATGAACCACTGAGGGATTTTCTTTTGTTCTACTGGGGTATCACAACGCCAGCAACAGCCGTCTTCTACTTGCTCGTTAGCCAGTACAGTTTGGTCGTTCGGACACCAGTTTACAGAAGAGGTTTTCTTGTAAACCAAGCCTTTATTGTAAAGCTTAGTGAAGAACTCTTGTTCCCAACGGTAGTACTCAGGCGTACAGGTTGCGAATTCACGATCCCAATCGTAGCCTAAACCTAGTGCTTTAAGCTGGTTCTTCATGTACTCGATGTTTTCGTAAGTCCATGGCGCGGGAGCGGTGTTGTTTTTAACCGCGGCGTTCTCTGCAGGTAGGCCGAATGCATCCCAACCGATAGGTTGCATTACGTTTTTGCCTTGTAGACGCTGGTAACGAGAAACAACATCACCGATGGTGTAGTTACGAACGTGACCCATGTGCAGTCGACCGCTTGGGTACGGGAACATGGAGAGACAGTAGAATTTTTCTTTATTAGGGTCTTCACTTACAACAAAGGTCTTGTTGTTGTCCCAGTGTTCTTGAACTTTCTGTTCAATGTCCTGTGGGCGATATTGTTCTTGCATCGATGACATCCAGGATTTTGTGAGTTGAGTACAAACACATTCAATATAATCGACATAGAATAACTAAAGGTAAAGGTGTCAACAATAGCTGAGGGTAATTCGATACAGTTATTGTTGCTTTATCGCTGCCTAAGGTGGTGTTTTGGGTGCCTTGTGTTGTCGGTTCAAGGGGAGGAGGTACATATGGCGAAGCAAAAAGCAGAATATGAAGCATTACTTGAAAAAGTAACTGAAGCCTTGAAGCATAGCCCTGAGGAGCTTAATCAATGGATTGATACGACAGAAAAATACCGTCAAGCCGCTAGTGACATGACCAAAGATGAGTTGGCGTTAATTTCTGCGTATTTAAAACGTGATTTAGCTGAATTTGGGCAAAATGTGGAAGAAAGTTCAGAGCCTTTCGATGAAAGCCCATTTTATCAGGCGGTGTCCGAAACAATTTGGAGCGGTTTGGCTGAAATTACGGATAAAACCCAATTAGAGTGGCGTGAGGTCATGGGGGATATCCAGCACCAGGGGGTTTATCAAGCGGGAGAGATCATTGGCTTGGGTAATTTGGTTTGTGAGCACTGTGGTCACCATCAAATGTATACGCATGTGAAACGTTTAGAACCCTGTATACGCTGTGGGCACGAGCAATTTACCCGTCAACCTTTAGCGCCATGATTTTTTTATACTCTAATCGACGATAAGAAGCGGGCGATTAAGCCCGCTTGTCGTATTCACTCGCATCTATTCGTTATTTACACTGCCCGAGTTTGGCCCATACTCCCCAGTTGGTGTGGTTATCAGCGGGTGGTTGGTTTTGAGTCCACCATTGTGCGCGGTAAGCAATCCCATTTTGTTGAGCGTGATCGCCACTCTGGTATACGGTATTTTCTGCCCATACTTGATAGGTGCTGCAATCGACAGTACCGGGTTGCGGGTTTGGACTGATCCCTTTCACGCGTTGTAGTGCTGCAAAAGTATCGGCAATACCTGTACCGCACTCTGAAGTATTGCAACTGCTACCAGCAGGGAAAGGACGTGATGTTTCAGTGATATATTGCTCGACTTGATCTGGTGTCAGGCTTAGATCGAGTGAGTACATAAGCGCAGCGATACCTGCTACATGTGGGGCAGCCATACTGGTGCCCATTGAGTAGCTGTAACTGTTTTCGCCTGCTTGACGTTTACCCGAGTTAAAGGTTGATAGGATGCCACCAGAGCGGCCGCCGCCTGGTGCTGTGATATCAATGAGATCGCCATAGTTGGAATAGAATGCACGATTGCCTTCCTTGTTATTAGAAGCAACCGAGATAATGCCTTGGCAATTACCTGGACTAAAATCACGAACATTCAGGTTGTCATTACCAGCAGCTACGACAATGGTTGCGCCTTGAGCGCGTACATCATTAACGGCTTGCTGATAAGCATAGCCACAAGCCCCTTGACCACCAAGGCTTAAATTAAGGACTTGTGCTGGATATGGGTTGGCTGGCGCATTGGGAACTGGCAAACCAGCAGCCCAACGCATACCATCGGTAATGTCAGAGGTGTAGCCACCGCACGCACCAAGGACTCGCACTGGGACGATACGGGTATTCCAAGCTACTCCAGTCACCCCTTGGCTGTTATTGCCTTCTGCTGCAATGGTGCCTGCAACATGGGTTCCGTGCCACGATGAGTTTCGATCTTGTGGCGGGTAGTTTTGTCCACATTGTCCTGCGACTAACCAATCACCTTCATCGGTAGCATCGCTATCGCGGCCATCACCATCTCGCGCCCCCTTTGCATTTTTAATGAAGTCATAACCAGGAAGTAAGTTGTTGATTAAATCTGGGTGATCGAAACGAACCCCGGTATCGATCACGGCAACAATGACTTCTGAACCGCCAGTTGTAACGTCCCATGCTTTGGGCATATTGATACCGCTGGTGGGATCAGAATAATGCCATTGAAGGTTATACCCAGGATCATTTGGGATGGCTGTTGGCCACATAATGCGATCAGGCTCGGCATATTCGATATTTGGATCTTGCTGTAGTTGCTCGATTACGGCTTCGAGTTTGGCCTGATCGGTAACCTTGAGTACGTGAGTGCCGTTTGCACTTGGACGGATGTATTGGACATCGGCACTGAGGCTTTGCTGTAAGTGGGTGATGCCATCAATCATTGGTGACGCCGTTGCTCGCATAACAGGGCTGCTAGTACGGTATTTAACAATGACTTGATCGGTTATGAGGGTGTTGTTATTGGCAAAAACAGGGCTGCTAGCAATGAGCATAGCCAGAAGAGTCGGTATGGTTCTCATTTTCTATCCTTGATTGTGATACCAAATAGAACAAGACAAGGCTTATTCGTTTGGTTTTATTGTGATGAGGAAGGGCTTCCTCACAACCAAGTGTTCTCCTTTTATTTTATTTTGCAGGATAAAAAACGGGAATAGGAAGGGGTATCAAGTAAATAATAAATGGGTTGCAAGCGTTAATCTGCTTATGGTGATATGCGTTCGGCTTTATATGGGTGGCGTGATTTAACCTAGCGAGTATCGTTGATGTAAAAGGTGAGCATTTTTGTTGTATATGAGGGATATTCATCGTTAGAACCATGATGAATTATGGTGTATTGCAGGTTCGATTCTTCGAAGGAAGGCGGCAATAAGAACCGCCTTATGACTTCACTATTATTTATTCTTCTAACGGTGGCGCTAAAATTACGGTAGGTGCGTTATCTTCACCTACAGGTGAGGTTAGATCACTGACGGGCGCACCTTGTTCAGCCGGTGCTGTATTATCTTGATTAAGTGCTTTCACTTGCTCTGTGGCCGCGCTGATGGGCTCGTAGCTAAACTTTTGCCCAGCCAAAGATGCTTCGATCATCATGCCACCTTTAGCATAGGTGAAAATAGCCATGCCGTTGGTGTAGTTAGCTTCAACAAAGTTCTTACCTGAGCCAGCTCCAACACCTGTCGTCCCCGCACGTGCTTGTGCACCTTCCGTTAGTGCCACAGCAGAGGCCTGGGCATCAAGTTCAAAACTGCCGCTGATAAAGCGTTCATACGAGCGTTGGTCTTGGAAAAACATGATTTGGCTGTATGACTGGCCACCAAATTGAAGTCCGACTGAGACTTGATACAGTTTGGCAAAACCTGCGATGGTTTGATCTTTATATACTGTGCCTGTGCCGTATGCGCCGCCAACCCAAAAGCCGCCTTTACCGACTGACGGAAAAATAGCGTAGCCATAAGCGGAATCAAAAAAGGGCTGGGTTTGTTGTGCTTGCTGAAAGTGTTCAAGAGATGCGCGGGTTTCGATATCTTCTTTTGCAACAGATCCTGTTGCGATACAGAGTAATGCTAGCGCGCTAAACATAGTGAAGAGGCGGTGAACGGTTTTCATGGCGGCATCCTTTACAGCGGTAATTATTTCTATCTTAGCAAGATGAAAAAAAAGACGAAGCGTTAATCTTCGTCTTTTCAGGTTTTGTTAGGCTTTGTTACGGTTGATCCGTTTGGATCTCTCTAAACCCACCACGTTGACGGCGAATCAAGACCATAGATAATGCCAGCGACCATAAGGCATAACCGTAGAGCGGCCAACTTCCTAAGCTGGTATAAGGCGTTAAGCCATCCGTAGGGGTAACTTTCGCCCGTAGGACTGCCGTTTCAAATTGCGGAATTTGTTTCGTGATTTGTCCCATATGATCAACCACTGCCGTTACGCCTGTATTGGTGGCACGTAATAGAGGCTTACCCAATTCGAGTGAACGCATTTGCGCAATCTCCATGTGCTGGAATGGGCCAATAGAAGTACCAAACCACGCATCATTCGATAGGGTTAACAGCAAGTCGGTATCGACATTCACGTTTTGGCGAACCTGTTCACTGAATGCCACCTCATAACATAATGCAGGCGCAAGGTTGTAGCCATTCGCTGCTAAGTTTGGTTGAACAAAGTCACCTCGGCTAAATGAGGACATGGGTAAATTAAAAAATGGCGCAATCGGTCGTAACAAATCACCGAATGGGACGAATTCACCAAAAGGTAGCAAGTGATGCTTGCTGTAACGGGTGGCGTGATCGTAGTCGTAGCCATCATCGTTATTTTTACCTAAGGTTAAGATATTATTAAAGAATTCACCGTTGTCTTTTTGATCTAAAACGCCTGTAATCACAGTGCTGTTATTTTCGCGCGCGACTTCATCTAGGTTTTGTAAAAACGAAGGAAGGTGCGCTTCTAGCGCTGGAATTGCGGCTTCAGGCCAAATGATTAAATCAGCGTCCCAGTTTTCGCGGGTCAAGTCGATATATTTCATCAGGGTTGGCCAGCGTTCGCTCGGGAGCCATTTTAGCTCTTGCGGTACATTACCTTGCACTAACGCAACATCGACGGTTTTATCGTTATTGGGAGTGACCCATTGCGCACCGTGAACAAGCAGTGAAAAAGCGATCACTACAGCGGGAACCAGTAAAGGTCTCCAGTTGCGATCTGAAACTGCCGCCACAATACCAGCACTGATCAGCACTAAAGCGAGGGTGATCCCTTCTACCCCAAAGATGGGTGCTAAGCCTGAAAGTGGAGAATCAATTTGACCATAGCCCATCCATAACCATGGGAAGCCTGTGAATGCCCATCCCCTAAGCCAATCGAGCAAGAGCCATAATACCGGCCCACTCAGTAGGAGCTGCTGGAAAGGGCGACCTTGGTTAAAGCGATTGAATAGGGCACCAAAAATCAGAGGATACAGCGCCAGGTAGCTGATCAGTGAAGTCATGAGGAAGACACTGGCTACTTTTGGCATACCGCCAAAGGTGTCAATGCTGACATGCACCCAACTGATCCCTGTACCAAATAAGCCTAAGCCCCAGCTAAAGCCAATGACGGCAGAGCGCTTAATACTTTGATTGAGGAGTAACCAGAAAAAGAGTGCGAGTGATACAGGGGCAAGGAGCCAGATATTATACGGTGCGAACGATAAGGTCGCTAACGCTCCCGCAAAAGCGGCCAATAAAGGCCGCCCAAGGGAGATGAAAAAGGCTTTATTCATCATCTAAAACTAATTAAGTAGTCGTCGTTGGCTGATGCGCTTCATGTGGGATCGTGACTTGAAGCTGGATCACACGGCGGTTGTCAGCTGACGTGACTTTAAACGAGTAACCATCTAATTCAACAACTTCACCACGGGCTGGCAAGTGACCAAAGCTGGTCATGACTAAGCCGCCTACAGTATCCACTTCGTCATCATTGAATGCCGTTTGGAATAAGTTGTTAAAATCTTCTATGGTCGCCAGTGCTTTTACCGAATAGGTATGCTTACTTAACTGACGGATATCTTGCTCTTCTTCGTCGTCGAATTCATCTTCGATTTCGCCAACGATTTGCTCAAGAATATCTTCGATAGTGATAACACCCGATACACCACCAAATTCATCCACAACGATCGCCATGTGGTAGCGTTCTTCGCGGAATTCTTTGAGTAAGCGATCAACTCGTTTGCTTTCAGGCACAACCACCGCAGGGCGGAGGACTTTGTCCATATCGAAAGGTTCAGAGTCTGGGATCAAGTAACGCAGTAAATCTTTAGCCAGTAGAATACCTTCTACATGGTCTTTGTCGTCACTGATCACAGGGTAGCGTGAGTGTTGAGCATCAACAATTAAATCAATAAGGTCTTCAAGCTTCTGAGAACGTTCGATCGTGACCATTTGAGAGCGTGGGATCATAATGTCCCGCACACGCATTTCTGCTATCTCCATCACACCTTCGAGCATGTCGCGGGTGTCGTGGTCTATCAAATCATTTTCTTCCGAATCGCGGAATACCTCGACCAGCTCTTCACGGTTTTGTGGTTCACCTTGAAACAATTGGCCAATACGTTCAAAGAAGGACTTTCTACTCGGACCTTCAGAATTTTGCGAGTTATCTTCGTTCATCACTTTTCATGTCAATTAAGTGGTCTAAGCCACGGTAGCTATCCAACTGAATGATGGATAGCGATTGGTGTAACAAGTTACAGATTGTCGTCAGCGTAGGGATCAGCAAATCCCATTTTTTGCATGATTTCTGTTTCCAACGCTTCCATTTCTTCTGCTTCTTCGTCATCAATATGGTCATAACCTAGCAGATGGAGACTGCCGTGTACAACCATATGTGCCCAATGGGCATTTAGCGGTTTATTCTGCTCTTTTGCTTCTTTCTCAACAACCTGACGGCAGATGATGAGGTCACCTAGCAGATCAAGCTCTACGCCTGGGGGCGCTTCAAATGGGAAAGACAACACATTGGTTGATTTGTCTTTACCACGGTACTCATGGTTTAGCGCATGGCTTTCTTCTTCATCCACCAAACGGATAGTCATTTCCGCATCGGCTTTAAATAGGGTGACAGCTGCATCTAGCCATTGCTGAAAATCAGCTTCGTTTGGTAAGCCTGCTTGATTTTCGGTTGCATGTTGCAGGTCGAGATAAATAGCCATTAATTACTCTTTTCTGGTTCTATTGCTGGTGTTGCGGCTGCAAGCAGTGCAGCTTGTTCATCACGTCGGCGTTGCTCTGCTTGTTTGCGCTGCTTCTGATCGGCGGTTTCCCACACTTCATAAGCCTGAACAATACGAGCAACCACAGGGTGGCGGACAACGTCGTCAGCTTGGAAGAAGTTAAAACTGATTTCATCAACTTCCGATAATACTTCAATCGCATGACGTAAACCTGAACGGGCGCCACGCGGTAAATCGATTTGGGTCACATCACCTGTGATCACTGCACGCGAATTGAAACCTATACGTGTTAGGAACATTTTCATTTGTTCCACTGTGGTGTTTTGGCTTTCATCCAAAATGATGAAGGCATCGTTAAGAGTACGACCACGCATATAAGCTAATGGGGCAACTTCAATTACGTTTCGTTCAATTAACTTCTCAACACGCTCAAAGCCGAGCATTTCAAACAGTGCGTCGTATAGCGGACGTAAATAAGGGTCAACCTTCTGGCTTAAATCACCCGGAAGGAAACCTAGTTTCTCACCCGCTTCAACTGCAGGTCGTGTGAGCAGAATACGACGGATTTCTTGACGCTCTAGTGCATCAACTGCCGCAGCTACTGCGAGGTAAGTCTTACCCGTACCGGCAGGGCCAACACCAAAGGTAATATCATGGGTTACCATGTTAGCTATGTATTGCGCTTGGTTTGGCGTACGTGGCTTAATGATCCCCTTTTTGGTTTTGATATGAATTTCTTTACCGTAAGGGATTGATGACTCTGTAGTTTGCTCTAATACACCAGACTCTTTGATCGCAAGATGGATCTGGTCAGGTTCGATATCAGGAATCGTATTACGAACAGGTGCGGTATCGACATACAGGTTTTTCAGTATTTCAGCAGCGGCGTCGGCAGTATGAGGTTGGCCAACAACAGAGAAATGGCTGCTGCGATGGTTAATTTCGACACCCAAACGGCGTTCTAGTTGTTTTATATTATCGTCGAAAGGGCCGCAAAGGCTGGAAAGGCGCTGGTTATCGATAGGTTCCAGGTTTAATTCAACAGTAATAATTTTGCTCAAGATTTGCCTCTCATTGTAGCCGCCCACAGTGACGGGCGGCTTTCGTATCAGGGCATTGGCCTAAAGGCGAGCTTTAGGACGTGCGTCTTATACTATGGAGTATATACGCCAACACCCAATTCATCTTCTTTACGTGTTTTTTCCATCATCTCGGTTGGAGAGACAGCAATACGTAGGTTCATTTCAGCTTCAGTGCGTACGATTTCACCACGTAGTGAGTTAGTGAACACATCTGTGATTTTAACATCAACAAACTGGCCAATAAGCTCTGCAGAACCTTCAAAGTTCACAACACGGCTGTTCTCGGTACGACCGCGAAGCTCCATGATGTTTTTGCGTGATGGGCCTTCTACAAGGATACGTTGTTCAGTACCTAGCATTTGACGTGAGTAACGCATAGCTTGAGTATTGATCTGTTGCTGTAGTTCATACAAGCGTTCTTTCTTCACTTCTTCAGGAAGATCACATGGATAATCCGCAGCAGGCGTACCTGGACGTGCTGAGAAGATGAAACTAAAGCTCATATCAAAATCAATTTCGCGGATCAGCTTCATGGTATCTTGGAAGTCTTGATCGCTTTCACCCGGGAATGCCACGATGAAATCAGAGCTGATCGTAATATTTGGGCGTGCTTTACGCAATTTACGGATCTTTGATTTGTACTCGATCGCAGTATGTGGGCGCTTCATGTTAGCCAGAATGCGGTCTGAACCACTTTGTACTGGTAAGTGAAGGAAGCTCACCACTTCCGGTGTATCTTTGTACACTTCGATAATATCGTCAGTGAACTCGATAGGGTGGCTGGTGGTGTAACGAATACGGTCGATACCATCAATGGCTGCCACTAGACGTAATAATTCGGCAAACGTTGCCACTTCATCATCGTGTGTTGCACCGCGGTATGCGTTAACGTTTTGGCCCAGTAGGTTAACTTCACGTACGCCTTGCTCTGCAAGCTGGGCGATTTCAAATAGCACGTCATCTAATGGGCGGCTGACTTCTTCACCGCGCGTATAAGGTACTACGCAGTAAGTACAGTACTTAGAGCAGCCTTCCATGATAGAAACGAAAGCCGTTGCACCTTCGGCACGTGGTTCTGGTAGGTTATCGAATTTCTCAATCTCAGGGAAAGAAATATCCATAACAGGTGCATGATCGGTACCTGAACGCTTAATCATTTCTGGCAAACGGTGTAGGGTTTGTGGGCCAAAAATAACATCAACATAAGGTGCACGTTTGCGAATAGAATCGCCTTCTTGGGTTGCTACACAACCACCCACACCAATCACAAGATCAGGTTTTTTGTCTTTTAGGGTTTTCCAACGGCCTAGCTGGTGGAAAACTTTTTCTTGCGCCTTTTCACGGATTGAGCAGGTATTCAGTAGCAGAACATCTGCTTCTTCTGGGATTTCCGTTAGCTCGAAGCCGTTTGAGGCATTGAGAAGATCGGCCATTTTCGATGAATCGTATTCGTTCATCTGGCAGCCCCAGGTTTTAATAAGCAGTTTCTTAGCCATGTCTAACTCTTCGCTCGTAGTGTTCAATTATTGCATTCAACATTGCTCGGAAGGCGGTAGGCCTCATTTTGAGTGCGAGACCGCCAGCAAGCCGCGTATTGTACTGCTTTATCAGGTGTCTGACTAGATCCTCGCCACCCCGAATAAATTGTGGTTTTTTGGGGTGAGTTCAGTTGCTAAGGTTGAGTACTCGCATTATGGTTCTAGCAAGGTAAAATATCAGCAGCCAAACAATGAGATAAGTGTATGGAACAGTTTGATGTAGTGATTGCCGGTGGCGGCATGGTGGGGGCAGCAACGGCTGTTGGTATGGCGCAATACGGCTTACGTGTAGCGGTATTAGAAGGCCAGCAACCCCAAGAGTTTGAAGCAAGCCAGCCGATGGATTTGCGTGTCTCGGCAATTTCGCCTAACTCGGTAGGACTATTGAATCGACTTGGGGCGTGGGAAGCGATTCAAGGGATGCGTGTGTGTCCGTTTAAGCGCTTAGAAACCTGGGATCATCCTGAGTGCCGTACACGATTTAGTGCCGATGAGATGCAACTGGATCGTCTAGGCTTTATCGTTGAAAATCGTTTGATTCAACTTGGGCTTTGGCAGCAGTTTGTGGATTACCCTAATCTTACCTTGCTGTGTCCAACCAGAATGACCGGTAGCGAAAAGGTGACTGATGGCGTTGTTGTCACATTGGACGATGGGCGTCAGTTACAAGCTAAGTTACTTGTGGGCGCTGATGGGGCGAACTCACAGGTGCGTCAGCAAGCAGGCATAGGTATTACAGCGTGGGATTACCGACAGCACTGTATGTTGATTAATATTGAAACCGCTCTGCCTCAGCAAGATATCACTTGGCAGTGGTTTACACCCAAAGGGCCGCGTTCGTTTTTGCCGTTAGTCGGCCATCAGGGGTCTTTGGTGTGGTATGACAGCCCGCAGCGTATCAAGCAATTGTCAGCCATGACAGCCGAGCAACTGGCTGTGGAAGTGAAAGGGCATTTTCCTGCTGAGGTTGGTGAGTTCACTGTGGTTAACTGGGGAAGTTTTCCGTTAACGCGTCGTCATGCTCAACAGTATTACCAAGATAATGTTGTGCTATTGGGCGATGCTGCACATACGATTAATCCATTAGCCGGTCAGGGGGTTAACCTCGGTTTTAAAGATGTAGATGTGCTGTTACATGAAGTAGAGAAAGCTGGGAAAAATTGGGCAGAACAAGATGTACTTAAAAAGTACGAACGCCGTCGTCGCCCCGATAATCTAGTCATGCAAACGGGGATGGATTTTTTCTACACCACATTCAGCAATGATTTATTACCGCTGAAAATTGCTCGCAACATTGGCTTAAAAGTGGCCGAGAAAGCAGGACCAATAAAAAAACAAGTGTTGAAGTATGCGATGGGAATGTAACTGTCGCTTAAAATAATGACTTTACAGAAAGAGGCGAGCCTAAATGCTCGTCTTTTTTATATCCATTTATTGGGGTAACGAATAGTCAGATAAAGAAAAAGCCGAATGTTATTAAAAACATTCGGCTTAACAACCAGAGAGATACGATTTTTGAGGTTGTAAAAAGAGTGGAAAGCCACTCTAAGTCTTTTGCAAAGATACAAAATATCAATCCAATGAAACTACTGATAGATGTATCTTTAACTTGCAGTAGGTAAAAGAAAACCCACCAAAAGGTGGGTTTCTAAATGATGGTGCGGACGGAGAGACTTGAACTCTCACACCTTGCGGCGCCAGAACCTAAATCTGGTGCGTCTACCAATTCCGCCACGTCCGCATACTCAGCAATGATATTCAACTTACGTTGTCTGTCATCATTAAGTATAAATGATGGCAGGGCTACCTGGATTCGAACCAGGGAATGGCGGCATCAAAAGCCGCTGCCTTACCGCTTGGCGATAGCCCTACAGCGTTACTCGATTAAGAGAACGAATTTTCTCGGCGAGGAGAAAGAATAAGATAAGAGAGAATGGTGCGGACGGAGAGACTTGAACTCTCACACCTCGCGGCGCCAGAACCTAAATCTGGTGCGTCTACCAATTCCGCCACGTCCGCATTTTATATCGTTAATTGCTTAACGAATTGTCTCTTACTTATTGCATCACATAATCAGCAATTGGTGAGCGTGATTATGATCTTTTTTACTTTGGACTCTAGTGAAAGAGAAAAAAGAATATGGTGCGGACGGAGAGACTTGAACTCTCACACCTTGCGGCGCCAGAACCTAAATCTGGTGCGTCTACCAATTCCGCCACGTCCGCATACTCAGCAATGATATTCAACTTACGTTGTCTGTCATCATTAAGTATAAATGATGGCAGGGCTACCTGGATTCGAACCAGGGAATGGCGGCATCAAAAGCCGCTGCCTTACCGCTTGGCGATAGCCCTACAGCGTTACTCGATTAAGAGAACGAATTTTCTCGGCGAGGAGAAAGAATAAGATAAGAGAGAATGGTGCGGACGGAGAGACTTGAACTCTCACACCTCGCGGCGCCAGAACCTAAATCTGGTGCGTCTACCAATTCCGCCACGTCCGCATTTTATATCGTTAATTGCTTAACGAATTGTCTCTTACTTATTGCATCACATAATCAGCAATTGGTGAGCATGATTATGATCTTTTTTACTTTGGACTCTAGTGAAAGAGAACAAAGAATATGGTGCGGACGGAGAGACTTGAACTCTCACACCTTGCGGCGCCAGAACCTAAATCTGGTGCGTCTACCAATTCCGCCACGTCCGCATACTCAGCAATGATATTCAACTTACGTTGTCTGTCATCATTAAGTATAAATGATGGCAGGGCTACCTGGATTCGAACCAGGGAATGGCGGCATCAAAAGCCGCTGCCTTACCGCTTGGCGATAGCCCTACAGCGTTACTCGATTAAGAGAACGAATTTTCTCGGCGAGGAGAAAGAATAAGATAAGAGAGAATGGTGCGGACGGAGAGACTTGAACTCTCACACCTCGCGGCGCCAGAACCTAAATCTGGTGCGTCTACCAATTCCGCCACGTCCGCATTTTATATCGTTAATTGCTTAACGAATTGTCTCTTACTTATTGCATCACATAATCAGCAATTGGTGAGCATGATTATGATCTTTTTTACTTTGGACTCTAGTGAAAGAGAACAAAGAATATGGTGCGGACGGAGAGACTTGAACTCTCACACCTTGCGGCGCCAGAACCTAAATCTGGTGCGTCTACCAATTCCGCCACGTCCGCATACTCAGCAATGATATTCAACTTACGTTGTGCACACCATTAAGTTAAATGGTGGCAGGGCTACCTGGATTCGAACCAGGGAATGGCGGCATCAAAAGCCGCTGCCTTACCGCTTGGCGATAGCCCTACAGCGTTACTAACGGTTATTTACATAACCAAGCAACTTGCCTAAATTCTTGTTTAGGCTCTCTTAACCGAGTTAAGAGAATGGTGCGGACGGAGAGACTTGAACTCTCACACCTCTCGGCGCCAGAACCTAAATCTGGTGCGTCTACCAATTCCGCCACGTCCGCATCTGGTAAAGTTTTACATCTTTCGATGATTTCTCAAGAAGAGAAATGGTGGCTACGACGGGATTCGAACCTGTGACCCCATCATTATGAGTGATGTGCTCTAACCAGCTGAGCTACGTAGCCATTTTGTTCTACTCAATGAGTAGTTATTTGATCATGCCGCTCAGTATACAAAGTAAAGACTCTGAATATAAGCCACATAATAAAATGTGGCAGGGCTACCTGGATTCGAACCAGGGAATGGCGGCATCAAAAGCCGCTGCCTTACCGCTTGGCGATAGCCCTACAGCGTTACTAGCGATTATTTAAATAACCAAGCAACTTGCCTAAATTCTTGTTTAGGCCCTCTTAACTGAGTTAAGAGAATGGTGCGGACGGAGAGACTTGAACTCTCACACCTCGCGGCGCCAGAACCTAAATCTGGTGCGTCTACCAATTCCGCCACGTCCGCATCTGGTAAAGTTTTACATCTTTCGATGATTTCTCAAGAAGAGAAATGGTGGCTACGACGGGATTCGAACCTGTGACCCCATCATTATGAGTGATGTGCTCTAACCAGCTGAGCTACGTAGCCATTTTGTTCTACTCAATGAGTAGTTATTTGATCATGCCGCTCAGTATACAAAGTAAAGACTCTGAATATAAGCCACATAATAAAATGTGGCAGGGCTACCTGGATTCGAACCAGGGAATGGCGGCATCAAAAGCCGCTGCCTTACCGCTTGGCGATAGCCCTACAGCGTTACTAACGGTTATTTACATAACCAAGCAACTTGCCTAAATTCTTGTTTAGGCTCTCTTAACCGAGTTAAGAGAATGGTGCGGACGGAGAGACTTGAACTCTCACACCTCTCGGCGCCAGAACCTAAATCTGGTGCGTCTACCAATTCCGCCACGTCCGCATCTGGTAAAGTTTTACATCTTTCGATGATTTCTCAAGAAGAGAAATGGTGGCTACGACGGGATTCGAACCTGTGACCCCATCATTATGAGTGATGTGCTCTAACCAGCTGAGCTACGTAGCCATTTTGTTCTACTCAATGAGTAGTTATTTGATCATGCCGCTCAGTATACAAAGTAAAGACTCTGAATATAAGCCACATAATAAAATGTGGCAGGGCTACCTGGATTCGAACCAGGGAATGGCGGCATCAAAAGCCGCTGCCTTACCGCTTGGCGATAGCCCTACAGCGTTACTAGCGATTATTCAAATAATCAAGCAACTAGCCTAAATTCTTGTTTAGGCCCTCTTAACCGAGTTAAGAGAATGGTGCGGACGGAGAGACTTGAACTCTCACACCTCTCGGCGCCAGAACCTAAATCTGGTGCGTCTACCAATTCCGCCACGTCCGCATCTGGTAAAGTTTTACATCTTTCGATGATTTCTCAAGAAGAGAAATGGTGGCTACGACGGGATTCGAACCTGTGACCCCATCATTATGAGTGATGTGCTCTAACCAGCTGAGCTACGTAGCCATTTTGTTCTACTCAATGAGTAGTTATTTGATCATGCCGCTCAGTATACAAAGTAAAGACTCTGAATATAAGCCACATAATAAAATGTGGCAGGGCTACCTGGATTCGAACCAGGGAATGGCGGCATCAAAAGCCGCTGCCTTACCGCTTGGCGATAGCCCTACAGCGTTACTAGCGATTATTTACATAACCAAGCAACTTGCCTAAATTCTTGTTTAGGCCCTCTTAACTGAGTCAAGAGAATGGTGCGGACGGAGAGACTTGAACTCTCACACCTCTCGGCGCCAGAACCTAAATCTGGTGCGTCTACCAATTCCGCCACGTCCGCATCTGGTAAAGTTTTACATCTTTCGATGATTTCTCAAGAAGAGAAATGGTGGCTACGACGGGATTCGAACCTGTGACCCCATCATTATGAGTGATGTGCTCTAACCAGCTGAGCTACGTAGCCATAATCGTTCTTCAAATCTTGCTGCCAGATGACTGACCGCTAACTTGGGAACGGGGCGCATTATGCTCATACCAGCGAAAAGCGTCAACAGTTTTTTTGAAAATCTCAATAAAATCGCCTTGTTCGATGGATATTTGGGCGAAATGAATGATTGGCACACGAAGCTAGCTTGTTTATGCGGATAAACACTTGCTTTGTCTGGGTTATTAGAAGAAGTTATCGCTAAACGAGAGGTAAAAAATAAGCCAGCAATCATGCTGGCTTATAATAAATTATGCATCAAAATGCGCTTGTAACGTCTTTAGAGTTATACGTTGAAGCGGAAGTGAACCACATCGCCATCTTTAACGATGTAATCTTTACCTTCTAGACGCCACTTACCTGCTTCTTTTGCACCGCTTTCACCTTTGAACTCGATGAATGCGTCGTAACCTACTACTTCAGCACGGATAAAGCCTTTTTCGAAGTCGGTGTGGATCTTACCTGCTGCTTGTGGCGCGGTTGCACCTACAGGGATAGTCCAAGCACGTACTTCTTTAACACCAGCTGTGAAGTAAGTTTGTAGCGTCAGTAGTTCGTAGCCCGAACGGATAACACGGTTTAGGCCTGGCTCTTCAATACCCATATCAGCAAGGAATTCTTCACGATCTGCATCGTCAAGCTCTGCAATTTCAGATTCGATAGCCGCACAAACCGGTACTACTACTGCATTTTCTTTAGCAGCGTATTCAATCACCATGTCTAGGAATTCGTTATCTTCGAAGCCATCTTCGCTTACGTTAGCGATGTACATGGTTGGTTTGATTGTTAGGAAGTGAAGGTAATCAATTGCTGCTAGCTCTTCTTTGGCTAGTTCGATTGAACGTACCATACCGCCTTCAGTTAATGTAGGCAGTAGCTTCTCAAGCACAGTGATTTCGAATTTAGCATCTTTATCACCGCCTTTAGCGCGCTTAGCTTGACGCTGAATTGCACGCTCACACGTGTCAAGGTCAGCCAGTGCTAGCTCAAGGTTGATCACTTCGATATCGTCTAGCGGGTTGATTTTACCTGCAACGTGAACAATGTTGTCGTTTTCAAAACAACGTACAACGTGGCCGATAGCATCGGTTTCACGGATGTTTGCTAGGAATTTGTTACCAAGGCCTTCACCTTTAGATGCACCAGCGACTAGGCCCGCGATATCTACGAATTCCATTGTTGTTGGTAAAATACGCTCTGGATTTACAATTTCAGCTAGCGCGTCAAGACGTAGATCTGGCACAGGTACGACACCAGTGTTTGGCTCGATAGTACAGAACGGGAAGTTAGCTGCTTCGATACCTGCTTTTGTCAAAGCGTTAAATAGTGTTGATTTACCAACGTTTGGAAGACCAACGATGCCGCATTTAAAACCCATGGTATTAAACCCTTTTGGTGATTACTCAGTGTCACGTTAACGGTAGATAAAACCTCACGTGACAAACATTACTAATAAAAACTCACAAGCAGATTAAAAAATTCTACTCTGCTTTGAATGAATGTAGTCGGTTCTGTGCTTTATTGAGCCCATCTTTGAGTAAGATGTCCATGCAACGTACGGCTTCATCGGCCGCAGCATCGATACATTCTTGCTCTTTAGCAGGCGCTTTACCCAGAACAAAATTGGCGACTTTATTCTTGTCGCCAGGGTGGCCTATGCCAACGCGTAAGCGATAGAAATCTTTGTTGTTGCCCATTTTACTGATGATGTCACGCAGACCATTGTGCCCACCGTGTCCACCGCCTTTCTTGAATTTCGCTACTCCAGGCGGAAGATCGAGCTCGTCATGCGCCACTAGGATTTCTTCCGGTTTAATTTGGTAGAAATTCGCCAGTGCTGCCACAGATTTACCTGACAGGTTCATGAATGTTGTTGGGATCAACAAGCGGAGATCTTGGCCATTCGCCATGATCCGGCCAGTCAGACCGTAGTATTTTGATTCTTCTCGCAAGTTGATGTTATGAACACGCGCTAATTCTTCGACGACCCATGCGCCGGCATTGTGGCGAGTTCTAGCATACTCAGGGCCCGGATTTGCCAGGCCAACTAGTAGACGAATTTGGTTACTCACGCTTGATTTCTCTCGTCTTAGGCTGAAAACGCGCGCTATGTTATACCAAACGAGGAAAGATTGATACGGATCGCGGTTATTGCCCAATAAGGTTGTTATAGCCCTAAAAGCAAAACGCCCCGCAAAAGCGAGGCGTTTATCAGTTCCTGCTTCGCTCGATTAGTGCTCGAACATTGCTGAAATTGATTCTTCGTTGCTAATGCGACGAATAGCTTCCGCTAACATGCCAGAAAGTGTCAGAACAGATACGCGACCTGTGTCTTTGATTTCTTGGGATAGTGGAATTGAGTCAGTGACGATAACTTCATCGATTACTGATTCACGGATGTTTTGTACTGCTGTACCAGAGAATACTGGGTGAGTTGCGTAAGCGAATACACGCTTAGCGCCACGCTCTTTCAGTGCTTCTGCTGCTTTACATAGCGTACCGCCAGTATCGATCATGTCATCAACGATGATGCAGTCACGGCCTTCAACGTCACCGATCAGGTGCATTACCTGAGAAACGTTCGCACGAGGGCGACGCTTATCGATGATAGCGATGTCAGTATCGTCTAGTAATTTAGCGATAGCACGAGCACGAACAACGCCACCGATGTCTGGAGATACAACAACTGGATCTTCCAGTTTCTTCGCCAGGATGTCTTCAAGTAGCACAGGGCTACCGAATACGTTATCAACTGGAACATCGAAGAAGCCTTGGATTTGCTCAGCGTGTAGGTCAACAGTCAGAACGCGGTCAACACCAACGTTTGAAAGGAAATCAGCAACGACTTTTGCAGTAATAGGCACACGAGCAGAACGGACGCGGCGGTCTTGGCGAGCATAACCGAAGTAAGGGATAACAGCAGTAATACGGCCTGCAGATGCACGACGAAGTGCATCGATCATTACAACTAACTCCATTAGGTTGTCGTTAGTTGGTGCACAAGTTGATTGAATAATAAATACGTCGCTACCGCGAACGTTTTCATTAATCTGAACACATACTTCACCATCAGAAAAACGGTTAACAGTCGCATCTCCAAGAGAGATGTATAGACGGTCAGCAATGCGTTGGGCTAGTTCTGGTGTAGCGTTACCAGCAAACAGCTTCATATCAGGCACGGTGGAAACCTCAGGGTTGCGTCCAAGTTGTAGTTACTGACCATCCGAAGAAAGTGTGCTCAAGGCTGTCAATAAGGGAGATGTGTTGACACCTTTTGCGACAAATCCGTGGAGCCAGTTAGGTAATTTGTCCAGTGTTGCAATGGCCTCGCGATGAGTGCTAAATTCAGCAAACACACATGCGCCAGTACCAGTCAATCTTGACGGCGCATATTCTAACAGCCAAGAAAGCGCCTTATCAACCTCAGGGTGCAGTCTTCTTACTATTTTTTCGCAATCGTTTTCGTAAGTGCCTGCCAATAGTGCATTCAAGCTGCGTTTTTCACTGTCTCGCGTTAAATCAGGATGGGTGAAAATATCGACGGTTGCGATGCTCACATCAGGTTTGGCAACTAAATACCACTTTTCTTCTGGTTGCGCCGGCTGTAATTGCTCTCCCACACCTTCAGCAAACGCACTGACACCACGGACAAAAACGGGCACATCCGCACCGAGTGCTAAGCCTATCTCGGCCAGTTGTTCAACGCTTAGTTTGGTTTGCCATAAATAGTTTAAAGCAACCAAAGTGGTCGCGGCGTCAGATGAACCGCCCCCCAAACCGCCACCCATAGGTAAAATCTTGTCGATATGAATATCGGCACCGGCTTCAATGCCTGCTGCTTTACGGAGTGCATCGGCCGCGCGGTAAATCAGGTTCTCTTCTGTTGGTACACCTTCAATCGCCGGGGTAATAGTGATTTCATTACTATTATTGGCGGTGATGGTAAGTGTATCGCTGTGATCCAAGAACTGAAATAAGGTCTGTAAATCGTGATAGCCGTTAGGGCGACGACCTGTGATGTATAAGAATAGGTTGAGTTTTGCAGGCGCAGGCCAGCGAGTGGTTTGGGTAAGTACTGGGCTATTCATAACTTATTTCAAAGACCAAGAGTGAATGATAAGGGTAATGCGTTGATCGCCTTGGGTGAGCTGCATTTTTTTAGGGAGTATAGGCTGGGTAGTATAGTCGTATTCATCAAACGTCATTTCCCAGGTTTGACTGCCCATCGTTTTCGCCAAATAGCTGACAAGGTTTTGCTCATTAAGCTGGTAGCTATCCGCAGCTGTTGGCAGACCAATCAGCCAATCTCGCATTTGTTCAATGGGAAGATTAATGCCTGTGAGTTGCTGAACTAATACCGCGGCATTGGATCCTTGATGGCGACGTCCATTGTTGTCGATTAAAGTTGCACCAGATTCCGTTGTGTCGAGTTTTAATAAAGTGCTCCCCAAAAAGTTAGTGAGTAGTAGATGGTCTTTTTGTGGGGCCGTTTTCCAAACGAGGTTGGCACCGAAGCGCAGATCGGGGCCTTTATAGCCGAGTTTGCCTTTTGCTTGGTATTGACTGAGCTGCTCCAAGGCATACTTATGGGTTTGCCAATTGGTCGATTGAATCGGAGCTTGTTGGGCACAACCGGCCAAAAAAATTAGCATTAAGGCACTGCTAAGCATGCGATAAGGGCGTTTAAACAGTGCGGGTACGGATAAATTCATGGCACATGACTCATTCGTTAGTTTGGGCAAACAATAGCGGTAAATGAGCGATAAGCCAAATAAAAGCCGAGGTGATAAAGTGAAAATATTCAACATAAGCACATGCTTAGCATTGAATTGATGAGCAATTTTATGCGCTTCCATTTATGATGTTTATTGTCGATGACTGGATAAAATAGCATCTGAAAAGCGACAAATGTGCACTCTATGATGAATGATTCTGCCTGATTCCTTTTATTACGGTGGGGCATCAAGTAAAATCCCGCCCTAGATCTTTTCATTTGGCGAAGTTGGTACACCGTCTCCATGACCTTGCTTGCATTAGGCATCAATCACAATACTGCGACTGTAGACTTGCGTGAAAAAGTGGCTTTTTCTCCAGATAAGCTAACAGCCGCCCTACATGAGCTAGGCGCACACCCTGACGTGAATAGTGGCGTTATCATCTCTACGTGCAACCGCACGGAGCTGTATTGCGACGTCACTCAGGCAGGGCCAGGTGTGCTTATTGATTGGTTAAGCCAATTTCATCAGTTGTCTGCTGATGAGCTCATGCCAAGCCTTTACTTCCATGAAGAACAAGCTGCAGTACGCCATTTAATGCGCGTTGCCTGTGGTTTAGATTCATTGGTATTAGGTGAACCGCAAATTTTAGGTCAGGTTAAACAAGCGTATTCTGATGCTGGTGAGCACCAAGCTGTGCATGGCATGCTTGAGAAACTGTTTCACAAAACCTTTACTGTAGCGAAGCGAGTTCGAACAGAAACTGATATTGGCGGTAATGCCGTATCTGTCGCTTTTGCTGCCTGCACTTTAGCGAAACAGATCTTTGAGTCGATGTCGGAAGCAACGGTTTTACTGGTTGGTGCTGGTGAAACCATTGAGCTTGTGGCGCGCCACCTTGTTGAGCAAGGCTGTAATAACCTGATAGTTGCTAACCGCACCAAAGAACGCGCAGCGGGATTATCGAAAGAATTCGGTGCCGAGGTGATCGGACTCCCTGAGATCCCTGAACATCTTCACCGTGCGGATATTGTTATCAGTTCAACTGCTAGCCCATTACCTATTGTGGGTAAAGGGATGGTAGAAAAAGCGATCAAAGCACGCCGTCATCAGCCTATGCTATTAGTAGATATCGCCGTACCGCGTGATATTGAGCAAGAAGTGGGTGATCTGAACGATGTGTACCTTTACACGGTGGATGATTTACAAAGTATTGTGAATCGAAATCGTGAACAGCGTAAAGTTGCAGCGATTCAGGCTGAAGCCATTGTTAGTGAAGAAAGTGCTGCTTTCATGAGCTGGTTACGCTCGTTGGAAGCGGTTGATAGTATTCGTCAATATCGCTGCCATGCTGATGAAATTAAACAAGATTTGTTGGGTCGGAGTCTACAGTTACTGGCGAATGGTGGTGATCCTGAAAAGGTATTAACCGAGTTAAGTAACAAGCTCACCAATAAGTTGATTCATGCCCCAACGCGCGCTATGCAGCAAGCGGCTCACCATGGTGAACCGGAAAAGCTAGCCGTGATTCGTGAAAGCCTAGGGTTAGATTCGCAGAGTCTAAGCGCCAAAAGTAAATAACGACGTCCTATTCGAGGCGGTAAGTTAAGCATCTTGAACAGAGATGTTGCTTATCGCCATAAACAGAACATTGATTTGTAGTGAATTATGAAACCGTCCATTTTAGTTAAATTAGAAACTTTGGTTGAGCGTTACGAAGAGGTTCAACACCTTCTTGGTGATCCTGATGTATTGGCTGATCAAAATAAATTCCGTGCTTTGTCACGTGAATATTCTCAGTTAGAAGAAGTGACCAAAGCTTTCCAAGCATACCAGCAAGCGAAAGAAGATTTGGAAGCGGCTGAAGAAATGGCTCAAGAAGACGATCCTGAAATGCGTGAAATGGCGCAAGAAGAAGTGAAAGACGCGAAAGCGAACATCATTCGTCTGGAAGATGAGCTGCAAGTTCTATTGATCCCGAAAGATCCTAACGATGATTACAATTGTTTTGTCGAAATCCGTGCAGGTGCGGGTGGTGATGAAGCAGGTATCTTCGCGGGTGACTTGTTCCGTATGTATAGCAAATATGCAGAACGTCAAGGTTGGCGTATGGAAGTGATCAACGAAAACCGTTCAGAGCAAGGCGGTTACAAAGAGATGATCGCGAAAGTAAACGGTGAAGGCGCTTACGGTATTTTAAAATTTGAATCTGGTGGCCACCGTGTACAGCGTGTACCAGCGACAGAATCACAAGGCCGCGTTCATACATCGGCTTGTACCGTTGCTGTCATGGCAGAGATCCCAGAAGCTGAGCTTCCAGAGATCAAAGCGGCAGATTTAAAAATTGATACATTCCGTGCATCAGGCGCGGGTGGTCAGCACGTTAACACCACGGATTCAGCAATTCGTATTACGCACTTACCAACAGGCACTGTTGTGGAGTGTCAGGATGAGCGTTCACAGCACAAAAACAAAGCTAAAGCGATGGCTGTATTGGCTGCGCGTATCATCAAAGCAGAAGAAGAGCGTCGTCAAGAAGCGGAAGCAAGCACACGTCGTAACCTGCTAGGTTCGGGTGACCGTTCAGACCGTATTCGTACATACAACTACCCACAGGGTCGTGTATCGGATCACCGTATCACGCTGACTCTTTACCGTCTAAACGAAGTTATGGAAGGTGATTTAGATAGCTTGATTCAACCAGTATTGGTTGAGCACCAAGCGGATCAGCTTGCTGCTATGGCTGAACAAAACTAATGGCGCTGTCGATTGACGCTTTGCTTAAGCAAACTACAGCGCAATTGACCGATGCGGGCTCTGATAGCCCGCATATTGACGCTGCGGTATTACTTTGTCATGTTCTCGATAAACCACGCAGTTATTTGCTGACATGGCCAGAGAAAACCTTAGACGACCAACAGCAAATTGCATTTGATACTTTGCTTGCCCGCCGTCTTGATGGTGAACCGGTGGCGTATATTATTGGCGAACGCGAATTTTGGTCACTGCCTTTGAAAGTTGCACCGCACACCTTGATCCCTCGCCCTGATACCGAACGCTTAGTGGAGCTTGCTTTAGATAAAATGCCAAGCCAGCCATGCCGAGTCTTGGATTTAGGGACAGGAACAGGGGCTATTGCATTAGCGTTAGCCTCTGAGCGTGCTGATGCATCTGTGGTTGGTATTGATCTTCGTCCTGAGACCGCACAACTCGCAACTGAAAACGGTCAGCGTTTAGGTATCACCAATGCTACGTTTTTATCCGGTAGCTGGTATAGCCCATTAACGGCAGATGATCAGTTTGCGGTGATTGCGAGTAACCCGCCTTATATTGACGATCAAGACCCGCATTTATCGCAAGGTGACGTTCGCTTTGAACCATTAACGGCATTGGTTGCGCCTGATAATGGTCTTGCTGATATTCGTATTATCAGTGAGCAAGGTCGTCAGCACCTTCAGGTTAATGGTTGGCTGTTGATGGAGCATGGCTACGAGCAAGGTGAAGCCGTTCGTCAGATTTTACAGGATTTGGGGTATACCCAAGTAGAAACCGCTCAAGATTACGCAGGGTTAGATCGCGTAACCTTTGGGTGTTGGCAAGGATAGAGAGATAAAACTATGTATGCAGCTGCTAAACACATTCACATGTTGGCCATTGTTTTAAGTGTATTGTTATTTACGATCCGCTACTGCTTGATGATGGCAAACTCAACGTTGAATGAGAAAAAATTCCTCAAAATAGCCCCGCACGTGGTTGATACTATTTTATTGCTGTCAGGTGTGGCGCTGATCTTCATTACGGGTTTCATGCCTTTTACCGAAGCAGGTAGCTGGTTAACACAAAAACTAAGTTGTGTTCTGGCGTACATTGCATTGGGCTTTTTCACATTGAAATATGGTAAGAACAAAGTCTTTAAAACGTTCGCCTATTTTGGTGCGTTAGGCTGGGTTGTGGCAGCTGCAAATATTGCGATGACCAAAACATCATTTCTAGGGTGATTAACGTGAACTTTAGCCATGAAGAATTAGAGCAAATGCCGCTTGTTGAAGGGGCATTAGCCATGACTGCTTTGACGGACCCTGCCTTTCCGAAAGGTTGGGTACAAATCCAACTTGAGCGTATGGCGAAAGAAGCTGAGCATGCTTTGATGGATGAGCCTAACCCACATGTACGATTGGATGGTTTAATTCGTTTATTCTATCGAGAGTGGGGCTTTGAAGGTGATGAGCAGCAATACTTCTCGTCTGATAATATCTACTTAGACAAAGTATTAGATCGTAAGCGTGGCATTCCTGTTAGTTTAGGCGCTATTTTTCTTTATTTGGCTAATCACCTTGATTTACCCGTTAGTAGTGTCGGCTTTCCAACTCAGTTTATTTTAAAAGTAACGTGGTACCAAGGTGAGGTTCAGTATATCAACCCGTTTGATGGCGAGTTTTTGAGCATGCGTACTTTGCGCGGTTGGCTTAAAGGGGCAAAAGGCCCATTCGCTCAAATTGGTGATGCTGACTTAGCCAATGCGACCAATAGCGACATCATTAAGCGTTGGTTAACAGTCATGAAAAGCGCGTTGTTGCGTGAAGAACAATACACCGATGCATTGCGTTGTAGTGATCTTGCTTTGAAGATGCAGCCTGATGATCCACATGAAATCCGTGATCGCGGCTATATCTACCAAAAGTTGGACTGTAGCCATGCTGCCGCGTCTGACTATAGCTATTTTATAGAACAATGCCCTGAAGACCCCGCAGCTGAATTATTGAAGTTGCAAGTCGCAGCCCTGAACGAAGAGCCGCTGACCCTTCACTAATAAAGAGAAAAGATAATGATGGAACAGAAAGTAGTTCGCGTTGGCGATCTTGATGTAGCAAACGATAAGCCATTTGTCCTATTTGGTGGCATGAATGTGCTAGAGTCTCGCGATTTAGCGATGAAGATCTGTGAGCACTATGTTGAGGTGACAGATAAGCTTGGTATCCCTTATGTATTTAAGGCATCTTTCGATAAAGCTAACCGTTCATCTGTACATTCATACCGTGGTCCTGGTATGGAAGAAGGCCTGAAGATCTTCCAAGAGCTAAAAGATACGTTTGGCGTGAAGATCATTACGGATATCCACGAGCACCACCAAGCACAGCCTGTTGCTGACGTGGTTGATGTAATTCAACTTCCTGCTTTCCTTGCTCGCCAAACTGATCTTGTTGAAACTATGGCGAAAACAGGGGCTGTGATTAATGTGAAAAAACCACAGTTTATGAGCCCTGGCCAAGTGGGCAATATCACAGAAAAGTTTGCTGAGTGTGGTAATGAAAACATCATCCTTTGTGAACGTGGTGTTCTACACGGCTACGATAACTTAGTTGTCGATATGCTTGGCTTCGATGTGATGAAAAAAGCCTCAAAAGGCAGCCCTATTATCTTTGATGTGACACACTCTCTGCAGTGTCGTGATCCGCTTGGTGCCGCTTCTGGTGGTCGTCGTGAGCAAACAGTTGATCTTGCACGCTGTGGTCTTGCAGCTGGTATTGCAGGTCTATTTATGGAAGCACACCCAACACCGGATCAGGCGCTTTGTGATGGACCATCGGCCTTCCCATTGGATAAGCTAGAGCCGTTCCTGAAACAAATTAAACAACTTGATGATCTAGTGAAGTCTTTCGAGCCAATCGAAATTAACTAATTGTCAGTGCTTGTACGCTAGGACACTAGCAGAAAGCCCCAGTAAGTTCGCTTACTGGGGCTTTTTTGTTCAGTAATAAAAAAATGAAAATTGGAAAAATTCGGTGAATAACTCTGTGGCATCTTATTTTTCTAGGTTAATGAGTTATTCATCGCTTTTATAGTGGGTTATGTAACTATATATTTCATGGTTGTGGAGCGAGATGTTTGTCGTTCACTTTGTGAGAATTAAATGCCAAGCCGATATACTTCGACCAGATTTTAATTCCGCAGAAGTAGGTTGTAACGTGTCATTATCTCAAGATATACCATTAAGCAATGAAGGCGTGTCCAGTTCTTCATGGAGTAAACACGATACAAGTTGGATGCTTAGCCTGTTTGGTACCGCCGTTGGCGCGGGTATTTTATTTTTACCGATTAATATTGGGGCGGGTGGTTTTTGGCCTTTGGTATTAATGGCATTGCTTGCTTTCCCGATGACCTATTTCGCACACCGGGGTTTAGCGCGTTTTGTGCTATCTTCACGCAATGATCAAGCCGATTTTACTGATGTTGTGGAAGAGCACTTTGGCCGCTCTGCGGGCTTGGTGATCTCGGTTTTGTATTTTTTATCTATTTTTCCAATCTTGTTGATCTATGGCGTGGGTTTAACCAACACAGTCGATAGTTTTATTGTTAACCAGCTTGGTTTTGCTTCACCATCTCGTATTGTGCTTTCTGGCTTATTAGTCTTGGGCATGATCACTATTATGTTGGCTGGTGAGAAAGTGATGCTCAAAGCATTCGAGGTAATTGTTTACCCTCTGGCTGCCATTCTATTTGGTCTTTCACTGTACATGATCCCTAATTGGCATTTACCCACTATGAGTGTAATGCCGAGCATCGGTGATTTTTCATTGACGGTATGGTTATCTGTACCTGTGACTGTCTTTGCTTTCAGTCATGCCGCTGCTATTTCAAGTTTTGCTCAAGCACAGCGTCGTCATTACGCGAAAGCGGCAACAGAAAAAGCAGAGCATATTCTAAAGCGCACCTCGATGATGCTCATTGGTTTTGTACTGTTTTTTGTTTTTTCCTGTGTGTTAAGTCTCAGCCCTGCACAGTTATTAGAAGCCAAAGCGCAAAATGTCTCTGTGTTATCTTATCTTGCGAACATTCATGATAATCCATTCATTGTTCTGCTTGGTCCAGTGATTGCCTTTATCGCTATTTCTTCTTCTTTCCTCGGCCACTTTTTAGGGGCACGCGAAAGCTTTAACGGCCTGGTGCGTAAGCACTCACGTTTATCTTCTAACGCAACGGATAAAGTGGGCATTGTCTTTATGATGCTGAGCATTTGGGGGGCGGCAGTCATGAACCCAAGTATTCTCGGTATGATGGAGGCGTTCTCTGGCCCTGTGATTGCTATGATTTTATTTATTATGCCTGTTATTGCGGTTTATAAAGTGGAGTCTTTACGTCACTACCGTGGCAAGGTGAGTAACCACTTTATTTTGGTGGTTGGGGTATTAGCGGTATCGGCAATTTTATTTAATTTCTAGAACAGCGCAGATCGTTAATCGTTGCCTAGTTAGGTATTACTAACAGACGATAAAAAAGGGTATCACTTCATCAGTGATACCCTTTTTGTTTATCGTGTTTTTTCTATTTACAGCTTAAAGCGGTTAATTTCTTGTTGTAGCTGATGTGATAGTGAAGACAGTTCAGCGGCTTGGCGTGCTGCCTCATCGGCTTCAGAAGCGAGTTCATCGGATACATCGCGAATACCTTGGGTATTACGGGTGATCTCTTCAGTCACTGAGGATTGTTCTTCAGCAGCAGAAGCAATCTGTGTTGCCATATCACTAATATTGGTCACAGCAGTATTAATTTGTGACAAGCTTGCAGAGGCTGCGTTTGCGTCATCAACCGAGGTTTCAGCTAAGTGGCGGCTATTTTCCATGATACCAACAGCGCGACCAGTCGTTTGCTGCAGTGTCTCAATCATTTGCTGAATTTCTTGGGTGGAAGCATGAGTGCGTTGGCTCAGTACACGTACCTCGTCGGCAACTACGGCAAAACCACGGCCTTGTTCGCCTGCACGAGCAGCTTCAATCGCAGCATTCAATGCAAGTAGGTTAGTTTGCTCGGCAATCCCTTGAATGGTTGAAAGGATAGTGTTGATGCTTTGGGCGTGTGTGTTTAACTCGCCAATCACACCGGTTGCTGTTTCAACTTCACCGGCAAGGCTAGAGATAGAGTGCTGACTTTGAGTCACCTGAGTTGAACCATGCTCTGCTGCACTCACCGTTTCACCTGATGTTTGCGCGGTGTTATCTGCATTGCCTGCGATCTCTTGTGTTGCTGCTGCCATTTCGTTAATCGCAGTGGCAACCATATTGATCTCGTCTTGTTGGTGCTGAATACGTGTACTACGTTCTTCTGCTTGTGCTGCGGTAGTTTGCGCTTGTTGGCCTAATGAATCCGATACATCACGTAAGCGAATCACCATTTGATGCATATTGCCGACAAAGCGGTTGAAATTATGCGCTAGCATACCAATTTCATCTTCGCTGCGAGGCTCTAGGCGTTGTGTTAGATCGCCTTCACCTGATGCAATTTCAGCTAAGGCGTCAGAAACACGCATAAGATCGCGGAACAAGAAGTTCACCAACCAAGCAACGATTGCAACCACAATAATGGTAATAATAATAGAAGTGATGAATAGCTGGCTCATTAAGCTATGCATGCTGGCTTCTTCTGTTGCTTGATCCATTTCGATGCCAAGAATCCAATCAGTATTTGGAATAGCAGCAAAATAAACTAGCTTATCAACACCCTTGATTTGCATATCTTCAATCTGCTCTGAGCGCATTTGTGCTTCGATTGTCGATAGTGAAAAGGCGCTGCTGTAGCGATTAATCGGTTGCAGTAATAAAGACTTATCTGGGTGTGCTAAGAAGGTGCCATCTTGCTTATTAATCAACATAGCGTAAGCATTTTTGCCTGCGTCTAGGTTAATGACATCTTCAATCAGCTGATCAATTAAAACATCTGCCCCAACAACACCTTGCAGCTGACCATTTTTACGAACCGGTTCAGCAATCGTAACTAATAGTGCGTTTGTGATGGCGTCTTGATAGGCGGTAGTAATAATTTGTTTGCCAGCACTGTTTGCATCTTTGTACCAAGGGCGAGTACGTGGATCGTAGTCAGCTCGGTTACGTTCAGGATGAGAGCGGTACATGTCACCTTGTGGTGTACCAAAGAAAATATCGTCAAACCCACCAGCATTACGTGCTTGTTGCAGGAAAGGGACAACATCAGCTTGCTCTGTATGATCGTTAAATGCACTGGCGATGTCACGGCGGATGTTAACCCAGTCACTGATCCCATCAGTTGCAGCTGCTGATAGGCTGTTAACGCGTGAATAAACACCATTTCGGGTTTGGTCGTTGAGTTGGCTTGCTGCCAGCCAAGTTAAGGCTGTTGCCATTAGTACAACTGCCGAGAGGCTAGCACCAATGAGTTTTTGTTTTAATGTTAATGTCATGGTCTACTTCACTGTAGTATTCAGGAACGATTAGGGAACCTAAGTTTATAAACATACTTTTTAATATGCACGGGTATTTAATTAATTTATTAATATTTTTATTTATAGGAAATGACGCGTGTTTTTTATGACGCGTGGCATTCATAAAACGTCAAAAATAATGCGGTAAAATAGAAATGTTACTGAGGTGATGCTAACTAAGTTGCATTTAATTGCTTATTAAGATTTATAAATGGTGGGGTTTGGGAAAAAATATAAATGTGGGGCAATGATATAAATTAGCTGCAGTGATATTGAATTATGTATAAACATAAATGGGTGTTTGGCTTAAATAAATCGTATATACGTTATAAAAAGCCTAATGCTCATGCTGTTACTGAACATCAGGCTTTTAAATGGGCAAAGTTAGTGCGAATAACCTAATACTGCTAACGCGTTACAGTTTAAAGCGGTTTATCTCTTGCTGTAATTCATGTGATAGCTGAGATAGCTCAGCGGCCTGTCGCGCGGCTTCATCGGCTTCAAGTGCTAACTCATCAGACACATCACGAATACCTTGCGTATTTCGGGTGATCTCTTCTGTAACCGATGACTGCTCTTCAGCAGCAGAGGCTATTTGCGTTGCCATATCACTGATATTGGTTACGGCATTATTAATTTGCGAGAGGCTGGCAGAGGCAGCATTTGCATCATCAACTGAGGTTTCGGCTAGGTGGCGACTGTTTTCCATGATGCCCACCGCACGGCCTGTTGTTTGCTGCAAGGTTTCTATCATCTGCTGGATTTCTTGGGTTGATGCATGCGTGCGTTGGCTGAGTACGCGGACTTCATCGGCAACGACGGCAAATCCACGTCCCTGTTCACCGGCACGCGCGGCTTCAATGGCGGCATTCAGTGCAAGTAGGTTAGTTTGTTCGGCAATGCCTTGAATTGTAGACAAGATAGTATTGATGCTTTGAGCATGAGTGTTCAATTCACCAATCACACCTGTTGCCGTTTCTACCTCGCCAGCCAAGCTTGAAATAGAGTGCTGGCTTTGGATAACTTGCTCTGAACCATGTTCCGCAGCGCTAACTGTTTCACCGGATGTCTGCGCTGTGTTGTCAGCATTGCCTGCGATTTCTTGGGTTGCCGCTGCCATTTCGTTAATCGCCGTTGCAACCATATTGATTTCATCTTGTTGGTGCTGAATCCTCGTGCTGCGCTCTTCAGCTTGCGAGGCTGTTGTTTGTGCTTGTTGACCCAATGAATCAGATACATCGCGTAGACGTATTACCATTTGGTGCATGTTGCTAACAAATCGATTGAAGTTCAGGGCGAGTTGGCCGATTTCATCTTCGCTATGTGGTTCAATACGTTGAGTTAAATCGCCTTCACCATTTGCAATATCAGCTAATGCCGCTGATATTTTGGCGAGATCTTTAAATAGATAATTAATGATGAAATAAGTGGCAACTATTGATGCAATCGTACCTAGAGCGGCAGCCAAAATAAGGTTTTGCAGTAGTTGGTTATGGCTGGCTTCTTCTGTTGCACGATCCATTTGAATGGCAAAAATCCAGTTACTTGCGGCAATTTGACCAAAATAGATAAGCTTTTGTTGCTTATTTTCTTCATAAATTTGAATGCTGTGCTCATTCATCGCGCTATTGATCTGCTCAACAGTTAGCTCAGGAGCGAGTTGAGAAAGGGATTTTAGTATTAACTGGTTATTATGGTAAGCCAGAATGGTGCCTTGCTGAGTTAAAAGCATGGCATGGGCGTTTTCTCCTAAGTTGTAACTGGTGATCGTGTTTTGAAGTGAACTTAGGGTAATATCTGCGCCCATAACACCAATAGTTCGACCATTTTCTCGTACAGGGGTAGAAAAAGTCAGCATCGTTTGGTTATTGTTTGCACCTTTATAGGGAGCTGAAGTTACAACGCTAGATGCATTTAATGCTTGTTGATACCAGTCACGAGAGCGGGCATCAAACCCCGCAAGAGGTTGAGTTGTACCAGCAAGGTACATGTTGCCATTTAGATCAGCGAAAAAGACATCATTGAATTTACCTATCTCTTTAGCATTTTGCATAACAGCTTGCTGCTGTTTTGGATCTGTAATTTGGGATGTGGATTTTAGGATGGCTTTATGTTCGTTGATCCAATAATTAATCGCGTTGGTTGCCACATTCGTGACACTGGTTGCGCGGGCATATATACCACTGCGACTTTGTGAGAAAAGTTCGCCAGCGGCAAGCCAAGTCAAAGTACCCGTAACTAGCAGTATTGCAGTTAGTACACTACCGAGTATTTTTTGTTTCATTGTTAGATTCATGAAGGATGCTCTAAAACCGATTTATGGTATGTCGATCGGTATATTCTATAGTTAATGAGCAATCTATTCATCAGGTTTTATAGTAATTTTGTGATTTCATACCATTTAGGATTTTAATGGTTATTTGGATGTTTAGACGTCTAGATGTTGACTCTGTTAGAGGTTAGTTTTAGTCTAAGCCAAATTCTAAAATAGATGTCTATAGCCATCATGTCGAACACAACACAATCTCAGTCTGGCCAGCCTATTGCTCCGTCAGCACTTGCTCTTTTACCACTCGGTGTTTTCTTAACACTTTTTATTGGTGTAGGGAGTTATTTAACCTTTCAAGGTGTAGATTTTGCTTTCTATCAATTACCAGCACCTGTAGCGGCATTGCCTGCTGTTGTGGTTGCATTATTGATCAGCAAAAATAAGCTGAACAAAGCTATTGAGCAGTTTATTAAAGGGGTCGGCCATGGCGATATTATCGCTATGTGTATGATTTATTTATTAGCGGGTGCATTTGCTTCTGTAGCGAAAGCGACAGGGGGAGTTGATGCGACCGTTAATCTTGGTTTGTCGATGCTACCGTCAAGCTTGATCCTACCGGGTATCTTCGTTATTTCTGCTTTTATTGCTACGGCAATGGGTACTTCTATGGGGACGATTGCTGCTGTCGCACCTGTTGCACTTGGTATTGCGCAAGCGGCAGGTATGGACGTTGCGTTGACTGCTGGCGTCGTGTTAAGCGGCGCAATGTTTGGTGATAACTTATCCATTATCTCTGATACAACGATTGCTTCGACACGCTCGCAAGGCTGCCAGATGCGCGATAAATTCAAAGAGAATATCGGTATCGCTTTGCCTGCTGCGATCGCGGCGATTTTGTTATTTGCGTTTAGTAGCACTGCGACTGAAGTGCCTGCAACTGGCGATGTTGAATGGCTCAAAGTATTGCCGTACATCACCATTTTGGTACTTGCGGTATCAGGTGTTAACGTGTTTGTTGTTCTGAGTTTAGGTATTGTTCTGGCTGGTGGTGTTGGTTTAGCCGTGACAGAAGAGTACGGCCTTGCGACTTATGCTAAAGATATTTACGCAGGCTTTGGTAACATGCAAGAGATCTTTTTACTGTCGATGTTGATTGGTGGTATGGGGGAACTCATGCGTCAACAGGGTGGCTTAGCCTACCTTACCCAGCTGATTAGCCGTGTGATCAATGTGTTTAGTAAAGCGCATTCTAAAGGGCAAAACTTGCGAGCGAGTGAGCTAGGTATTGCTAGCCTTGTGAGCTTAACAAACTGCTGTACAGCCAATAATACTGTTGCAATTATCGTTTCGGGCGGTGTTGCGCGTGAACTGGCGGAAACGAATGGTGTAACGCCACGTCGTGCAGCCAGCTTACTTGATATTTTCTCGTGCGTTGTTCAAGGTATTTTGCCATACGGTGCCCAAGGTTTGTTATTGGGGTCAGTCTTTGGGCTTTCGCCGCTAGAAGTGGTTAGCCACTCTTATTACTGCTTCTTCTTAGCCATTGCTGCGATTGCTGCTGTATTTGTAAAACACGCGGCACGTGAAGCAACAACGGCCTAAATGGTATAGAAGCTATTATTAGCTAGCATAGATGACGCCAATTTTTATTAAGCTCTACTTCGGTAGAGCTTTTTTATGCAATTTTGCAATAAATCAGGCAATTAGCACCATAGTATGGTGATCTAACCAACATATTCATGAAATGGATGCCCTTGGTAACAGTAATTCTTTTAAACTAACGCTGATTTCTACTTCTAATAGTTGTCCTTTTAGGCACGACAAAGAGTAGTGGCATAAAGGAATAATAATAACTGACTTAAGGTGATATTCATGAAGCAACGCCTATTCGCGAAAACTGCATTAAGTGCAGCTTTACTTGCAGTACTTAGTGGTTGTGCAAGCCAAGCTGATAGTAACGCGCCGACTTGGGATGCTGATAAAGCTTACAAAATTACTATCCTTCACACGAATGATAACCATGGCCGTTTTTGGGAAAACAAATACGGTGAGTATGGTATGGCAGCACGTAAAACCTTGCTTGACCAAATTCGCACGGAAGTAAAAGCTGAAGGTGGCACCACGTTGCTTCTTTCTGGTGGTGATATCAATACGGGTGTACCAGAATCTGATCTTCAAGATGCAGAACCCGACTTTAAAGGCATGAACATGCTGGGTTACGATGCGATGGCATTGGGTAACCACGAATTTGATAACCCACTTGATGTACTGCGCAAGCAAGAAGGTTGGGCTGACTTCCCATTCTTGTCGGCTAACATCTACGATAAGAAAACGGGTAAACGTTTATTCCAGCCATACCAAATCTTCGAACAGCAAGGTATTAAAATCGCGGTTATTGGTTTAACAACTGAAGATACAGCGAAAATTGGTAACCCAGAATACATTGGCGGGGTTGAATTCCGCGATCCTAAAGCTGAAGCGAAAAAGATCATTGCTGAGTTACGCGAAACTGAAAATCCAGACGTGATTATTGCGGCGACGCACATGGGCCACTATGAAAATGGTAACCGTGGTGTGAATGCACCGGGTGATGTGGCGTTGGCTCGTTACCTGCAAGAAGGCGATCTGGATATGATCGTGGGTGGTCACTCGCAAGAACCTGTGTGCATGGAAGGTCCAAACATGTACAACAAGAATTTCAAGCCAGGTGATGCATGTAAGCCAGATAATCAAAATGGCACTTGGATTGTTCAAGCTCATGAATGGGGTAAATACGTAGGTCGTGCCGATTTTGAATTCCAAAACGGTGAGTTACGCATGGTGAGCTATGACTTAGTGCCAGTGAACTTGAAGAAAAAAGTGAAACTAGCCGATGGCTCGAAGAAACGTGTCTTCATTCAAGATGAAATTGCGCAAAATGAGGAAGTACTTGATTTCCTAACGCCTTACCAAGAAAAAGGCCAAGAACAGCTTAACGTTAAGATTGCGGAATCAAACGGTAAGTTGGAAGGGGATCGCAACGTTGTTCGCTTTAAGCAGACGAACCTAGGTCGCTTAATTGCGGCATCGCACATGCAACGTGCTAAAGCGGACTTCGCAGTAATGAACTCTGGCGGTGTGCGTGATTCTATCGCAGCAGGCGATATCACTTACAAAGACGTATTAACTGTGCAGCCGTTTGGTAATATCGTGACTTACACTGACATGAGCGGTGCTGAAGTACTTGATTACTTAAATGTTGTTGCGACTAAACCTGTTGATTCAGGCGCTTATGCACAGTTCTACGGTATTTCAATGACAGTTGCAGATGGTAAAGTAAGCAACGTTGTTCTCAACGGTAAGAAACTCGATCCTAAAGCGACATACCGTTTTACCGTGCCTAGCTTTAATGCTGCAGGTGGTGATGGTTACCCTAAATTGGCTGACCACCCTGGCTATGTAAATACTGGCTTTGTGGATGCTGAAGTTCTAAAAGAGTTCCTAGAGAAAAACAGCCCAGTCGATGTGAACAAGTTCGCACCAAAAGGTGAAATCACTTACCTTTAAACTCTGATATTTTTCCGTTAATGAATGGCTCCTATTAAGGAGCCATTTTTTTATTTGATGAAAAGCGTATGATATTTGGATGCCAGCATCATACTGGCGTATTACAAATAAAAGAGAGATATTATTATGACGCCGGCGATTAAATTGGCTAAAAAACAAGGCATTAATTATGACGTGCACCAGTATCAGCACGATCCGGCTAACACTAATTTTGGCTTAGAAGCGGCAGAGGCGTTAGGGCAAAACCCTGAACAAGTGTTTAAAACCCTGCTGTTTAGCCTAAATGGCGATCCGAAAAAACTGGCTGTTGCTGTGGTGCCTGTGGCTGGGATGTTGGATTTAAAAGCGGCGGCAAAAGCGGCAGGTGGTAAGAAAGCCGACATGGCTGATCCTACAATTGCAGAGAAAACCACAGGTTACATTGTGGGCGGTATTAGTCCGTTGGGGCAAAAGAAACGCTTACCAACCTTCATCGATGCTTCTGCACAAGGCTACGATACCATTTGTGTTAGTGCGGGGCGTCGTGGTCTAGAAATTGAATTAGCACCACAAGACTTGGCGAAGCTAACTCAAGGTAACTTTGCTCCGATTGCTAAAGTGTAAGCGCCAATACTTAGATGAGATAGCAAACGCAGTATGAAAAACATCAACCTAAACCTACTGGTGACGTTACAAGTTTTGCTTGAAGAATGTCACGTTAGCCGAACAGCGACCAAGTTACATCTGACGCAGTCAGCGGTTAGCCGCCAGTTGACGCAACTGCGTGATATTTTTGGTGATCCCTTGTTAGTTCGTGATGGTAATCAGCTACTGAAAACCCCAAAGGCGGAGCAGTTGAAGGTGCGGGTTGATGCTATGCTCAGTGATTGTCAAAGTATTCTGCAACTCGATACCTTTGATCCACAGACATGGCACGATAGGGTCGTGCTGTCATCGTCTGATTATGTGGCACAGTATATTTTGCCTGATGTTGTCGAATCACTGCGTCACCATGCCCCTCACGTTTCCGTAGAATACCAACTTTGGCAGCAAGACTTTTATCATCAGTTAGGGCAACGGGATATTCAGTTATTCTCTTCGATGTTACCAAGTTTGCCAGAAGGTCTTTGTGGTGAATCGATAGGCGCTGATTACCCGGTATGTGTAATGAGCCAAGCGCATCCGTTGGCGCAAAAAACAGAAATCTCACTTGATGACTTTCTTGCATATAGTCATATATCCGTTTCTGGTGGCGGTGATAAAGACAGCTTCATTGATCGTTATTTAGCGTCTCAGGGGTGTGAGCGAGATGTGAAATTTCGAGTGCCATTTTTTACTGCAGCATTCAATACCTTGTGCCGCAGCGATATGTTGATGGTGGTGCCAGAGCATATTGCTCATAACATGAAACCAACTTATCCCCTTCATTTTTTGCCATTGCCTATACCCGTTGAACAGCATAAATACTGGTTGATGTGGCACCCTAAATATCACAGCGACCTCTCACATCAGTGGTTGCGTCAGCATGTGTTGCGGATTATGCGTGATTCTATGTACTCAATGGATATGAGTTGAAATCATAAGCTTGATGATTTCTTTTGATTTCAATTAATAGTGCAGCCTTGATATTGTCACCGACAGTTTGATAAATAACAGTTGCACGGAGTTAGCGAATGACGCTAAGTATTTGGTTTTCCCTCTTTCTTATTTCGGCCTTAGGTGCAATGTCACCGGGTCCTAGCCTTGCTGTCGTTGCTAAGCATAGTCTCGCCAGTGGACGTATGCATGGGATGATCACGTCCTGGTCACACTCTTTGGGCGTGGGGATTCATGCTTTACTTGGCATTTTAGGACTCGCGGTAGTTCTAAAACAGTCACCGACGCTTTTTACTGCTATTAGCTACGCAGGTGCTGGATATTTAGCTTACCTTGGGGTGAATGCACTGCGTTCAAAAGGGGGAATTGCTGCTAAGTTAAAAGCAGGTGAGTCAACAACCATGATTGAAGCGGCACGTGATGGTTTAATGATCTCATTATTAAACCCTAAATTAGCGTTGTATTTTATTGCTTTATTTAGTCAGTTCGTTGCGCTAAGTGCAGAATTAAGTAGCCGTGTGATTATTGTGGCGACGCCCATCATTGTCGATGGTTTGTGGTATACCCTTATTGCGATTATTTTGTCGCGTCCAAAGGTCTTAGAGAAGCTACGTGCCAAAGCACATTGGATTGATCGTGTCTCAGGCGTTGTGTTGATCTTGCTGGCTATGCGAGTCGTTTACATGGCGTAGCAGAATGTGCGATTGAAACAAAAAAGGAGCGATGAGCTCCTTTTTTAATGTTTGCGGTTAGCCTTTTTTGCTGAGATGACGTTCTCGATTTTCGAGCTTCTTCTCAGGTGATTTCTTTAGCATCACATATAACGCACCGTTGCCACCATGTTGGCGAAGTGCCGAGTGGTAGCACATTACTTCACTGATTTGCTCTAGCCAAGTTGAAACATAGCTCTTCATTAAGGCTGGTGGGTTTGAACGTTCACCTTTGCCGTGCACGATAATGACGGTACGAATATCCATCCGGTGACATTGACGTAGAAATTGCAGCACTTCGTCGCGGGCTTGTTTTAATGTTTTACGGTGAAGATCAAGGCGCGCCTGAATGTCGTATTTACCTAGGCGCATTTTCCGAAATACACCCTCTTGAACGCCATCTCGCTTAAATTCCAACATATCATCAGGTTTACACATTTTGGCGTAATCCAGTGAGAGGTATTCAGGATCATTGTTGGTCAGGGTTTGTGCGGCAAGACGGCGTGCAAGATGCGCATCAGTTACTTGATGCTTGGCCGTGGTTTCAATTTTATCTTGGGTGATTGGCGCAACGTCGGCCATCATCTCTTTAAAGAGATCGAGTTCATCGTTATCTGACATGATGATATAGCTTAAGAAACGGGTCTTTCTAGTATATCAATTTGTAATTGGAAATGTTGTGGCGTGAAATGATTAAATAGGAAGGCTTCAATCTGAGCGAATTTTCAGACTGAAGCTACGTCATAGGCCAGAAGAAAAGTGACCAGGGTCAAGCTACTCTTTGCGGTCGTGCAAACAATAAAGACCCCGGGTCAGCAAAAATGTATTTTGCTTAATGGCTCTAGTGAGGAGAGGGTGCCGAGAGCACTTTGTAAACAAAGAACCCACCGAAAAAGATCATTAATCCTAGTGCGCCAAAGATCACGATCATTGAAGATAGGCCAACGGCATTACCGAAGAGGAGATCTAACCAAAAGTCCATGTTAATCCTTAGCATCGCTGAATAATGCTGACACGATACCCAATGATAACGATTTGTTATGATGATCTAGATCAATGGTATTAAAACTGTATGCAAGTTGTACTTTGCTTTGTGTGTCAGATCACTCTAAGTGCGTGATATTAAGCAAAATGCGCGTTAGATAAGCAACTGATCTTTTAAAGTGAAAAAAAACACGTTAAGTGCTTGCGTAATTTACCGTGCTGAGTATTATAAGCGACCTCGACAGCAATCCTGTTGAGTCAGTCGGTGAATAGCGCAGCTTGGTAGCGCATCTGGTTTGGGACCAGAGGGTCGGGGGTTCGAATCCCTCTTCACCGACCACTATTATTTCTGTTGGATGTATATCGGGCAGAATAATCTGGTAAGATTTAAAATATACTATGTCGGTGAATAGCGCAGCTTGGTAGCGCATCTGGTTTGGGACCAGAGGGTCGGGGGTTCGAATCCCTCTTCACCGACCACTTTATTTCTGTTGGATGTATGTCGAGCAGAATAATCTGGTAGGATGTAAAATATACAGCTCGGTGAATAGCGCAGCTTGGTAGCGCATCTGGTTTGGGACCAGAGGGTCGGGGGTTCGAATCCCTCTTCACCGACCACCTTTAAAGCCTCGTCGAAAGACGAGGCTTTTTTCGTTCAAGCGAATGTGGATTTGTGTAGTGGATGGCGCAGTTTGGCCGCGCATCGCAGCTCTGTAGAGTGGCGGATCAGAGGGTCGGGGGTTCCCAGATCTTCAAAAGCAGGCTCTTCACCGACCATCTTTAAAGCCTCGTCGAAAGACGAGGCTTTTTTCGTTCAAGCGATAGAACATTTATGAGGTGTGTAGCGTAGCTTGGTAGCGTATCTCTGCTTTTTTGTATATGTCTCCACTGGCATATACAGTTTTATTTTATTTTATTTTATTTTATTTTATTAGGCTCTTGTTTTGTCTGTATTTTGTTCAAATGGACGATAAATAGCGGTAAATTAATGCGTTTATTAGACTTGATGCGTAGTGGTGCTAAAATTGCGCATCAAAAATTTATAAGTGTATGTCATGAAAGCGCTAATTCTATTCTCTTGTATTCTTCTAACTTTAACTGGCTGTGCAACGAAAAAGATCCGAATTGAGCCTGGTGCTCAAAACATTGCTAAGATTTCAGAGACTTCAGCTCGCCTGCTAGGTTGTCAGTTATTAAAAGCCCACACCATTAAAGATGCTCACCCTAACAATGTGGATCGTGAGTTAAAAAATGTGACTTTCCAAAGTGGTGGTAGTCATTACAGCATTGTTGAAGTATTGGAAACCCGTAAGCGTCGCCCATCAAGCGTAGTGGCTGCAATTTACCAGTGTTCAGCAAATGCTCCTCAAGAAACTAACAATGCTGACGCAGTTAAGCTTTTGCCGGGCGCGCACCAAGTAAAAGCGATCACTTTTGCTGAAATTGAAAATACGGCTTGTAAGGTGTTGGGCTCTCAGTTCATTAAAGAAACGACGCCTGAAAACCTAGAGGTGAATCTTGCGAATGAAGCGTACATGATGTCGGGTAATCGTTACCAAGTCACTAAGATTGTTGCGACAGAGCACGGTGCACCAACTTCAGTTTACGCTGATATTTATCGTTGTAAGCATCAAACAGCACATTATTAAGTGTCTGCTGATAAATGAAATGCCCCATCGAAAGACGGGGCATTTTTTGTTTAGCTGAACCTATTCCTGCTCAACCCTAATTAATGTTGAAGTATCGAAACCTTTTTTGTTCGCATCAGTGATAAATTTTTCCATGATGCTAGGGTCGACTTGTGGTGTACGTGATAGTAGCCATAAGTAGTCTTTGCTATAGCCAGACACAAAGGCGTAATCGTAATTCTCACCTAATTCAAAAATAACGTACGATGAATAGAAAGGTCCCCAAAAAGAGACTTTTAGGTGGCCAATATCGTTTTTATCGACAAAATAGGCCTTTCCTATTGCTTCGCTCCATTGTTCTTTTTCTGCTGAAAATCCGCGGTTAATAACACTGATACCTTGGTCATCACGCAGCGCGTAAGTTGCAGTGACATTGGATAGTCCAGACTCAAAGGAATGATCTAACCTAGCGACTTCATACCATTGGCCAAGAAAGCGGTTAATGTCAAAAGATTGAACAGGTTCAACGTTATCCGGTATAGATGTGCAGCCTGTTAGTAAAGCTAGTGATAATAAAAACGCTTTTAGCGGCATACTTCCATCCTTGAGAGGGGTGATTGTGAAGCTGAAACTTGATTGATTATGTCGATCACCACTCACACTGGGATTTTTCGGTTTGGGTTAGCAACTGAACACTAAAGCCTTTTTCTTTTAATAGGTTTGGGAGTCCTTGCTTACCAATTAGATGAAAGGCACCGACGACTAGCATGTAATTTCCTGCCGGGTATTTTTTCATATCGCTCAGTTGTTCAACCCAGTTGGTATTACGCTGATCAATGAGCATAAAATCTGTTTCATCTGAGTAACTACTCGCAATAAATAAACGGTCGAGTTTTTCTTTATCGCCGTCTTGCCAAGCGGCAATGAGGCAGTCGAGTTGATCATCGACTTCATCCCAATCATGAATGGTCTCCAGCAGCATGTCTAACCCATTGTTTGGTAGCTTCTTCATCATATCAAGCTGTTTGGCAACACTCTCTAATTGATGAATGGGCATTGATTGGTTTGCGGCTCGTTCTAGTAAAATATAATCGACCCCTAATTCCGTTTGCAGTCCAAGGTTATAAGCCAGTGCTAATTGAATACTCATTACGCTATACCATGGTGGGGCATAAGCCAGGTCATTGGGGGCGAGTTTTAGCTGTTTGGCTATTTGGTTGAGCTTTTGTGTGTCTGACTCATTAAGTAGTGCATGAGTGAGAGGCGGATTAAAGGTGAAAGATGGCATCTTGGTATCAAGAATATTGGCTTCAACGATTAATCCATCAGCGGCTTGCCAGTGGTTGAGGAAAATTTCAGGTAGTGGGTACATATCTTGAGTACCTACGTGGATAGAGCCTAAAATTGTAAATTGGCGGTGACCATCAGTGGCGTGCCAAACCATAGGTTCAGCAAAGGCGCTGGAAGCCAAAAAAGGTAAAACGATAAACAACTTCGAGATGAAAGATTTTAGCATAACGCACCAAAGGTCATTGTTTCAGTTAGATATATCATAGCTCTTAAACTTGAACAATTTATCCCTATGGCGCGTTAATGTTATGTCACAGCCGTTATTGGTGACTTATCGAGAGGGGTGTAACCAAAACCACCAAACAATAAATGCAATAAGGGCGACCCCGATAATGAGTACCATCTTAGCTCTCCTTCTTATTTGGGGTGAATAGACGTAGTCGATTCGCATTGCTAACAACAGTAATGGAAGACAGAGCCATTGCTGCACCTGCTACGACAGGGCTTAGTAAGGTTCCTGTGAAAGGAAAGAGTAGCCCTGCAGCAATTGGGATCCCTAGCGAATTATAAATAAAGGCACCAAAGAGATTCTGCTTCATATTATTCAGTGTGGCTTGAGAAAGCTGTAAAGCATCTGCCACGCCATGGAGAGAGTGGCGCATTAGAGTGAACTGTGCACTTTCAATTGCGACATCACTACCACTTCCCATTGCAAGACCAACCTCGGCTTGAGCAAGGGCTGGGGCATCATTAATACCGTCTCCCACCATGGCAATGCGTTGTCCTTGCTGCTGAAGGTCGGTAATTAACTGCGCTTTACCATCGGGTAATACGCCAGCAATAACACGATCAATGCCTGCTTGTTTGGCAATGGCTTCTGCAGTGACTTCGGTGTCACCCGTAAGCATGACGACATTGAGCTTCATGGCTTGCAACCGGCTGATGGCTGCCGCCGAATCGGCGCGTAGTGGATCGCTGACAGCAAAGACTCCCGCTAATTTTTGGTTTACTGCAAAGAACACAACAGTTGCGCCTGTTTGTGCGAGCTTCAAGTTATCTGCTTGTGCCATTTCAGTCGAGATACCATGCTGTTCCAGTAGAGCAGCGTTGCCTAGCAGTAGCTCATAGTGAGTTTTCGTTGCTGGCGAACTAAGATTCCCGACAACACCTAACCCTGGTATTGCTTTAAATTGGGCATTGTCATCCAGTGTTAGCGATTGTGCTTGTGCTTCTTGAACAAAGGCTTTTGCAAGCGGGTGCTCAGAATGAAGCTCTAAACTTGCTGCTAAGCTGAGCAGGGTTTGTTTACTGTAATCACTATAGCTAATGGTTTCAGTGACACGTGGTTTACCTTCCGTAATTGTTCCTGTTTTGTCCAACACGACAGTATCGATATTAGCAGCAACTTGCATGGCTTCTGCATCTCGAATAAGTACACCGTATTCAGCAGCACGGCCAATGCCAACGGTAACCGACATTGGGGTGGCTAAGCCAAGCGCACATGGGCAGGCAATAATGAGCACTGTGGTTGCTGTGACTAACATATACACAGCGGAAGGTTGCGGACCGAAGTAGTACCATGCCATTGCGGTAACTGTTGCAATGATCATGACAGCAGGTACAAAAATGGCGGAGATTGAATCGGCCAGCTTTGCCAGTGCAGGTTTACTACTTTGTGCTTGGCGAACCAGTTGGATGATACGCGCTAGCATGGTGTCGTTACCGATTTGCTCGGCTTTAAACAGCAGACTGCCATTTTGATTGATAGTACCGGCATGAATCGTGTCACCAGACTGTTTGTTTACGGCTAGTGGCTCACCGGTCAGCATGGATTCATCAATGTAGCTATCGCCTTGTTCAACAACACCATCTACCGGTACTTTTGCGCCAGGACGTAAACGTACCAGCATGCCTTTTTGAACCTGATCAAGTTCGACTTCGATTTCCTCACCGTTGCGAACAATGATAGCGGTTTGAGGCTGTAGATCGATCAAACGCTCTATGGCTTGAGAGGTACGTGTTCGCGCTTTTGCTTCCAGCGCATGCCCCAGTGTAATTAAGCCTAAGATCATCGCAGACGCTTCATAATAAACATGGCGAGCTTGCGGCGGGAACCAGTCTGGTGCAATGACCACTAGGGTGGAGTAGACCCATGCTGCACCAGTGCCCAGTGCAACTAAGGTATCCATGCTTGCACGGTGATGTAGAAAGGCTTTGTAAGCATTGACGTAAAAGTGACGGCCTGTAGTAACTAAGAGTACAAGCGCAATGACCCCGATAAATCCCCAGCCCATTTGGCTTGCTGTGGAGTCTATCATCATGCTGCCACCAAATACTCCCCAAGCCATCAATGGAACACCGATACTCAGTGCGATGATTGCGTTACGGATATGGGTTTTATAGCTGGTGGTTTGCTGCTCTTGTTGGCGCTGGCGACGAGAGTGTTCATCTTCGCTGACTTCTGCACCGTAACCCGCCTCAATAACAGCAGTAATAATATCAACATCAGCGGCAGTACCACTGACTAATGCAGTGCGTTCAGCCAAGTTAATATTAGCCGTTAGTACCCCTGCGACACTGAGAATTGCTTTCTCTACCGAAGAAACACAACTGGCGCATGTCATGCCTGTTAGTAAAAACTGCGTCGTTTGTTGGTTAGCCAGATCTTCAACCTGAGTGGCCGTTCTAGTGCCAATATCGGCTTGGTGCTGTTTTTGGTTTGTTTCTGCATTTGTTTGCTCAGTGCTTGCTGATATTTCAGTATCAGTGTTCGCTGTGGTATCACTAAATTCAGGTGAGGCGATGGTGGCTTGGAAGCCTAGCTGTTCAATGATTTCAATAAGCGTGGTTGTTGTGAGGGCACTGGAAATGACAGCACTATTCTTCGTCACACTAAACTGGCTAATATCCGCTTGTTCACCCAGTGCTTTCTCCACTTTAGCGACACATTTTCCGCAGCTTAGTCCACTGAGTGCCAAGGTGATAGTCGGTTGTTGTTCAACCCGGTAACCTAAAACAGTAACAATTTCACTGATCTCTTGCGTAGAAATAAGTCCAGAAATATCGAGCTGGTGCTTAGTGACTGTGGCTTTACTGACGAGTGGGTGTTGATCGAAAGCTTGCTGTACCTTGGCAACACAGCGTCCGCATGACAAGCCTGCTAGTGGTAATGAATGTTGTTGACCGACGCCATAACCGAGATCTTCGATAACGGAAAAGATCGCGCGTAAGGGTTCTTCAGTGCTCACCTTTGCTTTTTTTGTATCGACATCCGCGGTGGTATTGGGTAGCGCTGTTAAAGCCGCTTTTATTTTATTAGCGCAGTTCATGCAGCGAACTTGGCTTAAAGGTAGATGAAATTCAGCCATAGTTTTAACCTTAATCAAATAGGTATAAGGCGGCAGCATGGTAGATCAATGAGTCGATTGCTTTGCTAGCACACTGTCGATGGAATACGAGTTAGGTCATAGCATAAACCTTCCATCAACTGGAAGGTCAACACTATTTATGCGATGCTAATAAATCTGGCTGTGACAGAGCACGTGTCACTGACGTGCGAAAGGTAAAAGAATGAACATTAGTGATATAGCTAAAAAAACCGATTTGAGCACCAAGACGATTCGGTTTTATGAAGATAAAGGCATTATTAGTTCACCGCAGCGGGCGAGCAATGGTTATCGCCGCTATAACGAGAGCCATATTGCCGAACTCAATCTGATTCGACGTGCGCGTTTAGTTGGATTTACCTTAGATGAAGCGAAAGCCTTGCTGGGGCTATCTCGTGATCCTCAGCGGAAAAGTGCCGATGTGAAAGAGAAGGCGCTAGAGAAATTGGTAGAAATCGATCACAAAATTGCTGAATTACAGCAAATGAAACACACATTGGAAACCTTGACCAACCAGTGTCCTGGTAATGAGGGGGCGGTTTGTCCAATTATTGAAGGTTTACAAAATCCATTGTTTGCCTCTTCTTCGTGCTGTGACAAAAACATTTAGATTAGCCGCTGCATTTCCACATCCATAAAAAAAGCCATGAAAAACATGGCTTTTATCTCGATATTCAAACCTCAATCTAATTCTCTTTAAAGTAGAAGCAGATTATTAGCTCAATTCTACCCTTGTTATGATCAGTACAAGAGTGAGTAAAGTTGGCGGCGGTACTGTGCAGCAATCGCATTGCCTTGACCCAGTGCGGCAAGGATATCCATCATTGTTTTCTTCGCATTACCGTCAGCAAAGTTCATTTCTTTGCGTAGCAAGCCAATTAAAAGCTCTAATGATTCTTCTTGGCGATTAACTTGGCTGTATTGAACGGCAAGCTCATAAGCGACTTGTTTATCGCTTGGGTCTGCAGCAAGTTTTTCTTCCAGTAATAGAATTTCAGGTGATTCACTTGCCTGCTTATGAAGCTCTAGTTTCGCCATTAAGCCTTTATATTTTGCATCCTGATCTTGCATGGTAACAGTAGCCAGTAAGGTTTCTGCTTCATCAAACTGGAGTGTTTCCACTAAACATTCAGCAATGGCTAAGGTTACAATCGCTTGCTGTGGAAACTTAGGTGCAAGTTCACGCAACATTGGTAGTGCTTGATTGAACGCTTGGGTATCAACCAAGTTTAGCGCTTGTTTTAATGCAATCTCATCTTGGCTTGGTAAATGTTTTGCCAACATGGTGCGCAGGCTATCTTCTGTTTGTGGACCAGCAGAGCCGTCTGCGGGTTGGCCATTTTTGAATAGAGCCACTGTTGGCAGTCCACGAACGCCAAATTGTTGTGCAACTGCAGGTTGCGCTTCGCAGTTTAATGTCGCCACTGTGAGTAAACCTTGGTATTCAGCAGCCAGCTTATTGAGTAAGGCGTTAACTTCAGCGGTTTCAGGCATAGATGGCGCCCAAAAGCTAATAGCAACGGGAGTTTGCATTGATTGCTCAATAACTTGTTGTAAATTTTGTTCGTTGATTTCGATAGCTGAGTTTTGGTACATGCCATTCATTCCATAAACTGTTTGATATTCACTATATGGGGATAGTGACGTTAATATCAAGGGGATGCAGGGGAATGAAAAAGCAAAAAGGAGAGCTGGGCTCTCCTTTTTAACCGTTGAAGGTTAGTAGTAATGCGAGTGTCACACAGACACAAAGTAAATTTAGTTGTCGTAAGGACATGGTCTTCCTCAGTATCGTTCTCGTTTTTATATAGGGGGCGATGAGGGTTTGCTCAACAGTGACTAATTTACGATCACTCTGTGACAGTTATATTACGTTACTGGTGTTTTTTGATGAAACTTGAGTATATCGTAAGGGAAAGGGTGTTTATCTGATTTAAAACAATCAATAAGGCCGCATAAACGCAAGTAGTTTCTAATTTGGACGCTTATTGAACAGCTTAATATTGGTGGGAATATACGGATAAAGATCATAAGTGCCTTTCCTTACGATCTTTTATCAAGTCAGGTCTGCTAAGGGTTAATCACTTTTATTGAGTAAACGATCCAGTAATGACGAAGGTAAGATCCGGCGTAAGAAACCAAAGATATAAGTTGGTTGTGTAACGAAATAGCGCGCTTTAGGCTTATCACTGCCAATAATATGTAATAAGGGGCGTAAAACGGCCTCTGATGTCAAAGTAAACTTATTAGATGGCGAAGATTTGCCCAATCTCTCCAGTGTCTTATGATAGTTTTTGATATGACGAGAATTGTCGACATTAATGTACTTTTCAAACGCTTTTTTGGCATTATCACGAAAATGACTTTCGATTGGCCCTGGCTCAATCAAACAGACATGAATAGGAGTATTCATAAGCTCAAGGCGTAATGTATCGGTATAACCTTCTAAAGCGAATTTGCTGGCGTTATATGCCCCACGGTATTTCATCGCCACTAAACCCAGCACTGAGCTGTTTTGCACAATTTTACCACTACCTTGTTTGAGCATAATGGGGATCACAGCTTTCGTGAGTTCATGCCAACCAAAGACATTGGTTTCAAACTGTTCACGTAAGGCTTGAGTGGGAAGGTCTTCCAGTGCACCTGCTTGGCCGTAAGCCCCATTATTAAACAAGACATCTAATTTGCCACCGGTCAGTTTCAGAGCTTGTTCGAGACCTTGATGAATGGAATCTGTATCGGTTAAATCAAGTTGAACGCATTGTAGTCCCTCAGCTTGCAGTGCATCCACATCACTTTGTTTTCGGCAACTAGCGACTACGTTATGCCCGGCTTTATGAAGGGCGAAAGCGCAGTGGCGGCCAATACCGGTACTACAGCCTGTGATTAAAATTGAGCTTGTCATTTGCTTCCTGCTTCTATGATTCTTCTGTTGTTAGGATCTGTGAAATATAAAACGAAAACCAGCTTTTTCTGTTCTGGTCGTGGTACATCATATTTCTATAAGCCTGTTTAACGCAGAACAAATCTCCTTACGATTGGTTGTATGTGGTGTTTTGTTTTTGTGGTTATTGTTGCATACGTTTGCGGCTAGCATTTTAAATTTTATTTGGCTTTATGAATAACGAAGTGTTGTTCAATGTGAAATCTTTTCGTATTATTTCCGCATCATTCAACGTAGAGCTAAATTTTATGAAAAAGACACTTTTGTTATCTTTACTTGTTGCTGTGGGTTTGGTCGGATGTGGCGGTAACTCTGAAGACGACAAGCCGAATCCAACTGTTGAAAAGGGAGTGCTTTATCAAAATGTTAATTATGATGAAGCCAAGAACTTGACTCAAAATAGTGCATTGTTACCTGGGTATGACTTTGGACTTTTAACTAAAATTCAAGGTAATGAGTTTTATCAAACACTGGTTCCTTTGGAAAAAAATCTTGAGTTTTCGAAGAAAGGTTTCAACAATAAAATTGAAATTGATGAAATAGCAGGAATTAACCCTCAGCCTAAGCTTGTTCGACCTGTAACTATCGAGCATGGTGACTTGAACGGTAATCTTTACTTAAATATTGTCGATGATGCGATGGATTTTGAACTACGTAAACTTGATACCACGTGGAAAACAGGCACTAAATTTGTTGATGGTAAGAATGAGTTAGAGATTGAAGGTATGATTATTCGGTCGGGTAAAGATATGCATCCTCTTACTCATGTTGCCGGTACCTTTTATAAGTTTAATGCTGATCCAACTGGTGAAATGCATTTTTTGATAACAATGTATCGTGATGGTGGTCAGTTATATTTGAACCGCGCGATGTATAGCAAAGAAGGTAAACTTATTCAGCCGCTTGACCCATTAGTTTCAAAGTGATTTTTAAGGGCTAGCGTCGGCTAGCCCTTTTTGTTTCTGATGTTACTCGGTTATTTCTCTAACACCTTATTGAGCTCTTTTGCCATGTAATCCGCAATCCACGGCTGCGCTTCAGCTTTCGGGTGCAGGCCATCATCCATCATCCATTCTTGCTTCAAAATCACTTCTTCAAGAAAAAAAGGCAGCAAAGGCGACGAATATTTTTGGCTCAGTTCAGGGTAGAGTGCGCTAAACAACTGGCTGTAACGTTTACCATAATTAGGGGGGACTTGAATTTGCATTAACAGGCTCTGAGCACCTGTGGCGTGAATATCTTCGATCATTGCCGCTAAATTGTTACGAATTGTTTTAGGAGGAAAGCCTCGTAATCCATCATTCGCACCGAGCTCGATTATGACGTAATCTGGTTGATGACGGTCTAATAAACTTGGTAGCCGTGCGAGCCCATTGCCCGTGGTATCCCCAGATATACTGGCGTTGACTACGGTTAGATCATGACCTTGCTGGCGGAGTTTAGGCTCAAGGAGTATTGGCCAACTTTGTTCAGCTCGCATGTTGTAGCCTGCGCTGAGGCTATCCCCTAGTATCATTAAGGTGCCGCAGTATCCCGTGATTGATACTAAGGGGAGCGTAACAATAAAAATTAAAACTGAAAGGAATCGTTTCATGTCTACATCCGTGATTAAAGCTGTGTCCGTATCTAAGCACGTGGCTACGACAACATCGTCTATTACTATTCTGCAGGATGTTTCGCTTGAGGTCGAGCAGGGTGAAAGTATTGCATTGGTTGGTGTATCTGGTGCAGGTAAATCAACCTTAATGACACTATTGGCTGGTTTGGATATTCCGACATCGGGTGATATTGAATTACTCGGGCAGTCATTATCGGCGTTAGATGACGAAGCGCGCGCGGCTTTACGCAGTGAATCGATTGGCTTTGTTTTTCAAAGTTTTTTGTTAATACCTTCGCTAACAGCACTTGAGAATGTGCTATTACCGGCGATTATTCGCGGTGAAGAGGGGGATGCTACCCGTGCAATGGAGCTGCTTGCCCAAGTGGGTCTGCAAGGGCGTGAAAGCCATTTACCCACACAACTATCTGGTGGTGAGCAACAACGTGTCGCCTTGGCCCGTGCATTTATTACCAAGCCAAAAATCCTGTTTGCTGATGAGCCAACGGGTAACCTCGATCAGCACACTGCTAGCACTATTATTGAAATTCTTTTTGCGTTAAACCGCGATCATGGCACCACGTTAGTCTTGGTGACCCATGACCCACAACTTGCACAGCGTTGTGATCGCGTCGTTCGTATTGAAGGCGGTATGGTGGCAGCAGCATGAGTGAACTCAGTGAAACATCGGTAGCAACACAGCAGCGTTCGCCGCATTTATTATCTCGTTGGAGCTGGAGAGAGTTATGGCAAGGGCAGTTATGGCCTGTTGCTGTGGCATTAACGCTCATAATTGCGTGTGTGTTTGCGCTGTCAGCACTCGTTGTACGGGTCGAGAAGATCATGACAGATCAGGGGCGATCCGTGTTGGCGGCAGATTTGGTTTTGGTGTCGGGTAACCCGATTGATGATGGTATTTTGGCCTCTGCATCACAGCGCGGTTTAACCGTTTCTGCGCAAACACGATTCGGCACTATGGCATTTAGTGATGAAAATATGCAGCTAGTGAGCGTAAAAGCCGTAGCCAATGATTTTCCGCTACGTGGCAATTTAGCCTTATCGTCTGGTGGGGCTGCGCGCGTTCAATCACAGCATGTGCAGCCGGGGGAACTCTGGTTAGCTGAACGGTTATTTTCATTACTCGCGGTGAAAGAGGGTGATGATGTCATGGTAGGTGATGCGCAGTTCACCGTTTCTGGTTTAATCGCGCAAGATCCTGAATTGTCGTTTAACCCATTTAGTCAGATGCCTGCCGTGCTTATTCATTATGATGATATTGCGCGGACTGGAGCGGTGCAGCTTGGTGGTCGCGTACAGTATCGAATGTACTTTGTTGGTGCAGATGACGCCGTGGCCTCTTTTAGGCAGAGCATTGAATTGCAAGCGGGTCAGCGTTGGATCAGTGAATCAACCCAAGGTCGTACGGGGGATTTGATTGATCGAGCTCGTCAATATTTATCCTTAACCCTCATTCTGGTCATTATCATGGCCAGTGCCACCTTGGTTCTTACTTGTCAGCACTACACGACTAGCCGTCGAGAGACTGTCGCTATGATGAAAAGTCTTGGTGCACGTAAGGCATGGTTATGGCGTTGGTTGGCTGGTCAGTTATTGATGTTGTTTGCTTTTGCAGCTGTACTTGGTGTCGGTTTAGGGGCTTTACTGGAGACCTTATTACGATTGCCATTGGGGGATATTTTACCTGATCCACTGCCACCTATGGGGTTAATGCCTGTACTTACCAGTATATTAGTGGCTTTGCTCGTGGCGATCCCTGGCATGGGGATTTCATTAATCAAACTCGTGAATACCCCTGCCATTGCAGTTATGCAGCCTGAAGGTTCTGCGCAATCCGGTTCAGGGCTATTTAGTGTAAGTCAAGCATCACCTTGGCGCTTTGGATTGGTGCTAGTGCCCCTTGGGGCTTTATTAATTTGGTTTGGTGATAACACTTTAATGTGGTTAACCCTGTTAGGGTTAGCCGTCATGTTATTTTTACTGGCGGTAATCGGCGTGGCTGTCGTAGCTTTGCTGCGGAAAAAAAGGTGGGGACCTGCGATGCAGTTGGCGCTGAGTCGTATTGGTCGAAGCCCTTTAGCGACTGGGGCACAACTTGCAGCATTAACAGCATCACTGATGCTGCTAGCGGTGATATGGCTGCTACGAACAGATTTGCTCGCGGATTGGCAGCAGACTTTGCCGTCTGATGCCCCGAATGTGTTTGCACTCAATATTAGTGAAGCGGAAACTCAGCCTTATCTGGCAGCTTTAGATGAGCAAAACATTGCGCATTCTTCGATGTATCCTGTGATCCGTGGGCGTCTGGTGGCCTCCAATGGCAAGCAATTCCTTAAGGGGACTCAGACTCAGCAAGACAATACAAATACGCGAGTGGAGAGTGATCAAGAGCAGTCGGATGAAGCATTACGCCGTGAGTTAAATTTCACATGGCGTGAATCACCCCCCGTACATAATAAAGTTATAGCGGGAGCATGGGGAGGAGAAGGGACAGTATCGGTTGAGCAAGGCATTGCAGAGCGCTTGCGTATTCAAGTTGGTGATGAGTTGGCATTTACCGTGAACAGTCAGCCATTTTCAGCGATGGTCGGCAGTATCCGTCAGGTTGAGTGGCGCAATATGCGACCTAATTTTTATTTTATCTTTTCACCAGATGTGGTGGCAGAGCTTCCCGCGACTTTCTTGGTGAGTTTTCGGATCGGCGCTGATCAGAGTCCTTTGCTCAATCAACTGGGTCGTGATTACCCAACCGTGAGCCTGATGGACCTACGGATCATGGCGTCACGCATTCAGTTAATGTTACAGCAAGTGTCATTGTCGCTATCAGTACTGGCTGCGCTAGGGGTGGTAAGCGGGCTCTTACTGGTGTTGACGTTATTACGTCTTGGCTTGTCTCAGCGCCAACAAGAGATGAAGCTCTATCGTACGTTAGGGGCGAGCCGACAGCGGATCAGTGCAACGGTATGGTCTGAATACGGTATGATGGCACTGATTGCGGGTCTGATGGCCACTATGGGGGCGGAGGGTATGGTGGCAGCGTTAGTGCACTTTGGGTTTGAACTCTCGCCACAATGGCACCCATCACTTTGGCTTGGTTTACCTGTGATTGCGGTTGGGCTGGTATTAGCCTTGGCGCAAAGCATGCTGCCTAAATTACTTCAGCCGTTAAAAAGTTAATGTGTTGGCCGCACTTTGTGCGGCTATTTCACGGTATGAAGGGTTTCTTTTAAGGCGTGCTCCAGTTCTGGAAAGCAAAATTTAAACCCTTCAGCTTCAAGTCGAGCTGGGAGTGCACGCTGGCTGTCAAGTAGCAGGCAAGCGGATTCACCAAGCCCCATTTTTAGCAACCATTCTGGTGTACTCAATACATGAGGGCGGTGTAGTACCTTGGCTAAGGTTTGGCTAAACTGCTTATTGGTGACAGGTGACGGGGCGGTGAAATTAAACGCACCTTGTGCTGAAGGGTGCTTGAGTAAAAACAGAATGCCTTTGACCATATCCTGCAAGTGGATCCAAGGGAAATACTGATTACCACCACCAAGAGGGCCGCCTAGCCCTAGCTGATAGGCCGGTAGCATTTTTGCTAATGCGCCGCCATGTTTAGCGAGCACGATACCTGTGCGAAGTAAGCAGACTCGGGTTTGTTCTGACTGTGCTTGCAGCGCGATATCTTCCCATTTCTGACAGACATGATGGGCAAAATCATCCTTGTTTACTTGCAGGCTCTCATCAAACATATCTTCTTTTTGATCGCCGTAGATACCAACAGCCGAACCACTAATGAAAGTGTGGGGGGGATTGTGTCCCGCCCTTAACTTATTCACTAATTCTTGGGTGATTTGCCAGCGGCTATCGCAAATCTTTTGTTTCTGCTTTTCACTCCAGCGTTTATTCACGATAGGCTCACCCGCTAGATTAATCACGGCATCAAAACTATCGAGATTATCTAATTCAATCAGCTGGTTAATGACTTTTATATGGTGGCCTAAACGTTGATAAGCACGGGTAGTATCTCGGGTTAAGACGGTTACCTGATCATGGTTGAAGTGAGGAAGAAGCGCTTTGCCGATAAAGCCTGTTCCGCCAGTGACGAGTATGTTCATTTTAACCTCTCCCTTCAAATGCCGTGTGGGTATTCGTTTGTAACAGTCTTATGATACCAATCTAACTAAGTAACTGATCGTTCTTGCTGGTTAAAATCAATGATAACTGCGTTATAGATTTTGTAGATAGAACAACTAGCTATCTGCAATCTACGCCTTGTTTTCAGTGCTTTTTCCTGCGCAATCACCTGAACATTTACTTACCCAGATTGGTATGAGTTGTACTAGATGATACCCCGATAATGCCTTGATAGATCACCAATTTGTATCTGGATGTATTACACGATGGTGTTGGTGCGAAGTGATAACCAGCAGATTAAGTATAACGGAGATGCAAAAATAGAATTTTAAAGGCAAATAATTGAGGGGGAATTTTTGGATACGAGACCATTTTAGAATGGCTAAAAACCATGCTAATAACAAGGGATAAATTTAACAATAGTCATATTTGTGTGCCACTTCGCGCTGTCTACATTTCAAATTGTAACCTAGTGTAAATTAACACTATCACTAGAGTATGGAGGCATCACAAGGGAGCGATGAGTGAAAGGATTCACGGCATTTTTACAGTCTATGCTCTCTAGTTTGCGCGATTTATTACCCATCATAGTCGTCATTGGTTTTTTCCAAATTATTGTGTTGCAACAACCCCTTCCTCAACTTGGCACCATAGGGTTTGGTTTATTGCTGGTGGTGCTTGGGTTGACGTTATTTGTTATCGGTTTAAACATGGGGCTGTTCCCTATTGGTGAGTCGATGGCACAAGCCTTTGCTCGAAAAGGGAGTGCGGCATGGCTGTTGTTTTTTGCTTTTTGTTTGGGTTTTGGGACCACCATAGCTGAGCCTGCATTAACGGCAGTGGCGTCAGAAGCGGCAGAAGTTGCAGCAGAAGGTGGCATGATCGCGAGTAATGAAAGTGCGATGCAAGATTACGCCTCAGGACTACGCCTAACGGTTGCTTTATCGGTGGGCGTCGCGATTGTATTGGGTGTGCTTCGTATCCTGAAAGGTTGGCCAATCCATCGAATGATCATTGGTGGCTATAGCTTAGTGATGGTGATGACATGGTTTGCTCCTCCAAGCATTATTGGTATTGCTTATGATTCGGGCGGGGTGACGACATCGACTATTACCGTCCCTCTAGTCACTGCGCTCGGAGTCGGTCTTGCCTCTTCCATTAAAGGACGAAACCCTATGGTTGATGGATTTGGCTTGATCGCTTTTGCCTCTCTCACTCCAATGATCTTTGTGATGGCATATGGCTTATGGATAGCTTGAAAGGAGTCTTGGTATGAGCCTAATTGCTAGCACCGCCCAACATTTCCTGTCGACCTTCTTTGGTACTGTTCGTGACGTGATGCCGATCGTGATCATTATGTTTGGCTTTCAGTTTGCGGTGTTACGTCGCCCCGTTAAAAATTGGCGCAAAGTGGTGGCTGGCTTTGTGTTGGTTATCTTTGGTTTGTCTTTTTTCCTGATGGGGCTAGAGCTGGCGCTATTTCCATTAGGTGAGTCGATGGCACAGCAGCTAACGGCCCCTGCCTTTTTGTTCGATAGTGATGAAGTGATCCCGTTACACATTGACTGGTCTGAGTATTATTGGGTGTACTTGTTTGCCGCGGCTATCGGCTTTAGCACCACGATTGCAGAACCCTCTTTGATTGCGGTGGCAATTAAGGCCAGCCAAGTCTCAGGGGGGACGATAAAAGTCAACGGGCTGCGTATTGCTGTCGCACTTGGTGTTGCCATGGGGATCGCATTGGGAAGCTACCGTATTGTGGCGGGAGACCCTCTGCATTATTACATTTTGGTTGGTTACATCATTGTTGTAGTGCAAACCTTTTTTGCGCCCAAGATGATAGTGCCATTGGCGTATGACTCAGGTGGGGTCACCACATCAACCGTAACAGTGCCAATTGTTACAGCTTTAGGGCTTGGTCTTGCCTCGACAGTGCCGGGACGAAATCCCATGCTAGATGGTTTTGGTTTGATTGCATTTGCCAGTTTGTTTCCGATGATGACAGTAATGGGTTATGCCCAACTATCGGTATGGCGAGAAAGGAGATCAGAGAATGCGCTTTAAATTGCTAGTAGCGTTTGTTGAAGATGATAAAAGTGATGCAGTGCTTGATGCTGCACGGGAAGCTGGAGCTACAGGGGCTACCGTTATTAATAACGCCCGTGGAGAAGGGCTTCATAAGAAAACCACCTTCTTTGGCTTATCACTTGAAGTTCAGCGCGATGTGATTTTATTTTTAGTGGAAGAGCACCTTGCGCGCCATATTCTTGAAACTATCGAGCAAGTCGGTGAATTTGATTCAACATCGGGGCAGGGTATTGCGGTTCAAATTGATGTAGAAGATGCCGTTGGCGTTGCCCACCAAGTCGAGCAGCTGACAAAAGTTGTGGAGGATAAATTATGAGTGAGGCAGCGATCGTTAGAGTTCGTGATGTCATGATGAATACTTATGCCATGGTTGAAGGTGTGACGACAGTGGCGGAGGCCATTGGTATTGCTAAGCAGCAGCAAGTAAAAGCGCTTATCGTGAATAAGCGTGATGCGGATGATGAGTTTGGTATTGTGCTTATGAATGACATCGCCAAAAACGTATTAGCGAAAGACCGCTCTCCAAAGCGGACGAACGTGTATGAAATCATGACCAAGCCGGCCTTATCTGTGAGTGGTTCGATGGATGTGCGTTATTGTGCGCGTTTGTTTGAACGCTTTGGGGTGAGCCGTGCACCAGTGATCGAAGATGGCAAAGTGTTAGGGATGGTGAGTTACAACAATATTGTACTCAACGGCATGCTGCGAGACGAGTAACGGCTATATGGGGGACAAATTCGCAATCTGAGCACGATGGGCGTAACATGTTCCTCATCTCAGAACCTATGAATTTGTTACGATGAAATTGTTTTTTGCCTCTGACTTACACGGTTGTGCTGAGAGCACCCGTACCATGCTGGCTGCGTTTGAACAAAGCGGCGCTGAGCACTTAATCTTATTGGGGGATGTGTTAAACCATGGCCCTCGTAATGCCCTGCCTGCTGGTTATGCGCCGATAGAAGTTGCTGATCAATTAAACCAATATGCCGATCGTATCTTGGCTGTACGTGGTAATTGCGACAGCGATGTTGATCAGATGCTGCTCGACTTCCCTATGATGGCGGATTACAACTGGGTTCTCCTGCCAACGGGGCGCCGCTTATTTCTGACCCATGGCCACCTTTACCATGCGGATAAACACCCTCGATTACGCCAAGGCGATGTGATTGTTTCGGGTCATACGCATTTACCCGTAGCACAAGCACATGGCGACTATTTTGCGTTTAACCCTGGCTCAACCACTATTCCACGTGGTGAGCACCAAGCCAGTTTTGGTCTGTTAGAAGACAATAAACTGTCAGTGGTAAGCTTTACGGGCGAGACCTTGTGTTCAGTTGTACTGAGTGATTAATATCACGTGACCCGTGAGTGAAAATGATGATAGTAAACGCACTTCGGTGCGTTTTTTTGTAGCTAAAACTCTTTTAGATGTTATTGAATGAAAATGTGATTTGTCAGTAATACTTGGCTTTTAGGTGTTTAGGGATGAGGTGAGCAGGCTTTGACAGAAACCTAACATGCAGCGCTAGAACAATAAGCACAAAGGTGCAATGCTTAGTGACATTAGCGTAACACTGATGTGCGCGACAACGTATGAATAGGCAGAATATGAACAAGAATTTATTAGGGATAGCGCTTGGTAGTTTGTTGATTGCGTCGGGGCTAGGGGCGAGTGGTTATTTCATTGGTCAGACAATGTATAACGCCAAAGTCGCAATGAATACGGCTGAAGTGAAAGGGTTAGCGGAGCAGCGTGTTGAGGCTGATATCGCAAACTGGTCACTGAGTTTTTCAAACCAAGTGAAGAGTAAAGCAGCGATCCCTTCGTTGTATCAAGTTGCCGAAAAGCAGCAGCAAGAAATTGTCGATATATTGAAAGCGAATGGTTTTACTGACGACGAAATTACGATTGGTTTGATCGATTACAGTACCTATGAATACCGTGATGAAAACCAAGTGGTTGTCGAACAAGATCATGACTTAACGGGCACCATTAGCTTAGAAACGACCAAGACCCATGAAATCGCCAAGGTACGTGCTGCGGTCAACAAGTTAATAGCGAAAGGCTACAATATTTCGAACCATGCGCCGACGTACCGATTTACCAAGCTGAATCAAATTAAGCCTGAAATGCTGAAAACGGCGACTAAGAATGCGCGTATTGCTGCCAATGAGTTCGCTGAAAATGCGGGAGTTAAAGTGGGCAGTATCCGTTCTGCACGCCAAGGTAATTTCTCAATTACCGATGCGGGGCAAGAATACGGTGATTTGTATAAAATTGAGAAAGATATTCGCGTTGTTACCAGTATTGAATTTTACTTAACGGAATAGTGTAATTTCACGGTATTGAGTAGCACGAACTCTGGGCGGTGAAATGTGTTCATCGCCCGTTGTTTTATTCTTCTATTGTTACTAGTGATTACTACTTGCTATCTGAGTGGCCCAAATCGCGTTCAGGATCGATGATATCGCGTACTCGCTGCTTCAATACCTTCGCTTCAGGAAAGCCACCATCGACTTTACGTTCCCAAATTTGCTCACCATTACATATGATACGAAAGTGACCACCGGTATCTGGGTGAAGGCTAACAGTCTTAATTTCTTCGCTAAAGGTGTGCAGTAATTCTTGGGTGAGCCAAGTTGAGCGCAACATCCAATTACATTGACGGCAGTAATAAATATCAATTTTTGCTTTTTCCATGTCGCGATCTTCCTGTACGTTTCATTTAAGTGCTAAAGCGATTGATTAAAAACCAAATAGTAATTTAAAGCCAATAACAAAAGTCAGTAGCTCAAAGCATCGCTTGATCAAGCGGTTACTTTTCTGTGTGGCAAGGTGAGCGCCAAGATAACCGCCTAATAGTGAGCCGAGTAATAACACTGGGATCCAAGGCCAATATATTTCTGCGCCTGCGGTGTACATGGTGACGGCACCTATGCCGTTCCAAAATAGTCCGACACTCACCAAGGTCAGCGCCACTGCTCGTTTGTAATCAAAACCAAACCAGCGCACCAGAAATAGCGTCACAAATAAACCCGTCCCCGCCGTCAGTGAGCCATTGAGAATACCGATGAGTGCTAAACCAAGTCCGCCTAAGAGCATGCCGACGTGATTACGGTGCTGTGGTTGCTCTGTTTGACCGAGCTCTTTTTGAAACAGTGAATAGAGACCAAGCCCTACAATTAAGCCACCGAGTAAGGCTTCAGCAATTCGCCCTGGTACAAAAAGGATCACATTGGCGCCGAGGATAACGCCAAGAGACCCAGCTGCCACGACATACGCAGCTAAAGTCCAGTTTAACGAGCCAGATCGGATATGTTTGATGGCGGCACCGACACCAAGGGCGACACTGGCAACTTTGTGGGTAGCAAGCGCAATGCTAAAAGGGAGCCCAAGAAATATCAGTAAGGGAAACTGGATCAGCCCTGCGCCACCGCCTGAGAGGGAGGCGAGGGTGTTTGAAATCAATGAGCCGATAAAAAGGCCAAGGGTGTTGATGACATCCATGAAAGTAAAGCTTATCCGTAAGCGTAGTAGCGTGCTAACTAGCATACGGACTGACGTGTAAGATTGGAATGGTTATAAGGGCTAATACTAATCTAACTAAGTAACTGATCGTTCTTGCTGGTTAAAATCAATGATAACTGCGTTATAGGTTTTGTAGATAGAACAACTAGCTATCTGCAATCTACGCCTTGTTTTCAGTGTTTTTTCCTGCGCAACCACCTGAATATTTACTTACCCAGATTGGTATAAGACTAAAAGCGAGTACTAAAACTGGGCATGATAAAAGAAAGGCGAAAAAAAACGCCCCCATCAAAAATGGAGGCGTTTCAATTAACGTTTAGTCGTTAAAACGATTAAGCGTTATTTGCTTCAGCTTGTTTAGCCTGAATCGCAGTTAGTGCAACTGTGTATACGATATCGTCTACTAGTGCGCCACGAGAAAGATCATTTACAGGCTTACGCATGCCTTGCAGCATTGGACCGATAGATACTAGGTCTGCTGAACGTTGTACCGCTTTGTAAGTCGTGTTACCTGTGTTTAGGTCAGGGAATACGAATACAGTCGCTTTACCCGCTACTGGCGAGTTAGGCGCTTTAGAAGCAGCAACGTTTTCCATGATTGCAGCATCGTACTGTAGAGGACCATCGATGATTAGATCAGGACGTTTCTCTTGAGCAATGCGAGTTGCTTCACGTACTTTATCTACGTCTGCACCTTTACCAGAAGTACCAGTAGAGTATGAGATCATAGCAACGCGTGGTTCGATACCGAATGCTTTCGCTGAATCTGCAGATTGGATAGCGATTTCAGCAAGTTGCTCAGCGTTTGGATCTGGGTTGATTGCACAGTCACCGTATACCAGTACTTGATCAGGCAGAAGCATGAAGAATACTGAAGATACAATAGATGCATCAGGTGCAGTTTTGATGATTTGGAACGGAGGAACGATGGTGTTCGCCGTTGTGTGAACAGCACCAGAAACTAGGCCGTCAACTTCATCGTTTTCTAGCATCATAGTGCCAAGGAAAACTGAATCTTGAAGTTTTTCACGTGCAACAACATCAGTCATGCCTTTCGCGCCACGTAGCTCAACAAGACGAGCAACGTAGTTTTCACGTACAGCTTCAGAATCGATGATAGTTACGCCAGCACCAAGAACAACGCCTTGTTGCTCAGCAACACGCTTGATTTCTTCTGGGTTACCAAGAAGTACACATTCCGCGATACCGCGCTCAGCACAGATAGCCGCAGCTTTTACTGTACGTGGCTCATCACCTTCAGGAAGAACAACGCGCTTAGCCGCTTTACGAGCAAGTTCAGTTAGTTCGTAACGGAATGCTGGTGGGCTTAGACGACGCTCTTTCGTTGAACCTTCAGTTAGCGATTCAATCCACTGGCCATCGATGTGGCTAGCCATGTATTCGTTAACGAATTCAACACGCTCTTTATCGTCTGCTGGTACTTCAAGGCTGAAGCTTTGAAGGTTTAGCGATGTCTGCCAAGTGTTACCTTGAGCAGTCATTACTGGAAGACCCGTTTCGAATGCGCGCTCACATAGATCAGTTACTGCTTTTGGTAGCTCGTAGCCGCCAGTAAGTAGTAGTGCACCGATCTCAACACCGTTCATTGCAGCAAGACATGCAGCAACGATAACGTCAGGACGGTCTGCTGAAGTTACTAGCAGTGAACCTGGGCGGAAGTGTTCAACCATGTGAGGGATAGAGCGTGCACAGAAAGTGATGCTCTTAATGCGACGAGTAGCGATTTCACCTTCGTTGATGATTTCAGCATTTAGGTGCTTCGCCATATCCGTTGCACGTGTTGCGATTAGCTCTGGGCTCCAAGGTGCACAACCAAGTACACGGATAGGGCTAGAGTTGAACACTTGCATAACTTCAACGTTTGAAGGAACAGTACCTTCAGCATCGTCAAAGATTTCAGATAGGTCAGGACGAGTACGGCCGTCAGCATCTACTGGTGCGTTTAGTTTGTTAACAATAACGCCAGAGATTTGCTCGTTCTTAGTGCCGCCGAAGTTAGAACATGCTACTTCGATACGCTCTTTAAGTTGTGATGGGTTATCAGTACCCGGGGTCACAACGAATACGATTTCAGCATCAAGCGTTTTAGCAATTTCATAGTTAATCTGGTTCGCAAATGGGTGCTTGCGAGTTGGTACTAGACCTTCGATTAATGCTACTTCAGCGTCTGCTGTTGCTGCTTTGAAACGTGCAACGATATCTTCTAGAAGAACATCGCTTTGGTCGTTACGAAGAAGTTCTTCTGCACGAGCCATTGATACAGGATCTGCAACGTTCATGTCGCTGTTTGCGCGAATGATAGTTGTTGTTAGATCTGGCTGATCGCCACCGTGACGTGGTTGAGCGATAGGCTTAAAGAAAGAAACACGAACGCCTTTGCGTTCCATTGCACGAACAACACCAAGACTAACGCTTGTTAAGCCAACACCAGCGCCAACTGGGATAAGCATAATAGTACGGGACACTATGAATTCCTCAAACTATTGAACAATACAGCGCTGTTCCGTAATCGTTTTAGGCCACAAGTGGTTAGAAACAACTATGGAACAACACCACAATAAAATTAAAAACTCATGGGGTTAACCATGAAAAACGGCCGGCCTAAGCCAGCCGTTAGAGGCCGTTTACAGTAAACAACCTGATAATCTCAGATTAGATTTCAGTCAGACGAGCTGTATCTTCTGCGATTACTAGTTCTTCGTTAGTCGAAACAACCATTGCAGGAATACGGCTGTTTGCAGAAGTGATAGTACCTTCTTTACCGAAACGTGCTTTAAGGTTAGCTTCGCTATCTACTTCAACACCTAGGATAGCTAGACGGTTAAGAACCATCTCACGGATAGGTGCAGAGTTTTCACCGATACCACCAGTGAAAGTGATTGCGTCTAGACGACCTTCTAGTGTTGCAGTGTAGCCAGCAACGTACTTAGCTAGACGGTGACAGAACACGTCCATTGCACGTGTTGCTTCTTCTTTCTCGCCGTAGTTATCTTCAACGAAACGACAATCAGAAGTCACTTGAGTTAGACCTTGTAGGCCAGACTCTTTAGTAAACATAGTGTTGATTTCAGCAACGCTCATGCCTAGCTTGTCGTGAAGGTGGAACATAACTGCAGGGTCTAGGTCACCACAACGTGTACCCATAACAAGACCTTCAAGAGGAGTAAGACCCATAGAAGTATCTACAGATTTACCGTTCTTGATTGCACAAACTGAAGCACCGTTACCTAGGTGACAGTTGATGATGTTTAGTTCTTCTTCTTTCTTACCTAGAAGCTGTGCAGTTTCACGAGTAATGAATAGGTGAGAAGTACCGTGAGCACCGTAACGACGGATACCGTGGTCTTTGTATAGGTTGTATGGAAGTGCGTATAGGTACGCTTCTTCTGGCATCGTTGTGTGGAACGCAGTATCGAATACAGCAACGTTTTTCAGTGCTGGGAAAGCGTGTTGAGCTGCTTTAATACCGATGATGTGAGCAGGGTTGTGAAGTGGTGCGAAAGTCGCAGCGTCTTCGATACCTTGAAGTACTTCGTCAGTGATAAGAGCAGATTGAGTGAATTGCTCACCACCGTGAACAACACGGTGACCGATAGCTGCTAGGCTGTCAGCAAGCTCAGGTTTAGAAGCAATGATAGTATCTACCATGAATGCTAGAGCTTCTTCGTGTGCAGCACCGTTACCTAGCTGTGCTTCGTGCTTACCATCAAGTTTCCACTTGATGCGAGCTTCTGGAAGGTGCAGACATTCTGCAAGACCTGTTAGGTGTTCTTCACCTGATACAGGATCAACGATTGCGAACTTAAGAGAAGAGCTACCGCAGTTAAGTACTAGAACCAGCTTAGACATGAGAGTGACTACCTATAATCTGTCTGAAAGTTGATATTCATTTGAATAAAAAAGTACCCATAGAATAGACGACTTTTTGTTCGGTCGGCCTAATCTGGGTCAAATTCGTGTCTATCCGTAGAACTGAGAATTGAGAAACCCGCAATTCTGGGTCATCCTTGAGGTTGCCTTAGAGTTGCCATAATAAGGATTACGAGCAACAATTAATTGAGGCGTGCTGTAGGATAGCGATTGTTACGCAATATAACAAAAAGATTTTTAGAAAAGTTTAATTTGAATCAAGTTTATTATCACTTAATTTGAATTGTTGTACTAAAATTTGAAGTTTGGTGTTTTATGAGTCGAAAATCGATTTGGTCACTGTTCCGTAATGGGCAGGATTACATGGCTATCTGGCCAATGCGCAAAGAGCTGGCTCCAATGTTTCCTGAGCCGCGCTATATTAAAGCGACACAATTCGCGATTCGTGTCATGCCGGCAGTGGCTGTGATCAGCGTTTTGAGTCAGATGGTATTCCATAATTATGATGCGATCCCACAAGCGATGATTGTGGCATTGTTTGCGCTGAGTATGCCATTGCAGGGTTTGTTGTGGTTGGGGCGACGTAGTCGGACGGACTTACCGCCATCATTAGCGACTTGGTATCGTGAACTTCATGAAAAGCTAGAAAGTGAAGGCACAGCAATGGAGCCTGTAAAAGCGAAACCACGCTATGTAGAATTGGCGCAAGTGTTGAACAGTGCTTTTAAGCAACTTGATAGCACTTCATTGGAACGTTGGTTTTAGTCTTGTCCAGATAGCAGATAGCAGATAGCAGATAGCAAAAAAGCCCAATAATGGGCTTTTTTAGTGTCTCAACATTATGTTGTTAAGATTAAAACTCGTCGTCTGCTTCTAAAAGTTGACGTTTAGCACGAGTTGCTGGCTTCGCCAGAATTTCAAGGTAGAACGACTCAAGCGCCAGTGTTTCCGCTTCATCAATACACTTGTTGATTTCTTTCACGTGGATCACTTTTGCTTCTTGCTCAGTGTGACCAAACTTACAATCAAAATCCCAGTAATCTGCACCCTTTGGTAGCGCTTTGTTGCGCTCGCGTTTCAGGTATTTCTTCACTTCGTGTTTAACAGCTTCTACAACGCGAGGTACGGCTTTTTTTGGGTGAGTTAAAGCAAATGTTTTTTTCATCGTTTTCCTAAATCAAATTTGGGCTCTGCTATGCAGGCGCTGATCACATTTTACTTCAATTTGACGGCAGAGGCGATAATGAATCTATTTTGAGCAATCATTAGTAAAAAAACAGCCGACAATCTCTGCCTGCTGTTTTCTTGGTTGCACTATATAAGTAATAGGGAGGTTAGCTTAGTAGTAGGCTGTCATCAGCAAGCTCTTCGCCACGCACTTTGCTGAACATTTCAAGTAATTGCTTAACATCCATGCCTTTACGTTCTTGCCCCGTTACATCCAAAACAATGTTACCTTGGTGAAGCATGACAGTACGTTCACCGTACGCCAGTGCATCTTTCATTGAGTGGGTAACCATCATAACCGTCAGGTTAAACTCATTCACCACGGTATTGGTTAGCTCTAGAACAAATGCCGCCATGCGCGGATCCAGTGCTGCAGTATGCTCGTCCAGCAATAATAATTTGCTGTCAGCTAAGGTGGCCATAACAAGGCTCACGGCTTGGCGTTGGCCGCCAGACAGTAAACCTATACTATCGCCTAGACGATCTTCTAACCCCAGCCCTAGAATACTAATGCGTTCTTGAAACAGCTTTCGACGGTTAGATGACAAAGCATGTTTCCAGCTTCGACGTCCACCACGTTTATAAGCCAGTGCCATGTTTTCTTCTATCGTCAGTGAACCGCATGTTCCTGCAAGTGGATCTTGGAAAACACGCGCTGCATAGCGTGCTCGTTCATGGACGCTGTGATGTGTGACATCAAGATTATCAATCAGCACCTGGCCATCCGTCATTTGGGTTTCCCCACTGATCGCCCCTAGTAGCGTTGATTTACCTGCGCCATTCGATCCAATCACAGTCACAAATTGTTTTTCTGGCACGGTCAGTGATACACCACGCAATGCTGGGTTTTCTAAAATAGTGCCTTCGTTGAAGGTAACGCGAATATCGTTTAATTCAATCATCTTATTACCTCCTTGTTAGGCGAGATGTTTTGAGCGGTTAGGTGAGCGCTTAAATTTTCGTTGTTTGGCTTTCTTTTGTAGTGATGATTTCATTTTGGGGGCAATGAGTGCGATGGCCACTAACAGTGCAGTGATCAAGTTAAGATCGGATGCTTGTAAGCCGAACATGCCACTACTAAGCGCAAAGGCAACGGCTAATCGGTAAAGAACTGAACCAAGGATCACTGCAACAACCGCGATCCAGATTTTACGGCCCGGAATTAATGTTTGTCCCAAGATCACCGCTGCCAGGCCTACCACTATAGTACCGACCCCTGATGTGACATCAGCAAAGCTATTGGTCTGGGCAAATAACGCGCCAGAGAAGCCGACAAAGCCATTAGATAGGGCAAGACCAAGGTAAGTGTACAGTGCGGTATTGCCACCTTGTGCATTCACCATACGGCTGTTTACCCCTGTTGCACGCAAGCCAAGGCCAAAATCACTGGCGAGCAGACGAACAATAAACCAAGCACTGAAGAGAACCAGTAAGAACACCATAGCAAGTCTGATCACACCGGCATCAATGCCATGATCCATTGCGAAAAACTCAAGAGGTGTAAAGATCGTATCTTCACCTAGTAGCGCTAAATTAGGCTTACCCATAATGCGGATGTTGATAGAGAAAGCGGCAATCATGGTGAGAATACTGGCGAGGAGATGGAGGATCCCACAGCGAATGGCGAGAAAACCTGTGACCAAGCCACATAATCCGCCAGCAACAATTGCTAGCCCTGTCGCTATCCATGGATTAACACCGGTTACTATGGCAGTAGCTGCGACGGCAGCTCCCATTGGAAAACTACCATCGACGGTCAAATCGGGAAAGTCGAGGACGCGAAAGGTAAGGTAAACCCCAAGAGCGACCAAGCCGTAGACTAAGCCAATTTCAAGCGTACCGATAAAGGCGAAAAAAGACATTAACTACTCCTTGTCTTTGGTACCGCAAGTAGGGGGAAATCTGCTTGTGGTACTATCCTTTGTGTTTATTGATGAGGTCTGTTGCTAATACAGTTGTGCCGTGAGTGACCTTAGATTGGGTGGTTACCACGAACTAACGCTCTGCGTTAATTCGTGGTGTCTGATGCTTATTGTTTGATAGAGGTGGCGCGTTTAAGTGCAGACTCAGGCAATGTAATTCCTAGCTTTGCAGCCGCAGCTTTGTTGAGTGCAAGGTCGGAGCCTTTCGCAACTTTTACTGGCAGTGAAGACACTTTCTGTCCTTTTAAAAGCGCATCAACATAATCAGCAGTTTGTACACCTACTTGGTAGTAATCAAATCCGAGTGCTGCAAGAACACCGTTTTCGACATAGGTTGTTGAAGCACCAATGATAGGTTTATTCGCTTGGTTAGCTGCATTAACAAGGCCATCAATGGCACTGGCCACCGTATTGTCCGTTGGGGCGTAAATAACATCAGCCTTGGCTGCCACAATTTGTGCTGCGGATTGGACGTCCGCACTTTTAAGCGCAGTGCCTTCAATCACACTAAAGCCTTTCTCTTTGGCGGCTGATTTTAGTAATTCAACTAAAGCGACAGCGTTTGATTCACCAGGATTAAATACCACGCCAATAGTTTTCATGTTTGGCACTAATTCATGCATTAAATCAACATGCTGTGCAACGGGTGATAAGTCAGATAACCCTGTGACATTGCGTGCGGGTTTATCCATGCTTGTGACGAGTTTGGCACCCATAGGATCGGTAACGGCAGTAAAAACAACAGGGATCGAGCGAGTTGAGGCTGCAAGTGCTTGCGCGGTTGGTGTGGCGATACCCACTAAAACATCGGGTTGTTCGCCAACAAGCTGTTTGGCTATCTGTACTGCAATTGCAGGGTTACCTTGCGCAGTTTGGTAAGTGAATTCGAGGTTTTCACCTTCGACATACCCTTTCTTTTTCAGACCATCGAGTAAACCTTGGCGAGCTGCGTCTAAAGCGGGGTGTTCAACAATTTGAGAGACGGCAACGCGCGCGGTTTCGGCTACTGCAAGCGATGACGTTGCCATTAACGAGGCGGCGATACACACCGCTGACAGTAATTTTTTTCCTTTCATACTAGCTCCTTGCTGAATGCTGTTTCCGTACACTTTTTATTGCCGCCGGTATCAGGCAATTTTATTGGCTTGGCATAATGTTTTAGCGCAAAGGGAAAAGAAAAAACATCTAAATTTTAACAAGGGTGAAACATTTGGTGGTGGTAGTCACTAATTTTTGAGTTTAAGTGGGGGGATGATGTCGAAATTGGCGTTATGAGGTTTATTAGTGTCTAAAATGCGAGCCAACTCTGAAATATCATTCTTTATTGGAATATTTACTCAATGGGCGAGGATATTCCAGATTATGTTCAGTTCGGTGACAGGATATAGGGAGATAATCAATTTATAGGGCTATTTGTTTTCCATTGGATGGAGAGGCGATAGCGCCTTGAGATACAGCTGTATCTCTCCCTTTGAGTCCCAGTACCTCAGCTGCTAAGTACTCCTGTACGAAGCAGCGTGAAGTAAAAAGCTTGGCCGCCGATGGGGCTCAACCTTCTCTCGATTTTTCTCTTATCCGTTATTGTTCTTTGGGCTGCGATTCATAGCACTGCAGTGATTTGTTGCGGCCGTGGATTTTAGTCATCGCTGCAATCATTTTTTCCTTACTCATGTATTGTTTCGGTAAGGGTTGCATCTCGACTTGATAATCCGGTGCCTTTGGGTTCAAGGTCGTGTCTGAAGACACAGGCGTGACCATCACGACTTTTAAGTTTGGATTGCGTGAAAGAATACGTGATGCCGTACCTAAGCCTTCTTCAACATGAAAGCGGCCAGCGGTATGTAAAATCTGGGTGTTTGGATGCGATGCTAAATAGTTCACCATGCTCTCTGCCATGGTGTCATCCCATGCGGTTTGCGCGGCAAATTGGCGCTTAGTTTGGGCTTCATCACCATGGTGCATCGAATTAATGAATTTATCTTGGTACGCATCTTCTGTCAGTGTCAGAGAATCTGCAACCCAAGTACGCTCATTTTTGGGTAAGCGATCAAGGTAGTTCTCTCCGTACTTACCAATACAGCGTACGATAGGTTTTGGGGCGTTAGAGGCGATAACATCCAAATTATTGGCTTTCGCAAATTCAACTAAAGGGCGGTAGTCAGAAATATAATTGGGCCATGCATTGGCCTCTTCCTTTAAGCTGGCTTCACCAATCTTATCGGCGAGGTAGTCATTAACAATAGCTTGTTTATCGCGGGTAAATTGCTCCATCGAAAGTGCAAGACTGGTGTTTTGGCTGTATAAAGCTGCAAGTAATTGTGCTTGTAATAAATGCGCCGCAGGATGGCCATGCCATTCGCCGACCAGCACTATGTCTGCATCTTGGATCTGACTTGCTAGTGTCGCGATAGAAAGTACTTCACCCTCTGGTGAGCGAATGGTGTAGTCATAAAATGTCGGAGCGAGAGTGCTTGCTGTAACAGCACTAGGTGCGGCCTTGATTGAACTTGGTGATGATGAAGACTGCGCCGAGCAACCAACCAATAAACTAATACAGCCGAGAGAAAGCCATTGTTTCATGCTTTTCATGAAATATTCCCAAACCTTTGGTGTGCAGAGTGTTTGCTAATCGATAGCAGTGATACCAGAACCACCAACGGTGCGCTATTTTGCTTTGTTAGTGGATGTAATTGATATAACTCTAGATGAAAGGCTGGATAATAGAGTAGATGAAATTGATTCTCAATAATTAATGAGAATCAATTTCAATCAGTGTTGTGCTCTTAGAAGAAAGAAAACGAACTTGTTACTGGCTGTTTTTACGATATACACGAATTGAAAAATCCGCTTCACAGCTAAACTGACTTTCCTGTCCCAGCTGATCCCATACTGCTTGCGATGTTTTCCAAGCGAATGGCGTCATTTGCATTAAGGCTGTTGCTTCTTCGCCTTGTAAGCACATTTCGTAATGCAGTTGCTCATCTTCTATCAGAGTAAAACCGTCAATATTCTCTGGGGCAATATTATGCAGGCGCACATCTGAATAAATAAGCTCTTTTAATTGATACAAATGTCTTGCTGCTGGTGTCACAGTAACAAGCAAGCCATTTTCTTTGATTGCGCGTTGAAGCTCTTCTGGACGGCAAGGAGCATAAATACGTACCACTGCATCTAAAGAATCATCTGCAAAAGGTAAACGGTGGCTAGAAGCGACGCAAAAGTGGCATTCAGGGTAACGTTTTGCTGCGTAACGTACTGCTATTTTTGAAATATCAAGCCCATGCACGTTTAGCTCAGGATACTGCTTGTTCAGCTTAGAAAAAGCTGAGGTGTAGTAACCTTCGCCGCAACCTATGTCTAAGAGGTTGGTTGCACCTTGCATCATACTCTTGCTTAGCGTGTTTACCACATGATCACGCAGCGGTTGATAGTGATCAGTATTTAGGAATAAACGACGCGCTTGCATCATTTCTTTGTTATCTCCCGGATTTTTAGAGCTTTTGTGATGAGCGGGCATCAGGTTCACATAGCCTTCTTTTGCAAGATCAAACTGGTGATTATTCTCGCAACGCCAAGTATTGGCTTGTTGAGTAAGCGATTGATGACAAAGAGGGCACTGATAAGGCATGAAGTTAACCGAGATAAAAATGAGAGCCCTATTGTAATCCGCGGACTATTTAGCTGCAACCAGCTGCTACAAGCACATATTGGTGTCGTATGTTTCATATTGAGCTTTGAGAAATACGATCCGAATCACAAACAAAAATAATTATTTCTGAATACAAAACAACGCTGTTTTTATTCAGGGTCGATTCAGGTTTAATCGCTATCTTAATGCCTAATCCGAGTGCTTAATGTACTGATAAAGACATAAATACTTGGCTTTTTTTGCTCCAAAAATGTGTAAGTGCCCATGCTTTTTATAGGAAATTTGATGGCATCAGGGTTTAGCCATTATTCATGGATGAAAAGCAAAATTATTCGGTTTGTTCAAAAAGGATCCACTGCCATGAACATGCTGAGTAGGGATAACTAAAAATAATATTAGGACTCAGAAAAATGAAAAAAACAATTCTAGCAGCACTACTTCCTGCAATGCTTGTAGCAGGTACTGCTCAAGCAGCAACTATTTACCAAGGTGAAGATGGCTCAAACGTAGACGTATTTGGTCGTCTAGGTTTCAACGTGACTAACCGTGACAACAACGAAGACACTAGTAAAACGATTGGTCAATTCGATGGTCGTCTAGGTCTTGGTGGTTCTCAAACTATCAACGATCAGATGTCTGTGATCGGTTGGGCTGAGTACCAAGTAAATGCAGCTGAAGGCAAAAATGGCAATAAAGACCTAACTGCTCGTTACGTGTGGGCCGGTGTTGATATGGGCAGCATGGGTAAAGTAACTGCGGGTCGTGTGGCTTCTGGCCTTATCATGGCAACAGATATCGCGGATGTATTCGCACTGTCTGATGTAACGCTTGCACGTCAAGCTGGCATTGTGAATGGCAACGCAACACAAGTTTTCCGTCAAGATGACACATTGCAGTACCAAAACAGCTTTGGTGATTTTGATCTGTCAGCAGCTTACATTCTTGGCAACGAACACATGAAGAGCGGCTACAATGTAGCTGGTCGTTACACTCTAGATATGGGTAACGCAGGTAAACTAGCACCAGTTGTTGCTTACCAACAAAACAACGCTGAAGATAATCGTACTGATAATGCTGACAAGTACGATTTCTGGGCTGTAGGTACTCGTTACTACATCGGCGATCTAATGCTAGGTGCGGTTTACTCTCAAGACAAAGTAAGCTACACCAACAACACAGATGCATCTGAAGATAAAGGCTACGAGCTAACAGCTGTTTACGACTTCCAAAACGACTGGGTTGTTCGTGGTGGTTACCGTAATGTAGAAAATACAGGTGGTGACAATGCTGAATATAAAGATCTAACAGCTGAAGTTCAGTACAAGCTGACTGACCGTTCTTCTCTATTCACTAGTTACGTAAATCGTAACGGTCAAAACGGTGAAAACGGCCAGAACACTAATATCTGGGGTGATTGGAACAACGCTAAAGAAGATTACTACCACGTAGGTCTTCGTTACGAATTCTAATCGAATCGTAATTTGATATTTACTGCTCTAAGACAAGCCAGCGTTTTGCGCTGGCTTTCATCTATTCGGTATACCGCAATCACGCACTCAGTAAATAAGGGATAAAAATGAAAAAAACATTAATGGCATTAACATTACCAGCGTTACTGATGGCGCAGGCGGCATGGGCAGATGTTGTGATTAAAGTGCCAAATAATTTTGAGATTTTGGCAACGGAACAAGTACGTATCAAAAAGGCGACTAAGCAAGTAGCACTACCAGAGGGCGATCAACATATTCTGGTGCGTTTTGATAGTCCTACTAACCCACATTCTACGGCGCAATCACTAGGGTTTGTTAGCTCTAAACCTATGTTAGTGACCTTTACTGCTAATGATGGGGAAGAGGTTATCTTGGTTGCTCCACGTATAGATACACCGCAAGAAGTCAAACGTTATGCTAAGGCGCCGACGTTTACTTTGGTTGATGCTGAAGGTCAAACGATAGCGCATCAAACTACACGTGTTGAGTATGAAGGTTCGCCAATGACTGCTGATTACAATGCCATTTTAGCAAAGCAAATTGGCTCAACGGCATCACCTGCGCCAGTATTGTCGTCAACCGCAGTGGCTGGAACGGGTGTTGCTGCTGTAAATGCAGCGAAAATAGATGTCAGTGATTTAACGCCTCAGCAAGCAGATGCATTACTACGTGACCTGTATAAAAATGCCGATGAGAAGCGCCGTAAAGATTTTATGCGTTGGGCATTAGGTTTATAGGGGATAATCAGGCGATAGACTTGTTGGCGTAACAGGCCAGCGTGATATTGTTATTTGATGAAAATAAAAGCGCCCAATTCAAATGTGAATTGGGCGCTTATTTCATGTCTGATAAAGGCTACCTGTTGTACTAGTAACTTGGCTGTACTTTGTATTCTGCTTTATCTAAATTGTGCTTTTTCATTCGCAAGTACAGCTTTTTACGAGGAATTTGTAAGTAGCTCGATACTTCATTAATGCGACCAGCAAATAAGTAAAGGGCGTCTTCAATCACTTGTTTTTCATAGCTATCGACTAAATCATCGAGCGGACTACTCATTTGTTCCAGCGGTTTAGTGCGCTCTTGTCCTGCTAATTTTACAATACCAATTGCATAAAGTTCTGCGACATTTTTTATCTCTAACACATTGCCCGCCCAATCATGGCGATTCAGTGTGTTGATATAAGCTTTATCGACCGACGGTAATGGCTTTTTCAGGGTTAAACAGCTTTGTTTTAAAAAGTGCTTAAACAACATCGCAATATCACAGGTGCGTTGTTGTACTGTCGGTATACTTAAACGAATTTGACTCAAGAAGTAGAACAATTCAGGGAGAAAGACTTCGGTTTCTACCTGTTGCTCAGGATTGATGTTGGTGACAGCCAGCACGCGCACTTCTTTTTTGCCCTGACGTTCTTGTTCTAATAAGAAACGGCATAGCCATTGCTGGGTTTCTTTCGGCATGTCTTGCGGGTTGTGCAAGCACAACGTGCCACTGCGTGCAGAAATCATGCTGCGTTGTAAATCCGGTGTTGTGCTGACAGCACTCCCTTTTAGAGTGACGTAAGGCCCTTGGCGAATAAGACTACCGTCATGCAATAATTTAGCGACTGTGCTTCGCCCCGTGCCCTGGCAACCTTCAATCAGTACATCCTTCAAGGTTGGCGCTGTTTCTGCAATCTGATCGCGAACTTTATTGATCAGAGGGCTGTCACCCAATAAAACGCTGCTAGCGCCTTTAAGCAGGGTGATGCGTTGATCAATGATCTGTTGGCGCTGCGGCAAAAAGCGCTCAAGCAGATCCAATAACTGTTCTGGCTGCAGCGGTTTTTGCAAGAAATCGATAGCCCCTTTCTTAACAGCATCAACAGCCATTGGAATATCACCATGGCCTGTGATCATTATGACAGGTAGCTCTGAATCTAAGTGTTTGATCTGCTCAAGCAGATCCATCCCACTTAATCCAGGCATATACATATCCGTTACGACCACTCCCGCCCAATCTTTATGAAGCATCTCAATGGCTTTCGTTGGATCGGTTTCAGCAAGTGCACTATAACCGGCAATCTCTAAGAGGTTTTGATATGCCTCGACAACATCTTGGTCATCATCAATGACGAGAACTTGAATATCATTGGTTATTTTCATGTGTAGGTAACTCCAGTATCACCATGGCGCCCCCCTCAAGGGCAGACGCGAGGGAAATGCTTCCCCCAAATCGGGTCAAAATTGAGCGGCAGATGCTTAAACCAAGCCCAAGCCCCACATCCTTGGTTGTGGTGAATGGTGTGAAGAGTTTCTCCATCATGGTGGCATCAAAGCCTTTTCCTGAGTCACTTACAGCGATCAGGGTTGTATTATTGTTTTGTGATAGTAAATGCACTCGGATATGGCGATTGTCGCAACTGGCGACAGCATCACAGCTATTGACGAGTAAGTTTACTAAAACTTGTTCAAATTGAACGTCATCAGCATTGATTGTTAGTTCAGGCGAGATTGCATTTTCGATCGTTGTTTTCTGTACGCGTGCTCGCCCTTCAACAATTTGCATTGCTTGGTCAACGGAGTCGTAAACCGCAATATTCTTTAATGGATTGTCAGCCGATTGTTTTTTCGAGAAGTTACGAAGACTGGCAATAATGCGTCCCATACGTGCGGTCAAGCCTTCTATTTTCTCAAGGCTACTCGGTAACTTATCGATTCTACTTTGCTTAACCGCCATTTTAGTCGCAAATACATGGGTGGAAATGGCGGATAAGGGTTGGTTTAGCTCATGTGCGAGTGATGTCATAGTTTGACCAACCACTGCCATTTTTGCGGCTTGAATCAGCTCATCCTGGGTTGAGCGGAGATCTTGTTCTATGCGTTTACGATCTTCGATTTCAGCGCGAAGCTGACGGTTTCGACTCGTCAGTGATTCGGTTTTTTCATACACGATGCTTTCTAGCCAGCGTGCCGCTTTTTCTTGTTCGGTGATATCTGTCATTGTGATAATGACTTTATCTGTCGTGCCTTGCTTAAAGAGACGGAAATCGAGACGTAAATAGAGATGCTCTGCATTGTGGAAGTGCTTGAGTGTTAGGTTGCACGCACCATTTTCGAGCAGTGGGCTAGCTGGGTGAAATAGAGACTCTAAGCGTGAGTCAATATTACTGTTAAAAAGTTGCCATACCACCATGTCTTCCGCTTTGTTTTGCTGCTGAAACAGTTGCTGCGCACTGGAGTTTACCGATTCAACTTGCCCGACGAGGTCACAGGTGATGATACTGGCTTGAGTATTGTTGATGAGGTTAAGGGCGTTAGTTCGCTCCATTTCTTGCATTTGGAGGCAGAACTGGCGAAGACTTTCACCTATTAAGCCGATCTCATCGTTGCCTGTGACTTGAATTTCAACGTTTAAATTGCCTTTAGTAACTTCACGCAAATGTCGACCTAAGGTATTTAAGCGTTTGACTATGCCGCGTCCTACTAAGTAAATGGATAGTATGATAGCCAGTAGTATGGATAAGCAGACAGCCCCCAATAGAATTAAGTTACTGATAATAATCGCATTGCGAGTTTGATCATTTAGGTTGATTAAACTGGCATCGGCATCGGTCACCATTTTTTGAATTAGAGCCTCTTGGCGTGCTAACCGTTGCTGAATATCTTGTTCGTATTGCGTGATCGCATGATAGATTTCTGAATCTTTGCGCAGTTGCTGTTCTAGTTGGCCATTAGGGGCAACAATAGTAATAAGGTCATTTAGGTGCTCGCGGTAGGTCGAAGTCGAGGGGTAGTGGCTCAACTGCTCACTCATGGTTTGCACTTCTGCGATTTTGTAGCCAATAAAATAAAATGCGTTACTCAGGTCGCGCGTGTGGTGTTGTAAGATGATTTCTTGCGCTAATTGATGAAGCTCATTTTCTTTGACGGTAATTGACTGAATGAGAGAAAACTCCGTCATCACGTCGATGATCGCATTGGTATCTATAATATTGGGTAGCATACGAGTGAGTTGCCATTCCACTTCCTGCTGTAATAGTGGCAATTCATTAATGAGGTCTTGGTGTATCCAGTGAATATTATTTTCAACTTGCAGCAGGGTACTACGCTGTAAGTTACGCTGTTCAAGTTGCTGGTTATATTGGCTTAGGGTTTCTGCTAACCCTTTTTGAGTGGCAAGGATCGCATTGTATTGCTCCATGCTGACCGTGTCTTTTATCGCGAGGTTGATCAGCTGGAGTTTAGCTGTGATCTTTTGCTGTAACTCTTTATGCACAACAGGATCAGTATTCATGCTAATCTTATTCAGCGCTGCTTGAAGACCTGCCGTGTTTCGCTCAAGTTGGTAGCTAGAGCGAAGTGTCGGCATATTGACCGTCACAATTTCTTCAATGTGATCGTCAAGTGTTTCCCAGTTGTACACAGCAACGCCACTGACACCTATGGTTAATAGGGCCATAAAGCCAATCGCAAAAATAAGGCGGTTACCTATGGTATTGATATTAACCATGGTTATATACCTCATACTCCATCACGATATTTTCTGTCATGGTAATGGATGCATTGAGTCGCTCATACATATCGAGGCACCATAAGTGACTATCATTTTCGTTTTGTTGAGCCTTGGCAGCATCTCGCTCGCTAGCATTGATCATGGCTTCAACATCTTGCTCAGAAATTGGTGGTGTTGTTGCCAGTGTTATTGCTTGGTTTAGCTGTTGGTGTTGCTGTGCCGTGAGCTGGCTAAATGTTTGCACTTTATGAATGAGTTGCCACGCTTTGTTATGCAGGGCAAGGGAGTGCACTATGGTGTGGGTGAAGAGTTTTTTTACAATATCACTGCGTTGATTTATCAGGGAAAAATCAAGACGTTGACTCACTTCTAATGCCTCGTTTTTATGGGGCAAACGATAGTCTAATTGAGATTTTGGATGCAGTGACTTATTACCCTGAAATGCTTCTAGGTATTGCAAAAAATTTACCGTTTGTGTGGAGTGGTGTAAATTTTTGATGCTAGCCATATAAGCGGGTAAAACCGGACTATTTGGCTGATAGCTAAAGCCAATAAAAGGGAAAGGCTTTTGAGTTTTGAACGCGAATGCATCCACTACAGGCGCGACACCGACTAAGCCACGAGATATTTGGTCAGTGACATTGAACATAGAAACCGAGGCGAGATTGCCGCTGATTTGGTACAAGAGCTTCCAACCTGCTTGCCAACCGTATTGCTGTAAAATGCTCTCAACCATGTAATGGCTTGAAGTGGATCGTGATGGTGTTGCCATGATGATATGTTGGAAATATTGCGGGTGAGTCAGGCTTTCCCAACTACTAGGCCGATCAAGGTTATGCTTTTCCAAATAGCGCTGATTCCACATAAAACCATAGCGAGAGTAACCCAATAGTGCGACACGATTATTGAAGTGTTGCAGCGTTGCTTTCACTTCTTCATTGGCAAACTCGTCGTTAACGCTTGGTAGGGTGATGAGCGTTTTACTCCGCTGTAGTAACTCAAAAAGACCGATTGATGTTGTGATCACCATGTCAATATCATGTGTTGGATCACCGAGTAGTCGAGCCGCGGCATCTTCGTGGCGATGCAGTACCTTTATGTTGACGTTAGGGTGCTTTGCTTTGTAGTCAGCAATCAATGTACTTAAGGAATTGGGGCTGAAAGTTGTAAGCACTATGATAGGCGTGTTGTAAGCAAACACTGCCTGTGGAAGTAGCATCAGCAAAATAATAATAAAGCGGTACATAGGAACAACGTCATGTTAGGTGGTTAGCTTTGAAGGCTAATTAAATTTGATGCTAAGTGAATTAATGTATCGGGTTGTTGCGGGGGATTATACTGAAAAAAAAGCGTGAGAAAGCATTCTTGAGCTTGGATAGGCTTTTATTCTTAAACCTGTCTTATATGAGTTAGTTGTGACTCATCTGTTGGCAATCTATTTATCTTACTCACAAAAAAACTGGAGCAAGCTCCAGTTTATATCGTTACACACATCGTATTGTTACGAGTTATGCACTCAGAATTTGTTGTAGCTCTGTCGCACATAGGTGGTACTGGCGTGGACAGTTACGCCATGTTTGTAGCATACGCTGGTATTTATCTAGCATAGCGACTTGGCTGTTAAAGTGATGCTCAGTTTTATCGAACTGAGGGTATAGACCTTCTTCTTCTGTTAGGAAGCGAACGTAATGGACAAGTTGAGATTCAGTGGCAGCATCAAAGCCTAAGAACTTAAGGCGACGCGTATCAACTTGGCCTTGATCTTCCTCGCTTAGCATTTTGTGTGACTCTTGCATCGCGTGGTGCATTTCCATGAAATCGATCACTTGACGGCAAGTATCATCACTCAGGTTACCAAAATCTTTATCTAGTTCACGCATTTGTAAGCCGTAACCACGCTCTACAATTGTTTGTAGACGGCGGTATTTAGCTGCATTCTCAGGTGTTAATTGAGACATTAGGTAGTATTGATTAGATAAGATTAAGCGTTGTGCGTTGGTCATTTCCATTGTGATAGGCCTTTAATAATTTTTATCTTCTGACGCTGAGATTAGCAGTTTGGATGCAAAAAAACATGATCTGACTACGTGTAGCACATGTTTTTTTGTTAAAAAGTATAAGCTGGTGAAAGGTTAATCAGTTGGCTATGTAGAGAATAAGACAACCTTATATTTAACATGGCTTTATCTTGTTTTTATGACATTTCGCTTTTAGTTTGGAGAGGGGGAATAAACACTATCTTGCATATTAAGGAAGGCATGACAGTGTCATAGACTGGATATTCGTGAACATTTGACCACTCGCCAGAAATTTTGATGCCTTAATCTTATTCGTTTATTTCCTTTATTGATTGATAAGTCTCCGACTGAGTTTGTGAGCATTGAACAATTGTATCGTTACCTTTAATCTTCCGCGCCCGACAAATAAGTCGGTAACTCTAAAATTGCATTAAATCCCCGATAGCTCGGCAAAGTATGGCAATGTTTTGAATGTTGTTTATCTACTAATGATGAGAAATCGATTGCTAGGATGGCATGGATCAAGGAGAGCAAAAGGAAATCGAGCGCATTTGGTATTGACCTTACAGCCGTAGATAAACGGAATAGGTTGATGAAACGAAGCGAACAAGTTTTATTGTTCGATAAGATGAGTAATAACAATGCAATTGATTTCTGGTTTGGTCGGTATTCTGGCTTTAATTTTAATCGCTTATTTTTTATCAGAGAAACGTTCACACATTAACTGGCGCACAGTATTAGGTGCGTTAGCCATTCAAATGATTTTTGCCGCTATTGTGTTATATAGCGAGAGTGGTCGTGCTGCACTGGGCGAATTTTCGAGTGCTGTACAAAACATCATTAATTTCAGCAATGAAGGTATTAGTTTTTTATTTGGTGGATTAGTTTCAGACAAAATGTTTGAGCTGTTTGCTGGCGGTGGCTTCATCATGGCTTTTCGCGTATTGCCTGTGGTGGTGTTTTTCTCGGCATTTGTCGCAGTATTGTATTACCTCGGTATTATGCAATTTTTGGTGGGGACACTAGGCCGCGCTTTGTCGAAAGTCTTGGGCACTAGCCGCGCGGAGTCTATTTCAGCAACGGCAAATATTTTCTTGGGGATTTCCGAAGCCCCATTAACAGTACGACCTTATATTGCGCGTATGACTCGTTCTGAGCTTTTTGCGGTTATGGTCGGTGGTATGGCGTCGGTAGCGGGTTCTGTTTTGGTTGGCTATTCCCAAATGGGGATCCCATTGGAATACCTATTGGCGGCGTCTTTCATGGCGGCCCCTGCAGGTCTAATGATGGCAAAGCTGCTTATCCCTGAAACTGAGCAAACCTGCGACTCTGCGGAAAGCACGGAAGAAGAGAAGAAACCTGCCAACATTATTGATGCGGCAGCACAAGGTGCCCTTCAGGGGATGCAGCTTGCACTCAATATTGGTGCCATGTTGTTAGCCTTCATCAGCTTGATTGCGATGCTGAATGCGTTATTGGGGTGGGCGGGCTCACTGGCTGGTTTTGAAGGTTTATCGCTGGATTTAGTGTTTGGTTACTTATTCTTGCCGTTTGCTTATATTGCAGGTTTGTGGGATTTCGATGCCGCTCAGCAGATGGCAACGTTATTTGGTACCAAAACAACCATCAATGAGTTTGTCGCGTTTTCTCAGCTAGCACCGATGATCGACAGTGGTGTACTCGATAAACGCACCGAAGTGATCATTGCTTTTGCACTATGTGGTTTTGCTAACTTTGGTTCAATTGCAGTGTTACTGGGCTGTATGGGGCTGATGGCACAAACGCGTTATGATGAAATCGCGAAACTGGGCATGAAATCGCTGGTGGCAGCAACCTTAGCAAACTTATTGAATGCAACGGTTGCAGGCTTGTTTATTTCACTGGCGCTTTAAATGTGCGAGTAACAAGCTAATAAAAAGGCCACGCAATGCGTGGCCTTGTTGTTTCTATGGCTGAGCTTTGATGATTAACTTAGGCCAATGATGTTGCCATCGGCATCAATATCAAGATTCATGAAAGCCGGTTTTTCGGGTAACCCTGGCATGGTCATCACATTACCGCAAAGGGCATAAACAAAGCCCGCTCCCGCACATAACTTGAGTTCGCGAATAGGCAGAATAAAATCGCTTGGTGCCCCTTTAAGGCTTGGATCATGGCTGATTGACAGTGGGGTTTTTGCCATGCACACCGCAAGGTTATCGTGGCCTTGTGCCTTGAGTGCTGCCAGTTGTTGTTTCGCTAAGTCAGATAGTTCAACCCCGCGACAACCGTAGCCGACTTCAGCTACTATCATTAGCTTCTCTTCAAGCGGCTGTGATAACTGGTATAACGGCTTGAAGTTAGCCGGCGTCTCACAGGCTCTAACAACTGCTTGAGCAAGTTCAATGGCACCTTCGCCACCTTTACCAAAGGCTTCACTGATCGCAACATCGACATAAGTATCGAATGTTTCATTAGCAATCATATCTCTGAGTTGGTTAAGTTCAGCGTCGCTATCTTGTGGGAAACGGTTAACCGCTACCACCACAGGTACACCGTATTTTGCTGCGTTACGAATATGCCATTTTAGGTTATCAAAACCGGCAATAAGTGCTTTTTCATCGGCTTCGAAAATGGCATCTGGCAGTGCTTGGCCAGGACGTAGGTCGTATAACCCCGAGTTTGCTTTTAAGCCGCGAAGTGTTGCAACCACTACGGCACAGTCAGCACCACGTCCAGCCTGCTGTGCTTTGATGTTACAGGCTTTTTCAAAGCCCATATCTGAACCAAAACCGCCTTCTGTGACAGTGAAATCACTGAGTTTGAGTGCAATACGGTCGGCAATAATCGAAGAGTTGCCGTGCGCGATATTAGCAAAAGGACCTGCGTGGATCAGTGTTGGTACGCCTTCGAGTGTTTGCATTAAGGTTGGTTCGATGGCCTCACACATAGTCACGGCCATTGCACCTGCCACTTGCAAATCTTCTGCCGTCACAGGTTCGCCATCAAGGTTGTAAGCCACCACAATGCGACCAATGCGTTGGCGCATGTCAGCAAGATCAGTTGAAAGCGCTAAAATAGCCATTAGCTCAGACGCTGCTGAAATATCGAATCCGTCTTCACGTTCGATACCGTTAATGGTTTTTCCTTCTTCGTTTTTACCGACAGTGATCATGCGAAGGGCACGATCGTTGTGATCCATAACGCGGCGCCAAACAATACGATTGCGATCGATACGAAGCGCAGGCAAGCCAGTTTTCTCACTAAATGCCTCGAAACCATGGCGATCTTCATGAAATACACGGGCATCAATAGCAGCAGAAGCGAGGTTGTGCGCCGCAGTCACTGCATGAATATCACCGGTAAGGTGCAAGTTGAGCTTTTCCATTGGCGCGACTTGTGAGTAGCCCCCGCCCGCAGCACCGCCTTTAACACCAAATACTGGCCCCATTGAAGGTTGGCGAATACAGGCAATAACGTTTTGGCCTATTTTTGCTAAACCTTGTGATAGGCCAATGGTAGTCACGGTTTTACCTTCACCTAAAGGGGTGGGTGTAATGGCCGTGACTAGGATTTGTTTACCATCAGGCTGGTCGGCAAGACGCTTTAGGATTGATGTTTTGACCTTGGCTTTTAACGTCCCTTGGGGCGTTAAATCTTGCGGTTCAATACCCGCATTACGCGCGATGTGGTCAATAGGAGTGAGTGCGGTGTCGCGGCAAATTTGAATGTCGCTTTTCATGTGGGCTCATACCTTTTTAAACAATGGGGAAGCACTGCTTTGAGCTGCTATGGCAGGTCACGCAATCGTTTGCGGTGGCTTTATACCACAATTTTATCATGCTTATATAGTTTTATTCCGATATATCTGTTGTTGATTTGTTGGTGTTTATAACACTATAAAAACCTCAATTCCGAGAACTAGCTAAAAGTCTTTGAATTAATGACTTTGTCTCTTGTTTCAATTTTGTTAATTGTGTGGTCAGTAACAGAATTACTTTCATCGTGGTTGAATAAGCACTCAGGCTAAGGTTGGTAATCATTCCATGATGCAGCAAGCAGTAGGCAAACCATAACAAAGGAGTAACAGTGAATTGGAATCAGATGCGTTGGAGCCAACTCAATTTTCGCCGTCGGCTGCTGATTATCATGACAATGTCTGGGTTGCTCGAATTGTTCGTGCTTTCAGGGGCAGGCTTTAGCTATATCAAAAAATGGGAATCTACCGACTTAGGTGAAAAGGCAATTGGTATTGCAGAGTATATTGCTCAAACGCCTGAGATTATACAGGCTGTTGAGTTACAAGACACTAAGGTATTACGGGAAGGCGTCGAACGTTTCCGTATCGCAATTGGCGCTGCTTTTATTGTGGTCGGTGATCACCAAGGCGTGCGGCTTGCTCACCCTATTGCAGAGCGCATTGGTAAACCGATGCGTGGGGGAGACAATAATAAAGCCCTTAAATATGGTCAGTCTTACATCTCTTATGCGAAAGGCTCGATGGGGCACTCTGTTCGCGGAAAGACCGCCATTTTTGATGCTCAAGGCAATATTATCGGGGTGGTCTCCGTTGGCTACTTACTCACAGGGATCCACGATAAATTACTGCCTTTTTTGATGTTTTTAATTGTGATGGCAATTATTGTGGTCATCGCGAATGGTTTGTTGGCCAGTATGCTAGCAAAGCGTTTTCAGCGTGCCTTATTAGGGTTTGAGCCTGAAGAAATTAGTCGTTTATATGCAGAGCAAGCGGCGATCATGGCAACGATTCGGGAAGGGATTGTTTGTATTGATAATCGTGGATACCTACGTGCGATTAACCGCAGTGCTTGTGCCATGCTGGGGGTCGACAAGGCATCGGCCATAGATAAGCCGATTCAACAAAGTTTGCCGGATAGTCGATTAGAGCGATTATTATCGACGCAACAAGCAGAACATGATGTTGAACTATTTCTCAATGGTAAAGAGGTCGTTGCCAATCGAGAGCCGCTATTTCAGGCGGATAAGCAAATAGGGGCGGTGGCCAGTTTTCGTTTGAAAAATGAAATAACAGAGCTTAATCTTCAGTTGTCAAAAGTGACTGAATACGCAGAATTGTTACGGGCACAAACCCACGAGCACAGAAACAAATTAAACACGATAGCGGGGTTAATCCAACTTGGTGCGTATGATGATGTGTGCCAATTTATAGGTCAAGAAAGCCTGCATTATCAGAGTTTAATTGGGTTCTTACGTGATGCCATCACAGAGCCATTAATTGCTGGCCTTTTGTTAGGAAAAAGTGAGCGAGCCCGTGAACTAGGTATGACACTCGTGATTGATGAAGGCTGCCATTTAGAAAGGTTACCGCCTCATATTGCTGCGGAAGATATTGTTACCATAGTGGGAAATCTGATTGATAATGCTTTTGATGCCACCTTGTCTGCTAAACACACGAATGGTCAAGTGCATATTCATATCAGTGATTATGGTCAGGATATTATCATTGAAGTGGAAGACCGAGGTGTTGGGATCCCTGTCGGGGAAAATGCCGATTTATGGTTACAGCGTGGTGTGTCTTCGAAGAAAAAATCTAATCATGGGGTTGGGCTTTACCTGGTCTCACAATTAATGAAAAAGTACGGTGGACAGCTAGAGATGGAAAACAGTGCGACCAATGTACCATTAGCCAGTGAGCAAGTAGCGACAGGGGCACGATTTACCCTTTATCTGCCAAAGAGTGAGCCAAGCGATGCGTGTAATACCCAAGTATAGGCTTTTCACTGATTAGCAAGACGCTTACCTACCACCTGTGCCACACTGTGACTGGGCGAGGAGAGTGACCATCATTGATAGCAAGGAGTGCAGAATGTCAGTGAAACAAGTGATAATTGTAGAAGATGATGCTGGTATTGCTGAACTGCATCGACGTTGCCTCAGCCAGATTACCGGTATCGAAGTACAAGCGATGGCTCATAATTACCAAGAGGCACTGACCTTATTTGATGTGCTGACGCCAGATCTCGTTTTGTTAGATGTACAACTGCCTGATGGAAGTGGACTGGACCTGCTTAGTATGCTTCGCGCCGAAAAACAGGAAACCGACGTGCTGTTGATCACTGCTGCGCGCGACGTCGAGACTTTGCAAGAAGCCATGCGTGGTGGTGTGGTGGACTATTTGCTTAAGCCTGTGGTGTTTAGCCGATTAGAGGCCTCCATTCATAAATACCTTGATACCCAAGTGACCATTGCTGAGTTAAATACCATCGACCAAAGCGACGTCGATGCTATGCTTGCACGTCAAAAAGAACACAGTACTCTGGGGGCGGGCAATACTGTCTTACCCAAAGGGATCGATGCGGTAACACTGGATAAAGTGCGACAGCTATTTGCTTCTCATAACCAGCTAACGGCTGAAATGGCAGGGAAAATGATCGGCGCCAGCCGTACCACTGCCCGTCGCTATTTAGAATATTTGATCACCAGTCAAGAAGTTGAAGCAGACCTTCATTACGGCACGGTTGGGCGACCAGAGCGTGCCTACCTAAAGCGTTAGTCTGGTAGTCTGCTTAATCGTTGTCGGCGAGTTGCTGCGTAAAATGCGACTGCAAGTAATCGAGCAGTAACTGCATCTTTTTTGAATCCGCTGCTCGTGGCGGGTACACGCCGTAAATTTGAATATCACTGAGCTGATAATCATTCAAAATCATCTGTAGTTTCCCTTTTTTTACCAACGGCAAGGCATCGTATTGGGGTAAGCGGCCAATGCCATGTCCACCAACAACAAATGCGGTTCTTGCAGAGGCACTATTGGTGGTAATACTGCCTTGCATTTTGACATTGTAAGAGCGTGTTCCTTTGGTCAGTGTTTGAATTTTTGACGTCTTTTTATAGACCACCCATTCGTGATGTGCCAGTTCGGCTGGCGTTTGAGGTACTCCATGTTGGTTGAAGTAGGACGGTGCTCCGCAAAGCACGTTTTTCATCGTCATGAGTTTACGAGCATATAGCCCAGAGTCGACCAAAGGTGCACCGCGGATCGCTAAATCAACACCTTCTTGGATAATATTAACGATGTCATCAGTGAGGTTAAGGTCGATTTCTATTTTAGGGTACAGAGTTTTAAAGGTATTTAGTGCCGGCACTATGGTGTGCATACTGATGTTAACAGGCGCGCTAATCGTAATTTTTCCCTCTGGCTCTTCCCGTAAATTTTCAACTTGTTGATTGGCAGCAGCGGCTTCTTCACTGATCCGCTTACAGCGTAGGTAGTAGCGTTGTCCTGCATCGGTGAGACTGATACTGCGGGTTGTTCGATTCAAGAGTGGGATCCCAATATGATCCTCGAGCTTTTTAAGGTGATAACTCACCACGCCTCGTGAAATCCCTAGTTTACGTGCTGCGGCAGAAAAGCTGCCTTGCTCTACTATTTGAGCAAAGACCACCATGCTTTTCAGTTGTTCAAAAGATACATCCATTACCTTGCCTCTATCGCTTAAAAAGCTTATTGGTTTAATTATTAGAACAATGATGCCAAGTTTATCACCATTGTTTACTCGCCAGTGAGGGCATAGACTTTCATTACTTGCTCAATAGGATGACACGAGGCTACTAATGAAAATTTTAATGGTGCTAACTTCACACGATAAGCTCGGTAATACCGAACACAAAACAGGCTTTTGGGTAGAAGAGTTTGCTGCGCCGTATTACTGCTTCTTAGATGCGAATGCAGATATTACCTTAGCGTCTCCTGCTGGTGGGCAGCCGCCGATTGACCCAAATAGTGAACTTGAGCAGTCTCAAACTGAGGCAACAGAGCGTTTTAATCATGATGAAGATGCTCAACAGCAGTTGGCAAATACATTTAAATTGGCAGACGTTTCAGCGAAAGACTTTGATGCAATTTTTTATCCTGGTGGCCATGGTCCGTTGTGGGATTTGGTTGATGATGCAGACTCAATTGCTTTGATTGAATCATTTTGGCAAGACGGAAAGCCCGTTTCTGCTGTGTGTCACGCCCCAGCTGTGTTACTTAATGCTAAAGACCAGAATGGTGAGTTTATTATTTCGGGTAAAGCGGTGACTGGCTTTACAAATTCAGAAGAAACGGCTGTTGGTTTAGCTGAAGTAGTGCCATTCTTACTGCAAGATGAATTAGTAAAACGTGGTGGACAGTTTGAGTCTGCACAAGATTGGCACCCTCTAGCCATTCAAGATGGCAGGCTGATCACAGGACAAAACCCAGCCTCGTCAGAAGCAGTAGCAGAAGCCTTATTAAACGCTTTAAAATAATTTAATCGACTATAGCGCGAGTAGGAATCCCCCGCTCGTGTTATAGCCATTGCATTCATAATAATGACATCGTAATTACGAAAGGAATGAGCAATGCTTAATTTCACCTTCCATAACCCGACTAAAATTTTCTTTGGCGAAAATCAGATCGCTGCAATCGCTAAGCAAATCCCGACAGATGCTAAAGTACTTGTGACTTACGGCGGTGGTTCCATCAAGGCTAACGGTGTATACGACCAAGTTAGCGACGCGCTGAAAGATCACCAATGGAGTGAGTTTTCAGGCATTGAGCCTAATCCACAGTTTGATACTTTGATGAAAGCTGTTGCGAAAATTAAAGAAGAAGGCATTACTTATTTACTTGCTGTTGGTGGTGGCTCTGTGGTCGACGGTACCAAGTTTATTGCCGCAGCGGCACGTTTTGAAGGCGCTGAGCCATGGGATATTTTGTCGAAGCATGCAAAAGTGACAGATGCCGTACCTATGGCTTGTGTGCTTACACTGCCAGCGACAGGTTCAGAAAGTAATACAGGGGCGGTGATCACGCGTGGTACGACTAAATTAGCGTTTATGTCGCCTTATGTTCAGCCTTTATTCGCCGTTTTGGATCCTAAAGTCACGTTAAGTTTGTCTGAGCGTCAGGTGGCGAATGGTGTGGTTGATGCCTTTGTTCACACTATGGAGCAATACTTAACTTTCCCCGTGAATGCGAAAGTACAAGATCGCTTCTCTGAAGGCTTATTACTGAATTTGATTGAAGAAGGGCCGAAAGCCTTAGCGACGCCAGATGATATGGAAGTGCGCTCTAATATTATGTGGTCTGCAACCATGGCCTTAAACGGCTTGATTGGTGCTGGTGTTCCACAAGATTGGAGTACCCACATGATTGGTCATGAGCTAACTGGCCAATATGGTATCGACCATGCACGTACATTGGCAATTGTGTTGCCTGCTGTTATGAAAGTGCAGCGTGAGCAAAAACGTGGCAAGTTAGTTCAGTATGCACAACGTGTTTGGAACATAGTTGATGGCACTGAAGATGAAATCATCGATCAAGCGATTGTGAAAACGGAAGCCTTCTTTAAAGAAATGGGGATGCCTGTTCGCCTAAGTGATGCAGATCTGGATGCTGCGAGTATCTATGTTTTAGTCGCGCAATTAGAAGCGCATGGCATGACAACGCTCGGTGAGCATGGCGACATGACACTAGATGTGAGTCGTAAAGTGTTAGAAGCGGCTCTATAACCGAAATGCCGTTTGACAATACGTATTGAGTTAGTGTGACTGGTTCAATTACGAACATGTTTAAAGCCCTGTGAGTGTAGACGAGCAGGGCTTTTTGCATGAGCTTTAATAAATGATGATGCGCCATTGATATTATTATTGCGGATTAAAGTTACAGATAATGGTGCTATTAATTTTATAATTGCGAGCAAGTTATTGAATTTTATAGCGCAAAGTTAACGTGCCACTGTCGATAGCTAAAAGTGGAAACTGGCTTTCCATTACTGGTTGTTTGCGGTTGTAAGACTTCTCTTTATTGTGCGTGCTCAGCCTATAAAAAGAAGATAAATACAAATGAATAAACCAACTAACAACCAAGCCGTTACACATGCGATGCTGCCAGAAGAGCCTGTAACTAAGTGGCAGCATACTGCGCTGCTCTCACTCTTTATTATGGCCAGTCTTATTAGTTTTGTGGTTGTGATGATTGAAGCAAATACCCGTTAAATAGTCGTAAAAACGGATATAAAACAACGGCAATATAGGGATGAACGTTTTGGTTATACCGCTATATTGCCGCTATTTCTTATTTCATGTCTTTTATTTCTTATCCCGCCTTCAGCTTTTCACTACTTGCTTTTTTATTACGTACTAGCAAGGTACGGATCATAGGTGTTATTAACACTAAAGCAGCAACGGCAGTGAACGCGAGCGTGATTGGACGCTCCCACAAGAAACTCAGTTCTCCGTCGCTGATCATCAAGGCACGTCGTAAATTCTCTTCCATCAAGCCTCCCAGAATGAAGCCAAGCAATAATGGTGCTAACGGGAAATTGGCTAACCGTAGCGCAATAGCCGCCATGGCGATTAATAGCATAATGAAAACATCGACAGTGTTGAATGAAACCAGATAAACACCTGTGATCGAAAAGAACAGGATCATAGGTAACAAGACGGTACGTGGCACCATGAGTAGTTTGGATATGTAAGGGATCAGTGGCAAGTTCAAGATCACTAACACAATATTGCCGAAGTACATTGAGATAATCACAGACCAAAAAATATCTGGATGATCAACGAATAAGCGAGGGCCTGGTTGAATACCGTAAGCGATTAATGCGCCTAGCATGATAGCCGTGGTGCCAGAACCTGGAATACCTAAGGTTAACAGCGGTACAAATGAACCACTAGATGCTGCGTTATTGGCAGACTCAGGTGCGACTAAGCCGCGGATGCTGCCTTTACCAAATTCTTCCTGTTTGTCTTTTGGCGCGATACTGCGCTCAAAACCGTAACTCAAAAATGCTGCAATGGTTGCACCTGCGCCTGGCAATACGCCGGTGAAAAAGCCAAGAATAGACGAGCGAATTGAAACTGGGGCGACCTCTTTCAACTCTTCTTTGGTAACTTTCATGCTACCAATTTGACCTAGCTGCGCCTGTTCTTTTGCACGGGTATCATCGGCGGGCTTTAAGATGCCCATTAAGGTTTCACCGAGTGCAAAGGTCGCCATTGCTAATAGTAAGAAGCTAAACCCATCCATTAAATCGGTGAGCCCGAAGGTAAAACGCTCAACGCCAACGCCTTTATCTATGCCAACGGTTGACAGCATTAGGCCAAGTACTGTCATCATCCATGCTTTAATAACCTGACCTTTGCCTGCAAAGGCGGCAACAGCAGATAGCCCGACGAGCATGAGTGCAAAGTAATCTGAAGACTGGAAACTGAGTGAGACTGAGGCCAGTGCAGGCGCGGCAATAAGCAGCATGATTGCAGACAAGGTACCGCCAGTGAATGAGGAATAAGCCGCTAATGCAAGCGCTTTACCTGCTTGGCCTTTTTGTGCCATTGGGTAGCCATCGAAAGCCGTGACAACGGTCGATGAACACCCAGGAGCATTGATCAATATAGATGAAGTTGAGCCACCAAATACTGCCCCATAGTAAACGCCAGCCATTAGAATCAGGCCTGAAGCAGGATCCAAGCCGTAGCTAATAGGGATCATTAACGCAATGGCAGAAATAGGGCCTAACCCTGGTAGCATGCCGATAAACGTACCGACAAAACAGCCGACCATAACCATCATTAGATTGGTTGGCATGATGGCTGTGGATAAACCTGAAAGGATTCCGTCTAACATTCGTGTACTCCTTTACCACGCAGAAAAGATGTAGCCGGGCTCAAGGTAAATATCTAACCCTTGAGTAAGTAGTAGCCAAAAAGCGGTAACAAACGGGAATGACGCGCCAAATAACACACTTTTACGTCGCTCGCCGAGCAGTAAGAAGCCGCCGAGTAGGAATAAGCTGGTGGACAGTAAAAAGCCGAGCCATGTCAGCCCAACACCGTAAGCTGCCATTAGTACTAAAAAACCGATCAATAGCTTCCAGTTAAAGCCTGTGATTGCGCCACTGTGTCGGTCATCTTTGGCCATCACTACCAGCAGTAGCGATAAAATAACACCTGCAATACTCAGTAAATTGGGTAGGGTACGAGCAGTAAAGGGTTCAAATTCATCGCCTGGAAAGAGTGGAATTTGTTGGCTTTGGTAGCCATAAATCAGGCTTATCACTAAAAAAATTAAGGCACCGACACGATCGCGGCTGAGCAGTTGCCTTTGGCTTTTTGAGTGAAGGGATGAAGGGGACGTCGGCATAATATTTCTCACTTCTGCGGTATAAGTGACCAGTACCTTTGGTTTAATGCTTGATTGAAAAGCGGTGTGCGTTTCTTTGTAGCCAGAATCAAAGGTGTGGTTGTCAACATGAACCAGCAAGGTGCTGGCTCATGTGAGAGTGGTATCAAACCCAAAGATGGCTACTGCAAGAAACCCAGTTCACGCATCAGATCGCCCATTTGCTTCTCTTGTTGTTCAAGAAACTGGAAGAAATCCTTATCGTTTTTGTAGGTATCAATCCAGCCGTTTCGATCACGTACCACAGCCCATTCATTGGTGGTGTACATGCCTGACAAGGCTTGATTCCATGCGTCGATTTTCGCTTGGCTAACCCCTGGCGCCGCAAAGAATCCGCGCCAGTTAGCAAAGATAGTGTCGTTACCTTGTTCCACCAAGGTTGGAATACTTGGCGCGGCAGGTAAGCGCTTGGGTGCCGTGATCGCGAGAACGCGGACTTGACCACTCTTGTTCATTTCAAGCACTTCACCAAGGCCCGTTGATAGCAGTTCTGTCTCACCAGAGAGGAGCGCAGCCATGGCTTTGCCGCCAGCATCGTAGGCAATGTAGCGGACTTTACGAGGATCAAACCCTTCGCCTTTGAACGCAGCCGCTGCGATCAAGTGATCCATTGAGCCACGTGCTGAACCGCCTGAAATTTTGATGCTGCGTGGGTTTTCTGAGTACTGTTTGACGACCTGTTTCCAATCGGTAAAAGGAGAATCAGCGGCAACCACAATGGCACCATAATCGGCAATCGTGGCAGCAACGGGGGTTAAATCACGAAAAGACTGCGGGAAAATACCACTGAGAGAACGCACCACGATAGGAGTTGAGTTGACCATCAGGGTATCATCTTGACGCTTTGCGGTTTCAATCAAGTGAGCAATGGCTTTACCGCCTCCGCCCCCCGATAGGTTTTGATAAGACACTTTCTCAACTAGCCCGGCTTTACTCAGTACCTCACCTGTGCCGCGTGCGGTCATGTCCCAACCGCCACCTGCACCACCGGGGATCAAAAAGTGAATTTTATCTAGGCTGTCAGTTTGGGCATTACTTGCCACTGCACTACCCGATAGTGCAGCCATGCTAGAGGCGAGAACTGTTATAGCAAGGCGGCGATGCAATTGTTTTCTGATGGTACTCAACATGATTTTATCCTTTCTTCCTTGTTATTGAGGTGCCGTCAACCAGCGAAATAATGGAGTAAAGCAGATGGATAGCCTGCTGATTGATAAAGCAAGTTAACAAAAAGTTAAATCAATGTTGGTGGCTAGGCCAGTTAGCGCAAAAAAAGAGAATAAGGGGTTTATTGGCCATTTTGTTCATAAAGTTCACAAGGGGTATAAACAGAATAAAACGGCGAAGAGAGGGGGAAGGTTGAATAGCAAAAAGGAGAGCAATTGCTCTCCTTTAGAAGGATTTAGGCTAATAGCACCTATTAATACATTACCTTATGGCCGTAGCTGGCAATAATATTCTTGATGTTTTCCATGGTTTCTTTTGGCGGAGGATTCACCCCCGTTAGTTGGTATTCAAAGCCCATTGCTTCCCACTTGTGCTCGCCAAGTTGGTGGTAAGGCAGCAGTTCTACCTTTTCGATGTTATCCATATCTTTAATGAAATCACCCAGTAGATGTGCTGATTTTTCATCATCAGTGTAGCCAGGCACAACAACATAGCGGATCCATGTTTTCTGGCCACGCTTGTGGAGATAATGTGCAAAATCGAGTACACGCTTATTAGGTACACCAACAAGGTTTTGGTGAATTGAGTCGTCCATTTGCTTGATGTCTAGCATGACTAAATCTGCGGCATCTAACACTTCGTCAACCACATCAGTGTGCTTACGAATATAGCCGTTGGTATCAAGACAGGTGTGGATACCTTCTGCCTGAGCAGCACGGAAGAAGTCACGAACAAACTCAGGTTGTAGCATGGCTTCACCACCTGATGCTGTCACACCACCACCAGAAGCTTTCATAAAGTGACGGTAAGAAGTGGCATCTTTCATGATTTCTTCAACAGTAACTTCCTTACCGTCGTGCAAATCCCATGTATCACGGTTATGGCAGTATTGGCAGCGCATTAAACAGCCCTGCATAAATACGATGAAACGAATACCTGGGCCATCAACGGTTCCACAAGTTTCGAAAGAGTGAATACGACCTTTTACTGACATTGCTTTACTTCTCCGCAGTGGTGCGTGTTTTGCCTGTCATTTTATTACAAATCACCCAGTGAAAGTAGCGGAAATGTCTGTGAAAATGTAAGGGTTTTGTGCTTTTATTCGTCGACTTGGCGTTATGTTCACCCTTGTGGTTGTAACTCAGTTACTTTTTGCTGCCATTGGATATGCCATTGGTTGAGTTTGTCGGCTGGCATAGGTGCGGCAATAAAATAGCCTTGTGCTAGATGGCAGTTTAGCTTTTGTAGCTGCTGCCAGATCTGAATATTCTCGACACCTTCAACGATAGAGGTTAACGACAAACGCTCGCTTAAAAATAGGCAAGACTCAACAATGGCCAATGCGGTGTGGCTGGTCGTGATTGCTTTAGTAAATCCCATATCCACTTTTAGTGACTCAAAGGGTAAGGTTTCAAGCTGTTTGAGTGATGAAAAGCCAGTCCCAAAATCATCAATCGAAAGGGTGAAGCCGTTCATACCTAGTCGAGAAGCTGACTCAAGAGCACGTCCTGTATTTTTCACCATGTCTGATTCGGTTAACTCAAAGTACACCTTATGCTGTAGATCTGGGTGATCTTGTGCCAATAGCAGCACCTTATCGACAAAACCAGATGTACCTAATGTGGCGGAGCTGATGTTGATAGCAACGCGTTTACCTTGCAATAAATCGGCATGCTTGATGACATAGTGCAGTGTATATAAGGCTAGATCGGCATCTTTTCCTAGTTGGTTCACAAGCTCAATAAAGGCACTAGGGCAGATCAACCCCTGTTGTGGGTGATGTAAGCGCATGAGTGCCTCACAAGAGACCCATTGACCTGTTGTAATATCAACAATAGGTTGAAGGTAGGGGACAAACCAGCGTTGAACAAAAGCTTGTTCAACGATGTTTGTATCAACAGTCATCGCAGGGCGTTGATGCGAAGTTTTCGGTTTAGCCTCGCGTGCATTGTTTATCATGCTTGATAAGGTTTCAAGCTGGACAGGTTTTGCTAACGCACCCAATAGATTCAATTGATAGTCGGCACACATTTTACTGACTGAGCGAATCACTTCATGGCTGGTCGCACTGGTTATGACAACACTACCAAGAAACGCCTGTTCAGCGACTTTACTGAGAAAGGTAATCCCATCCATTTCCGGCATATTTAAGTCGCACAGCAATAAGTCGGGGGAATAACCTGACATGATGGTGAGAGCATCAAGGCCTGATGTGGCTGTTTGAATCTCATCATTTGGCTCAGTCAGTAACTGAGCCAATTGGGTTGCCATTATCTGACGCTGAAAAGCGTGGTCTTCAATTAACAGTACTTTCATTGAATGCTGACACTTGCTGTTCTAGTTGCTGTATATGGTGGTCAATCTCGTCGACTTGCTGTTTGAACACATCTTCTGTTGGCTGCTGTGATTGCTGTACTTCGTGTTCCATATGTTCGCAGGTCTGTGCTAACGCATGATACTCCACCATCCTTGCCGCCCCTTTCATTCGGTGACTAATCAGACGAATACTATCAGTATCTTGCGTTAATACCGCTTGCTTTAAGTCTGCAAAATCAGTCAAACAGGCTTGGTAGTATTGCTGCAAAATTTGCTGGCACAGGCTTGGATCTCCGAATATTTGGCTCAAGCTCGCTAGGCTGATCACTTCATTATCGCTCTCGCCAGCAGCTTCACGTTTGAGTGTGTCATCATCTAAGAACTCAAACAGTAACGATCCTGAGATATTCACCTCGTTGGCTTCATTGTCATTCTCGAGTTCATTAAAGTCACCTAAGTCCCATTCATCAAGATCCTCATTAGAGGCTGGGGAGAGCGTTTCATTTAACGCAAAACCGCACCCATCCTGCAGGTTAATGTCGGTATCAGGGTGGAGCCATAACGCTAATACTGTGTCTAACTGTTGCAGCGTAACGGGCTTAAATAAACATTGATCGAAACCATTGGCTTTGCAGTTCGATTTTTCACTTGCAGCGGCATTAGCTGTTAGTGCAATGATAGGGATAAGTCTGCCTGTCGGTGTACAGAAACCTTGCTGGCGCACCGCGGATGCCAGTCCATAGCCATCTAATTCAGGCATATGGCAGTCCGTTAAGATCAGATCATAATCTTGTTGGTGTAGTGCATTTAGTGCAAGTTGGCCATTATCGGTAATGTCGGCTTGATAGCCTAATTGCCGCAATTGCTGAGCAATAATTTGTTGGTTAATCGGATGATCTTCAGCCACCAAAATCTTGTAGGGCTTTAACTCTACCTCTTCAATACCATCGCCTTCAGCCAAGCTTGCTTCTGCATTCTGTTCGGCTAAGTGCTGAACCTGACTATTCTTTGTGTAATGAACATCAGCCAGCATGGCATCATCGGCTTGTGTCATCAGTACATGTTTTAGTTGCATTGGCATTAGCGGTGACAGTGATAATACCCAACCTTGTGGTGCAGGCTCTGGCGATAGTAGGCTTGATTGACGCAAGAAGATCCACTTCACTTCAGGGAAATATTCGGCTAACAATGCAGGTGTTAATTGTAATGCTTGATAGTCATATTCACTGATCATCAGCGTATGCAGCGCTTGTTTTTGCTGCTGAAGTTGCAGCAATCTGAGTAGCTCTGGCTGGTTATATGCCTCGATAGAGAAGGTATGCCCAGACCAGTTATTCAAATACGCATGCAGAGCAAAATGTTGCTCTATAGGTAAGTTGATCAACCCGCAGTGTGGTAAAAGCTGCGTATGTTCTGACGGTGTGACAACTGAAAATGTCAGGTGGAAAATAAATTGGCTACCAAGGCCTAATTGGCTTTCAACATGAATTTCGCCACCCATGAGTTGAACCAGCTGGCGGCAGATGGAAAGCCCTAAGCCTGTACCACTGAAGCGGCGCTCACTACTCACATCAGCTTGTTCAAAAGGCTGAAACAGTTTCTGAATGTCACTGTCGCTGATACCAATACCACTGTCTTCAATGGTGAAGCGCAATGTTTGCTGATTATTATGCTGATTAGCAAGATCGACCAATAACCCAATATGGCCATGGTCTGTAAACTTGGTTGCATTGTTGAGTAGGTTATTCATAACCTGACGTAAACGAAGCGGGTCACACACCATGGTTTGAGCTATCGCAGGATCAACCCAAAGTTTAAAGCGTACGCCTTTTTGCTCTGCATGAACCACATGCGGTTGCACTAATTCATGGATCAAATTCGCCATGTCACAGGGTTCAGCACTCAAGCTTAATTTACCCGCTTCAACTTTTGAGAAGTCTAAAACATCGTTAACAATATTGAGCAAGTTATTGCCTGATTGCACCAAACTGGTGTGAATACTTTTTGCTTCAGGTCGACGGACGTGAGGTGCTAAAAGTTCAAGTAAGCTCAAAACGCCACTAATAGGCGTGCGAATTTCATGGCTCATCATGGCAAGGAAGCGTGACTTTGCAACTGTGGCCGCTTCGGCATCTTTACGGGCTAATTCAAGCTCGTGTTGCTGCTCTTTCATGTGGGTAATATCAAGCAGTATCGTGTTCCACTGCCAGCCATTCTCTTGTGGTGTAATGTGGCAGCGAATTTCGATCCAACGTTGGCTGGTTTGAAGGCTCTTGAGCTGTAATTCTGTTTTCCAATACCCTTTGGAACAGGCGTCACGCATAGCCGTTAAAATGTCATTATTGTCATCACGTTGCTTTAGCAATCGAAAGATAAGCATAGGTTGAGTGAATAACTTGCTTGCTGAAATACCTATCAGTTCGTGGACCTTGTTACTGACGAAAAGTAATTCAATATCACTCGGGTCATCGCTACGTTGCACATGCTGTAATAAGACGCCATCGAAGTTATTGGTCAGGTAAGTGAGTTGTTGTTCCACTTGCTTACGCTGCTTCACTTCATGGCTGAGTTTACGGTTCCAGTACATGATAGTCAGGATGATCAGTGCGGAAACGGCACTGATGATGGCTCCCCATAGCAGCAGCTCTTTGTAGGGGATCCCTTGGTGAACCGTGACTGTCTGCCACTGCTTTTCAATTTCACTGAATTTTTTCGGTGGGATAGCGTTCAGTGCTTTGTTTAATAAATCACGTAGTAGGCGGTTATCTTTCGAGACGGCCATACCAACAGGGTGATTATACGCGTCCAGCTTACTAGAGATGATCTGCAAGCGACCAAGAAATTCGCTTTGCAGCAATGAAGATGCGCTAGAAAGTGATATTACTGCCACGTCGACCTTGCCATTCATTGCTGCCATCAACAGTTGCTCGTTGTTGTCATAGAAGGCGAGGGGATTATCACTAAAGAGCTTTTTACTCAGTGCATGGCCGTAACGGTTTTTTAGCACACCAATTGTGCTGGTCTTGGAAAAAGGTTCTTGCTCGGCATTGTCAACCATAACCCAGCTTTCTTCGGTGTAAGGTTGGGTACAATGGAATAAATTTTTTCTATCTGAAGTACAAGTAACTGCCGCGATAACATCAAATTCATTTGCTTCTAATCGGGGCAACACGGTTTTTAGTGATGTTATTGGCATAGGTGAAATGGATATTTTAAGCAGTTTGCCTATTTCCGCCAAAATATCAGCACTGATCCCTTCCATTGCACCGTCAGAACCACTGAATTGGTACGGAAAATCATTAGGGTGATAAGCAACTTTTAGGGTTGAGTGGTTATCAAGCCAATCTTGCTCATCTGACGTTAAATTCAGATTATTTTTTATATTTAAGTAACGTTGCTGCGATGTTGTTAGCCAAGTGTCATAAATCGAGGTTAATAAGTGTTGGTTGAGCGAAGCGTATGCTGCATTTAGATCAGCAATGACAGCCGTGTCTTGCTTATGGCTGGCAATATACAAGCGCTCGTATGGGAGATCGGGTAATTCTTGGAAGACGATTGATTCTCGATCATCTTCACGTGATAACATATTGCGTAATGTGATGGCATTACCAATATAAGCATTTGCATCACCGACTCGCATCGCATTAAAGGCTTCGGAGCTTGATGCGTATTGTTCGATATTTAATTTTTTATTCGATAATTGATGCAGTTGCTCTTCGATTGCAAACCCACTTTCAACTGCAATTACTTGGCCGGTTAAGTCTTGAATATTACGAATAGAAGGATCTTTGCTGACGACCGCCATAGGTACGACAACCAACGGCTGGCTAAAATGCATGATTTTCTTACGCTCAAACGTCGACGATACCCCCACTAAAATATCAATTTCTTTGTTATTGAAGCCTGCAAGCACATCTTCAAAATTAGGGTATATAACGGTTTGGGTTGAGTAGCCACTCTTCTTTGCTATTTCATACACTATGCTTGGCAACAAGCCTGCCATGTGACCGCGGTCAGAGACATAAGTGAATGGTGCCCAGTCAAAATTGGGGTAGCCAATACGCAGTACTTTTTTTTGTTCTGGTTGTGTTGGCGTGGCAACCGAGATGATCTCTGGGCTGGTTAATTGGTTAGGCTCATATTTTTCACTTGCAAGCGCATTGTAAATGGGTGCAAAGCAAAGAATAAACAACAAAATAATTCTTAACATATAGCTGCAGTCCCCGATGCTTTCGCGGTCATTTGTTCGATTGGAGTAGCAAAGGCATCGTCTTTTTTTCTGAGTGTTTGGTACCAGGCTGGAGGCTCGGATAGGGCTTCAAATGTCCAACGTGCTTCCATTAAATATTCCCGCTGCAAGTGTGTTAGCGGTAATAGATTTAAGCTAAACAGCTCGATAAGCTGCTTTGCAATTATTGGGTCAAAGCGAAAGCTTGGCCAGATAGTTAATAATGCTTGGCCTGCTAATTTGTATTGCTTGTCCGTAAATAAAGTGATCGCTTTTTGGTAGTCAGCTGCGGAGGTATTAAATGATTCACGCTGACGTTTAAGCCAATATTGTTTGAGCAAGCGATGCGTTGAGTTGTGTTCGTTCACGCTTAACTTATCCAAACGCTCTATGGTTTCAATATCAGCCTTTGTCATATTCAATAGACGATAAACTTTGAGCAAAATGGCATTAAATTCAAAGCTGGTGGCAAGCAGTTCTTCAGCCATGGTGATATGACTGTGTTTTAATAAACGGTAGGCCGTGAAATTATCGCCGTTTCGAACGGCTTGTAAGGCTTTTAACGCAAAGGCGAAGGCACGTTCTTCGGCTGAAAGTGCTTTTTGGTTTGTCTGTATTAGCCACTGGCGTTCAATGGTGTGCTTTTGCGTAATTCCTTGCTCAATTTGCCCTAAGAATAGCAACGCATGGTAACGAGGTTCGTCCCAAATGGAGTGCTGAATATGGGCGCAAGCTTCACGTAGCTTCGAAAAAGCACCTTGTGAGTGTAGCCCTTGGGCTAACCAAAAAAGCGAAAATTGGCGATCAAGGTTGGTATAACTTAATTGTTGGGCGTGTTGCCAGTACTGCATCGCCTCACTGAATTGGTGATTATGTAGCGCCATCTTGGCACTTAAATCTAGCACTAAGAGGTGGTTCGGGTGACTAATACGTAACGCGCTAAGCACTGCATTTGCAGCCGCTAGATCCTGTTGCAGCATGTATAGCTCAACCAGTAGCAGTTGTGCTGGTAAATAAGGGTGTTTAGGCACAAAACTCGCGAGTAGGGCGATTGCCTTTTGATGTTCACCATCAAGGGTTAACTGCTTACAAAGGGCTGTGATTGCTTGACGGAATGCCTTGGTACTTTTTGCTTGTTGTAAAGCCGATTTTGCGCCGCCAACCCCTGAAAGTTTAAACCCAGTTTGTACCAGTTTATTGAGCTTACGCTGCATAAAGCTTGCTTGTAAACGTTGCTGTAAGGCATCGCTACGTAATGGCTTTATCAGATAGTCATCCGGTTCAAATTCCGCAAACCCCATGAAGACAGGTGTTGAATCTTCAGCCGTGATCACAAAGACCATCGGAGAGTGCATCAGCAATTTTTTTTGCGATAGGTGTTCTAACAGCTGTAAGCCAGTACTACCGTGACCAAGATTGAAATCAATAAATAAAATGTCAAAAACTTTGCTTTGACAGGCTTTGATTGCATCGCTGGCATTGGTTGCTGTGTGAATATTAGCAGGATTGAAACCACAGTTTTGTAGAATCAGTTTGGTAGTCTGTTGGATGATCGAACAGTCGTCTACAACAAGTACAGAGCTATCTTGCCGCATTGAGCTTATTACCTTACGCGTGTACGCGCTAAATCATAAATCGCAATATATCCCTGTAGACTACCCGAGCTGGTAACTGTATTGCTTTGTTTATAACTAAGCGTTATTCATCCTGAAAATAACATTGGTACAGGGGATGGGAATTTCGCGCAAATAATAAGTGAGAGTGATGCCTTTGGCAATAAACAAAATACCATTCAGTATGTCGTATTGTTAATAGGTGTATTATTTGTGAGATATGACAATTATCGCCAATATACAGTTTATCATTCTGTTTATTGGCCGTGCGAGTTTGAGCAAATAACAGGCATAAAAAAACCGACCCTAAGGCCGGTTTTTAACAACAAATCAGAAGTCTAGATTATAGAGATTCTGTGAAAGTACGTGCGATTACGTCTTTTTGTTGTTCAGTTGTTAGAGAGTTAAAACGCACAGCGTAACCCGATACACGGATAGTTAGCTGAGGGTAGTTCTCTGGGTGCTTAACAGCGTCTTCTAGCGTTTCACGGTTAAGAACGTTAACGTTCAAGTGTTGACCGCCTTCGATGCCAGACTCGTGGTGGAAGTAACCATCCATTAGGCCTGCAAGGTTAGAACGCTGTGTATCCTGCTCTTTACCTAGTGCATTCGGTACGATAGAGAAGGTGTAAGAGATACCATCTTTCGCATCAGCAAACGGTAGTTTACCTACTGATGTTAGAGATGCTACAGCACCTTTTTCATCACGACCGTGCATTGGGTTTGCACCTGGTGCAAATGGAGCACCTGCTTGACGACCGTCAGGCGTGTTACCAGTCTTCTTACCGTATACCACGTTTGAAGTGATAGTTAGGATAGACTGAGTAGGGATCGCATCACGGTAAGTCTTAAGCTTACGGATCTTGTTCATGAAGTTAGATACAAGTTCACAAGCGATGTCATCAACGCGTGAATCGTTGTTACCAAACTTAGGATATTCGCCTTCGATGTCGAAGTCGATTGCGATACCGTCTTCGTCACGTACTGGCTTAACTTTAGCGTACTTGATAGCAGCTAGTGAGTCAGCAGCAACAGATAGACCAGCGATACCACAAGCCATAGTACGACGAACGTCACGGTCATGTAGAGCCATAAGCGCTGATTCGTAGCTGTACTTGTCGTGAGAGTAGTGGATAGCATTTAGTGCTGTCACGTACTGAGTTGCTAACCAATCCATTAGGCTATCTAGACCAGCGTATACTTTGTCGAAGTCTAGAACTTCGTCAAGCATAGGTTCTGCTTTAGGACCAACCTGAATTTTCAGTTTCTCATCCACACCACCGTTGATTACGTAAAGTAGTGTTTTAGCAAGGTTTGCACGCGCACCGAAGAATTGCATGTGCTTACCGATAACCATTGGAGATACACAACAAGCGATAGCGTAGTCATCGTTGTCGAAATCTGGACGCATTAGGTCATCATTTTCGTACTGGATAGAAGAAGTATCGATAGATACTTTCGCACAGAAACGTTTGAAGCCGTCAGGTAGTTGCTCAGACCATAGAACAGTGATGTTCGGCTCTGGAGAAGGACCCATAGTGTATAGCGTGTTTAGGAAACGGAAGTTAGTACGCGATACTAGCGTACGACCGTCAACACCCATACCACCCATAGATTCTGTTGCCCAGATTGGGTCGCCAGAGAATAGCTCATCGTACTCAGGAGTACGTAGGAAGCGAACCATACGTAGTTTCATTACGAAGTGGTCGATCATTTCCTGAGCTTGAACTTCAGTGATCTTACCAGCAGCGATATCACGCTCAATGTAGATATCTAGGAACGTAGATGTACGACCTAGAGACATTGCTGCGCCGTTTTGAGATTTAACAGCTGCTAGGTAGCCGAAGTATACCCATTGGATAGCTTCTTGTGCGTTAGTTGCTGGCTCAGAAATGTCGTAGCCGTATTTAGCTGCCATTTCTTTCATTTGACCTAGTGCACGGTGCTGCTCTTGAATTTCTTCACGAAGCTGCATAGTCATTTGTAGGTCGTCGCCTTTCTCTAGTTTTTCTTGTAGAGAATGGAATTGAGCAACTTTTTCTTTGATTAGGAAATCAATACCGTATAGAGCAACACGACGGTAGTCACCAATGATACGACCACGGCCGTATGCATCTGGAAGACCAGTCAGAACGCCAGATTTACGACATTTTAGGATGTCTGGAGAGTAAACATCGAAAACGCCTTGGTTGTGCGTTTTACGGTACTCAGAGAAGATTTTTGATACTTCTGGGTCAAGAGTACGGCCGTATGCTTTACAAGAACCTTCGATCATACGCACGCCGCCGTTTGGCATGATTGCGCGTTTTAGTGGAGCTTCAGTTTGAAGACCAACGATCGTTTCTAGATCTTTGTTGATGTAACCTGCATCGTGAGCAGTGATGGTAGAAACAAGGGAAGTATCGAAATCAACAGGAGCGTGAGTGCTGTTTTCCTGCTTGATACCTTCCATTACTTGATCCCAAAGCTTGTTAGTTGCTTCAGTACCTTCAGTAACTAGGAAAGACTCGTCACCCTCGTAAGGAGTGTAGTTTTTCTGGATAAAGTCGCGAACGTTAACATCGTTCTGCCATTCGCCAGCAGCGAAACCTTCCCAAGCTTTAGCAAATTGCTCTGCCATTGTATACCTACCTATATTCTATTCAGTAGAAAAAATAATCGTGTTATCGACGTCTAAAACTTAGTGGCTTTGGCCTTTTAGCTCTGGACGGCGATGGATAATCCAATAAGTCATACCAACTAAGAAGCCACCACCAAGGATATTACCTATGGTTACTGGAATCAGGTTGTTGAAAACAAAATGACTTACCGTTAAATCTGCAAACTGCGATGGGTCAACACCTGCCATGGTCCAAAACTCAGGACTAGCGAAAGAGTGAATCACGATACCCATCGGAATCATAAACATGTTAGCGATGCTGTGCTCAAAACCACACGCTACAAACATAGCAACAGGGAGCAGCATTACCATAACTTTATCAGTTGCGGTGCGACAAGAAAATGTCATCCACGTTGCCAAGCACACCATTAGGTTACATAGCATACCTAATACTACGGCTTGGCCAAAAGTATGGTGCAATTTGTGTTGTGCAATTTTCATTGCTGTGATGCCCCATTGGCCATTTGCACCCATATGTTGTTGTGCAATCCAAATGCAAGCCACAAAGAAACTAGCGCCAACAAAGTTACCTAAGTAAACGACAACCCAGTTGCGTAATAATTGAAAAGTCGTAATGCGGCCACTTGCGCGAGCAACAGTAGTTAGAACCGAAGAAGTGAAAAGCTCACCACCACAAATAACGACAAGAATAAGACCAAGGCTAAACGCGAGACCACCAACGAGTTTAGCCATGCCCCAAGACATGTCACCCGCGCCAGTCGTAACCGTGGTATAGAAAACAAAGGCAATTGAAATAAATACGCCAGCAGTAATAGCAAGGAAGAAGGATTGTAGTGGATTCTTCGTTGCTTTATAGACACCAACTTCTTCGGCTTTATGCGCCATCGCGGGTGGCATGAGAGCGTCAAACGGGTTGTTTTCAGTGTTCACAGGAATGCTCTTTCAGTTCAAATTTTTGCTGGGAGAATAATAGCAAATGGCAGCACTCAAAAAGTTGATTCAGATCATGGCGGTGAAATTATATAACAACTTTGGTCGTTTTGTTATATGTCATACAAACGTAATTTGTTGATTTATAAAGATATAAATTTTTTGATAAACGCTAAAAAAATTTTAATGTAATTTAATTTCATCTCGTAAGGTGAAATTTACACTTTAGGGTTATCTATGTAATTTCAACAACATAGTGAATTGGAACGCCCTCTTTTTTAGCTAGGTTATGATTATTGGAAATATTGATTCCGATTCGCTTGTTAATACAAAGTTGTATTAATAATCAATGCTTTGTTAATGAATGTGGTTTGAGTTTGTTGTAATAAGCAAAAAGGATAATAAGCGAACTCGTAATAACGCTAAATTTTGTTACAAAATGTGATATTACCGCTAGTGCGCCTATTTTTTCACCATCTCATGCCGTGTGTAGTAAGAATTCAACAACTTCTTGTGTATTGGAATAGCAGCATGCTGGTTACCAGATTTTAGATCATAAAAGCACATTACACCTTTTATTGTTACCGCGTGTTTCTCATGCCTATCGCTATGCCACAGCTGTATGGGTAGGGGGGGATAGCGGGGGAGAAAGTGTGACCCAGTGCAGTATTGTTTCGATGGAAAATATTTTTATTATTAATACTTTATTGATGTTTAATCTCGGAGCCTTACTTAACTAAGATCAATCAAATATTGCGGTCATTGTGCTATGCCGCAAGGTCTTTGTTGTTATACCCAATCCCTTATTGAGTGAAAAGTTAGAATATTTTTCATACATTTTGACGCTTATCTCATCTCAATGGTACGAGCAGTGAAAGTTGTCACAGATTAGCTTTGGCGCCTGTAGCAGAATTATGTGGCTTAATAAAAACGATCGCGCATCTTGTGCTGATTAAGAATTAAATGCCGAAGTAATATGCTGCTTACTGGCGAGTATGCAGATAAGTGGACGACGCTTTGGCATAACAACGAGGGATACGATGAAAACCAAGATAGCTAATTACATTGATGGCTTGCGAGAAGATTATATCCAAGCTGTTCAACATTTAGTGTCGATGCCAAGTGTATATCAAGAGGATGAGAGTAATACGCCATTTGGTCAGCCAATTGATGACTGCTTAACGGCGACATTAGCGTTTTGTGAAACGTTAGGCTTTTCAACTTATAAAGATCCTGAAGGTTATTACGGTTACGCTGAAGTGGGTCAGGGTGAACAAATGATAGGGGTACTTGGCCACCTTGATGTTGTACCCGTTGGTGAACTGTCAGCATGGGATTCCGACCCGTTTGCAGCGGACATTCGCGATGGTCGTATTTACGGTCGCGGCACCCAAGATGACAAAGGCCCAACGATTGCGGCTATGTTTGCCGTAAAAGCCTTACAAGCATGCGATGTTACTTTTAATAAACGTGTTCGCTTTATATTCGGTACGGATGAAGAAACACTGTGGCGTTGTATTGATCGCTACTGTGAGAAAGAAGAAATTCCCCAATGTGGCTTCACGCCTGATTCTGCCTTCCCATTGATCCACGCTGAAAAAATGCTGATCCAATCTTATTTGAAGTGTGGCGGTGATGTGGATCTAAGCCTTAAATGCGGCGGTGCGTTAAATGCCGTTCCTGAGCTTGCTCGCTACCAAGGTCCTTTACTGGAAGAGTTGGTTGCTGCACTTGATCAAATGGGCTTCGATTTTAGCTGTGAAGACGATGAGCTGACGGTATTCGGTAAGGCCGCGCATTCAGCATCAGCAGATACGAAAGGTGTCAATGCGATTGCACGACTCTGTATGGCGCTAGTTAAAGTGGGCGTAGATCATCCTATGGTGCGCTTCATCGCTGAACAAGTAGGTGAAGATGCCAATGCCAAAGAAATTTTTGGTTCTGTGGAAGATGTCAGTGGGCGCTTAACTTTCAATGTGGCACAGCTAGAGATTGATGAAGCCCATAGCCAGTGTGGGATTGATATTCGTGTGCCTGTTACTTTCAGTAAAGAAGATTACGATAACGACATTAAAGCGGTGAGTGAGCAATACGACTTGCAATACGAAGAGTTCGATGTGTTGCCATCACTTTATATGCCAGCAGATAGCCCAATTATCCAAAGCTTGATGAAAGCATACCAAGATATCAGTGGCGATATGGACAGTAAGCCAATGACATCTGGTGGGGCGACATATGCCCGTGCTATGCCAAATTGTGTTGCGTACGGGGCTATATTCCCTGGGCGCGAGAAAGTAGAACACATGCCAAATGAATACCTCATTATCGATGACATGCTTAAAGCGATGAATGTGTACGCAAATGCCATTTATCAGCTACAGGGAGTAGAGTTATGACAACGGCAACAGAAAAAAGCCAACCGGTAAAAGCGAAGAAATCATTCAAGATGCCAACGGTTTATACCATCTTGTTTATTATTATTGGCTTGGTGGCCTTGCTGACATGGATCATGCCAGCAGGTAAATATGATTACATGGTGAATGGTACTGATCAGATCATACCGGCAGCTGAGGTCTTAGATTACAACGGGGGTGAGCGGTTACTACCAATCCCTGGTTCTTATCAAGAAATTGAATCATCGCCACAAGGGGTGATAGATGTCTTGATGGCACCAATCAAAGGCTTCCACAAAGCTGTTGATGTGGCACTATTTGTTTTGGTGATCGGTGGCTTCTTAGCAATCACCATGCGTACGGGGGCGATGGACTCCGGGGTGGCAGCGATTGTTCGTAAATTCCGTGGGCGTGAGCAAATGCTGATTCCTGTTTTGATCACCTTGTTTGCATTAGGTGGCTCAACGTATGGGATGGCAGAAGAAACCGTTGCTTTCTGGGCGGTAATATTGCCAGTTATGGCCGCTGCGGGTTATGACCGCATGGTGGCTGCTGGGATCATCTTACTCGGCTCTGGTGTGGGTGTGTTAGCATCGACGGTGAACCCGTTTGCAACAGGGATTGCTTCTGGCTTTGCTGGCTTGCCTATTGGTGATGGTATCGGGCTGCGTGTTATCCAGCTTGCTGTACTGATTGCGCTAGCGTCTTGGTTTGTTATGCGCTATGCGGCGCAAGTGAAGGCTGATAAGTCTAAATCTGTGTTATCAGATATTGAATTTGACGATGAATTCTCTCACATGAAAGAAGACACCGGCGAATTTACCACTAAACAAAAACTGACCATGAGTGTGTTCTTTGGCGCATTCTTAGTGATGATCTACGGTGTTATTCCATGGGCTGACATGGGTATCACAGCTATTCCAACGTTGTGGTGGTGGTTCGATGAGCTTTCTACCCTGTTCTTGGCGTCTGCGATTTTGATTGCCGTGATTAACCGCATGTCTGAAGGCGACTTCATCAAGACCTTCATGGAAGGGGCAAAAGACCTGATTGGTGTTGCGCTGGTGGTTGCTGTTGCGCGTGGTATCTATGTGGTGATGGATAACGGTGTGATCATCGATACTATCTTGAACTGGGCTGAAGGCGTGGTTACTGGCTTGTCATCTGGCGTGTTCGTGATTGTGACTTACCTTGTTCACATCGTATTGAGCTTCTTCATTCCATCAACATCTGGCCTAGCAACAGTATCTATGCCGCTAATGGCACCGTTGGCTGATTTCTCCGGTATTGGCCGTGATTTGATTATCACCGCTTACCAATCAGCAAGTGGCTGGATTAATATCTTTGCACCAACAGCGGGTCACTTAGTTGCTGGTTTAGCATTGGCAAAAATACCGTATGAACGCTTCTTGAAATGGGTAATGCCATTTGTCGTAATCGTGTTTGTTGCCACCATTGTTGTGCTGTTTGCTGGTGCAGCGATGATGTAAGCCTATATCTGACTTTACGTAACAGTTAAACAAGAGGTGTACTTAGGTACACCTCTTTTTTGTTACCGCACTATAGTTTATTGACTATGGGTTAGTGGTTGGTAACAGTAAACTCACTCAAGCGGTTCTTCTGATTTTCAGCCAACTGAGATAAATGGCCACTTGCTTCTGCTGTTTGGCTAATACCTGCTACATTTTGACTGATGATATCGTTAATGTTGTTGATATTCTGAGTGATATCAGTGATCGCTCGGCTTTGCTCATCAACCGATGTCGTCACATCGCCATTCACTTCACTGATATGACGTAGTGCTTGTGTAATCGACTCTAGCTGTAGGCTTGTTTGCTCTGCAATTTCATTATTCTCATTTACTTTGTCTAGGCTGTTATTCACTGCCGTAACAACCGTTGATGACTTGCTTTGCAGTTGCTCAATAATGGTTTGGATTTGTTGAGTTGATTCTTGCGTTTTGGCTGCCAATACGCGCACTTCATCAGCAACCACGGCGAAACCACGACCACTTTCACCTGCACGTGCCGCTTCAATCGCTGCATTCAAAGCAAGCAAATTAGTTTGCTCTGAAATGCTGTCGATCACTGTGATCACTTCACTGATTTTGATGCTCTGCTCGTTCAGATCAAGCACCTGCTCAGAGGTTTCGTTCAGTTGTTGAGTCAGCTCTTGTGATAGTTCTCGTGATTGCTGGGCAATGGCACTACCTTCAGCGCCCATTGCCAGTGCTTGTTGTGCACTATCGTCAGCTGTTCTTGCGTAACCATCCACCTGTGATGCCGCAGTCGAAAGTTCAGTTACAGCATGAGTAATTTGCTCCACTTGCTGCTGCTGTTCACGGCCATTTACTTCACTTTGTGTCATCACGGCTGCTAACTCAGTAGAAGAGGTTGCCACTTCATCACCCATGCCTCGTAATGCATGAATGGTTTGGTTGAGTTGTACAATTGCATCATCCAAACTTTGACCTAGTTTACCTAGCTCATTTTTACCGCTAATACCTGAACGTGAAGTAAGGTTACCTTCTGCTAGTGACTTCACTGCAAGGTAAAGGTTTTGCATTAGGTTACTGATTGCATTTGCCAGCAGTAAGCTGATTGCCATAGAGAGGATGATGGCAATGGTTGAGGCGATAATTTGACTAGAGGCCACCGAATTTAATAGCTCATGCGAGCGGTTAGATAGCTTTTCCGTGTGCATGACGGCATCTTGCGTAAGGTTCGTGATGATGTCTGTGTTGATATTTCCCAAACTGATCATCGCTGTTACGGCTTTGGCTTTCTGTGCTTCAAGTGCGATCACTTGAGAGACTTGTTTTTCCCATTCATTGGCATGGTTAACTAATGTTTGTGCTTCTGGCCATTGACGGAAAGGTTTGAGTTCTTCGATCAGCAAACGGGTTTGTTCAAGTGCTTTTCTGGTTGCGTCACTTTCTTGACCCTTTACACCTTCAGCAATATCAAACAACATTAAACCACCGATACTTGAAATATCAGAAAGTTTATTCGTCCAAAGGTCAATATCTTCGATATTTCGGTTACTTGCAATCGCACTATCAGCATCATTAATATCGTTAGTTATCCAACTCGTCGCATCATAAAGTGCGTTAATATTTTGACGATGTTCACGGACATGCTGTGAATTAATAGTGTATTGGTTAAAGTTACGAATAAATTTATCAAGTTCTGATTTAACTTTAGGTGTTAGTGCAATATTTCCAGCTTTAATTAAATCACCGTAGCTTTGTTGAACTTTGGCATAGTTGTCATTATTAGTGACAACCATTTGATCCAATCGTTCATAGAAACCTAAGCCATAGATAGAAGCCATTCTGCTAACATCTTGTAAATCTTGGAATTCTTTTAATGTGGCATTAAAGGAAATGTAGTTATTTACAGTATTAGTATTTTCTTCTACGTCAGATAGTAAGCTTTGGCTAATTAATATTGTAATAATAAAACAAGCAATGGCAAAAATAGAGGAAAGTGATAATAAAACTCTTAAAGGAATGTTTTTTATAGTATTTAGCATATCTCGTCTACGTATGAAATGTTGAAATAATAGCGTGGTTATTTTTGTTGTAGGTTTTATTTGTTTTTGTTTTTAGTGAATATCAAAGGATGATATTTAGAGCGGTATTATATACCGAGATTAATTATTTAAAAGGGATTGCGAGAAAGAGATAAATAAATATTAATTTAAAAAACATAATAGATTAGACAATTAACAGATTAATATTGCTGTTTCTTCATAACTTAACTTTTCTTGTAAGAACTATATTTATACTTTCATTTGGAGAATTAAAGGAAAGAGGCAAATGAGTTAAATTTGCCTCTTTTTTTACGGTCGATATAAGAGTTACCGAATACGAATCACACTGCAGGGAACAACACTTGGTATAGATAACCTGCGCTGATAGCCATGCCTAAAATGACAACAAGAAATGCAATAATCATTTTATTCTTGAATATCGATTTTAATAAAATAACTTCTGTTAGACTCGCACCCGCACTACCAATGATTAATGCCATCACAGCACCAAGACCCATGCCTTTAGCGGCTAGCGCTGCGCTAAGTGGAATGACCGCCTCTGCACGGATGTAAAGAGGGATCCCGATCACTGCAGCAACGGGAATAGCAAAAATATTATCGTCGTTTGCTACGCTTGCGACCCACTCTGTCGGCATAAAGCCATAAATCATCGAACCAACCGCAATACCACCGATCAAATATGGAAGGACTTTTTTGAAGTCAGCCCAAGTAGAGCGCCATACTCGAACCCATTTACTAACAGGTTTCGCTTTACTGCCGCAGCTTGAGCCACAGCCTTTTGATGTTGGTGCTTCGTAGGCTTCTGGCTTGATGTAACGCTCAAAGCCTAGCTTTTCGAGTGTATAACCGGCAATAACAGAGACACCCATCGCTATCGCAAAGTAGAACACTGTCACTTGGAGACCAAAGGTCACGGCAAATAAACCAATAATAATTGGATTAAGTAATGGGCTGGCAAACAAGAATACCATCATGGTGCCAAAGCCTGCTTTAGCGCGCAGTAATCCTTTTAAGAAAGGGATTGTCGAGCATGAGCAGAATGGGGTAATCGCCCCTAGAAATGCCGCAATGATATAACCTTTACCTCTTTTCGCGCTTAGGATCTGCTGGATCTTCGCGGGAGAGATGTACTCTTGCAAGATCCCTACGGCATAACTGATTAACAAAAATAGGATCGTTAATTCAGCCGCAAGAAAAACAAACATATCTAAAGTGTCTTTTGCCATTGCTAGCATGTCTGGAGTGATCATAGTAAGCCTTAAATTTTCTTCTGAAACCATATTTCTGGAATAGTCGAAATATAGGCTTGTTCGATTTCACCGTCAATATATTTCTGCTATTATCGAAATATAAATTATTGAGTCGAAGAAGAGTGACTGGTTATGGATATCGATTATTTTGCTAAGGCATTGAAAGAGCTAGGGCATCCGACACGCCTTCAGATTTTTAAGCATTTGGTTAAATCTGGGCATCAAGGTTTAGCGGTTGGCGATATACAAGAAGAGTTAAGCATTCCTGGCTCGACGTTATCACACCATATTTCAAGTTTAGTGGCGGCTGGCTTAGTGAAGCAACACCGTGAAGGGCGAACACTTTACTGTTTGCCACAGTATGATGCTTTGCAGCAAGTAATTGATTTTCTACAAGATGAGTGCTGTAGCCGAGCAGAGTAGCGCAGGGGAGACGGTTAGGCCTTGATATTCGTACCCAGTGTACGAATGTTTTGTGCCGCGCCTTCACTATTGTAAGTCATTTGATGCTTACCACGGCTTTGTTGAAATAAATTATTCAGTTTATGAAAGCTGAGTTGTGCGCGTTGCAGCGCTTCACCGTTAATAGCATTCAGTTCTTTACAGCGTGCAGCACAGGCTTTGATTTTGCTGACAAACTCACTGTGGGTTGGTGACTCAGTCAGTAGGTTACGTTGCGTGTGGCTGGCAATCAGGTGGTCTTGTTGCTGAACTTTATTGATCAGATTGAGTTTTTCTTTGGCAAGACGCTCAATCTCTGTCGATTGGCGCGATACGATAGCCCCTTTTTCCTGCTCAAGAAGGCGAGACAACGACATTAATGTTGCATGTTGTAGTTCAAGCAACTGTTCTATGGTCTGGGACATCTAAAGTTACCAGTAATAAAGGGTTATATGTGCGGAGTGTTATCTAAGGGGAGGGTAACTACCCCTTAAATACCACGTAGCTCATCTTCAAATTTTGTCATGTTTGATGCTAGTTTATCGGCATCAACTTTGTACGAGCCATCAGCGATAGCTTGTTTGATTTCAGCAACTTTTGCGCTGTCAAAACTGGGCTCAGCCGCGAGCTGTTGGTGGATTTGTCCCACTGCTTTTCCTTGTGCGCTAAGGGATACGGCATCATTATTTACACGCGGGCTCGACGCAGCAGCTGTCGTTGGCGCATCAGATGATGTACTGCCTGCTTTGGTTTGATTGCTACGCGTGGCCGGAATGGGTTGTCCGCCACGGAGCTGATCGATATTTGCCATAAGATTACCCTTTTGAACAAAATACTGGTTACAGCGATGCTATCGGCCGTGAATATTATAACTTTAGCACCAAAATTAAAAATTTACGGTCACTTCACCCACGCCAGTAATGATCCCATCGACCACGCGTTTAGATTTCGCATTTTGAACACGAACTTGCTCTCCCAAGGCACCGTCACTGAGCGCAGTGCCATTAGTGACAATATTCAACCCACTTCCACCTGCTCGAATCAGCACTGGATCATTGCGACATACGAGACAAATGTCGTTGGCTTCAATGGTGTCGCCCATATTGACCCCCCGCTTAACTTTAGAGCCAATCACTTGCGTTGGATCTTCAAAACTCATACTACGTTGAAAGCGGTTTTCGACCAGTTTAATGGTGAGATCCGAGGCAGATAAGACAGTGCCGCGAGGGAGCGGTTTAGTTGCTACAACCCGTGGTAAGAGTAGTTTTACTCGCACAGGGACATATACTTGCCAGCCTTCTGATGGGCAGGTGATCAGTACAGTGACATTACCTGTCATTGATTGTTTACCGGGAATCGACGTATTGAGTGGAACAGAGCACTCTGCTAGCCGTAACCGTGAATCTAGTTGGCTTGCGGTAACTTGTAACTCCCCGTTTTGTGGGGGGGATAGGCTATCAGTGACAAAAATTTTAGCCGTTTGCTGTACGGTATGTAGATAATTTGTACTCGATCCATGTACAATAGTGCTAAAGATAATCGCGAAGATGCCGACTATCAGTAATAAGGGTGAAGAATGTGCTTTATTTGTCACTGTTTTACTCATATTAACAATAACGCAGGGGCTGAAATCGCAAGTGATGAAGTCCATAATATGTGATTCGCGAAGAGATTGCTTGCGAACACCCGCTTAAATATAAAAATCTTTAGATGGAGTCACCTGTATGACGGGAATACTTGATTCAGTGAATCAGCGCACCCAGCTTGTCGGCCAAAACCGTCTGGAACTACTTACGTTCCGCTTAAACCGACGTCAGCGTTACGGCATTAACGTTTTTAAGGTGAAAGAAGTTTTACAGTGCCCTAAATTGACCACTATGCCTAACCTGCACCCTTTGGTGAAAGGTATTGCTCATATTCGTGGTCAAACTATCTCTGTGATTGACATGAGTCTTGCGACTGGTGGTCGTCCAATCGATGATTTGGATAACTGTTTTGTCATTATTTCTGAGTTTAACCGTTCAATTCAAGGCTTCTTGGTTTCTTCGGTTGAGCGTATCATTAACATGAACTGGGAATCGATTCTGCCACCGCCAAAAGGCGCAGGTAAAGCGAACTACCTGACTGCTGTGACAGAAATTGATGATGAGCTAGTAGAAATCTTGGATGTAGAAAAAATCCTTGATGAAATCTCACCAGTGAACACTGATATTACTGACACGGTATTAGAAGAATTAGTGGAAGATTTCTCGGCAGTTCGTCGTGTGCTTGTTGCTGATGATTCGAGTGTGGCACGTAAACAGGTCCAACGCGCAATTGAAGCAATCGGTTGTGAATGTGTCCTAGTAAAAGATGGCCGTGAAGCGATTGTTAAGCTGCGCGAAATGGCGAAAGAAGGCAGTATCTATGAACAGCTGGCGCTTGTTATCTCTGATATCGAGATGCCTGAAATGGATGGGTACACATTAACAGCTGAAATTCGCAATGATCCAAATTTAAAAGATCTTCATGTTATTCTTCACACATCATTGAGTGGGGTCTTTAACCAAGCTATGGTTGAGCGTGTTGGTGCAAATGCATTCATTCCTAAGTTCAACCCTGATGAGCTAGGTGCAGCCGTAAAAGCGGCAATGCCTTCAAAAGAATAAGTAAGATTACGACTGGTTTATTTTATTTCTATTTTCAGAAGTAAGATAAACCGTGAGTAATAAAAAATGCTGAAATGCAACCGTGTATTAAAGAGTAGTAGATGACAGCTATAACAATAAAAGACCAAGAATATAAAGACTTTTGCCGATTTCTAGAAGCTCAGTGTGGCATTGTCCTTGGCGACAGCAAGCAGTACTTAGTGCGTAGCCGCCTAAGTCCATTAGTCAGCCGATTTTCGCTATCATCTCTGTCTGAATTACTGCAGCTAGTGATCAGTGGCCGTAATCGCGAACTTCGCGTTGCAGCTGTTGATGCGATGACGACCAACGAAACCTTATGGTTCCGTGATGGCTACCCGTTCACTGTGATGTCAGACAAGATCTTGCCTGAACTTGCAGCGAACAAGCGACCACTAAAAATTTGGTCTGCAGCGAGTTCATCGGGTCAAGAACCGTATTCACTTGCTATGACGATTTTAGAAACGCAAGCACGTCGTCCTGGCTTATTGTCTAGTGTAAGTATTACTGCAACGGATATTTCGCAAACTATGCTAGATACTTGCCGTGCAGGTGCATATGACAACCTTGCTCTAAGTCGTGGTTTATCACCTGAACGTCGTCGTATGTTTTTTGAAGATAACGGCGATGGTCGCATGAAAGTGAACGATAAAGTGAAGCGTATGGTTAACTTCCGCCCGCAGAACTTGAAAGACAGCTATGCCTTATTAGGTAAGTTCGACATTATTTTCTGCCGTAACGTATTGATTTACTTCTCGCCAGAGATGAAATCAAAAGTACTTAACCAAATGGCAGCATCACTTAACCCCGGTGGTTATTTGTTCCTTGGTGCGTCAGAATCGTTAACGGGTTTGACCGATAAGTTTGAAATGATCCGCTGTAACCCAGGTATCATCTACAAGCTAAAATAATCCGGTTGCTGCCAGTGAATACACTGGCAACTCGGTAGGGGAAGGCGAAGACCTACCCTATACTGCTATAATATGGCATTGTTTCACTTCATGGTTCTAACTGTGATCGGAACAATGCCATCATTCCTTCTTCTTGTACTCTTTTGCGAACATCACGGCGAATATCGATAACCGATCGCACTCTCTTCTTTTCTATATCGACTATTAATTAAAACTTGGCATCGTCTTTGCATTTAACTTGTCAGGTTAATTGGAGGCAGCTATGTCCATTTCTTTTGATAAAGCATTAGGTATTCACCAACATACGGTTGGCGTGCGTGCACAACGCGCAGAAACGCTAGCGAGTAACCTCGCCAATGCGAATACTCCAGGGTATAAAGCAAAGGATGTGGATTTCGATCGTGCGTTAAAAGCGGCAAAGTCTGGGGCAAGTATTGGCCTTAGCCGCACCAGTGATCGGCATATATCTGCCTCAACAAAATTGATGGGCGAACAAATGTACCGTGTACCAACTCAACCTGATACGGGTGATGGCAACACGGTTGATGCCCAACTAGAAAAAAGCTTGTTCATGCAGAACTCATTGGAATATCAAGCATCGCTAGATTTTCTTGGTTCTAAATTCCAGAACATGACGAAAGCATTGAAAGGGGAGTAATAAATGAGCCTATTTAACGTATTTAATGTGGCAGGTTCTGCCATGAGTGCTGAATCGGTTCGTTTGAATACCACTTCAAGTAACCTGGCCAATGCTAACAGTGTCAGTAGTTCTGCAGAAGAAACGTACAAAGCTCGCCACCCAATTTTTGCGGCTGAACTGCAAAGTGCCAGCTATCGCCGTGAAGACAGTGTGCCAGTTCAAGTTAAAGGCATCGTTGAAAGCCAAAAGCCTTTACGTGCTGAATACAACCCAGCTCACCCAATGGCGAATGCTGAAGGTTACATCTACAAGCCAAACGTTAATGTGATGGAAGAAATGGCCAATATGATTTCTGCATCGCGTTCCTATCAAAGTAATGTGCAAGTAGCAGATGCGAGTAAGCAAATGCTGATGAGCACATTACAGATGGGCAAATAGGTAAGGAGTTTCTGTGATGACCGGTATTAATGGTGCAGGTGGCGCTTCCAACCTAACGTATCTTGATCAGCTTAAGTCGATGCAAGATAAAAAGGTACAAGAAGAACAGAAAACCACAGGTCAGAATGAGCTAAAGCAAGAAGACTTTTTGTCTTTGCTAACCAAGCAACTTGCACAGCAAGACCCATTTAAACCTGTGGGTAATGATCAAATGATTGCTCAAATGGCGTCGTTTGCAACGGTTGATGGTATCAGCCAAATGAATGACCAGTTTGGTAGTTTGAATTCAGCAATGACATCGAGCCAAGCGCTACAAGCTTCATCGCTGGTCGGTCGTGATGTTTTGATTCCTAGTGCTACCGCAGTCAAAGGTATCGAAGGTGGTGTAGCTGGTATGGTGAAATTGCCGCAAGCACTCGATAACTTGATGGTACGCATCGAAAACGAACAAGGTCAATTAATTAAGACAATGGATCTTGGCGCAAAACCGCCAGGTGAACACCGTCTTGATTGGGACGGTATGGATGAAAACGGCAATCCATTGCCAGAAGGTCGATATCAAGTAAAAGCGGCAGGTCTAGTTGGCGGTGAAAACCGTGAATTCGACGTATCAACCTATGCAAACGTGAATAGCGTTTTGCTAGGCAATGGTGATGGCAATGTCATGCTAAACCTTGCTGGTTTGGATTCACCATTCAAATTGGCTGAAGTTTTAGAAGTCGGTCAGGTTTAACAAGGTTTAGGTATTCGGAGAAAAGAACATGGGTTTTAACATTTCACTTAGTGGTATCGGGGCGTCACAAAAAGACCTTAATACCACCAGTAACAACATCGCGAACTCCAATACATATGGTTTTAAAGAGTCGCGTGCTGAGTTTGGTGATGTGTACTCATCGTCGATTTTTTCGAATGCAAAAACCACTACGGGTGGCGGTGTGCAGACATCTGTGGTTGCACAGCAATTCCACGAAGGTTCAAGCATCTACACCAATAATCCGTTAGATATGCGTATTTCAGGCAGTGGTTTCTTTGCCGTAGCAGATGATAGCCTACAGCCACAAAATAATAGTTTAAGCCGTAACGGTGCATTCCACTTAAACAAAGACAACTACATGGTGAACTCAGAGAACCAGTACTTGTTAGGTTATAAAGTGGATGCAGAAACTGACCAAGTGACATCGTACGAACCACAAGCTTTGAAAGTGCCTGATCAGTTTGGCCAGCCGCGCGCGTCAACCAATATTCAAGTCGGTGTTAACTTACCTGCTAATGCGGATGCGAAAGATGCTTCATTGTTCAATCACAATGATCCTGCAACGTACGACAAATCAACGTCGGTAACGATTTACGACTCACTGGGTCAACCTTATAAGATGACCACCTATTACACCAAAGATAATACTGCGCCAAACCGTTGGGTATCTCATTATACGGTAACGGACAGTGAAGGTGAGAAGCCAGTGAATGTGACCAATGGTGGTTCAACAAGTGCTACTGGTCATAAAGGTGTGGTGATGGACTTCAATTCTGACGGTTCAGTGAATACCATTAACGGTGGTAATCCTATCGTGACTGATAACTTTGCAACTGCTGGTATTCAGATGAACGGTGGTGATGATCAGCAAACCCTTACCTTTAATTACGATGAGCCGACTCAATACGCAGCGCCGTTTGAAGTTCGTCGTTTTAACGAAGATGGTGCTACCACAGGTTACTTAGCAAAAGTTGATATCGACCCTAAAGGTTCTATTGTTGCAACATACAGTAACGGTGAGAACGTAACATTAGGCCGTGTGGGTATGGTACGTGTACCGAATGAGCAAGGTCTGGTGTCTAAGGGCGGTACTCAGTGGGTTGCAAGCCAAGATTCAGGTGCTGCGATTTGGGGTGAAGCAACCCAAGGTGCATTCGGTGCGATTAAGAGCGGTACGCTTGAGCAATCAAACATCGACATGACGCAAGAGCTGGTTGACTTGATCACCGCGCAACGTAACTTCCAAGCAAACTCACGTGCGCTAGAAGTGGATAACCAGCTACAACAAACTATCCTACAAATCCGCTAATGACGACGGGCTATCATAGTCCACTTTTATTCATCATTCGGATACTGCTTTATTGAATTTGCCGCTTTTACCTAAAGCGGCAAATTTTGTCATATCTTCTGTCATGAAATTGGCACTTTTCTGCTTATCTTTGCCTCCATCAATCTAACATTTTGATAAATAAGGCTATTAAATAATGGCATATTTATTGCTTTATCATCGTCATATGATGATGGGAGAGTAATATGGATCGCGCGCTATTTCTTGCCATGAGTGGGGCAAAGCAAGACATGCATGGTATGCAGCTGCATGCCAACAACCTTGCTAACGTAAAAACAACGGGTTTTCGTGCCGACCTTGAGCAAGCGCGTAGCATGCAAGCGTATGGCGAGGGTTTACCGAGCCGTGTTTTTGCGATGACTGAACGTCCAGGACAAGATTTCTCGCAAGGTGCCCTTATGACAACTGGCCGTGATTTGGACGTTGCTGTTCAAGATCAAGGTTGGTTAGCCGTGATGGATCCATCAGGACAAGAAGCCTACACGCGCGCAGGCCACCTAAAGATTGACCAAACGGGTATGTTACAAAACGCGAATGGCAACCTAATGATGGGTGAAAATGGCGGTCCAATCTTTGTTCCTCTCCCAATCAGCAAAATTGAAATTGGTACCGATGGCACTATCTCGGTATTGCCGCAAGGTGCGCCACCTGATGCGATGGAAGTGATCGATCGCTTGAAACTGGTTCGCCCTGCAAACAATGAACTTTACAAAGATGCGAATGGCTTATTTAAGTCGAAAACACCAGGTAAAACTTACGAAGCGGATGCTAACGTCAAAGTCCTAAAAGGGGCGTTGGAAGGCAGTAACGTCAATGCGGTAGGTGAAATGACCAGCATGATAGATCTACAGCGTCACTTTGAAATGCAAGTGAAACTGATGAAAACGGCGGAGCAGATGGACGAGGCCTCAAGCTCGTTACTGCGCATGAGCTAATAGGGTAAAAGGAAACTAAGATGCATCCAGCACTATGGGTAAGTAAGACTGGCCTTGACGCTCAGCAAACCAATATCTCAACCATTTCGAATAACTTGGCGAATGCCTCGACCGTGGGTTTTAAAAAGAGCCGTGCGGTCTTTGAAGATTTGTTTTACCAAAATATTAACCAACCGGGTGGCCAATCGTCGCAAGACACACAATTGCCATCGGGTTTGATGCTAGGTGCGGGTTCAAAAGTTGTCGCTACGCAGAAAGTATTTACCCAAGGTAATACTCAAACTACCAATAACGCGATGGACATGATGATCGAAGGCGATGGCTTCTTCCAAATCATGCTACCTGACGGCAACATTGGTTATACCCGAAATGGTCAATTCACGATCAACAACGAAGGTCAATTGGTCACAACAGGCTCGGGCTATGTCCTTCAACCAGAAGTAGCAGTACCTGAAGATGCCGTGGGTATTACCGTGGGTACGGACGGTGAAGTGTCAGCGCGTATTCGTGGCCAGCAAGAAAACCAAGTGCTTGGTCAGATCACCACAGTCAACTTTATCAATCCAGGCGGTTTAGAGCCGATTGGTCAAAACCTCTTCTTACCAACAGGTGCAAGTGGCGATCCGCAAGAAGGCGTTCCTGGATTGAATGGTTTGGGTTCAATTCGTCAGTCGATGCTAGAAACATCGAACGTTAATGTGACCGAAGAACTGGTTAACATGATTGAAGCGCAACGTGTTTATGAAATGAACTCAAAAGTTATTTCAACCGTTGACCAAATGCTGAGCTACGTCAATCAGCAACTGTAAGTAAGGTAAGGCTTTGATGATGAAAAAATTCTTGTGTGGCTGTGTTTTTTTGACACTGACGGGTTGTGAAATGATGCCACCGCCTGATACAGGTAGTGATGTTGAGAAAGCGACGACGAACGTGGACGCTGTTGAAGGCTCGACACAAAAAGACTCCGATCTGGTGGATATGCTCCGTCGCCGTACCGATCCTCAAGCCGGTGATCCGGCGTGGGCAAGTATTCGCCCTCAGCCTAAGCCTGAACATTATGCAACATCGACAGGATCGTTATTCAGTCAAAGCCAAGTGCAAGATTTATACGATGACACCAAGCCCCGTGGGATTGGTGACATAGTGACAGTGCTATTAGAAGAGAAAACGCAAGCGAAAAAGAGTGCGAGTTCTGATCTCGATAAGAAAACCGACATGAGCATGGATCCGATGGCGATCGGTGGTCAAAACCTGCAAATTGGTGGTCGTGAACTGTCTTATGAAGTGAAAAACCAAAACAAATTCGCAGGAACGACATCGGCTGATCAGAGCAACAGCATTAAAGGTGAAATCTCGGTTGAAGTCATTGACGTGCTAGCAAATGGCAACTTAATGGTGCGTGGTGAAAAGTGGTTAACCTTGAACACGGGTGATGAATACATCCGCGTTAGCGGCACGATTCGCCCGGATGATATTTCACAAGAAAATACCGTCACATCAACACGCATTACCAATGCGCGTATCCAGTATTCAGGTACGGGTGATCGCCAAGATATTCAAGAACAAGGTTGGCTAGGCCGATTCTTTAACGTCACCTTATAACTGTGGCATCTACCTGGAGCATGAACGTGAACGTCCGTCTATTAATCGCTAGCTTGCTAATGTTACTCACTTTGCCAGCCAATGCTGCACGCATCAAAGATGTGTCGGAAGTTGCTGGGGTTCGTAGTAACCAATTAGTGGGCTATGGTCTGGTTGTCGGCTTGCCGGGAACGGGCGAAACCACACCGTTCACCGATCAAAGCTTCCGTGCCATGCTGCAAAATTTTGGTATTCAATTACCTGCTGGGCAAAAGCCGAAAACTAAAAACGTTGCTGCAGTCGCGGTGAATGCCACGCTCCCTGCATTTACTAAGCAAGGTCAGAGCATTGATATCACGGTTTCTTCAATCGGTTCAGCTAAGAGCTTGCGTGGCGGTACCTTGCTGCAAACCTTCCTCAAAGGTTTAGATGGCAAAGTCTATGCCGTTGCTCAAGGCAGCCTAGTGGTCAGTGGTTTTAGTGCCAGTGGTGCTGATGGTTCAAAGATTGTAGGTAATAACCCAACCGTTGGTCGTATTACTAATGGTGCGATGGTTGAACAAGAAGTTCCAAACCCCTTTGGCCGTGGTGACTTCCTAACGTTTAATTTGTTTGAATCTGATTTCACCACAGCGCAGCGCATGGCGGATACCGTGAATCAATTCTTAGGTCCAGATATGGCGGCAGCAATTGATGCGACATCGATTCGCGTTCGTGCGCCGCGTGATATCAGTCAACGGGTTGCTTTTTTATCAACGGTTGAAAATCTAGAGTTTGATCCTGCAGAAGGTGCAGCCAAAATTATTGTTAACTCGCGCACTGGCACCATAGTGGTTGGTCAGCATGTTAAGTTAAAGCCTGCTGCCATTACTCATGGTGGCATGACGGTCACTATTCGAGAGAATCCACAAGTGAGTCAGCCGAATGCTTTCTCAGGTGGTAACACGGTTGTTGTGCCTAACTCTGAAGTGGAAGTTACAGAAGCTGATTCACGTATGTTTAAATTTGATCCGGGTGTGAGCTTGGATGATTTAGTCCGCGCGGTGAATCAAGTTGGGGCGGCGCCATCAGATTTGATGGCAATTTTGCAAGCGCTAAAACAAGCGGGTGCGATTGAAGGCCAGCTGATTATTATCTAAGGGTATCTCTGAGTCAGTTGAGAGAAGGCTAAACAGATAAAAGATTAAATTGAGACAAGATAATGATTAAAAATGTAGATGCGGGATTTGTTCATGACCTATCAAGCCTAGATCGCTTACGGGCCGGGATCAAAGATGATGAGCAAGGATCGTTACGTGCCGCCGCAGTACAGTTTGAATCTATCTTTACTCAAATGTTATTTAAATCCATGCGACAAGCCAATGAAGCATTTGAATCGGATTTAATGAGCAGCACTAACACCAAGTTCTTTGAGCAGATGCACGATGAACAAATGGCCAGTGAGCTAAGCAGTACTGGCTCATTAGGGTTGGCGGATTTGATCGTTAACCAATTAGGGGGCGAGCAAGAAAAACCACCTGAAGATGTGATCCGTAATGCGATCCATGACTCGCCATTACGCTTACCTGTCGATAAAAACGGTAACAAGCCTGATCAAGCGATGGTTGATAAAGCCGCTGATGATGCAATTAAAGCGATGAAAGCATCACAAGCGCAGCAATCGGCAGTTATGGCACCACCGTTAGCCAAAGCAAACCCCGAAAGTTTTGATAGCCCTGAAGAGTTTGTCAGTAAATTGCAGCCATACGCAGAAAAAGCGGCCAACGCGTTAGGGACAGATCCTGCCGTTTTGATCGCTCAAGCTGCGCTCGAAACAGGCTGGGGTAAAAAAGTTATCAAGAATGCTGCGGGTTCAAGTAACAACTTATTTAATATCAAAGCGGATCCACGTTGGCAGGGCGGTAAAGTCGCCACTAATACCTTGGAGTTTCATAACGGGATCGCGGTACAAGAAAAAGCGGCCTTCCGTTCGTATAACGATTACCAAGATAGCTTTAATGATTATGTGCGGTTTTTAAACCAAAACCCACGCTATGAAAATGCCCTGAATTCACCGGAAGATCCCCGTCAGTTTATCCGTAATTTGCACAAAGCGGGCTACGCGACTGATCCGAATTACTCACAAAAAGTGATCAGCGTGATGGATAAAGTCACCAGTATGATGAAGTAATACCACTCAACAAATGGGTTATCACTCATTTATCAAAAGCACCTAATCAGGGGGCTTTTTTGTTTTCTAGCTGGTGTTGATTTATTTGTTCATTGGGAATTTTTCAGTTGGCGCGAATATTGCATTTAAGTCAGCATTAATCATATTTGCATGAACAATTCACTGGAGGCGAGATGGGGTTTGACCTACTCAATATGGGGTCGCAGGGCGTTTTAACTGCTCAGCGTCAACTCAACACCACTAGCCACAATATTAATAACGTTAATACTGAGGGCTACAGCCGTCAGTCAGTTGTTCAAAGCACAAATGATCCTATTTGGTGGGGCGGCAACCAGTATGGCACAGGTGTACATGCGGCAGAAGTTCGCCGTGGTTACGACCAATTTGCCACTAACGAATTAAACTTGACCACCACCAACCTCAATTATGCCAGCGAACGCGAAGGTCAGTTGGGTCGCTTGGATAATATGTTGGCGAACAGTGCCAAGAAAATCCCAGAAGACATGAACCAGTGGTACGACGCAATTAAAGGCATGGCCGATAGCCCTAGCGATATTGGTAGTCGGAAAGTTGTGTTAGAAAAAGCCAAACTTGTTGCAGCAGGCCTTAATGATAACCATAAAGTGTTGGCGCAGCAGCAGACAGAAACCAATGATATTTTGGCACGCACCCTTGATCGCGTGAATGATATTGGCCGTGAGTTAGTCGATATTCATCAAGCAATCATCAAAACACCTACCGCGGGCTCTGATAATGATTTACTCGATCGCCACCAAGCCTTGATTAACGAGTTGTCTCAGTACACTAAAGTGACGGTGACGCGCAAGAATGATGAAACCTTTAATATCATGATTGGTAGCGGCCACACCTTGGTATCGGGAACGGAATCGAGCCAACTGAAAATGGTGGACGGTAACCCCGATCCTCGTCAAACACAGTTAGCAATGGTGGAGGGTAAGTCGCTCAAAGTCATTCGTAATGATGATATTGGTGGTAAGTTAGCAGCACTGTTTCAGTTTCGTGATGAAACCTTAGCGCAAGCCATGGATGAGATGGGGCGTATCGCGATCGGTTTTTCTGATTCAATGAATGAACTGCAATCGCAAGGTTTAGATTTAAAAGGCCGCGTTGGTGAGAATATTTTCCACGATATCAACAGCCCTGAAACAGCGGCGGCTCGTGCATTGATCCCTAAAGGTTCAACGGCGGCTGTGAATGTTTATATTGATGATATTAAAGCGTTAAAGTCAGGTGAATATCAACTGAGCTTTGATGGTAGCCAACACAAATTAGTCTCACCAGATGGACAGAGTCAGACGGTGATGCCAAGTGGTACCCCGCCTAAGTTCAGTATTGATGGTTTAGAGATTGAAATTGCTGCGCCTATTGGTATTGGTGAGCCTATTCTTATTCGTCCAACGCGGACTTCTGCCAGTGAAATTCGCGTTACCATGGAAGACCCATCAAAATTGGCAGCACAGAGTTACATGAGCTCTGCCACTAAAGCGCACGGTACGGCTGATTTGCAAGTTTCGACACCAGGTGCCTTACGTGAATTCCAAGTTGCTATTTCGCCTGATGCGAGCCAGTTCGCTGTGCTTGATATGAAAGGACAAATTTTACAAGCGCCACAAGCGTATCCGCCAGCAGGGGATGTGACGGTAAATGGTACTAGCTTCAGTTTGACCAATGGGGCATTAGGTAACGATGTCTTTGCGGTTAACCTTAATGCTGCTGTTGGTGATAACGGCAACTTGATCAAAATGCAGGATGTGCAAACCGCGAAACTGATGAATGATGGCCGTTCGACAGTATTGGATGTCTACGAAGGGCTGAATACCGATATGGGTGTGCAAAAGGCATCAGCAAGCCGCTTACGTGAAGTCGGCTTAGTGGAAAAAGAAGCGGCGGAAAGCCGAGTTGCTGAAATATCAGGGGTGAACCTTGATGAAGAAGCCGCCAATATGATGCGCTTCCAACAGTCTTATGCTGCGTCATCTCGAATTATGACGGTAGCAAATGAAACGTTTGAAACCTTGCTGAATGCATCTCGCTAGGGAGTAACTTGATATGATCACTCGTATGGCAACTTTCCATAACTATCAATCTGTTGCGAATGATATGAATCGCCAGCAAGTTAAAGTTGCCGAAAACCAGCAGCAGTTAGCAACTGGCAAACGACTATTAACAGCGGGTGATGACCCTGTTTCTTCGATTTATATTCAGAACTTTGATCAGCAAAATACTCAAATAGATCAATCGCTGAAAAGCATTACTATGGCTCGAAACCGCCTGAATAATGAAGAAACGGCAGTGGCTGAAGTTGAAAACTTACTGGATGAAGCAAAACGAAAATCCATGCTGATGGTCAACGGTTCCCTATCCACTGATGACCGTATCGCGCATAAGCAAGATATGCAGGGGCTATACGATTCGTTTATGAACTTGGTGAATAGTCAAGATGAGTCAGGTAACTTTGTCTTTGCGGGGACGCGCTATAACAAGCAGCCTTTCTTTAGAGATAACAACGGTGTTGTTGCATACGCCGGTGACAGCTACCAGCGGATGGCTAAGGTCTCCGCATCGGTTGATGTACCTGTGAATGATGCGGGTGACAAATTATTTTTAGAAGTCGCGAATCCGTATGGTGATTACCAGCCTGACTATGACTTAAAAAGCGGCTCTTTATTACTGTTATCCAATGCAGCAAATAGCAACAATGCTGATAATGCGGCCTATGATATTACCTTTACCAATACAGCTGCCGGCACTAACTATGAGCTATTCCAAAATGGGGTATCGGTTCAGCAAGGTAAATATGAGCCTGATACTGGTATTCAGTGGGGGACACTACAAGTTGATCTTGAAGGCGAAATCAAAGACGGTGATAAAATCAGTTTGAATCGCCAAGAACACGTTAATGTGTTTGAAGCCTTTCGTCGTGGGATCGAGCTATCCGATAGCAGTGTGTCGGATGCGTCAGCCAGTGCTGAACTGCACCAAGTTGCCGCGGAATTATCGGAAGCATTTAAGCATATTAACCGGACCCGTTCAGAGGTAGGCACACGCCTACAAACACTGGATCGCCAAGAAGACATGCATCAAGATTTTAAGATAGTCATGAGCCAAGCGCGAGGCACACTAGAAGATTTGGATTATGCCAGCGCTGTGATAGAGCTCAATGAAAACATGATGTCGCTGCAAGCCTCGCAGCAGGCCTTTGCTAAAACTAAAGATTTGAATTTGTTTAATTATATCTAGTTGTTCTTGATTTATACCTGTCGGGATAAGCAACAGACTATAACAAAAAGCCTTTGCATGATGAGTGCAAAGGCTTTTTTGATCCGCAGCGAGAGTGCTTAGCGTGTGAAGTCTGCCTTGATCCGCTGACTAATCGCCTCAATCATCGGATATTTGTTATCCATCAGTGGTGGGAAGCGGAAGAAGAATTCTTGCTTTTCATTCATGTCACCAAAGTATTCTGTTGGTTCTGCAAAATTCGATTCATTCGAGCCAGCGCCATACACATAACAAGGTGTTGTGGTTGTCACGGTTAACATGTGCACCGCGGTTGGGGCTGTGAAGACAACATCCAGTGAATCCATAACAGCTGCAGTGGCAAGGAAATCATCACGCAGGTCTAGCCCTTCAAGCTGAATCACTTTCACGCCGCTTAACTTCTCAATTTTCTTTAATTCTTTACTGCATTCACCGTACTGCAAGTTATAGAAAGTCGCACCAGGAAACTGCTTAATAAAGTGTGCCACTTCATGAGTTTTTAGGAAGTTAATGTTACGAGAGGCAGAGCCTAAACCACTACGCCAGCTAATGCCGATTCTGAGTCCTTTACCTGAATGATGGGCATCTATCTTGTCTTGCCAGTGTTGTTTTAGATCCGCAGGGAACACGCCATAATGGGGTTTGGCCCAGTGCTTACTGGTCTTTGCATAAATTTCACCCCCTATGCTGCCTGCAGGGATCCAGCTGGTACATTGCTGAACGATTTCGGTTGGAATATCAAGTAAGTGCTTTTCTTGAGATCGCTTAAGTGGAATGTAGCTAACTGTTGGGTAGGCGAGTGATAAATAAGGCACTAAGCGTTGATCGCAAGCCACAAAGACTTTTTGCGCGCGCTCGATAATGAAGTTGAGGTTATGATAAAAACGGATTTCATCACCAACACCTTGTTCAGGGAGAACAATAACCGTTTCTTCTTTTGCTAGGTTTGCGTGCCAGCGAGGCATATCACTGGTGTGGTTAACACGCTCATCAAGCTCAATACCCAGTTCGTAGGCCGGGTAATACTCTTGCCAGTTATTGCGGTGTAAAAACAAAATATGCTGAAGCCAACGCATTTGTAAATTGTCAGGGTTCATGCGAAAAACATCAGTAAAATAGCTCTCAGCTTGCTGAATATCACCTAAATACCAAGTGACCTCAGCTTTGTAGCTGAGTAGTTCGTTAAGTCGCTTTTGAGAGGCTCCAACCATGGCTTGATCTATACAATCGATAGTCGCTTGCATTGTTTCTGGCGTGTAATTGTGGCGATTACGTAACAAGTGAAAGCTACATAAAGTGTACAAATAGCAAATATCGTTATCTTCAGGGTAGCGTTGTTTTAGCGGTTTACCCAGTGCTTCACCTTGAAGCCATTGTTTGTCTTTGACGCACATGACCAGCCATTGTTTCTCAATCTGCGCATGGTGGCCTGCTGCTCGGACGAAGTTTTGGCAAACGAGTCTGCCTTCTGCGTATTGGTTTAATCGGGCATACACTTTTGATAGTAAAAGTGCAGCAAGTTCATCGGTAGGATTGAGCGCTAATAAACGTTTGAGCTGGTGGGCCGCTTCAATATTTTTCTCTTGTAGCATCAATAACTGTGACCATTTATGAATGGCTTCACGGTTATTTTCATCTAACGATAGAATCGCAATAATTAATTGTTCAGCTTGCTCATTTTGACCTTGAGTCATTAAGGTCTCGACCACTGCGAGTGTCTCGGCAATCTCAGTATCGAGTTGCTGTGATTTATGCTGTTTTATCTGTTCTAGCTGCTTTTGGTCGCGTTTACTGGCACCGCGTTGCCCCATGAGTGCGGTAAGCTCTTGCCGCAGTTGTAATGCAGCGGCATTGGTTGGGTCGAGAGATAAAACATCTTCCGTATAACGCAATGCATCTTTGTTTCGACCTTGAGCTTTAATGGCGATAGCAAGATCTAAAGTGAGAGAAAGATCTTCAGGCGCTAGGCTCTGAGCATGACGAAGTTTTGTTTCAGCGGCAGTAAAATGGTTATCTTCCATATCTAAGACAGAGAGCACCTGTAAAACAGGTACAGCATCAGGAGCGGCAGTGAGTATTTGTTCAAAAATATTTCTCGCCGCCTCTTTTTCGCCTTTTTGATAGTGTTCCACCGCGAGGTTAAACGCTTCTTCTAACGTGAAGGACGCCTTATTTGTCTCACTTGTCATTATTTGTTCTCAGCCACATCTACAGTTATGGCTGATTATAAAGCAAGAAGTGTACCTTTAGTTAATTTGTCGTTTTGGGATGGGCATCACTTTGCCACCTTGCCGTATTGTACTTTATGCGTTGAATGCAACTTGTTGATAAATATTCGATTTTTTTATTGGCATACTTATTGCTAAATGCTCGGTGGGGCAACAAGTGTTGCCAATAAATGAATGATATTAGATAGCTAGTCCCGCTTCATTGTCTTTTGGATTGACTGTTGCGGGTAGGCTGTTTCGCTGAATACAGCGAAAGTCAAAGGAGAGCAAAATGGGTGTAACAGTAAACACCAACGTGTCTGCCATGACTGCGCAGCGTTACCTGAACAAGGCATCAGAAGATCTTGGCCGTTCGATGGAACGCTTATCGACAGGTGAGAAGATCAATAGTGCAAAAGATGATGCTGCTGGTTTACAGATTTCTAACCGCTTAGTCGCGCAAACGCGCGGCCTAAATGTTGCCATGCGAAATGCTAACGATGGTATTTCTATTGCTCAAACCGCTGAAGGTGCGATGCAAGAATCAACCAGCATTCTGCAACGTATGCGTGACTTATCCCTTCAATCATCTAACGGCGCAAACTCCGATGATGATCGTGTTGCTATGCAAGAAGAAGTCTCTGCACTGCAAGACGAACTGAACCGTATCGCTGAAACGACAGCCTTTGGTGGTCGTAAATTATTGAACGGTACATTTGGTGAAGCGGCATTCCAGATTGGTTCTGATTCTGGTGAAGCTATCATTATGGGTATCACGAGTGTACGTGCTGACCATACTGACATGGGTGGCCAGAAGATTGTAGCAAGCGGTATGGCAAACCCCTCTTGGACTGCAGGTTCAAGCAATGTTATGAAAATTAAGATTGATGGTGAAGCCTCACCGTCTATCTCTATCGACCTTATTGAAGGCGATGATATCGAAGAAGTGGCAACACGTATCAATGGTCAGTCTAACGGCCGTGTAAATGCGTCGGTAACGGAAGAAGGTAAGCTACAAATCTTCTCTGACGAAGGCAGCATTGAAATCGATGGTACGACAAAACTTGCACAAGGTGTTGATGCTGCAGGTGCTGCTGCTGATATTTTTGCGGCGGGTGCCAAAAGTGCTTTAACAACCGTCCAAGAAATTGATGTTAAATCTGTTGGTGGTGCGCAATCTGCGGTTAGTGTTATCGATGCTGCACTTAAGTACATTGATAGCCAACGGGCAGATTTAGGTGCAAAACAGAACCGTTTAGGCCACACCATCAACAACTTGGCTAACGTATCTGAAAACGTCTCTCAATCTAACAGCCGAATCCGTGATACTGATTTTGCGAAAGAAACGACAGAGATGACGAAGAGCCAGATCTTGCAACAGGCGAGTACGTCTATCCTTGCGCAAGCGAAGCAAGTACCGCAAGCGGCAATGACATTACTTCAATAAGTCATATCAGACTTCATTGAGCGGCAAGAGGTTTCCTCTTGCCGTTTTTTTTTGCTTTTTATTGCAATCCTATTGATGTTGCTATCAATATCGCTGTTTGTATTTACGTAATTTATCTTTTTTGGTTTTTTTTAAAAAAAGTCTTAAAGGTTTTCGAAACCATGCCGTTACAACTCTTGAATAAAGAATTAGAAAGGTTTTGCCGGCTGGGCTGGTCAAGCCATTATGAATAGGTAAGGAGATACATTATGGCAGTTACAGTAAATACTAACGTTTCTGCAATGACCGCTCAGCGTTACTTAAACCAAGCGTCTGAAGCGTCTGGTAAATCAATGGAGCGTCTTGCTACTGGTAGTAAGATCAACAGTGCGAAAGACGATGCTGCTGGTCTTCAAATCTCCAACCGTTTGATGACTCAAAGCCGTGGCCTTGATGTTGCTGTTCGAAATGCTAACGATGGTATTTCAATGGCGCAAACCGCTGAAGGTTCAATGCAAGAAACAACAAGCATCTTGCAACGTATGCGTGACCTATCGCTACAATCTGCTAACGGCTCGAACTCTTCAGAAGACCGTACGTCTATGCAAGAAGAAGTAACAGCACTTCAAGACGAACTTAACCGTATCGCAGAAACAACCTCTTTTGGTGGTACTAAACTGCTTAACGGTACGTTCAATACACGTTCTTTCCAAGTAGGTTCGGATTCAGGTGAAGCCGTACAAATGGAAATTAAAAACGTACGTGCTGATGAAGCGAAAATGGGTGGTCAAGTTCACACCGCAACTAACGGCGCTTCAGCGGGTTGGGAAGTAAAAGCAGGTTCAACGTTGACGATTAAAGTTAACGGTGGCGCGACTATCGACGTTAACGTTAAAGCTGGTGACGATATCGAAGAACTAGCAACCAAGATCAATGGTGCGGTTGACGGTATCAATGCTTCTGTCGGTGACGACGGTAAACTACAAGTTGTTTCTGCTGCTGGTGAATCAGTAACATTTGCTGGTGCTGTTGGTACATCTCTTGGTCTAACAAGTGGTGCTGGTACTAAAGAAACAATTCAAGATGTTGATATCAAAAATGTTGCTGGCGCACAGAAAGCGGTAGCTCTTATCGATAACGCGCTTAAGTATGTTGATTCAAACCGTGCAGAGCTAGGTGCTTCGCAAAACCGTTTGAACCACACCATTAACAACTTGAACAACGTTAATGAAAACGTATCGGCATCTAACAGCCGTATCCGTGATACAGACTTTGCGAAAGAAACCACGCAAATGACGAAGAGCCAGATTCTATCTCAAGCTTCTACGTCTATCTTGGCGCAAGCAAAACAAACGCCACAAGCGGCACTTAGCCTACTAGGTTAATCGCTGATAAGACGGCAAGGTGAGAACCTTGCCGTTTTTCTGTTTACTGGAAGGTAATAGATAATGGAAATAAAACCCGTTGCTATGTCTCAGCTGCCTTCATCCACTTCTGCGCAACACTCCTCATCTGGCACGAATGTTGCAGATAAATCTGGCAGCACAGCATCACTTTCTCAATCAAGACACCAAGAGCAAGCTGTAAAAAGCAGTGATCAAGGTAAAACTGATGTTCGCCGTGTGGAACAAACAGTTTCGCTTGAAGAAAAACAACAAATTCAGCAGCAAGAATTGGCAAAAATGGTTGAGAGCATCGAAGAGTTTGTTGGCACTTTGAATAAAGGGCTCGCTTTTCGTTTAGATGAAGATTCTGGTCGGCAAATTATTACCGTTTACGATAAAAAAAGCGGTGAAATTGTACGGCAGATCCCTGATGAAGACTTATTGTCATTGTCTCGTCAGTTAGCGACCCACTCTGGGGGGTTATTTACTACCCAAGTTTAATTTTGATACGTTCGAGGATGTAAATGAATATTGGTTCCGCAACGGCATCTGGCCTAGACATCAACAGCATGGTTAACAAGATTGTTGATTCTGAGCGCGCGCCGAAAGAAGCGCGGATCAATGAACAACGCGGACAAATCAGCACCACCATCAGTGCCTACGGGCAACTCAAAAGCTCGCTCGATGTCATGAAAGACATGATGTCAGACTTTCGCCGTAATGATGCTTTCTCGGCACGTATGGTCAGCGTCGATAACGATGAAGTACTTAAACCATCGGTTGATGCAGACGCTATTCCTGGCAAATACACCATTGATGTTCAGCAACTTGCGCAGTCACATAAAATTGTCTCGGGTTCATTTGACGAAAAAGACAAATTAGGTGCTGGTAAGCTTTCTATTGCTTTAGGTGGTCGGCATTTCAACGTTGAGATCCCAGAGAACGAAAGCAAAGTATTAGATGTTGTTCGCTTGATTAACCGTCATCCGGCTAACACAGGTGTTATGGCATCGCTGATTAAAGATGATGTCGGTACGCGTTTGGTACTGTCATCGGATAAGCCTGGTGAAGATAACACCATCAAAGTCAAAGTGGATGCTCCTATTGCGAGTACCTTGCAGAAGTTTGGGTTTAATCCCAATAATGAACTCAACTCCATGAGTGAAATGCAGGCTGCGAAAGACTCTAAGGTCTTAATTGATGGTTTAGCCGTTGTGACAAGTCAAAACAACGTGATTGAAGATGCAATCAAAGGGGTGGATCTCAATTTAGAAAAGCTGACCGATGGCATTGATGTAAAACCTGTTGTGCTTGAAGTTGCTTACGATCGTGACTCTGTTCGAGGTGCAATAGAGCAGTTTGTTCAAGCTTATAATCAATTTGAGAATACGTCTGAACGGCTCGCGAAATTTGATCCGCAAAGCCAAGAAAAAGGGCCGCTAGTCGGGGATAGCATAGTACGTATTGCTAATAATCAGCTCCGGGCTGCATTTTCTACCCCATTAGAAAAAGCCCCTGAGTCGCTGTCAACGCTGAGTGAGCTTGGCATCAAGACAACCCTCGAAGGGACTCTAGAAATTGATTACAAGGTGCTTGATAAGCATTTAGATAGAAACTTCAGCGATGTGGGGGAGTTTCTTGGCGGTCGAAACGGCTTTGCACGGAAAATTGAAGAGTTGATCCATGCCCACACAGGGATCACAGGCAGTATACGCAGCCGTGAAAATAGCCTGAATGACCAGGTGCTTGATCTGAATAGCGATCAAGATAAGTTGAACCGACGTATGGACAGCGTGCAAAAGCGAACCTTTGATCAGTTTGCAGCCATGGATAATGCGATGGGTAAAATGCAGAGCCAGTTTGGTTCCATGATGAGTATGATGCCGCAGTAAAGTAATGCTGGTGGCGTAATAAAGAGATTTCAGTATGCAGCGATTAGATCAGCTAGATGAAAAGTTAGCCGCCTTATTGGCAACAGAGACAGAGGTTGATTCTGAGCAGCTGCAGCAGTTATTACAGCAACGTGAAGTGTTGCTACAAGAATTAATGGCGCACCCTGAGCGGTTGGATAAACTGCAATGGCAAGCTGCCGTAGAAAGAACATCGTTGTTGCTTGAGAAGATCCGTCAACACAGAGACAGATCCGCAGGTCAACTAAAGCGATTACAGCACGGGCAACGCTCGATGCAGATTTATAATAAATTTCGTTAAGGTAAGTAATCATGGCAATGAGAGGCTCTCTTCAGGCTTATAAACGTGTATCCGTTGATAGCCAACTAACATCAGCAACACCACACCGTGTGGTGCAAATGTTAATGGCTGGTGCTATTGAGCGTTTGATTCAAGGTAAAGCAGCAATGCAACAAGGCTCGATTGCTGTGAAAGGTGAGCGTCTTGGCAAAGCAATGGACATCGTAATTAGCTTGCGTGGTTGTTTATCAATGGAAGATGGTGGTGAGATTGCGACCAACCTTGATTCACTGTATGACTTTATGATTCATCAGATTTCCACCGCCAATCAAAACAACGAACCAGAGAAACTGGATGACGTTGTTGATATCCTTCGTGAAATTAAATCTGCTTGGGATCAGATCCCAACTGAATTTCACTCTATGACACAGCTTGATATTTAATCAACCTCTTCCAAAAAACACGTCTGGTTTGTACTGGGGTCACAGGTTTTTGTCGTCCCCAGTTGCCATCTGCTGTGCATTTATTACAATAGACAGTTATGAATTTTGGTAGCTGTTCCTTTTTTAGAATAGGCCACAAAATAAAACCCCTCATAAAGGCAGGCAGTTAGACCTATGCAAGGCTTAGCTAAAACTCTCGTTATTGATGACGATTTGCAGCACCGACATGACTTAAGTGTCATTTTAAATTTTGTGGGTGAACAGCATGAAGCCGTCTCAACAGGTGAAGTGCACAGTTCACTATTAGATCAAGCCTGGGGAGCGTGTTTACTTGGTAAAATTAGCTCGCCAACAGCGCTGACCAAGATTTTGGATTTCCTTCAGATTCATCATCACATACCAGTAATCGCTTTATCGACGCATGATAGCGAAGTTGCTGGCCTCTCAAATTATGTGGGTGAACTTGAACTACCGCTTCATTATCCTCAGCTGACGGATGCTTTACGTCATTGCCAAGAGTTCCTTGGTAAGCGTAGCTTTCATGTACCTCAGCTAGGCCGAAAAAATACATTATTCCGTAGCATGGTTGGTCGCAGTGAAAGCATCAGCCAAGTGCGTCATCTGACTGAACAAGTTTCAGCCACAGATGCTAGTGTTTTGATCTTGGGTGAGTCTGGTACAGGTAAAGAAGTGGTAGCACGTAACATCCACTACCACTCATCACGTGGAAAAGGGCCATTCGTACCCGTAAACTGTGGCGCAATTCCGCCTGATTTACTTGAGAGTGAATTGTTTGGCCATGAGAAGGGCGCATTCACAGGCGCGATTGCTTCACGTAAAGGTCGTTTTGAATTAGCTGACGGTGGTACTTTATTCCTTGATGAGATTGGCGATATGCCAATGTCGATGCAAGTGAAGTTGCTACGGGTGTTACAAGAGCGCAGTTTTGAGCGTGTTGGTGGTAATCAAACCATTAAAGTGAACGTTCGTATTGTGGCTGCAACACACCGTAATTTAGACGAAATGATCACCGAGAATAAGTTCCGTGAAGATCTGTATTACCGTCTGAATGTATTCCCAATCGAAATGCCAGCATTGCGTGAACGTATTGAAGATACGCCACTCTTGTTACAAGAACTGCTTGCGCGTATGGAAGCGGAAGGGGCGAAGCCTATCCACTTTACACCGCGTGCAATTAATTCATTAATGGAACATGATTGGCCAGGCAACGTACGTGAGCTTGCTAATCTGGTTGAACGCTTAATTATCCTGTACCCAGGTGAAATGGTGGATGTGAATCATCTACCCATGAAGTACCGTTATAGTGAATTACCGGACTTCCAACCAGAAGATAATAATTTCTTGTCGGTAGAAGATCAGGAACGAGCAGCACTCGCAGATATGTTTGCCTCATCTTTTGAAGATGAGCAACTTGATGACAATGCTGGGTTTAATGACCTACCACCAGAAGGTGTAAACCTAAAAGAGATGTTAGCTGAGCTTGAAATTGACATGATACGTCAAGCGCTTGACGCTCAAGGTGCAGTGGTTGCACGTGCTGCTGACATGTTAGGTATGCGTCGTACCACGCTTGTTGAAAAAATGCGCAAATACGGCTTGAATAAAGCAAGCTAGTAACTTAAAAATAAGGTGCGTCATAAAAATGACGCGCCTTATTGCCTTCCTATAAAGCTCAATCCCTTGAAAATCAACGTTTTTTATTGGCACGAAATATGCTTAATAGGACTAAGTGTTAGATTATTTCGAGCAAATCAACTTACGTATGGATCAACAAGAATCACCACTCGGCTCTTTGAGCCAACAGATCAGTCGCTATAAGCAAGTATTAGATGTTTTGCCTGCGGGTGTGATCTTGTTAGACCCTATGGGGTGTGTCTGTGAAGCAAACCCTGAAGCACAGCGACTATTAGATACGCCGTTAGCGGGTGAACGCTGGTTTGATGTGATACAACGTGCGTTTTCACCCAAAGAAGATGACGGACACGAAGTGTCTCTGCGTAATGGCCGTAAAGTAAAGCTAGCAATTTCAGCCTCTGATGCTGGCCAGCTTATTTTGATCACAGATATGACGGAAACCCGTTTATTGCAATCCCGCATTGGTGATATGCAGCGAATGTCCTCATTAGGCCGTATGGTTGCATCATTAGCTCACCAAGTACGTACGCCCTTGTCGAGCGCTATGTTATATGCATCGAATTTATCCTCACCTAATTTGAATGAACAAACCCGTGAGCGCTTTCAAACCAAGTTGGTAGATCGGCTACATGATCTTGAAAAACAAGTGAATGACATGCTGTTGTTTGCGAAAGGTGGTGATAATAAAGTTGTTGCGCCGTTTTCGTTAGAAGCGTTACTCAATGAGCTTGAACCTATGGTTGAAGCTCAGGTGCTAGCGCAGAAAATTGATTTTAGTATTGAATGTGATGATGAAAGCCTATTGATTCTAGGTAACGCCAATGCGCTCGCAAGTGCGTTGAGCAACCTGATAACTAACGCTGTTCAAATTGCTGGAAAAGGAAGCCAAGTCTCTTTGGTATGCCGAGCAAACCAAGATCAAATTCACCTGAGTGTGATTGATAATGGCCCTGGCATTGCACCTGAAATGCAAGCCAAAATATTAGAGCCTTTTTTCACCACTCGTCAGCAAGGCACTGGCCTTGGGCTTGCGGTCGTCCAAATGGTGACGAAAGCACATAAAGGCCATCTGTCCTTAGTATCACAAGAAGGTCAGGGGGCATGTTTCACTGTTTCATTGCCAATGGCAGACGTTGTTGCCACAGAGAGTGACCTTGTTACTCAGTACGCTGAAAATACCCCAATGGGAGATCTATAAATGAACACAAGCCGAGTCTTAGTTGTAGAAGATGATGAAGGTCTGCGTGAAGCACTCGTTGATACCTTGGCCCTTGCTGGCTATCAGTGGGTAGAGGCGGACAGCGCTGAGCAAGCACTTTTGTTATTGAAATCTGAGTCGGTCGATATTGTGGTTTCAGATGTACAGATGGCAGGCATGGATGGCTTAGGGCTGTTGCGTAATATAAAACAGCATTGGCCTAAAATCCCAGTATTGCTAATGACGGCGTACGCCAATATTGAAGATGCAGTGGCTGCAATGAAAGAAGGGGCTATTGATTATATGGCCAAGCCATTTGCCCCTGAAGTGTTGCTTAATATGGTTAGCCGCTACGCACCCGTTAAAACAGAAAGTAGTCATGCAATTGCGGCTGATGAAAGAAGCTTAAAACTACTGGCACTTGCCGATAAAGTGGCGAAAACCGATGCCAGCGTGATGGTACTTGGTCCGAGTGGTTCAGGTAAAGAGGTGATGTCTCGTTATATTCATCAGCAATCCCATCGCAATACCAAGCCATTTGTTGCTATCAACTGCGCCGCTATTCCTGACAACATGTTGGAAGCGACCCTATTCGGTTATGAAAAAGGGGCGTTCACGGGAGCGATTCAGGCTTGTCCGGGGAAGTTTGAACAGGCACAAGGCGGAACGATCTTGCTGGATGAAATCAGTGAGATGGATCTGAATCTTCAAGCCAAATTGCTGCGAGTACTGCAAGAGCGTGAAGTTGAACGTTTAGGTAGCCGTAAGAGCATCAAGTTAGATGTACGTGTATTGGCCACCAGTAACCGTGATTTAAAACAGTATGTATCGGAAGGTAATTTCCGTGAAGACTTATATTATCGCTTAAATGTTTTCCCATTGGTGTGGCCAGCGTTGGCTGAGCGTGCAGGTGATATTCTGCCACTTGCGACACATCTTTTAGAGCGCCACTGTGTAAAACAAGGTAGTGTGGTTCCAAGCCTTACTGCACAAGCGCAGCAAAAGTTACTGGGATACAATTGGCCGGGGAATGTGCGAGAGCTCGATAATGTTATACAGCGCGCCATGATTTTAGCGAATGGTCCGCAAATTGATGCTGATGCCATTTTGCTTGAAAGTTTAGACTGGCTTGATGCATGCAGTATCCAACCAACGTACGATAACGCGACAGCACCAAGCGTAGCGCCTGTTGCACAAGCCACATCAGCGAATGGGGTTAGTCACTCAAATAATAATAGCCGTGAAGGTTTAGGGAATGAATTACGAGAGCAAGAGTTCGCAATCATTCTTGATACAATCCACGCCTGTGAAGGTCGTCGAAAAGATGTAGCTGAGCAGTTGGGTATTAGCCCACGAACATTGCGTTATAAGCTAGCTAAAATGCGTGATGCTGGAATTGAAATTCCATTGTAATGGCTTTGAACTCAACGAAGCAGACATAATAGCGTAGAGTTTGCCGTTTTATTGCCTGAAAAGAGTGCTAATAAATCTCTCTGTCAATATAATGGCAAACCGAATCAATATAATTACTACTCTCTCATTATGGTAATGTGCTTGGATGTACATTGATGGGGGGGCCATGAGGTAGCGAATGAAAATCAGTGGTCTTCAATCTGAAATGCAAACCATGGCATTAGAAGCGCAGAACACAACACGTCCTGCCACGGCTCAGCAAGTGAATGCTGACTTTGGTGATTTACTTGGCAATGCCATTAAATCAGTGAACCAATTGCAAGGTGAGTCTAGTGCGCTACAAACGCGTTTTGATCAAGGTGATCGCAGCGTAAGTCTTTCCGATGTGATGATAGCCCGTAATAAATCCAGTGTTGCTTTTGAAGCAACCGTACAAGTACGTAACAAGCTGGTAGAAACTTACAAAGAAATGATGAACATGCCAGTTTAATTCGGGAATTAATTCGTGTCTGAACAATCACAAAATCATGATCTGGCTCTCGCGGGCAACACTAGCTCAGCGGTCGTTTCAGCAGATAGTGATCTTGAACTACAAAATCCAGATTTAGAAGCGAAAAGTGCTTCCAAGGTTGACGGCTTACTCGGCAACCTCGATTTGCTACGTCAGGTGATCCTTGTCTTGTCCGTCGCTATTTGCGTTTCGCTGATTGTGATGGTCGTGATGTGGATTAAAGAGCCTGAAATGCGCCCACTTGGGACGTATCAGACAGAAGAATTGATCCCTATTCTTGATCACTTTGACCAAAAGAAAATTGCCTATGTACTCGATGGCAACACGATTCGAGTACAAAGTGATCAATACGCATCGGTGAAACTTGAGTTGACTCGTGCTGGGTTGAATAGCGCGGTGGCGGAAGGCGATGATATCTTGCTGCAAGATATGGGTTTTGGTGTTTCACAGCGTTTAGAGCAAGAGCGACTTAAATTAAGCCGTGAACGCCAGCTCGCACGAGCAATTGAGCAAATTCGCCATGTGCGCAAAGCTCAAATTTTACTTGCGATGCCGAAGCAGAGTGTATTTGTTCGCCATAACCAAGAAGCGACAGCAACAGTATTTTTGACCTTGTCATCCAATACCACGCTGGGACAGCAAGAAGTTGACTCTATTGTCGACATGGTCGCAACCGCAGTGCCTAGCCTGAAGCCAACTCGAGTGACAGTCACGGATCAGCATGGTCGTTTGCTCAGCTCAGGTACAGAAGACCCATCAGCGACGGCGAAACGTAAAGAATACGAGTATGAGCGCAAGCAAGAAAAAGCCTTGCGCGAGAAGATAGATTCTATCCTGATCCCTGTATTGGGCTTGGGTAACTACACCTCGCAAGTGGATGTGTCGATGGACTTTAGTGCGTTAGAAGAAACGCGTAAGAAGTTCGACCCTTCCACACCATCGACGCGAAGTGAATACACACTTGAAGATTACAACAACGGTAATATTGTGGCGGGAATCCCAGGGGCATTAAGTAATCAGCCACCTGCTGATGCTTCGATCCCACAAGATATCCGTGATTTACAGAGCGGTAATGGCTCGAATAACGGTAAAGTTCATCGCGAAGCAACGCGTAACTTTGAACTGGATACGACTATCAGCCACAAACGCGCTCAAACAGGGGTGATTAGCCGCCAAACTGTCTCTGTCGCTGTGGATTATAAGCAAGTTACCAACCCTGAAACCGGTGAAGTCACTCGTGTACCTGTGAGCGAAGCTGAATTGGCGAAAATACGCCGTTTGCTAATGGGCGGGGTTGGTTTTGCAGACTACCGTGGCGATATGCTTGAAGTTATTTCAGTACCTTTCGCTTTGCCTGAAGAGCCTGTATTGGCAGATATCCCGATTTGGGAACACGAAAACTTTAATACCTGGGTACGTTGGTTAGCGGCAGCTTTGGTTATCGTTGTGGTATTGATAACCTTGGTGCGTCCGGCCATGCGTAAACTCTTGTATCCAAACCAAGCTGAAGATGGCACGCCGTTGGATGAAAATGGTCTACCTATGGTCACTCATGATAGTGATGGCCTTGGTTTGATTGGATCCGATTTAGATGGTAGTGATGGCTTTGATCTTAGTAGCAGCGGACTTGATTTACCTAACCTGCATAAAGATGAAGACTTACTGAAAGCCGTGCGTGCCTTGGTTGCAAATGAACCAGACTTGGCTGCGCAGGTAGTGAAAACATGGGTAAATGAAGATGGCTGATGACGTTGAAAAAATAGAAGAAAAAAAGTTTGATGTAACCAGCTTATCAGGCACTGAAAAAGCCGCGATTCTATTACTGAGTTTAAGTGAGCAAGATGCTGCGAGTATCATTCGTCACTTTGAACCGAAACAGGTGCAACGTGTTGGTGGCATCATGGCAAGTATGAACGACTTGAGCCAAGAAAAGCTATCAGCGGTGCATCGTAATTTTCTGGAAGATATTCAGAAGTACACCAGTATCGGTATGGGCAGCGAAGACTTCGTGCGCAATGCCTTGGTGGCTGCATTAGGTGAAGATAAAGCCAATAATCTAGTCGATCAGATCTTGATGGGCAGTGGTTCGCGTGGCTTGGATTCATTGAAATGGATGGATCCTCGTCAGGTTGCCAGTATCATTTTGAACGAGCACCCGCAGATCCAAACGATTGTATTATCGTACTTAGAGCCTGAGCAGTCGGCTGAAATTTTAGCTCAATTCCCAGAGCGTGTACGTCTTGATCTTATGATGCGTATCGCCAACCTTGAAGAAGTTCAGCCTGCAGCCTTGCACGAACTGAATGACATCATGGAGAAACAGTTTGCTGGTCAGGCTGGCGCACAAGCTGCGAAAATTGGCGGCCTGAAGGCAGCGGCAGAAATCATGAACTACCTCGACAACAATGTTGAAGGCTTGTTGATGGATCAAATCCGCGATAATGATGAAGATATGGCTACGCAAATCCAAGACTTGATGTTTGTATTTGATAACCTTGCAGAGGTTGACGATCGTGGTATTCAAGCCTTGCTGCGTGATGTACCACAAGAGCTACTACAAAAAGCCCTTAAAGGTGCGGATGATCTGCTACGTGATAAAATCTTACGTAACATGTCTAAACGTGCTGCAGAAATGCTGCAAGATGACCTTGAAGCTATGGGACCTATTCGTGTGGCCGACGTTGAATCTGCGCAGAAAGAAATTCTATCGATTGCACGTCGTCTTGCCGATGCGGGCGAATTGATGCTATCGGGTGGTGGCGGTGATGAGTTCTTATAAATGATGAACGACAATCGTCAACGTTATGGCCGTATTGAGCGAAAAACTCAAAGCTCAACTGCGAGTCAACAAGGCGGGGTATCCTAATGAGTACTGATCGCCGTCGCGGCTTTATGCGCGTATCTGAGCATCAGGCACAAGAGCTAGAGCGCTGGGCTTTTCCTGATTACGCGGAAGAACAACTAGCGCCTCGCGATAATGCAATAAGCTTTGACCCGCAATGGGAACCTGAACCGTTAGAGCCAGAAGAAGAACCTGGTCCACCACCATTAACGGCGGCTGATTTAGACGAGATTCGTCAGTCAGCTTACGAGGAAGGTTTATCTGAAGGTCGTACCGCGGGTCATAGTGAAGGCTATGAACTCGGCAAGCAAGAAGGCTTAGACGCAGGTTTAATTGAAGGCCGAGAGCAAGGGCACGCTGAAGGGATGCAACAGGGACAAGTTGAAATAGCGGCTCATGTTGCTGCTTTGGTGAAACTGGCTGAACAATTCGCTACACCACTTCAACAGCTTGATAGCGAAGTTGAAAAGCAACTTGTCGAAATGGCAACGAGCTTGGCAAAAGAACTTATTCGAGTGGAAGTGCAAACTAACCCTCAAGTGATATTGCAGACCGTACGTGAAGTGATTGCAGAGTTGCCGATGGCTGATCGCACTGTCACATTGCAAGTTCACCCTGAAGATCTTGAGATTATACGTGACGCTTATAGCGATGATGATCTTGAAGATCGACAATGGAAGCTACAAGCAGAGCCTGCAATGAATCGTGGTGATCTTCATGTTCAAGCTGGCGATTCAAGTGTCGGCTTCTTTATGGACGATCGTATTCGTCAGTTATTGCAGCAATTCCAAGGTGTGAATCAGCAACATGGTGGTGAGTAATGTCCTCTGCTGATTCCGAGCAACCCCTTACAGCAAGTCAGCCACATCCTAATGATCTGACACCCCAAACAGGCCCTGAGCTGCAAGATGTCTTTCAAGGTGATGAGCCTTTAATCGAGACTAATGCGGCATCAGGTGCTATGTCAGATCCCGTGCCTGTTACTCCTGCGCATGTTTCTCCTAATTTCGCGCAAAAGCTATCTCAGTATCAAACTCAAGGCTTAGCGTCTCGTCCTGTGGCCTCAGGGCGGTTAGTGCGCGTTGTTGGCTTGACGCTTGAAGCGATCGGTTGTCGAGCCCCTGTTGGTAGCTTGTGTAAAGTGGAAACACTCAAAGGTGAAATGGAAGCCGAAGTGGTCGGCTTTTCTGGTGATACATTATTTTTGATGCCCAGTGAGCAGTTAACAGGGATCATGCCGGGCGCCAAAGTAACCCCTATTACAGAAGCCGCAGGTATTCCTGTTGGTATGGAGCTCCTTGGCCGAGTGATAGACGGCGTGGGTAACCCACTTGATGGTATGGGAGCTATCTTTACCGCAGAACGCGCGGCGTTTAATGCTGAACCGATTAACCCCTTGTCACGCAAACCAATTAAAGAGCCGCTCGATGTGGGGCTTAAAGCGATTAATGGTTTATTAACGGTTGGTAAAGGTCAGCGTATTGGCTTATTTGCTGGTTCTGGTGTTGGTAAATCTGTGACCTTGGGCATGATGACCCGAGGCACGACAGCGCAGGTTGTCGTGGTCGGCTTGATTGGTGAACGTGGCCGTGAAGTAAAAGAGTTTATTGACGAAATTCTTGGTCAAGAAGGGCGTGCGCGTGCCGTCGTGGTGGCTGCACCAGCTGATGCCTCGCCACTTATGCGATTAAAAGGCTGCCAGACTGCGCTGACAATTGCTGAGTACTTTCGCGATCAAGGGTTAGATGTCTTGTTATTAATGGATTCACTGACTCGTTTCGCGCAAGCACAGCGTGAAATTGCCTTGTCAGTGGGTGAACCGCCAGCGACCAAAGGTTATCCGCCATCGGTCTTTGCTAAATTGCCAGCCCTCGTGGAACGTGCAGGTAATGGTAATGAAAACCAAGGCTCTATTACGGCTTTTTTCACCGTTCTAACCGAGGGTGATGATTTACAAGATCCTATTGCCGATGCATCGCGAGCCATTTTGGATGGTCACATCGTTCTGTCGCGAGAGATGGCTGATGCTGGTCATTATCCTGCGATTGATGTAGAGCGTTCCGTCAGCCGTGTAATGCCAGCGATCGTTGATGACGAGCACATGCTGATGTCGAAAGCGGTGCGGCAGGTATTGTCCATTTGTCGTAAGAATCAGGACTTGGTGTCCATCGGGGCCTATAAACCAGGCACCGATCCTGCGATTGACCAAGCCTTTGTATTGAAACCTAAATTGGATATGTATTTGCAGCAGCAGATGAAAGAATCTGTGCCGTATCAAATGTGTGTCAACATGCTTCGAAGTACGCTCAGCGGCTAATTTAATATTGGTAATTTATGCCTAATAGTGCTTTACAACTTATCCTCGAACGCGCCAAAGAAGATGAACACCAAGCGTCTTTAGCGTTAAATAACGCGCGTAATGAGCGTGATAACTACTTGGTTCAGCTTCAGCAAATTGAACAATACCGGCTTGACTACTGTAAGCAACTCTCTAGCCGTGGTCAGGCTGGCTTGACTGCAAGCAACTACAACCACTTACAAAAATTCCTGACGCAATTAGATGAAACCTTAGCGAAGCAGAGAATGGCTGGTACCCAATTCGATGAGCAAGTGACGGCTTGCAGTGAATACTGGCAAGAGATCCGAAAGAAGCGCCGATCTATTGAGTGGTTATTAGAGAAAAAGCAAACTGAACGTCAACAGATGCTTGATAAACAAGAGCAAAAAATGATGGATGAATTTTCAACATTACAGTTTGCCCGCCGCCATTTACGTTGAGTTATGCTTCGTGGCTCTTGTATCGCTAGACGCTGAATCGGTACTGCTGAAGTCAGTATCAATTAAACTTTAGTTGGCTTGATTTTTGCATAATTATTGCATTCATTATGTTGCCATTTTTTCTTGTTGATGAGTGTTTATGAGCCTGTCTAGCTTAATGCCTTTTAATTTTTCTTCTGCCTCTAAAGCAGCACCGAATGTTGATAATGCAGCAACGAAAGGTGTTGAGGCTGGAAGTGATTTTTCTGAAGAATTACAACATGCTAGCGCTAATTCTGACTCTTCTTTGTCAAAAGCTCCTGCTACCAAGAACAGCCAATCGAAAACCAGTGAACTTGTTTCGGAAGATGCTGAGCATTCAGTAACAACTCGCGGCAATAAACTGACGGCAGAGCAAGTGGATGGGACAGAATCAGCTGAACATACTGCAGAGGTTCATATTGCATCCGAGCAGGGTGATGCTGCTGCAATAGATTTCGCATCATTGGATGAGAATACACAAACAACAACGTCTAATCAGCAAGTTAGCACGGTAAAGGGCAACGATCTGACTGCTGATGAGGCGACGGCTGATAAGATTACTTCAAGTGACGTTACTGCTGATGAGGTGGCTGCGGCAGCTTCTGTTGGAGGCGCGGCAACAACACAGCCAGCAAATTCGACTATTGGTGAACATCAACCGCAAAGCCAAACTAAGCAGCAGACCATGACAGAAGGGGAAGCCTTTTTAAGTCAGATGGATGCTGCAAATAAACAGTTACCAACCAAAGAATCAAATACTAAGGCGCAGCCTTTAGCCCCACCTTCAACTCAGGATGCAGATGGCAATTCCTTGCCAGCAGGAGCCGCGTTAGCCGCAGGTCAAGCGCTGAATGTAGCTGATGCAGGAAATACTGATACGGCCGCTTTGCAAGGGCAAGAGGGTAGCAGCGACAAGGCTTCATTGGCACATGTGTTTACAGCAGCTTCAACAGCGGGGGCTGCAACAGCACTGAATACCAATGGAGCGACTAATGTAACTCAAGCATCGGTGACCAGTAGCGAAGCGGAAGCGGCTGTGAACGCCACAGCGTCAGGTGCAACAGAAGCCAGTCAGGCCATTGCCGCGTCTGGTGTTATAGGTGTGGCTGCGGCAAATAATGTGCACCTGGATCCAGCCGTAGAGGGTGTAAGTAGCGGTGTGAGCGATGGTGCAACAGATAAGGTGGCAGGCCAAGCAAGTGGCGCAGCTGCTTTGGCAAACAGTGCAAATACGGGGACTGCAACCTCTAGTAGCCTAGTCAATAGTATCCCGTGGTCATCGAATGCAGTTACAACGCCAACTGCGATGGATAGTATCCATGCATCAAGTGCTCAGTTAGCGGGTGGACTTGCTGTTGGTGCTGGTATTGCCACTGCCAGTGGTGATAGTAGTACCGAGATCGATTATTCTGCAGCAATGCTAGCAGGTGGTGTGGCAGCAACGAGCGATGGTCAGCCAGATCCTACGGCAAGTACTTCCGGCAGCGAATCGACGGCAACAGCCAGCACCGTTACTGCCGGTAGCTTAACCATGCAACAAGCTGCTAAAGCAGAGGCTATCGCCCAAGCTCAGGTGCCTATTCAGTTAAGTAAAGAACAAGGTGGCGATGAGTTGGCTGAAAAAGTGAATATCATGATGTCGAAAAATCTAAAGCATGTTGATATTCGGTTAGATCCACCAGAGCTAGGCAAGGTACAAATCAAATTATCGATGAATCAAGATCAGGCATCGATCCAGTTTACAGCCGCGAATGCACAAACCCGTGAACTGTTGGAACATTCAATGCCGCGTTTACGTGAACTCATGCAGCAACAAGGTGTACAGTTAGCACAAACATCAGTACAGCAAGATACAAGCCGCCAGCAAACAGCCGGTCAGCCTTTTTCTGGTCAACAAGGTCAGCAGGCTAATGGGCAAGGCAGCGCGAATAGTGGGCAACAAAGCGGGGCATCGGGGCATGGAAGTGGTCACGGACATGGCCAAGGTGAAGGCCATTGGGGTACCGCTGATGGTGAATCGCTAGAAATGTATGCAACACCAGCAAACGATCGTGTCGATTACTATGCTTAAGCAGAAAAATACACGACAATAGGCACATTGGATTGGCTTAGGCTTAATAAAATATAAAGAGGAAGCATGGCGGACGAGTTACAAGAAACGGGCAGTAAGAAAAAGCTCATTATCATTATAGTGGCCGTTGTTGTTCTTTTAATTGGCGGTGGTGCGGCAGCATGGTTCATGATGGGGGATGATACCCCAGAGACTGTTGAGGCGACGAGCACCCCTGCAAAAGCAGCAAAAACTGAGCCTGCTTATTACGTGACTTTGCCACAGCCTTTTATCTTTAATGTGACGGGTGATAAACGCGATCGCCTTGTTCAAGTTAAAGTGCAATTAATGGTGCGAGGTGACGACAATGAATCAACCGCCAAACAGCATGTTCCTTTGATTGAAAGTACCTTGCTACAAACCTTTGGTGCCGCAACAGTAGAAGAGCTACGCACGCCAAATGGTCGCGTGGAACTACGTGAAAAAGCGTTGCAATCTGTGCAAGGCGCACTGCAAAAAGTCTCGGGACGACAAGTGATCGAGCGTGTTTTATTTACTGGCTTTGTAATGCAATAGGTTCAATGTGAGTGATCTATTAACCCAAGACGAAATTGATGCGCTACTACATGGTGTTGATGACGTAGAAGATGATGATAATCTCGATGATGGTGGTTCCTCCAATGCCACGACATTCGATTTTTCATCGCAAGATCGTATCGTTCGTGGGCGGATGCCTACGCTTGAATTGATCAACGAACGCTTTGCCCGCCACATGCGTATTAGCTTATTTAATATGCTGCGTAAAACGGCTGAAGTGTCGATCAATGGCGTCCAGATGATCAAATTTGGTGAATACCAAAACACCCTATACGTTCCAACCAGTTTGAATATGGTGCGCTTTCGCCCTCTAAAAGGGACAGGCCTTATCACCATGGAAGCGCGTTTGGTTTTCATCTTGGTAGAAAACTTCTTTGGCGGTGATGGGCGCTTTCACGCCAAAATCGAAGGGCGAGAATTTACACCAACAGAGCGTCGTATTGTTCAAATGTTATTGAAGTTAGTGTTTGAAGATTACCGCGAGGCATGGTCGCCTGTCATGGGGGTAGAGTTTGAATATCTCGACTCTGAAGTAAACCCAACCATGGCTAATATTGTCAGCCCAACCGAAGTGATTGTCGTGAGTTCATTCCATATCGAAGTGGATGGCGGTGGCGGTGATTTCCATGTGGTAATGCCATATTCGATGGTGGAACCTATTCGTGAATTGTTAGATGCGGGTGTGCAGTCTGACAAAATGGATACCGATGTTCGCTGGAGTAAAGCACTGCGTGATGAAATCATGGATGTGCCCGTGAATATGCGCGCAAAATTACTCGATGTCGATTTATCGCTGCGTGACTTAATGGAGCTGCAAACTGGGGATGTGATCCCAATTGATATGCCTGAAGCAGCGACCGTCTTTGTTGAAGATCTGCCAACATATCGCGCGAAAATGGGCAAAGCCGGCGATAACGTCGCTTTAAAAATTACAGAGAAACTCAAACGACCAGACATGGTGAAAACCGATCTGGCCTTCCTTGATCGTGATGCATTGGGCAGCGCGTTGATGGAAATTAATGATGAAGACTAACGATAGGTGTAATCATGTCACAAAATGATCAACAAATCGCAGATGACTGGGCAGCAGCGCTGGCTGAACAAGCTGATGATGAAGTACAAGCTGCCCCGCTTGAAGAATTGACCGATGACAGTGCGCCAATCAGTGAAGATGAGCGCCGTAAACTTGATAGCATCATGGATATTCCTGTGACTATCTCGATGGAAGTGGGTCGTACTCAAATTAGTATCCGTAATTTACTGCAATTGAACCAAGGTTCGGTGGTTGAGTTAGACCGTATTGCAGGTGAGTCTCTTGATGTGATGGTTAACGGCACCTTGATTGCACACGGTGAAGTGGTTGTGGTGAATGATAAGTTTGGTATCCGTTTAACGGATGTGATTAGCCAAACTGAACGTATTAAAAAGTTACGTTAATCTTGCGATGTAAATTGAGTGAAATGGTCGACCAACGAATGATGAAAAAGCTGCTCCCTCTGCTACTGACTGGTTTATCTTTACCAGCGATGGCTGCACCACCTGAAGTGAATGTTTCGACAACCTTGGCGTCACTTTTACTCGTGATTATGCTGATTTTGGTATTAGCCTGGTTATTAAAGCGCTTACGTTTGCCTGCGATTCAGGGCGATAGCAATATGAAGATTATTAAGCAGCTAACTGTCGGGCAAAAGGAGCGCATATTGTTGGTGCAGGTTGGGGAAGAGCAATTACTGCTTGGTGTGACACAACACAATATTTCGTTACTGAACAAACTGGATCAGCCACTGCCAGAGCCTGTTGTTACGCGTCCTGAGTTTGCTACTCAGTTGGGTAAAATATTAAAACACGACGCTAAAACAAAATGATAAGAAATAGCCTAGTGGCTGCATTGTTGGCAGCATGTACATTCTTCTTCAGTTTTTCTGCTTTTGCTGAAGTTGAAAATGGTACTGTGAGCGTGACTGAACAAGCCATGCAAAGTGAGCAAGGTGCCTCTCAAATGGTGGCCAAGCGCAATGGTACTGGGATCCCTGCTTTTTCTGTCAGTGTGAACCCAGACGGAACCGAAGATTATTCCGTCACTTTGCAGATACTGGCCTTGATGACAGCACTGGGCTTTTTACCCGCCATCATTATTTTGATGACATCCTTCACCCGTATCGTGGTGGTGATGTCGATCTTGCGTCAGGCAATGGGCTTGCAACAAACCCCCTCGAATCAGGTGATTATCGGTATTGCCTTGTTCATGACATTCTATGTGATGTCACCGGTGATAGACAAAATCAATACCCAAGCTGTTCAGCCTTATATTAACGAAGAAATCAATGCAGAGCAGGCATTTACGGCAGCCCAAGATCCATTGCGTCAGTTTATGCTTAAGCAAACGCGTGTTAAAGACCTTGAAAGCTTCGTTAATATGTCTGGTTCATCGGCGACTGATCCACAAGAAGTGCCGATGACAGTACTGATCCCTGCTTTCATTACTTCTGAGTTAAAAACGGCCTTCCAAATTGGCTTTATGCTGTTTTTGCCATTTTTGATTATTGACCTGGTGGTAGCTTCGGTATTGATGGCCATGGGTATGATGATGCTATCGCCGATGATTGTTTCTTTACCGTTTAAACTCATGTTGTTTGTTTTGGTGGATGGCTGGAACTTGATCTTGTCTACACTCGCGGGCAGTTTTGGTACCTAGTCGGTAGAGGATGGCGTATGACACCTGAAGCGTTTGTCGAAATATTCCAAGACGCACTCTACATGGTTTTAATCATGGTGTGCATGATTGTTATTCCTGGTTTGCTGGTCGGCTTGATAGTGGCTGTCTTTCAGGCCGCGACTTCGATCAACGAACAAACCCTGAGTTTTTTACCGCGTTTGATTGCAACGCTATTGGCCTTGATGTTATTTGGTCATGCTATGACAACCATGCTGATGGATTATTTTTACCGCGTGATTGAGCGGATCCCGCAGTTACTCTATTAGTGCACGGAATTATGAATATGGACGCGTGTAAACGATGAGCTATCCATCGGCCATGATCCTCGATTGGATGGCTAATTACTTTTGGCCCTTCATTCGTATTTCTTCGATGCTTATGTCGATGACGTTTTTTGGCGCGCGTTTTGTCTCCCCTAAGATCCGTCTTTATCTCGCCATTACCATTACTATTGCGGTGATGCCGGCTTTACCTGCAGTGCCTAAAGACATTGAAATTATGTCGTTTCAAGGTTTTTTGATTATCGCACAGCAAGTGATCATTGGCGTATCTATGGGGTTTGTAACCCAGTTTGTGAGTCAAACCTTTGTCTTATTGGGGCAAATTTTAGGTATGCAATCAAGCTTAGGCTTTGCCTCTATGGTCGATCCTGCTAATGGCCAGAATACTCCGGTATTAGGTCAGCTATTTATGATGTTTGCTTTGATGTTGTTTTTGTCGACCGATGGTCATCTAGTGATGTTGCAAATGGTGATCGTGAGCTTCACAACCTTACCTATAGGTAAAGGTATGTTGGAGGTGGGAGATTACTATCAACTCGCGGGTTGGTTTGGCTTGATGTTCCAATCAGCACTTAATATGGCACTCGCGGGTATTATCGCCTTAATGACAGTAAACCTTTCATTTGGTGTTATGACGCGAGCTGCGCCACAGTTAAACATTTTTGCATTAGGTTTTTCGTTCGCACTATTGCTGGGCTTACTCATTGCTTGGTTCTTGGTGTTGGGAATGTTGCCACAGTATGAATACCAGTGGCAGCTGGGTGTCGAGCAGGTGTGTAGCCTGATCCGTTTAGATTGTTAATCCAGAGTAGGGGAAGAGGCAGAAATGTCAGATTCTGACGGTCAGGAACGTACCGAACAGGCCACACCCCGAAGGCTCGAGCAGGCGCGGGAGAAGGGTCAAGTACCGCGCTCAAGAGAATTGGCTTCAGTTGCCGTGTTAGTGGCAGGCGCCGTATCACTGATGTGGTTTGGCGAGTCACTGGCACATGGCATGATTGCCATCATGACAAAGATGTTCACCTTATCGCGTGAAGAAATTTTCGATCTTACCAAGCTGTTTGCGATGATTTTTGAATCACTTAAGCATATCGCTATGCCTTTGTTTATTGTGTTGGCGTTCTTATTTGTCAGCGCCTTGGTTGGCGCATCAGCACTTGGCGGGGTGAGTTTTTCTGCGGAAGCCGCGCGGCCAAAATTATCGAAAATGAGCCCTATTAGCGGGATCAAACGAATGTTTGGTCTTCAGAGTTGGGTGGAGTTGATCAAGTCTATCCTGAAAGTGTTGCTGGTGGCTGGGGTTGCGCTGTATTTGATGTACAGCAGCATCAATGATCTGTTTTTGATCAGCACGGAATTATTCCCGAACAACTTTTACCATGCTCTCCAGCTGTTAATGAATTTTGTACTGCTGATTTGTTGTTCTTTATTAGTGATAGTGGCCATTGATGTGCCTTACCAAATTTGGCAGCACAATGAACAGCTGAAAATGACCAAGCAAGAAATTAAAGATGAATTTAAAGACAGCGAAGGTAAGCCTGAAGTGAAAGGGCGTATTCGTATGCTTCAGCGCGAGATGGCTCAGCGTCGAATGATGGCAGAAGTACCGCAAGCTGATGTTGTTATTACGAACCCTGAGCACTTCTCGGTAGCGCTTCGCTACGATACAGATCTTGATGCTGCGCCAATAGTGATAGCCAAAGGGACAGATCACCTTGCTCTAAAAATTCGAGAAGTGGCGAACAAGCACAAAATTGATATCGTTCCTTCACCGCCATTAGCACGTGCTGTCTACCATACTACGGAATTAGAGCAGCAAATACCGGATGGATTATTTGTTGCTGTTGCCCAGGTATTGGCTTATGTCTATCAACTAAAACAGTACCGCAAAGGCCAAGGCAAAAAGCCCGTTCTCTCAAAAGAAGCGAATAACATTCCAACAGAGCTTCGCCACTGATGCGACATCAACGAGTATGATGGCTAATAAGTAAACTATTGTTCGATATCGAATTGTACAAATTAGCACCGCTCTTTGTTATAATGTGATCGCTTTCAAATTATATTTTTAGTCAAAAAAATGACGCTAAATGAGGCATGATTGTTGCTTTGTTGTTCCGTTTTTAAGACGAAAGCCTTAAAATAGCCAGATAATTATTATTCCAATTTCCCATGCGACAGTATTAATAGCGATTTAATGAAACTTCCAACGTCTTTAGCGGCGAAATTACCGCTGTCTCGTTTAAAAGCAATGCCTGCCATTGGCGCCCCTGTCATGGTACTTGCAACGCTTGCGATGATCATTCTACCCATGCCTCCAATTCTGTTGGACATGGCGTTTTCTTTTAATATCGCGCTTTCTATGGTGGTACTGCTTGTTACCATCTATACCCGTCGTCCTTTGGATTTTGCTGCTTTCCCGACGGTGTTGCTGATTGCGACCTTGCTACGACTGGCCTTGAACGTAGCGTCAACCCGTGTGGTACTGCTATACGGCCACGAAGGCTCAGATGCGGCAGGTCAGGTGATCGATGCATTTGGCTCGGTTGTTATTGGTGGTAACTACGCGGTGGGTTTGGTGGTCTTCCTGATTTTGATGATCATTAACTTCATGGTAGTAACCAAAGGTGCCGGTCGTATTTCAGAAGTAAGCGCTCGTTTTACCTTGGATGCGTTACCCGGCAAACAAATGGCCATTGATGCTGACTTGAATGCAGGCTTGATTGATCAAGAGCAAGCACGAACTCGACGTGGTGAAGTGACTAAAGAAGCGGATTTTTACGGTTCGATGGATGGTGCGTCAAAATTCGTAAAAGGTGATGCCATCGCTGGTATCCTGATTTTATGTATCAACATTATCGGCGGCCTAGTTATCGGCATGGGTCAACACAGCCTTGCGTTTGGCGAAGCGCTTGAAATTTATAGCCTGTTGACCATAGGTGATGGCTTAGTTGCACAAATTCCGTCGCTTCTATTATCAATTGGTGCTGCGATGATGGTGACTCGTCAAAATACTGACGAGGATATGGGACAGCAACTTTACTTCCAAATGTTCAACAACCCGCAAGCGTTGATCATTACAGGCGGTATTTTGTTTGTGATGGGTATTGTCCCTGGTATGCCACACGTCCCATTTATTTTACTGGCGGCACTGATTGGCCTCATGGCGTACTGGCGTGTGAAGAAAGAAAAAGAAGCTGCGCTGGTTGAAAAAGATGATGCTTCTACTGAGTTAGCTGCTGCACCTAAGCAAAAAGAATTGTCGTGGGATGATGTTCAACCCGTTGATATTATTGGCTTAGAAGTAGGTTATCGTTTGATCCCTATGGTGGATAAAGAGCAGGGTGGTGAACTGTTAGAGCGTGTGAAAGGGGTGCGTAAGAAGCTATCGCAAGATTTTGGTTTCTTAGTGCCGCCAGTCCATATCCGTGACAACTTGGAGTTGCCGCCCAATAGCTACCGCATTAGCTTAATGGGAGTAGCCTGTGGTGAGGCTAACATTCACCACAATATGGAGCTTGCGATCAACCCAGGCCAAGTGTTTGGTTCTATTGATGGTGAGGTTACAACAGACCCAGCCTTTGGCTTAGAAGCTGTATGGATCATGGAGTCACAGCGCGAGCATGCCCAAGCGCTTGGTTATACCGTGGTGGATTCAGCCACTGTATTGGCAACGCACCTTAGTCAGATCTTAACCAATAGTGCAGCGCAACTGCTAGGCCATGAAGAAGTACAGAATTTACTTGAGATGCTAGGGCAGTCGACACCGAAACTGATAGAAGGCTTCGTGCCTGACCAAATCTCTTTGGGTGTGGTTGTAAAAGTGATGCAGAACTTGCTACATGAAAGCATTCCAATTCGAGATATTCGAACAATTGTTCAAACTTTGTCCGAGTACGCCGCTAAGAGTCAAGATCCTGACATCTTAACTGCCGCGGTTCGGATTTCATTAAAACGACTAATTGTTCAAGAAATCAACGGTATAGAGCCGGAATTACCTGTTATCACACTGGTTCCAGAGTTGGAACAAATATTGCATCAAACAATGCAGTCTGCCGGTGGTGAATCCACAGGTATTGAACCGGGTTTAGCCGAGCGTTTGCAACGCTCCTTGGCTGAGGCGACGCAGCAGCAAGAGCTGAAAGGTGAGCCAGCAGTACTACTAACCTCTGGCGTTTTACGTTCAACGCTAGCGAAGTTTGTGAAGAATACTATCCCAAGCTTGCGGGTGCTTTCGTATCAAGAAGTACCAGATGAAAAGCAAATTCGCATTGTCAATGCAGTGGGAAACTAAGCCTGTAAAACATTGTGCTCCAATGCATTTATTTGCTTGGGGCTTGATAACGTTTTTTTAAAGTTAGCAGCTGCTAGCTTAATGAGTCTGACAAAGTGGTTTAGCGCCATTTGACGGGAATATTAGATTGAAGATTAAACGATTTTTTGCCAAAGACATGCGAACAGCATTGAGCCAAGTGAAGGAAGAACTTGGTTCAGATGCCGTGATCATGTCGAATAAAAAAGTCACTGGCGGAGTGGAGATTGTTGCCGCAGTTGACACTGACTCAGGCAATCAGCCGCCGCCACCGTCTCCAGCCCGTGATGAATTGGCGAACCGCTTAGGCCAAGCCAAGCGCAAGCTGGTTGATGATAAAGTACAGCTGAAGCAATCGGCAGGCAGCCGATTTGCGAGCATGCTGCAAAATTATCAAGACCACAACGAGCCTGCCGCTGAAAGCCACACGGAAGAAGATTCTTTGTCGGCATTATTAAAGCGTCAATCTAAGCACAATAATGGTGGCCGCGATTACGGTTATGATCGAGATGACTCAGCATCTCGTCGTCGTGAACCACAGCAGCACGCTCGTCAACCGATGCAAAGCCGAAATTCAGGCTCTAATACTTATGGTGGTCAAGCGAATAGTGGTCATGCCAATGGTGGTTTGGGTAAGCGCCAGCCAGCCAAGCATGCGCTAGATATTGGTGACTATCAAAGACCGAATTCACACAGTTATGATGAAAAGCATGATTGGAACACCAATCAACGCGGCAGTGGCTACCGAGGGATGCAAGGTAGTAATACAGGATCGCGATCATCGAACACTATGGGTGAGCGAAGCAATCGCTTAGACCCAACTCGTTACGATTCAAAAGCGCCATCACGCCCTGAAGATATTGATGCGATGCGCAATGAAATGGCTTCTATACGTCGCTTACTTGAGCATCAACTGTCTGGTTTGATGTGGCAAGAAGTGGAGCGCCGTGAACCGATGCGCGCCATGATGATTAAACGCCTTGAAAAAATGGGTTTGTCACCAGAGCTGAGTGATCAGCTGGCTTGTTACATTCCAGAGGATGTACCAGCCCACGAAGCTTGGCCAGCATTGCTTGGCTTATTAGCTGATCAAATCATCACCACCGATGACTGTATTTTAGAAACGGGTGGAGTGGTCGCTTTATTAGGTCCTACAGGTGTAGGCAAAACAACAACCATTGCAAAACTCGCCGCCCGTGCAGCGATGGACTATGGGCCAGAAGAAATTGCACTTGTTACAACGGATACTTATCGTATTGGTGCACATGAGCAATTATCTACTTATGGTCGAATTTTAGGCTGTCCGGTAAGAGTTGCTAAAGATGCGGAAGAACTGGCCGATATACTTCATCAGTTACGCCATCGACGATTAGTTTTATTAGATACAGCAGGGATGGGACAGCGCGATATTCGTCTGTCAGAACAACTGGATACGCTCATGCAAAACAGTGGTGCTCAGATACGTAGTTTGTTGGTATTACCTTCAACTGCTCAGCGCCGAGTTTTGCATGAAACGATTGAACACTTCCGTCGTATACCGTTATCTGGTTGTGTATTAACCAAGCTTGATGAATCATTGAGTTTGGGTGAGGTGATGTGCGTTACCATAGAAAATGCACTACCTATTGCGTATTTGGCCGATGGTCAGCGTGTACCAGAAGATATTAAAGTTGCCACTGGCAAATTTTTGGTCGCCCGAGCCAACGAACTATTAGAACAAGAAATTAGTCAGCAACCTCATTTCTGGAGTAGCGACAATTCAGAAAACCAGGCGGCGGATTTTTATGATTGAGAACATGATGCACGATCAAGCGAGCGGCTTACGCCGTATGACTAAACTGTCTTCAACCAAAGTTATTACTGTTACTGGTGGTAAAGGTGGAGTAGGTAAAACTAACGTCACGCTCAACATGGCAATCTCAATGGCCCGCCAAGGTAAGAGAGTCATGGTACTTGATGCCGACTTGGGGCTGGCTAACGTTGATATTATGTTAGGCTTGCGCGCAGGAAGAAACCTATCCCACGTCTTAGCTGGGCTGTGTGATCTACAAGATATTATTGTAGAAGGCCCATACGGTGTGAAAATTATCCCTGCATCGTCTGGTACACAAAATATGGCAGAGTTAAGTCCCGCGCAGCATGCAGGGTTGATTCGCGCTTTTGGTAGTTTATCTGATGATGTTGATGTACTGCTGGTGGATACTGCCGCAGGTATATCAGACATGGTGTTGAGTTTCTCGCGTGCCGCGCAAGAAGTGCTGGTTGTCGTGTGTGATGAACCAACATCGATTACCGATGCATACGCTCTGATTAAAATTCTTAGCCGAGAGTATGATGTTCAGCGCTTCAAAATTGTTGCCAATATGGTCCGCAGTTATCGTGAAGGCCGTGAGCTCTACGCCAAGTTAACACGAGTGACTGAACGCTTCTTAAGCGCAAATTTAGAGTTGGTTGCTTGTGTGCCACTGGACGATAAAGTGCGTCAATCAGTGAAGCGTCAAAAAATTGTGGTTGAAGCTTACCCTAAAAGTCCTGCAGCATTAGCGTTAAGTTCGCTGGCGAACAAAGCGCTTACTTGGCCAGTACCTACCAGTGCTGGAGGTCACCTTGAGTTCTTTGTTGAGCGGTTATTAGTGAAACCAACGCCAACAGAGGTACCTATCGGTGAATAAAGCGTTAACCTATGGCCGTTACCAAGAGAGCCCGCAAGCGTTCGTAATGCGCTATTCGGCCTTGGTTAAGCGGATTGCACATCACTTAATGGGACGGTTACCGCCCAGTGTGCAAGTTGAAGATTTAATTCAAGCAGGCATGATTGGCCTGCTTGAAGCACAACAGAACTATGACCCGACAAAAGGGGCGAGTTTTGAAACATTTGCTGGAATTCGTATTCGGGGCGCAATGCTTGATGACATTCGCCGTGGAGACTGGGTACCACGTTCGGTCTATAAAAATAGCCGACGTATTACTGAAGCTATCTCGGTACTTGAAAGTGAGCTAGGTCGCGACCCGAACGATCAGGAAATTGCGACACATCTCGAAATGACACTGGATCAATACTATCAAGCTTTAAATGATGTAAATTGTGGTCGCTTGGTAGGAATAGATGATCTTGGTGTGACAGAAGATGCGATTGCCAACGAGGAATCGCTTGAGGAAAATCTTCCATTTCAAGGTGTTGTAGATGATAATTTCCGCCATTCATTGGCTGAAGCCATTAAAACCTTGCCTGAACGTGAAGCACTAGTACTGTCGCTCTATTATGATGAAGAACTCAACTTAAAAGAGATCGGTGCTGTTATTGGGGTGAGTGAATCCCGAGTGTGTCAGATTCACAGTCAGGCCATGCAACGCTTGCGCGCTAAGCTCACTGCTTGGACTGCGTAAAAATTAGAATACTATAAAAACACTGTGACCTCAGTGGAGGCAACTTTGAACAAAAACATGAAAATCCTCATTGTTGATGACTTCTCAACAATGCGCCGCATCGTTAAAAACCTTTTACGTGACTTGGGCTTTAATAACACTCAAGAGGCGGATGATGGATTGACCGCATTACCTATGCTTAAAAAAGGTGGCTTTGATTTCGTCGTAACTGACTGGAATATGCCTGGCATGCAAGGGATCGATCTTTTGAAGCACATCCGTGTTGACGATGAATTGAAGCACTTGCCTGTTTTAATGATCACAGCAGAAGCTAAACGTGAGCAGATCATTGAAGCCGCTCAAGCGGGTGTTAATGGATACATTGTTAAGCCGTTTACTGCAGCAACACTGAAAGAAAAATTGGATAAAATTTTCGAACGTATGCAGTAATGCTGTCTGTCAGACGCTAACAGGTAACCATAATAATGATAACACTTGCTCAAGCTAAACAGCTTGTCAGCCTGCTTGAAGACGGACAACAAGATCAAGCGAATCAAATCGTTTTATCTGCCGTTAATGAAAGCCGCGATCCTATGTATGACGAGGTCGGTAAACTGACTCGCCAGCTGCATGACTCGTTGCAGAATTTCCGTCTTGACCCGCGTATTTGTGATCTCGCTAAAACTGAAATTCCAGATGCGAGAGGGCGTTTATCGTATGTTATTGACCGTACTGAAGAAGCGGCAAATAAAACGATGGATGCAGTAGAGAATACGTTGCCTATTGCGGATAAATTGCACGATAACTTGCTATTAGTTCAGCCTCAGTGGAAGCGACTAATGGTAGGTAAAATTGAGCTGAACGAATTTAAAACGCTTTGTCACAATATCGATGGCTTGCTGATGCAAGTTGAGGGCGATAGCGGTGAACTTCGTAGTCAACTGACAGAAATCTTAATGGCGCAAGACTTTCAGGATCTCACCGGGCAGATAATTCGCCGTGTGATTGAACTCGTCCATGAAGTGGAAGATCAGTTAGTTGATATCCTGAAAGCCTTTGACATGGAACAAGATGACAAAGCGGAAGCCCTAACGGAAGCACCAACTATTGCCCCAGAAGGGCCAATCATCAACAGTGAAGAACGTGTCGATGTAATGTCTTCTCAAGATGATGTTGATGATTTGCTGTCGAGCCTTGGATTTTAGGGGAATTATATGAGCTTTGATTTAGATGAAGATATCCTGCAGGATTTCCTTATTGAAGCAGGAGAAATCCTAGAGTTGCTTTCTGAGCAACTTGTGGAGCTAGAACGTAGTCCAGATGACGGTGAACTTCTAAACGCGATCTTTCGTGGTTTTCACACCGTAAAAGGTGGTGCCGGTTTCTTATCACTCGGTGAGCTTGTCGATGCTTGTCACGGTGCTGAGAACATCTTTGACTTACTTCGTACAGGTAAGCGTCCCGTTACATCTGAATTGATGGATGTGATTTTAGAAGCATTAGATACCATTAATGCCATGTTTGTCCAAGTTCAAGCGCGTGAGCCATTGGACCCTGCGGATCAAGCATTATTGGATGCGCTTCACCGTTATAGCCAGCCACCAACAGAAGCTGAGCTAAACCCGCCAGCTGTGGAAGAGGTTGCGGTACCTGTAGCGGCACCAGAGCCAGTAGCTCCTGTGGTTGAAGCTCCTATTGAAGTACCGAGCTCGACAATCCCTGATGACAGTGTGATTGCGGGTAACTCCGTTGATGACATTACGCAAGATGAATTTGACCGTCTTTTGGATGAGCTTCACGGTGTTGGTAATAGTCCATCAGCGGCATCTAGTCCTGCGCCTGTTTCTACTTCAGCGCCAGCCGCAGAAAGCATTGTTGATCAAATTCAAGCGGAAAGTGGTGACATCACCGATGACGAATTTGAGCGTCTACTTGATGAATTGCATGGCTCAGGCAAAGCGCCTGGTGCAAATACCCCTGTAGTTGCTGCACCTGTGGTTGAAGCGCCTGTTGTCGAACCGGCTAAACCCGCTGCACCTGCACCACTTTCAGCATCGTCAAGTGATGACGATTTAATGTCAGATGATGAGTTTGAGCGCTTATTAGATGAGCTTCATGGTGCAGGGAAAGGCCCGTCACCAGATGAGCTTGATTTTGCGACTAAACCTATTGCTGAAATGATTGCCGATGAAGCACCAGCCACTTCGGCTCCAGCTGCTCCTATTACGCCGGCACCTGCTGTTGTTGAGCCTGTCGCTCCAACACCGGCTCCGGTATCAGCGCCAGCGCCTGCCGCGAACCCTGTTGCGGAACGTAAAGCTGCTGCACCAGCAAAAGCCGCGCCTGCGAAACCACAAGCGGAAGCAACGGTTCGTGTTGATACCTCAACGCTAGATACCATCATGAATATGGTCGGCGAATTGGTACTAGTGCGTAACCGTTTGGTGAGCTTAGGCCTGAATAACAACGACGAAGACATGTCGAAAGCGGTTGCTAACTTAGATGTCGTAACGGCTGATCTGCAAGGCGCGGTAATGAAAACGCGTATGCAACCAATCAAGAAAGTCTTTGGTCGTTTCCCTCGCGTTGTCCGCGATTTAGCGCGTAGCTTGAACAAAGAAATCGTGCTGGAAATGCGTGGTGAAGATACCGATCTTGATAAGAACTTGGTAGAAGCACTCGCCGATCCACTTGTCCACTTAGTGCGTAACTCTGTTGACCACGGTATTGAAATGCCTGCGGTTCGTGAGAAAGAAGGCAAACCTCGTGTTGGTACTGTTCTGCTTTCTGCTTCGCAAGAAGGTGACCATATTCTACTGACCATCGAAGATGATGGTGGCGGTATGGATCCAGATAAACTGCGTGCGATTGCGGTTGAGCGTGGTGTGATGGATGCGGATGCGGCTTCACGTATTTCAGATAATGAAGCGTACAACTTGATCTTTGCTCCTGGCTTCTCGACTAAAAAAGAAATTTCTGACATTTCTGGTCGTGGCGTAGGCATGGACGTGGTTAAAACGGGTATCAACCAGTTAAATGGTTCGATTTTCATCGATTCAGCACTGGGTAAAGGTACACGCATTGACATTAAAGTACCGCTAACGCTTGCGATTCTACCGACCTTGATGGTGGGTGTTGCTGAACAGCCGTTTGCATTGCCATTGGCTAGCGTGAACGAAATTTTCCACCTTGATCTGCGCAAGACCAATGTGGTGGATGGTCAGCTAACAACGATTGTTAGGGACAAAGCGATTCCATTATTCTACCTCCAAGATTGGTTGAGTGGTGTGGGCTTGCCTAAGCGCGAGCGCGAGCATGGTCATGTTGTTATTGTACAGCTAGGGCATCAGCGTATTGGCTTTGTGGTTGATACTTTGATTGGCCAAGAAGAAGTGGTTATCAAACCGCTTGATGAGCTGCTACAAGGTACGCCAGGTATGGCGGGTGCAACGATCACAAGTGATGGTCATATTGCTCTGATTCTTGATGTGCCAAATCTACTAAAGCATTACGCAGGCCGTTAAGAAAACAACAATAAATCAAAAAGGTTAGGCGCACAGGCGCCTAATCTTTTACCGGATATCCGGAGCAACAGGACAATAGAATAGATGGCAATTAAAGTATTGGTAGTGGACGACTCAAGTTTTTTCCGTCGTCGTGTGAGTGAAATCATTAACTCAGATCCACAACTGGAAGTAATTGGTAACGCGGTAAATGGTAAAGAAGCAGTCGATCTTGCAAAGCAACTTCGCCCTGACGTTATTACCATGGATATCGAAATGCCGGTGATGGACGGTATTACGGCTGTGCGTGAAATTATGAAAAGCACACCGACACCAATCTTAATGTTCTCATCACTAACTCATGATGGTGCCAAAGCAACGCTTGATGCTTTAGATGCTGGTGCGTTAGATTTTCTTCCTAAAAAGTTTGAAGACATTGCACGTAACCGTGATGAAGCTGTGAGCTTATTACAAAAACGTGTCACTGAAATTGCGCGTAAACGTGTCATGATGCGCCGCACTGCGACTCGTCCAGTTGCAGCAGCAACAACAGCACGTGAGCCAGCTGCACGTGATAGTGTTCGTCCATTAGCGGCGCGTACCACGGCGACAGCAACTCGTACACCTGTCGCTCCTCGTCCAGCGGTGAAAGCGTCAGCAGCACGTTTTAAAGCAACAGGCAAAAAATACCAGTTAATGGCAATTGGCACCTCAACAGGTGGCCCGGTTGCACTTCAAAAGGTATTAACTAAGTTACCGGCTAATTTTCCATTGCCTATCGTCCTTGTTCAGCATATGCCTGCGACGTTCACAGCAGCTTTTGCGGCACGCTTGAATAATCTGTGTAAGATTTCAGTAAAAGAAGCGGCAGATGGTGACGTACTTAAACCTGGCGTGGCTTACTTAGCTCCCGGTGGTATGCAAATGATGCTAGAAGGCCGCCCTGGTGCGACCCGTGTTCGCATCATTGATGGTGGTGAACGCATGAACTACAAACCATGTGTTGATGTGACCTTTGGCTCTGCTGCGAAGATTTACCAAGATAAAGTCTTGTCGATGATCCTAACGGGTATGGGTGCTGATGGCCGTGAAGGTTGTCGTATGCTGAAAAGTAGTGGCTCGACGATTTGGGCACAAGACGAAGAAAGTTGCGTGGTATACGGTATGCCACAAGCTGTTGCAAAAGCCGGTATTTCAACCGAAGACTTACCCCTTGAGCGTATCTCTGAGCGAATTCTTGTCGAGTTAGGGCTAGGGTGAGGAGCACCACGTGTTAGTTTGGAGCATAGCTAACCAAAAAGGTGGTGTTGGTAAAACAACGACAACCGTTTCGCTTGCTGGGTTACTTAGCGAGCGAAACAAGCGTGTCTTGTTGGTTGATACCGATCCGCACGCTTCGTTGAGTACCTATTTGAACATCGACTCAGATCATGTGCCTGCGAGCTTATTTGATCTGTTCCAGCTTACTGATATTAACCGTAACACCGTGATGCCGCTCATCATGCAAACGGCATATGAAGGAATTGATATTATTCCTGCACATATGTCGTTAGCGACACTAGATCGTGTGATGGGAAGCCGTGGTGGTATGGGGTTGGTGCTTAAAAAAGCATTGCGTAGCTTGGCAGATGATTATGATTATGTATTGATCGATTGTCCTCCAATTCTTGGCGTGATGATGGTGAATGCGTTAGCGGCAAGTGACCGTATCTTGATCCCGGTACAGACTGAGTTTCTGGCCATGAAAGGGCTAGAGCGTATGATGCGTACACTGCATATCATGCAAAAGTCGCAGCCTAATGGGTTCAAAGTAACCATAGTACCGACTATGTACGATAAGCGAACACGTGCATCTTTGCAGACTTTACAAGAGCTTAAAGTACGTTTTCCAGAGCAAGTGTGGGCATCGGCGGTGCCAATCGATACCAAGTTCCGTGATGCCAGCATCAAGCATATGCCACCGTCATACTTTGCACGCAGCTGTCGTGGTGTCTTCGCGTATAAAACATTATTAAATTATCTCCTGCGGTTAGAACAAGATGAGCGATAAGAATCGGTTATCCAGTGAACAAGCGCTGGACGATTATTTTTTTGATTTGTTGATTGAGCCAGAAGAGGTGCTTGAACCAGCGCCGACTGTCGAAAGTGATGCCTCTGAAAGCGAAATTGAAACGGTTGAGCCTCAAGAGGGCGTACCTGAAACACAAGAGCGGGATAGCGCGCTTGATGCGAAATCTACCGATGAATTGCCGGCACAACTGTCAGATACCGATGAGTTAGCGGGGCAATCAACAGAAGCGTCACTGGCCGAGATTGACAAAGTTGATGGTTTAATCACTAATTGCGATCAAAAAAGTGAAGATAATTCAAAAACGGTCGATAGCCTAGATGAGTTTGTTGATGTTCTTGCATTAGAAATGTCGTCAAGCAGTAGTACGCATTATGACTTTTCGACCATAGAATTGACGCAAAGCGCAGATGAGTCTGAAGACGACCAAGTGGTTAACACGCACCACGACGATGAAGAAGTATTAGCGACACAGTCGCGATTATCCGATTCTGCGTTGGAACAGTCTGAGGTTAACTCGGAGATAAATGATGATCTGGTATCACCATCACTGGTGTCATCATTTTCACTGACACAGCATAGCCAGTCGCAAGCATCAAATTGGGCACCATCAGCCCAACGCGTTGAAGTAAGCAAAGGTACATCGTTTACGCCGTTAGTGATGGAGCATAATCAGCCGGACATGCAAGGCGTTCAACGCCTACTTGATCAAATGGCCAACATGCAAACGGCGATTCAACAAGACAGCGATGCCTTGATTGATAGCATAACTGAAGCAGAATTTCTTGCGGCAGCGCAAGAAGAAGTTATGCTTGCAGAGCCAGAGCCAGAGCCAGAGCCAGAGCCAGAGCCAGAGCCAGAGCCAGAGCCAGAGCCAGAGCCAGAGCCAGAGCCAGAGCCAGAGCCAGAAATTATCGAGCAAGTGGAGGTCGCCCCTTCAGTTGCAACTGACACGCTTGTAAACCTTGCGGTCAACAATGAGGTTGAATCTCAGTTATCGACACAAGCTGGTAGTGATGTGCCGCCAGAAAAAACGGCAGAATCACAGTTAGGCAATGAATTCCAAGCGCTCTTTTTTGAAGCCAGTGGAGTGACATTTGCAGTGTCGTTAACAGAATTGGGCGGTATCCATCAGATGGGCGATTTAAACCGTCTGCTAGGCCGTCCAGAGTGGTATCTTGGTTTATTAACCAACCGTGAACAGCAACATGATGTTGTTGATACCGCACGGTGGGTAATGCCAGAAAAGTTAAGCTCTGACGAACATAAAGAAAACTATCGCTATATCGTCATGTTGGGTGAAAGTAAGTGGGGGTTAGCATGTGATAAGCTCCACGGTACTGAAACGCTAACAAAACAGAGTATTCGTTGGCGAGAAAAGGTTGGGAAACGACCTTGGCTTGCTGGAATGGTTAAAGAAAAAATGTGTGCTCTAATTCACGTCGAAGAACTTATCAAAATGCTCAACGCTGGGCTAGATGTTAAGGGTATTCAGTGAGTAGGCCCAAAGAGGAAACAGCATGTCGCAGGTTAGTGTAGCCGAAATTCAAAAAGAAGACGGCGATCAAGTATTACAGTGGGTTACTTTCCAGCTGGAAGATGAAACTTACGGTATTAACGTAATGCAGGTACGCGAAGTACTGCGTTATTCTGAAATTGCACCCGTACCAGGTGCGCCAGACTACGTAATTGGTATTATCAACCTACGTGGTAATGTTGTAACGGTTATTGATACCCGCTCTCGCTTTGGCTTAATGCCTGGTGAGATTTCTGACAATACGCGTATCGTAATTATTGAAGCAGAAAAGCAAGTGATTGGTATTTTGGTTGATAGTGTTGCGGAAGTGGTTTACCTACGTAGCTCTGAAATCGACACAACGCCAAGCGTTGGTACTGAAGAAAGTGCTAAGTTTATTCAAGGTGTGAGCAACCGTGATGGCGAGCTATTGATCCTTGTTGATTTGAACAAGCTGCTTAGTGATGACGAATGGGACGAGATGGCGTACCTATAATGCTAAATTTGGTCATGCAATGGTTACCTCTAGGTATCTCATTGATTGCGCTTGTATTACTGTTTGTACTGCTTGGTCGTGAGCGAAAAGCCCGTTTGGCGTTAGAAGCTAAATTTTCGGCGATGGAGCTTGTAGCCAAAAATGCACGTCAGCAGCATGAAAGCCTTACTAAGCAGTTTAATGAACTGCGTGTAGGCACTATGGGTATGAGTCAAAAAATGGCCGAAATCGCTGAGCATCAAGAAGCGTTAGCAGACCGCCAAAGTGAGATATCCATGCAAGACCCTGATGGGCGCTTGTACAGCCGAGCCAACAAAATGGTTGAGTTAGGTGCCGATATCAACGAACTGATGGAAGAGTGTGATTTGCCGAAAGCAGAAGCTGAATTGCTAATGCGTTTACAACAAATATCACAAACCCGTCGTCGCTAATCATACGGCTTGTTGTTATACGACAGTATTGATGTTTTCAGACCCTTCCCAGCCGGGAGGGGTTTTTCCGTTTATGAACCATGAAAAAGCGATCAGCTCTGCAATGATGACGTAGAGTTGTTCTGGAATTGTGTCACCGACTTTGAGTTTATCTAGATACTCCAATAGCACCGGATCTTCGTGGATCAGCCCACCTTGTTGCTTAACTTGCTCGATAATATGCTCGGCAAGTTGATCAACACCTTTACTGGTTACTTGTGGGGTAGTGCGGCCGTCATAATGCAACGCCACAGCATGCTTTGAATAACTCATATTTTAGCGATCAGTCCTGTGTAGGTCGCACTTTCACCGGAATCATACGCTTTACTTGTTTGTTTGAAAGTAATGTTTGATGTTGCGATGCCGAGTGATTGCATTCGATGAGTGAGGTGCGGTGCAAGTAGCTCTGTACGTTGGAGTAGTTGCGGTGAAGTGCTACTGAACAGTAAATTCAATTGTTCATTCTTCCACACTGCTTTGGTGATTAAAGATTCACTCTTACCAATAGGGAGAGTGAGGTTGATATGCCAAGTGTCCTCTTTCTCATTTTCTTTGTGTTTCCTCTTCGTATTTTCCCGCCACACATGAAGTTTGATTTCTCGTCCTTGCGCCTGAGTTAAGTGCAGTTGTAATACGTTCAGTATATCAGTATCAGGTTGAGGACTCAGTGCTAGTCGCTGTTCGGCTGCTAATCGAAGCAAGGCTTTAAATTCATTTTGCTCATGCGTTGAGAGATCGGATAGCCATAGATTAAGCGTACTATTAGGTGTTGATAGCTGTTGAAGGAGCACTTTTATTGCTGATTGCCCCGCACCTTGTTGGAGCCAAGGGATCATTGCTGCTTGATTCTTCGGCAAAAGAAGCTGAGAGAAGATTTGCTGAGTCAAGTTTTGCGGTGCGGTTAACGTGCCATTAAGTGACGACAAAAGTGCAACGAAACGTTGCAGAGCCGGTAAGTTTGTTAATAACTGATGGAGCTGAGATTGGGTTGTTTGTTGTACTACTTTGGTGGTAACTGGTTGACTTGTATCAATTACTTTAGTGTTTAATTGCACTTTATCTGTATTGACTTGTCTATCGCTAGGTACTATAGCCATTAACGTTTTGTTGATGTGTACAGGGTTCACAAATACTTACCTTCATCAGTAATCTAGATAACTGGGTCGCTAACAATATGTCGGCCCAGTGTGGTAATATGCGTGCTTAATTGTGTCACCTAGGATACATCATTTCGTATGTTGTCAGTAGAAAAGCTAAGCTGTATTCGTGATGAACGGGTACTGTTCGATGACTTAACTTTTACCGTTGAAAACGGTGAGTTAGTGCAGATCGAGGGCCATAATGGTGCGGGGAAAACCACGTTACTCCGTATTATTGCGGGGTTAGGGAATGCAGATGAAGGCAAGGTTTGCTGGAATCAAGAAGACATTCTCAGTGCCCGTGAAGAATTTCACCAAGAGTTGCTCTTCTTAGGGCACCAAACGGGTGTTAAACGTGAACTGACAGCGTTTGAGAATTTAGCGTTTTTCCAAGCGATGCACACCGAAGTAGGTGACTCGCCATTGGAAGGTCATGCGCAGGTTTCTGGTGAAAATGCCTTGTGGCAAGCATTAGCGCATGTTGGCTTGGCTGGGCGTGAAGATGTCCCCGCGGGACAGCTCTCTGCAGGGCAGCAACGACGCGTTGCTTTGGCAAGGCTATGGATAAGTAATCATCGATTGTGGGTGCTTGATGAACCCCTCACAGCGATTGATAAACAAGGTGTTCGTGTTTTAGAGCGTTTGTTTTTAGCACATGCCCAGCGAGGCGGCATTGTGTTGCTGACGACACACCAAGATATGTTTACAGACAGTGATCAACTAAGAAAAATAAAATTGGGGCAGTAAGCCGAATGTTGAATGCTATTTCTCAGGTTATTCGTCGAGAGTTATTAATCGCTTTTCGTCGTCAGGCTGATGTTTTTAACCCGTTGTGGTTTTTTATTATCGTGATTACCTTATTTCCATTAGGGATAGGGCCAGAGCCTAACTTACTAGCGCGTATAGCACCTGGGATTGTTTGGGTTGCGGCACTATTAGCGGCGCTATTATCACTTGAGCGTTTGTTTCGTGACGATTATGCCGACGGTTCATTAGAACAAATGATGTTAATGCCAACACCGCTACCGGTTTTGGCATTAGCGAAAATGTTAGCACACTGGTTGTTAACGGGTGTGCCACTATTAATCATAAGCCCTTTACTGGCGATTTTACTGTCATTGGACTGGGCAACGTGGAAAGCGGTGGTGCTGACCCTGTTAATTGGTACACCAACGTTGAGTTTTCTAGGCGCAATCGGGGTAGCATTAACTGTTGGATTGCGCAAAGGTGGCGTTTTATTGAGTTTGCTCATATTGCCGCTGTATATACCTGTGCTTATATTTGCAACCTCAGCGATAGATGCTGCAAGTTTAGGTATGCCATACAATGGCCAATTAGCCCTAATGGGGGCCATGTTGGTCGCATCAGCAACATTATCGCCGTTTGCGGTTGCTGCATCGTTGAGAATTAGCGTGAACTGATTGCAGCCTTCGTGGTTGCGGTGAGTAATATAATTATATTTATAACTGTTACATTTAGACTGAGTAGAGTTGATTTATGTGGAAGTGGCTACATCCCTACGCAAAAGCTGAAAACTGCTACCGCCTGTGCGGCAAGTTGTTACCTTGGTTTTCCGTTATCGCATTGATATCTATTATCGCAGGTTCCGTTTGGGGGCTGGCCTACGCGCCGAGTGATTATCAGCAAGGCGATAGTTTCCGTATTATTTACCTGCACGTGCCGGCTGCAATCTGGTCAATGGGCGCATACATGTCGATGGCGATTGCCGCTTTCATTGGCTTAGTATGGCAAATTCGCCTATCAGACATGGCTGCTGCTGCAATGGCACCTATTGGTGCTGTGTTTACCTTTATTGCACTGTTAACAGGGGCTATTTGGGGTAAACCTATGTGGGGCGCTTGGTGGGTATGGGATGCTCGCCTGACTTCTGAATTGATTCTTCTATTTTTATACCTTGGCGTTATCGCACTGTACAGCGCCTTTGATGATCAAAAAACAGCAGCAAAAGCAGCGGGTATCCTTGCGATTGTTGGTGTGATCAACCTGCCAATCATTCACTTCTCAGTCGAGTGGTGGAATACCTTGCATCAAGGTGCAACCATTACCAAATTTGATAAACCATCGATGGACAGCTCAATGTTGTGGCCGCTATTGCTCAACATTATCGGCTTTGCATGTTTCTTTGGTGCGGTGACATTAGTTCGTTTGCGCAGTGAAATCATTGCACGAGAAAGCCATCGCCCTTGGGTCCGTCAGTTAGTAAAGTGAGGAAAGTATGCATTTTGAATCATTTAGCGACTTTTTAGCTATGGGTGGCTATGCCACTTACGTCTGGAGCGCTTACGGCATCTCTTTCCTTGCGATGCTTTGGATCTTATTGTCTAGTTTACAAAAAAAGCGCCGCTTAATGGCGGAGCTTAAAAACAAAATTGCGCGTGAGCAGCGTATTGAAGATGCGAAAAAACTGGAGAACACATTATGAACCCGAGACGTAAAAAGCGCTTAACCTTAGTGTTAGCGTTGGTCGTTGGCCTCGGTGCAACTGTTGGTTTAATGCTGTATGCATTGAACCAAAATATGGACTTGTTCTATACCCCAACAGAGCTTGTAAACGGCAAACCTGATGGCACCAAGCCAGAAGTAGGTCAGCGTTTACGTATAGGTGGTATGGTCGTTGCGGGTTCTGTTAATCGTGACCCTCAGTCGTTACAGGTGAGCTTTGATGTGGCAGATATTGGTCCGTCAGTCACAGTGACCTATGACGGTATCTTGCCTGATCTGTTCCGTGAAGGTCAGGGTATTGTTGCTCAGGGTGTATTGGTTAACCCTACAACTGTTGAAGCGCATGAAGTGTTAGCGAAGCATGATGAAGAATACATGCCGCCTGAAGTTGCTGCGGCAATGGAAAAAACACATGCGCCACTTGAGTATTCAAAAGAACAAAAGCAAGGTAGTACACAATGATTGCTGAAATAGGGCACTTTGCTCTGATCATTGCGCTTGGCTTGTCGGTGCTTGCGAGCATCTACCCGCTTTATGGTGCAGCGACAGGAAATCAAGCGATGATGCGAACAGCACGACCACTGACACATGGTGTGTTTGGTATGCTGATGATCTCGTTTGTTATTCTATGTTGGGGCTTTTATAGCAACGACTTTACGATTACATATGTAGCAAGTAATTCGAACTCTTTACTGCCTTGGTACTACCGTATTACCGCAGTTTGGGGGGCACACGAAGGTTCACTGCTGCTTTGGGTATTGATCCAAGCAGGTTGGGCTTCTGCTGTGGCGCGTCTGAGCCGTGGCATGCCGTTAGAATCGGTGGCGCGTGTATTAGCGATTATGGGCATGATTTCAGTAGGCTTCTTACTGTTTATCATTGTGACTTCAAACCCATTCTTGCGCACCTTACCTTACTTCCCGGTTGATGGTCGCGATCTTAATCCATTGCTTCAAGATCCAGGTCTGATCATTCACCCGCCGATGCTTTACATGGGCTATGTGGGTTTCTCTGTTGCATTTGCATTTGCAATTGCATCGTTAATGACAGGTCGTCTTGATACCGCTTGGGCTCGCTGGTCTCGTCCTTGGACAATTGCTGCATGGTCTTTCTTAACTCTGGGTATCGCACTAGGTTCATGGTGGGCTTACTACGAACTTGGCTGGGGCGGCTGGTGGTTCTGGGATCCAGTAGAAAACGCATCATTCATGCCATGGCTTGCGGGTACGGCATTAATGCACTCGCTATCTGTGACAGAAAAACGCGGCACCTTTAAAGCTTGGACTGTATTGTTAGCTATTTCTGCATTTTCATTGAGCCTACTCGGGACTTTCCTTGTTCGTTCAGGTGTATTGGTTTCGGTTCACGCCTTTGCCTCTGATCCTGCACGTGGCATGTTCATTTTAGGCTTTTTAGTGGTTGTTATTGGTGGCTCGTTACTGCTTTATGCACTACGTGGTGGTCAAATCCGCTCTCGTGGTAACTACAGCTTACTGTCACGTGAAAATCTACTGCTTGCCAATAACCTATTGTTAGTTGCTGGCTTATTAGTGGTATTGATCGGTACTTTGTTACCACTGGTACATAAACAAATTGGTTTGGGCTCGGTTTCTATCGGCGCACCATTCTTTAATACTTTGTTTACGTGGTTGATGATCCCATTTGCTTTCATTTTAGGTGTAGGCCCATTGGTTCGCTGGAAGCGTGACCAGATGTCGAGCATCAAAAAGCCATTAATTATTTCAGCGTTAATTACAGTGCCGTTTTCTATTGGTTCTGTATTCCTTCTGACGGATAAGTTCCATGCACTTGCTGCTTTAGGCGTCGCAATGGCTGTTTGGATTATTACTCTGCAATGTTACGAACTGTATGAGCGAGCAACACATCGCCACAGCTTAATGACAGGTCTTGGTAAGCTTGGCCGTAGCCATTGGGCTATGGTGCTAGGTCACTTAGGCATGGCGGTTACCGTTATTGGTATTGCACTTGTCTCTAACTACGATCTTGAGCGTGATGTGCGTATGGCACCGGGTGAAACCATCAATGTTGAAGGTTACGACTTCCACTTTGCTGGTGTTCGTGATGCCGATGGTCCTAACTACGATGGTTATATTGCTGACTTCAATATTACTAAGTCGGGCAAGCGTGTCACCACACTTCATGCTGAAAAACGTTTCTACAGTGTAGCGCGTTCTATGATGACAGAAGCGGCTATCGACAGTGGTATTACCCGTGACCTTTATGTCGCTATGGGTGAAAAACTGGGGGACGACGGTGCTTGGGCTGTGCGTATTTACTACAAGCCATTTGTGAACTGGATTTGGTTCGGTGCAACCTTAATGGCGTTAGGGGGCGCAATTGCTATCAGCGATAAACGCTACCGTTTCCGCAAAAAAGCGAAGCAATCAGCATCAAGTAATGTACAAGAAGCAGAGGTGAACTGATGAATAAAAAGATCTTATTTATTCCACTAGCTTTGTTCATTGGACTTGCTGTCATGTTCCTTGTTCAGCTAACCCGTAATGCGGGTGGGGACGATCCAACTAAGTTAGAATCTGTCCTCGTTGGTAAACCTGTTCCGCAGTTTAAATTGGAAGATTTAGTTGAAGCGGGCAAGCTTTACGAGCAAGACATTTTCAAAGGTGAGCCACTATTACTTAATGTATGGGCAACTTGGTGTCCCACTTGTTATGCCGAGCACTCGTACTTAAATGAACTGGCTGCTGACGGTGTAAAAATTGTTGGTATGAACTACAAAGATGATCGTTTAAAAGCGGTTAACTGGCTGAATGAACTGGGTAACCCTTATGTTCATAGTCTGTTTGATGGTAACGGCATGTTAGGGATGGATCTGGGGGTGTACGGTGCACCAGAAACTTTCTTGATCGATGCTAATGGGGTTATTCGCTATCGTCATGTGGGCGATGTAAACCCACGTAATTGGTCAGAAACACTTCAGCCTATGTATCAAGCATTACTTGAGGAGGCGAAAGGATGATGAAGCGCCTTTCTATTCTGCTAGCCAGCATATTGTTGGTATTCACAGCGGCCTTGCCTGTATATGCAGCGATTGAAGTGCATAGCTTTGATAATATTGAGCAAGAAGAAACCTTCCAAGAGCTAACGGCAACCTTGCGTTGCCCTAAGTGTCAGAATAATACTATTGGAGATTCAGAGGCTCCGCTGGCGCAAGATATGCGCCAGAAAGTTTATGACATGTTGCAGCAAGGCAAAGAAAAGCAAGATATTGTCGATTACATGATTGCTCGCTACGGTAATTTTGTAACCTATGAACCACCAGTGATGCTATCGACGATTATTCTTTGGCTTGGTCCTTTATTGTTTATCGCAATTGGTTTCACTGTGTTGGTGATGCGCTCTCGCCGCACCACAGTGACTGATAACACAGAGCAGACTGTGGATTTAGATGAGCAAGAAGCACAGCGCCTTAAATCGCTGCTTGCTGAAATGGAACAAGCTGAGAATAAAGACGATAAGGTGAAAAAATAATGATGTTGTTTTGGATTGCCACAGTCGTTTTGACCCTGATTGCGGTTGCAGTCTTCGTGGTACCGATTTATTCGGGCAAAGAAGAAGATGAAGTTGCCAGTCGCGATGAGCTAAACAAAGCCTTTTATCAAGACCGTGTGCGTGAAATTGAGCTAGAAACAAGTGAAGGCATTGTTGAAAAGCAAGGTGATCTTGTGACTGAGCTTCAACAATCACTGCTTGATGATGTTACTGAACAAAAAGACCCGCACGAAACCAATATGTCAGCAGGTTTGATTATCCCTGGTGTATTAGTGATGGTCATGATTAGCTACGGTATGTATTTTAGCGTGGGTAATATCAATAAAGTTGATGAGTGGCAAAAAGTTGCGGCGCGTTTACCTGAGTTGTCCCAACGCTTGATGGGGGATGCTGAAAACCCAATGAGCGATGAGGAAATGAATGACCTGACGTTAGCCCTTCGTACACGCTTGCATGCAACACCTGATGATGCAACGGGCTGGTTGCTACTAGGTCGTGTCGGTATGGCTAACCGTGATGCAGAAACGTCACAAAGTGCAATGAAGCGTGCGTATGATCTGAACCCAGATGATACAGAAACTCAGTTGGGTTATGCGCAGACATTGATGATGATTGGTGACCCTGCACAGGTTGATTTTGTTCGTTACCTACTGAAATCCGTTATAAAGCGTGACCATACCAATGTTCGTGCAATGTCTTTACTAGCATTTGATGCGTTTGAAGATGGGAAATTTGAGCAAGCAATCTCGTACTGGACTATGATGAAGAACTTGATCTCGCCGGATGACCCGCGAGCACCAATGCTAAATCGTAGTATTGAACGTGCCCAAGCGCAGCTATCGCCAAAAGGTGTGACGGCGAAATCAGTGGCTGTAACGGTTGATATTGCCCCTAACGTTCAAATGCCTCAGCAGGGCTTGTTGATCATCTCTGCACATGATGAGAATGGCTCACCAATGCCAATCGCTGCCCGCCGTGTACCGTTATCTGGCAGTTTTCCGATGACAATCACGCTAGATGATAACGATAGCATGATCCCAGAGCGTTTGTTGTCTTCTCAATCTAAATTGATGGTGAAGGCGCGTATTGATACTGATGGTAACGTAATGACTAAACAAGGTGATTGGTATGGCGAGAGTCAGCCGGTTGAACTTGGAAGTAGCGTAGAAGTAAAAATTAATCAGCAATACTAATAACAAAACTGGAATATATGGAGCAGGCTCGATACTATTATTGAGTCTGCTTTTTTATGGATGAAATTTAAAGCTTGTTAAAAGAAACAGTTAGAACATCGTTGGTGGCTTGCACTTTATCATTGTCTCTCGTGGGCTGTGCCGACACGCCTGAACAATCCACAGCTGATGTTACTGAAACTAACAAAGTAACTGTCGCTGAGCACATTGATTATGAGGCTGAGATAGCACTAGATAGCCAAGTGTACGATCCCTTTGAAGGTATCAACCGAACAATGTGGAATCTAAACTACAACTATCTAGATCCTTATATTGCGCGTCCTGCTGCCATTGCGTACGTGGATTATGTACCTGTGCCTGTTCGTTCTGGGCTTGCGAACTTTTTCGCTAACCTTGAAGAACCAGCTAGTATGGTTAATAGCCTGATAATGCTGAACCCTGAAAATGCTGCAACGCATTTTAATCGTTTCTGGTTTAACACCGTATTTGGTTTGGGTGGTTTGATTGATATTGCAACCGCTGCAAATATTCCATCGCCTGGTCAGCGTGAATTCGGTGACTCATTAGGCTATTACGGAGTAGGTAATGGCCCTTATTTTATGGTGCCACTTTACGGACCGATTACTTTACGGGAAGGAACGGGTGACATTGTTGATGGGCTTTATTTCCCACTGAGCTTACTGACGTTTTGGCAAAGTGCAGGTAAATGGGCGTTGGAGGGGCTAGAGAAACGTGCAGCTCTTGTACCGCAAGAGTCCATATTGGATGACTCCCCTGATCCGTATATCTTTACCCGTGATGCTTACATCCAATATAAGAATTTTAGAGCAACCGGTGGTGCTTCGGTTGATGAAGAACCACAAGAAGAAGCCTTCTCTGATGAGTTCTTAGATGAAATTGATGATTATTGATTGCTGATTTATCGGAATGCTTAAATGAAAAAAGAGAGTGCTAATCAGCACTCTCTTTTTATTTGTGCTTGGTCTTAGAAGCGGTAGCTTGCTTGAACACCTAATAGCCAAACGTTACCTGTGGTTTCACCAGAGAAACTTCCCGGTAGACCAGTTTCAGATTCTGTCATTGACGCATCTTTCGCGAAGATGTAAGTGAAGCCGCCATCTAGGGTGAAGGCTTTAGTCACTTGGTAACCAGCACCAACACTTAGCCATAGGCGATCGGTTTCTGGGATCGTTTGAGTGCGGTTGTCATCGTTAACAGCCGAGGTATCGTAAGCCACACCCGTGCGTAGTACTAGTGCTTGGTTCAGTTGGTAAGTTGAACCAATTGCAAAGCGGTAGTTATCTTCCCAATTCTCATCTTTGATGTGCTGTGTACCTAGCTCATCAATGTTGGCTTCTAGCTTGTCGAAGCTGCTCCAATCGGTCCAGTTAAAGCTCGCATGTATCGCAAGTTGATCGGTTAGCTGGTGGAAGCTTGCTAGCTCTGCTGTCGCTGGTAGTGTCAGATCCATGCTGCCAGTGTAGCTACCACCTTTTTGTTTAGCCATCATGTCAAAGACTAAACCAGACGCTTCACCTTCTAGTTTTAGGTCAACCGCTGAGCGGTAGTTGAAACCAATGCGGTTGTCATCATTGATCTGCCAAGCTGTACCTAGTTGCCAGCCCCATGCATTGTCTTCACCTTCCATGTATTTCAAGTCTTGGCCACCCATTGCAGCGCCAAAGTGTCCTTCACCCATTACGTAACGAACGCCCGCACCGACACTGAATTGCTCGTTAATTTTGTAAGCAATATTCGGGTTGATTTCTACAGAGTGCACTTTCGCTTGGTTGCCGTACTGTGTTGCTTTAAAGTCGCCACCCAGTTCTGTTTCCATGCCGTAGTTAGTTGAAAATGCTAAACCTAAAAATACTTGGTCATTCAATTGGTGAGATAAGTAGAAGTTAGGAATAACTGCTGAGCCTGCAATGTCCTTAGCTTCAGTTGGGATATTCTTACCAACATTCAACTCACCTTTTACATCGATGTTTGGATCAACGTAGATAGCACCTGTTGATACTTGTGTTCCTTCAAGGTAGGTAAGCATAGCTGGGTTGCGGAATTGTGCACCTGCGTTATCAGCCATCGCTGCTTCACCTGCAAACGCACGACCTAGACCAGTTGCTGAGTATTCTGCAAGTTGGAAACCTGCAGCTGTTGCACTTGTGCTTACACCAAAAGTTAAGGCTGCTGCTAAAGCTAGAGTGATATTATTCTTTTTCATGATAACTTGTTCGCTGAAATTAGTTATACAAATGATACTCTTTAGAGTAAATGCTTTAAGTTATAAATGCGTTTTTTCGTTTTTTTGGATGAATAAACGGCAATTTAGTGAGGAAGTTAGAAATACTTGGTGTTTTTTTCAGTCATTTACATTTTGAAAGAGTGTTTTCAGCGTACACGTGTACCCATAAAGGCTGGGTTGAGCGTACAGTGCGTCGCTGAAAGTCAGCGATGGTTAAAAAGTTAATTCAATGAAATTGTAGAAAAGTGCATATTTATTAATGGTTAATATAACTAAAATGAATAAAAATAAAAAAGGGAGCCAATTGGCTCCCTTCTTCTTTAAACGTTTGACTGTTCGCTGAAATTAGAACGAACGGCTGTATTGTACGCCGTATAGCCAAGCATCTGCACGTGTAGTTGCTTTTACGCTTGAAATTTCAGCTGGACCAGTTTGTGGGATCTGTGGGTTATGCATTGGATTTTTCGTAGATTCATTCGCTTCTACATCTTTACCCATTAGGTAAGTCAAACCAAAGTCGATGTTTGATTTGCTATCGATGTGGTATGTGAAACCTGCGGATAACCACTGACGGTCTGAATCTGGAACTGAAATCGATGTAGTAGCATCTTGCGCACTGGTATCATACATGTAGCCCGCACGCAGCTCCCAGTCGTTGTTTAGGTAGTAAGTTCCACCTAGTGCGTAGTGCCAGCCATCTTTCCAGTTATAGTCATTAAGGTGAGTTCCGCCATCTGTTTCTAGCTTGTCAAACTCACTCCACTTGATCCATTGTACGCTGTAGTGAACCGCGAATTGATCGTTTAGCTTATGGAAACCTGAGAATTCTGCCATATCAGGCAGTGGCATGATTAGTTTCTCATCAACTTTTTTTCCGCCCATGCTGATATCACCTTCAGCTTTTAGATCTGGGCTGAAGCGGTATGAAAGTCCAAAACGGTTATCTTCATTTAATTCATAAACAGAACCAATGTTCCAACCCAATGCGTAACCATCGGCATCAACATCAACCAGTTTGCCTGATGCACCTAGTAGACCTTCAATGTTCTTATTAGTACGTTGTAATTTACCGCTACCATAGATGAGGTCTAAACCACCACCCACGCTGAATTGCTCGTTGATACGGTACGCAACACTTAGTGCGAAGTTGATGCTCTTAACGTCAGTTAAACCGCCGTATTCGTTGCCAGCGAAGCTGTCGTCGAATTCAGTTTTAGTACCGAAGTTTGAGTAGATACCACCACCGACAGTAAATTTGTCGTTGATAGGGTGAATGTAGTAAATATTTGGTACGTATGATGCACCACCAACACTTTGCTCACCTTGACCAGGAATTGATTGACCAGCGAATTTGTAATCAACATCTTTAACCTTGATATCAGTATCGATAACGTTAAGGCCTAGTGAGATTGCAGGTGCATCGAAAAGAGCCATAGCTGCAGCATTACGAGACAGTACAGATGCATTATCTGCGATGACCGCATCACCAGCGAAAGCACGGCCTAGTCCAGTTGCCGATTGGCTATTTAGTTGGAAACCAGCAGCTGCCGCTTGCTGAGATGCCATTGCCACTGTCAATGCTAGGATTGACTTAGTAAACAGACGCTTCTTGTTCATATTTATTATTATTCCTAATTATTTTGTGCAGATATATCTTCTACTTTGGAAGATTGCGCAAGATTGTAGGTGTGTAGCCTAGCCTATCAAAGCAGACCAGTTGCTATTTTATTGATACGTTTAACTAAAGTTAACGTTTCGTTAAGTATCGTATAACAATTGAGCGGTAATAGGGGAGGAGCAATAATGTTTTATGCAACAGCGGTAACAGTTTTACTTTGCCCATGTGAAAAAAGAATAAAAGCTGCGAGATAAGCGCAGCTTTTTGAGGGGGACTGTTGTTTAATAAATGAACAGTGAAAGATAGGGTGTTTTATGCTTACCTACTTGGTTTTACTTTATATTTGCCACTGAAGTTCAGACTTTATTGTTTTAGCGACAGGCTGCATATCAGCATTCTTATCACCAACCACAATTAAGCTGGCATTTTGAAGTGGCATTACTATGCCTGCCATCGTTTTATCATTAAAGCTCGCAGCCGCAGGGCTTTGCTCTGGAACAATGAAAACAGTGACTTTCCCTTCAGGGGTATCAACGACCATATGAAGCGCATTTTGCTTACCAAAGGCACAGTGGTTTACGTAGTACACATGGCCTGGTAGTGATGATAGCTCTGTCCCAAAAGGCTTTAATTTAGCATTAACCTGACTGAGTTGAACCGACTCATCGATAGTATCAATGAACGGTGCTTCATCATGTACATGACTGAGTGCTATTTGTCCCAGTGGCGCAGCCTCTGCAGAACGCGTCACATCAGCGTTCGATATGATTTGATCAAACTGTCCGGTAAAGACACCAAAAGCAAAGGCGATGGAAGCAGCAATCGCTAAGTGCACTCGTGTGGTTTTAGGTTTGGCGGGTGTTTGCCCTGATTGATGGAACAAAATACGATCAACCAGATCATCGGGGACATCAACTTTTAGTGCTTTTTCTAGTTTCGTATCGAGCTGCAATAATTCATCGGACAGCTTACGATTCACCAAGGATGAATTTTTTGCTTCGATCATTTCAGCACTATTGTCGTTAGGATCCGCGAGAATACGCCTACGGAATTCAAGATCGTCCATTGTGATGACCCCTCTGTTCGGATTGTTTCTCTAATTGCTCTTTAAGTTGGTTTCTTGCCCTGAACAAGCGAGTCATAACGGTATTACGGTTTAGATCCAGAATGTCTGCAATTTCATCGCCGCTAAAACCAGCCATTACCTGCAATACTAACGGTTCCCTGTACTCAGGGGTTAGTTTCATTATTTGGCGGTGAAGTTGCTGTTGCTCCAATTCCATCTCATTATCTTGCTGGTGCGTATCGGCAATGGCGTAATCATCAATGTCGACTAAGTCGAACTGCTTACGTTCAAAGCGACGGGCATTCTCACGCCTAAGAATGGTAATTAACCATGCTTTTGCTGCTTTGTCATCTTGTAAACTATCGAGAGAGCGCCACGCTCGCAAGCAAGTTTCTTGGACTAAATCTTCTGCAATATGCTGATCGTGGCAAAGCCAGTATGCATATCGGTAAAGATCTCGGTGCCAGGCCCTAACGAGGGCTTCGTATCGTCTTTGCTTATTCATATCAACAGAGACCGAGGCATCCGGTTTTTTCTTACGAAAAAATTGTTTAATCATGTCTTTGCCTAAACCAGTGGTGGTTATCCTTGCAATCTGAGTGAATTATCGTCGTTGGTTAATCAAAAAAATCTGTTTTCAGCCCTAAAATTGATCTGCTTCAAATTCTGACTTCGCAGGCAAGTTATAGTAGTCCCCGTCATCTGGTAGAGATGGTTGAGCGCAAGTTCTGAGGATTCAGGGTTGCGAGCAACAGGATCTATCTGTTGAGCAAGATGACAACTTCCTTTTGAAGGCTGACTTTACTTTCTCCTATCAGGTATTGCCTGATTTGCAATTGGCTTTATGTTAATTGACTTTATATTCATTACGTAGATTGCTTTCCGCGTAAATTATAACCATACCATATAGGTGTGGTTTTTTTTTGCCTATAGAAAAGTATATACCCAAGCCAAGACATAGTGCCTAATGAAGTTTTATTCTCCTCTTTCATTTCAATTCTTATCTTATTGATAGTTAACACTATATTTTGCTGTAGGTAACCACTTGCTAAAGGCAAGGGTCTTGAGTGATAGTGAGTGAAATTATCGCTCAAAAGTATCGATGTTCATCATACTTCTTAAAACATTTGTTTGAATTAAATAACAAGCTGATTACAATTGGTGTGGTCTGACCTCTATTTTGGTGATCCCTGTCAAGTGTCTCTGAGTCAGGTGCTCACAATTAGCTGCAATTTAATCATTAATAAGGAGTAGCGATGACACGTCTCCAAAACCTCACCACCTCACAGGGTGAGCGCATCGCCGTTGTAAGTGGATTACGCACCCCTTTTGCTCGTCAAGCAACAGCCTTTGATGGCGTGTCTGCACTTGATATGGGCAAAATGGTGGTAAATGAAATGCTTAATCAAGTGGATATTGATCCAAAACTGATTGAGCAAGTTGTATTTGGTCAAGTGATTCAAATGCCTGCAGCCCCTAACATTGCGCGTGAAATCGTACTGGGCACTGGCATGGATATTGGTACGGATGCGTACAGCGTGACACGTGCATGTGCGACCAGCTTTCAAGCGGCAGCCAATGTGAGTGAAAGTATCTTATCGGGCACCATAGATATTGGTATTGCTGGTGGGGCTGACTCGTCGTCGGTGCTACCAATTGGCGTATCGAAAAAAATGGCAGCGACTTTATTGCAGCTAAGCAAAGCAAAAACCATGAGTAAACGCTTAAAGCTGCTGAGTAAATTGAGCATTAAAGACTTAATGCCAGTACCACCTGCTGTTGCTGAATATTCAACAGGGTTGAGTATGGGGCAGACTGCGGAACAGATGGCCAAAAGCCATGGCATCACCCGTCAAGAGCAAGATGCACTGGCTCACCGTTCACACACATTAGCAGCTCAGGCGTGGCGGGATGGCTTAATTCAAGGTGAAGTGATTACGGCTTTCCCTGAACCTTATCGCCAATGGATCGATAAAGATAATAATATTCGAGAAGACTCTAGTCTGGAGTTATACGCAAAATTACGTCCAGCCTTTGACCGTAAATTTGGATCTGTTACCGCAGCAAATAGTACACCTTTAACGGACGGTGCGGCTGCCGTGTTGTTGATGCGCGAAGGCCGAGCAAAAGAACTGGGATTCACCCCACTGGGTTATATCCGTTCTTATGCCTTCTCTGCGATTGGTGTTGAGCAAGATATGCTAATGGGGCCATCTTATGCGACGCCAATGGCCTTAGATCGTGCCGGCTTATCTTTGTCTGATTTAACCCTGATTGATATGCATGAAGCCTTTGCGGCTCAAGCCTTGTCAAATGTGAAGATGTTTGGCTCGACTAAGTTTGCCCAAGAAAAACTAGGGCGTAGTGAAGCGATTGGTGAAATCGACATGGATAAATTCAATGTCCTTGGGGGATCTATCGCTTATGGTCACCCATTTGCCGCAACAGGTGCACGTATGATGACGCAAACCTTGCGTGAATTAAAACGACGTGGTGGTGGTTTCGCATTGAATACCGCATGTGCCGCAGGTGGCTTAGGTGCAGCAATGATTTTGGAGGCAGAGTAATGACACAATCAGCATTTACATTAACGTATGGCGATAACGGTGTTGCTTGGCTCAAGATCGATGTGCCTGATGAAAAAATGAATACCTTGCAGTCGGCGTTTGCTGAACAAGTGACTGAAGTCTTAGCTGAGCTGAAAACGAAATCAGACCTCAAGGGCATGGTGGTGTATTCAGGTAAGCCAGACAACTTCATCGCTGGCGCTGATATTAAGATGCTTGCTGCTTGTGCGACCGCGGAAGAAGCGCAGAAATTGGCTGCACAAGGGCAAACATTATTCTCACAACTTGAAGCACTACCATTTCATGTGGTGGCTGCGATCCACGGCCCATGCTTAGGTGGTGGACTTGAGCTCGCTTTAGCATGCCATAGCCGTGTTTGTTCAGATGATGATAAAACTCGCTTAGGTTTGCCTGAAGTGCAATTAGGCTTATTGCCGGGATCGGGTGGGACGCAACGTTTACCGCGTTTAGTGGGTGTTGCGAATTCGCTAGATATGATTTTAACGGGTAAGCAACTACGTGCGAAAAAAGCCAAGAAAATTGGTTTAGTTGAAGAATCTGTCCCCTTGAGTATTTTGCTTGATGTGGCAGAAAAGCAAGCTCTAAAACCGAAAGTGAGTCGCAAAGGTTCGCTACAGGAGTGGGCCCTTGGCGGTAATGCGTTAGGGCGTTCATTAGTGTTTGAGCAAGCAGCGAAGAAAACCCATGAGAAAACGCGCGGTAACTACCCTGCGGCCGATGCGATTCTTGAAGTGATTAAGGTTGGCTTACAAGACGGCTTGAAAAAAGGCTATGAGATTGAGGCGAAACGCTTTGGTGAGTTGGTCATGAGCCCAGAGTCAGCTGCATTGCGAAGCATCTTTTTTGCGACAACAGCGATGAAGAAAGAGCACGGAGCAGATGCAGAACCGAAAGCGGTGAAGCGTATTGGTGTCTTAGGTGGTGGTTTAATGGGAGGCGGGATCAGCCATGTCTCAGCGGTCAAAGCCAAACTGCCAACACGAATTAAAGACATTGCTAACGATGGCATTCAAAATGCTATGAGCTATAACTTTAAGCTGTTAGAGAAGCAACGTAAGCGCCGCATTATTAGTAAAGCGCAACAGCAAGCGAAGATGCTCTCTATCTCTGGTGGGACAGATTACACTGGTTTTAATCATGCCGATGTTGTCATCGAAGCCGTATTTGAAGACTTGAACCTGAAGCATCAAATGGTGAAAGAGATCGAAGAACACGGCAATGCAGAAACGATCTTTGCGACCAATACATCGTCGTTACCGATTCACCAAATTGCTCAAGCGGCTACTCGTCCTGAGAATGTAGTGGGTCTGCATTACTTTAGCCCAGTGGAAAAAATGCCTTTGGTTGAAGTGATCCCTCATGAAGGGACATCGGAGCAAACCATCGCGACTGTGGTGGCGTTAGCCAAGAAACAAGGTAAAACGCCGATTGTGGTGGGGGATAAAGCGGGCTTTTACGTTAACCGTATTTTAGCGCCATACATGAATGAAGCGGCGGCGGTATTAATGGCAGGCGAGCCGATTGAGCATATTGATAATGCGCTGCTGGATTTTGGTTTCCCGGTTGGACCTATCACACTGCTGGATGAAGTCGGTGTAGATATTGGTGCGAAAATTATGCCGATCCTAGTGGCGGAGTTGGGTGAGCGCTTTAAAGGCCCTGATGTCTTTGATGTCTTGCTTGCTGATAACCGTAAGGGCAGGAAAACAGGGAAAGGCTTCTATCGGTACGACAGCAAGAAAAAAGAAGTCGATAAAACTGTGTATAAACTACTGAACCTTGAGCCACAGCAGCATGCAGCCGCAATTGATATTGCACAGCGCTGTAGTCTGATGATGCTTAATGAAGCCGTGCGTTGTTTAGATGAAGGGGTGATTAAATCACCGCGAGATGGTGATATTGGGGCTATCTTCGGCATAGGTTTTCCTCCATTCTTGGGCGGGCCATTCCGCTACATGGATCAAGTGGGTATCGAACGTATAGTTGAGATGCTAACAGAGTGTACGGATAAATATGGTGAGCGCTTCCAGCCATGCGACAAGTTAGTTGCAATGGCAAATGAAGGGCAAACTTTTTACTCATAATATTTACTGAGTGGAAAACAAAAGGTCTGCATGATGCAGACCTTTTTTGTTGGGGGAGAAAGCTTGAACCAGGAGGTTAACGCGCTTGTTTTTTGAACTCATCGATAGATTCGATAGGCTGGCCAATATCAAGCGGCTCAAGGTTGGCATGTGCTTGCCCTTGGCAGTGCATAACGACACGGTTTGCCGTTCGAGGTTTAACTATATCAACAATAAAACGCACCATATCGGCACGGCTTAATGATTGAAGCGCTTTAATCACTTTTTGGCGCTGGTTAAAGCTCTCATCTTTGTTACCAATACTTACCCAGAACCGTTGGGCTCGCGTACGTAAGTTGGTGTCAGGGTCTGATATCTGGGCAATTAAGCCTTGCTTACTGGCTTGCCATTGCGCTTCGTTTAACTCCAGTAACACCAGTGCAAATTCATTGGTGAAATCATCGATCGCTTCAGATAAATAGCTAGGTCCTGCAACAGGGGATTGAATGTATAAAATTAACCCTGGGTGTCGGTTAAGCGGCAGATTAGCTGTTCCTACCATATAGCCTAATTGCTGCTTGGTACGTAGCTCATGGAAGAAAGTGGTCGACATGAGATGATTCGCAAGTGTGTAAATAGCGATCTTACGCGGTGTCGTTTCTCGCGATTGGTAGTACATCAAAATAGCTGAATCAGCGTGATTACAGCTGATCTCATGTGTTTGCGTTCCGCCTTCACCTAAACGGACTAAGGGCCGTTGTGCTTCGCCATATAGTTGGTCTGTGACGCGGAAAGCATCTTTGAGTATTTCTGCGAGTGCGAGTGCATCGTCTTTCAGCCAGTTCCCATAGACGAAAGTATCGATATGTAGCTCGGCAAACATGGCTTCAACAAATTCGGGTAACTCCTCCAATTCTATCGACTCTAAAGCTTCAATCAATGCGGGATAAGGCGGATTATTGGGTTGCAATAACCCTGTTAGTTCGTTGAATAGCTGAGAGATTGGTTTATCTTCTGCTGCATTACGCCAGTTGCGTAGCATCTGTGCTTTGATATTACGAAATCGCTCTGGGTCAAAGTTGCGATTCTCGAATTTATCAAGGATCAGCTTCATCAAGAGGGGTTGTTTTTCACTAAACCCTGATAGTTGCAAGGTGACGCCGCCTTGGTGCGCATACAGATTGTAAGACATGCCTGCAATTTCAGCGGGGTAGGCACTTTCATTGATTGCCTCTAATAGCATCTCCACACACAGGCGTGTTTTGACAATATTGCGTGGTGAACTCACCGCGTGTGGGCTATCAATTGCGACATAGACCACGCCTTTAGGTACACGAAATTCATGTTCTTGTTTGTGCCACAAACGAAAGCCGGGTAAATCTTGAATCAGAGCGGGTGGTTGTTCGGCATGGTCCACAAGTGGGTGAGGATCTAAGCTTTCACAAATAAACGGGTTGGGTTCGGGTAACGTTAGTTCTGATGGTACGGCAACATGTCGCCAACGCGCTAGCTGGGCATCACTGAAGGGAGTGACAGAGTAAGGGGTGTGATACCACTGGGCTATCTGGTCATAGTGCTGACCTTGTGCGACAAGCACTAAGCGCATGTTGTCTGGTTTTAGGTAACTCAGCAAATCTTGGATCAGTGCTTCATCGTATTCAGCCATCATGTAATCGCCATACAGAAGATCGTCTGGCGTGTAATGCAGCAGATTCATCACTAAATAACTAACGGTATCCAGTGGACGGCTTTTCTCTTGATAACGGAATGCAAACTCTAATACGGAGCGTTTTTCTTTGTAACGCCACTCGTTTAAGCCTTGGGTTTTTATAAGCTCAATGTATTGGAAAACAGATTCCACCACATCATCAATATGCTCTAGCCCTTTCGGCGTTAAATTCAGGCTTACTGTGAATTCGCGGAAGTTATCACCACTGACCCCACCACCTGCAGCTAGGGTATTGATGAAGCCTTGTTTTTTCAAATAGGACATCAAGCTACCTTGTCCTTCATTACCCAACAAATGGGCGATGTAAGATAACGGCTTTTTACGATAGAAAGCATCGACTGATGGCATAGTGAAAGAGAGTGTCAGCTTACGTACTTCTTTAATAGGATCGATCTGAATAAAACGTGCGGTTTCGTTTTCAGTGACTATCGGTGTGTTTATTGTAGGGCGAGATTGGCCGTTAGACGGAATATGGCTAAAGAATTCAGTGGTGAACGCTTCTAGCTCATCTAATGATTGCGGCCCCAGTAAAACTAAGCCCATTACACTGGCTGAATAATGGGTTTGATAAAAGTCGATAAGCTCATCACGTACCGAGCCTTGGTCACGATCATTGAGTGTCGTAAGATCACCGACAGAGAACTTAGCAAACGGGTGATCTGGGTTGATGGTCTCTTTATGTACTTGGTAGAGGCGACGTACATCGTCTTTTATTTTTAATTTGTACTCAGAGTCAACGGCTTGTCTTTCTTTGTCTACAGCATCTTCATTGAATAGCGGGGCTGTGAAAAACTGACCAAAGCGATCTAATCCTTCTTCAAAAGCATGTGGGCTGACTTCAAAAAAGAAGGTGGTATTTTCTGTACCTGTCCACGCATTATTACTACCGCCACTGCGATTAATGAAGGTTTGAAAATCGCCAATAACCGGGTATTTTTCCGTACCTAAAAAGAGCATATGCTCAAGGAAATGCGCCATCCCTTGTCGGTCGATAGGATCATCAAAGTGACCCACATTCACCGTTAATGCGGCAGCTGAGCGGGGTGCATGTTCATCATGAACTAATAAGACCTTGAGCGCATTAGGCAAGGTCAGACAACGATACTGTTTGGGATCATTTGGACTAATGTGCACAGGGGAGCCTATATTATTATGATAATTAGGCTAATTATGACGCTCAACCCCCATGCTGGCAAACTTAACACGCTCACAATGTTGACTTTATTATCATTTTTGTCACTTTTTAATTGAGCAATTAACAAGGGGTATTACGTATAAATGGTAATCATAGAATTATTGCGAGTCTATTTTCGGACATTGGAAGAAACACGCGTTGAAAATAGCGTTTCTGAAGTCACGGAATAGGAATAGAATTGCCGCAATAGCTATTCAGCATCGGCAAGGCTTGTTAGCATTGTGACGAAATAGAGTATCGGATTAGAGCATGCGAATTTTTATTATGCGTCACGGTGAAGCCCAAAACTTTGCTCCCAGTGATGCCGAGCGCCCCCTTACACCGCGAGGTGAATTACAGTCACGTCAAATGGCTGAGCACTTAGCTGAGCAGTTGGATGGCCAACTCGATATGGTATGGGTCAGCCCGTATTTACGCGCGCAGCAAACTTGGCAAACCATGGTTGACTGTTTACCCCCTGCCGCGAAAGTCATGACAGTCGATGACATCACCCCTTATGGTGAAGCTGAACAGGTTGCAGCTTACATCAAAGCTGTTATTGGTGTAGAACGCCCTGAAACATTATTGGTTGTGTCACATTTGCCGCTGGTGGGATATTTAACGGCTGAGCTAGTGGCAGGTATACAGCCACCTATGTTTCAGACATCAGCGATTGCTGTCATAGATTTCAACCCAGAAACAGAGCTTGCTACTTTTGTTGAACAAGTGATTCCTCACGGTTAATTCAGTGGTTTGGCTGGATTTTCATGTCCTTTTTGCTCTTGGTGCAGTTTTTGCTTAAGAAACGAAAAGGATTGCCGATAAGGTAACCATGAGGGATGGTTTGGCACAGACCAAGATCGTCGTTAGCACCTTCAACAAAAGAATAGCGGTAATGAAAACAAAAATTCTTGCGGTAATTTGTACTTTGTTTCTTTTTGGTTGTGTTCAACCGCCCCAAGGGCCAAGCATCAATGCAAATGGTGCGATAAAATGGGCCAATGGCTTTAGTGAAGAAATGCACATATCAGCATCGGGCAGTACGTTAACTTTTGCAGCACCGAGTTCATTTGGTCGCAGCGGTGGTGGCATTGCTATTTTTTCTCGTATCGACAGTGCACGTAATGGTGACTGCGAGCACTACTACAGTGAAGGCGCATTAAAAACACGTATGCAGATCTGTAAAAGTGGCGAAGTGACATTAATTAAAGAAGGTAAAGTGATTAACGTGGGCGCATTGGCTAAGTTTGTCTACTAGCGCATTCACTGACTAACTTTGTTTACTTGATATAGCATCCAGTGAAATAAAAACAAGCGAGGTGACTAAGGTCAGCTCGCTTTTTGTTTTTTCAGCGTAAGATTAACGCTCAGGTATATCTAACAATACCAGTAAAGCACCATTGCCACCGAACTCAAGTGGCGCTTGGTGGAAAGCCATCACGTCGGGGTGTTGCGCCAACCATAACGGTGCTTTTGCTTTCAGAATGTGTTTGCCAATTCCGTGCATCACGCAGGCACAAGCCACTTTTTCTTTGATGCAGGCGGCAATCATCGCAGCAAGCTCTCGCTTCGCTTCTTGCTGTGTCATACCATGCATATCCAGATACATGTCAGGCACATACACCCCACGGCGAAGTTTCTTTACTTCATATTTAGACACGCCAGTACGGGCATATTGCATTGGCCCGTTCTCATTTAAATGCGGCTCAAACTCGTCAGAGAAATAAAACTCGTGGTTTTGAGTTTCTTTTGTCGAGACTTTGGGCTTATCGACGTTTGTGCTCTGTCGGCGTGATGTGATTATGGTATCATGCGTCAACTTTTTTACGCCCTTTACCGCATCTTGGAAGAGAGAGAAGTCATCTTCCAACGCAGGATCTTTTTTACTCATAATGAATTTCCAACAACTCGATAGCGGTATTGTAGCGTCATTCGGAGGCTATTTTGGATAAGATTTTTGTCGACGAAGCCGTCAACGAACTTCATACATTGCAAGACATGCTACGTTGGACGGTGAGCCGTTTCAATGCTGCGGGTCTTTTTTATGGTCATGGTACTGATAATGCGTGGGATGAAGCTGTTCAGCTTGTTCTTCCTACACTGTACTTACCGTTAGATATTCCATCAGATGTGCGTGAGTCACGTTTAACCAGCAGCGAGCGTTTACGTATTGTTGAGCGTGTTATTCGTCGTATTAACGAACGTACACCCGTATCGTACCTAACGAACAAAGCATACTTCTGTGGTATGGAATTCTTTGTCGATGAGCGTGTACTTGTGCCGCGTTCACCAATTGGTGAGCTAATTGAAAATAGCTTTGAACCATTCTTAAAAGAACGCCCAACGCGCATCATGGATCTTTGTACGGGTAGTGGCTGTATTGGTATCGCGACGGCACATATGTTCCCTGAAGCGGAAGTAGACATTGTTGATATTTCAACAGATGCACTGGCAGTTGCAGAGCAGAACATCATGGATCATGGTTTAGAACAGCAAGTGATCCCACTGCGTTCAGATCTACTACGTGATGTTCCTAAAGATCTGTACGATCTTATCGTGACGAATCCACCGTATGTGGATCAAGAAGATATGGATAGCCTACCAGACGAATTCCGTCATGAGCCTGAGCTTGGTTTAGCCGCTGGTAGCGATGGTCTTAAACTGGTTCGTCGTATTTTGGCGAATGCGCCAGATTACTTGAAAGAAAATGGTGTACTGATCTGTGAAGTAGGTAACTCTATGATCCACATGGAAGAGCAGTACCCGAATATTCCATTTACTTGGATCGAATTTGAAAACGGTGGTCATGGCGTATTCATGATGACACGTGAACAATTGATCGAGTGCCAAGATGAGTTTTCACTCTACCGTGACTAATCCAGAAAGGTTAAAGCACTGAGTGTTAGCAGAATAAAAAAACGGAGCACCATGCTCCGTTTTTTGTATCTAAAATTTGGCTTCAATCTGCTTGGTTAGAAACGGCGTCCTAACGAGAAGGTAAACTGATTCCAATTCATGAAGCCGTATTCGGCAAATAGCGTCCATTCTTTGTTATCACCGAAGTCATACACAGCACTGACGGCCATGTTAGAGCTTTCTTTACTCTTGAGATCGACATCGAAATCAATGGTGTCAGCTAATCCATCAAGTGGTGTGTCTTTAAGAGAGATACTGCCGCTGACATTTTGCTGGATCATTTGATAGGTGTAGCCACCCAAGACGGTTAGTTTACCGTAAGGTACATCAAAACGTTGGCCGACACGCAGCGCACCAATAGAAGTGCGAATAGTGCTGTCAGTGGTCGTGGTCCAAGAGTTGGTCATCGCACCCACAGCGGTGACAATGATTGGGCGCATGCCATCAATCACTTCAAACTGCCCTGCTAACACGGTACCTATACCTAGGTTGTAGGCTTCGTATTCAAGGTGGAGTGGCAGCGTGGCATCAATCGATAATTGCTTATCGCCAATATTAAGTGTGGATAAATCGGCTTCAATGTCTTTGGTGCCACGGGTGTAACCCGCTAAGCCATACACGTTCATAAATGGGAATACCCAAGCGTCGAGACGAAGCTGAATACTTTCATCTTTACCTGTGATACCGACATTATCTGCGGGAATGCTCATGGCACAAGATCCTGATACCGGCTCTGGTTTTTCAACCGGTGGTCGGTCTGGGTTCGGGGTAGGTCGAGCTTGGCTACGTGGAGAACTTGCTCCACAGAGTTTGCCCATAGTGCCACCATTTGCCACGATATTAAAATCGTCTTCGGCAATATACTCTACTTCCTGCGTGTTCATGTAAATCCCAAACCCAACAGGAATAGGTAAGTCATAACCTAGCTCGCGTGCTTTGTCACCAAACACAGGTAAACCACTCCAGTGAGCGTTATTTTTCTCACGCTCAACTTGCGCGAGTACATCACTGTTTTGTGAGTGCGCCAAAGTTGAAAATAAGCCCATTATTAAGGTGCATACAGGAAGTAAAGGTTGTTTCATATTCACAGTGATTCTCGCTTAAAAAGCTTCAGTAAAGTTGAAGTAAAACGCCATGCCGTGCTCGCTGAATCCGAGATCCAGCCTTACGTTCATGCGCGGTTGAACTTCATAGCGGTAGCCGACGCCATAACTCAACAGTAAGTGTTCGCTTAGCTGTTGAGCCGAAGGTGCAATAGAACCTATACCGGTCCAAAGTGTTGCGCCGTGATTGGATAGTTCACCATTGTTTCGTTTGAAGGTGTGGCGGTATTCTGTGGTGAATTCAGCGGTTGTCTTATCTCGATATTGACCTTGATAAAAACCTCGCATCGATATCGGCCCTCCCAACGTTGGCATATCGTAATAGGGGATATCTCCCCAAGCTTGTTGGTAGGCGGCATAGGTCGCGATAACATTGCCTTTTGCGATGCTGTGATAGAAACGATGTTGGATATCGAGCTTTTGATAATTACTTTGGCTGCCAATAAGCTGGTCAAAAACAATATATTGCAGTTTGGCAAACTGACCTTGCCATGCATTGACCGCGACATCTCGAGAATCGTATTGCAAAGCAGCCCCTAAGCCAAAAGTGAACGGCTTATCGGCAAAAGCGAGATAATTGTCATCGTCTTTGATGGCATTGGCTGGGGTGTCATTTTGTGGGTTGTAGTAATTTAGGCGAATAGCAGGACCAATAAACCACTCATCGTAGAGACGAAAGTTCAGGTTGGACTCATAAGTCGTACTCAGGACATTTTGCTTGGTATCATCCCCTAGCTCGTACTGTTGTGCATTGTCGTAGCCAATACCCCAGTAGTGCTTGGTTTGCATACCAGCATTCCACATTCCAATGAATTGAATATCATTGTTATTCCAGAACAAGTTGTGCTTTGCGCGCAAGCCGTAGCCAAATTCATTATCAACAGCGTTGCCGACAAGAAATAATGACAGGCTTGAACGTTGTAGAGCCTGTTGATTACGGTTGGTTTTGAAGGAATACAACCCGCCAGCAGCGACTAAGATGCCTTGTTCTGGGGTGTACGCTGGCCCCCCTAAAAAGGTGAACATAGGTAAGCCGTTTATTTCTTGATGAAATTTTTTCGCGTAGAGCAAGTTATCGATCTGCGCTTCTGTTTTTTGTTCGTCTTGTTCGTGCTCGGAAGAATCTTCAAGCGCAGCAATCGCGGCATCGTAATCGGCAAGTTGCTGCTCTGCGCGTTTAAGGTTCGCTTCGAAGATGATTGCGGACTTGTCTGTGATAGGCTGCGAGCCACTTTGTGCGAGTGTAGATTGCGCCAAGGTAGAGAAGCTGCATAAAAGTAAGATAGAAGTGTATGCAGGTGTCATGATTTTCATCATCAGAAATGAACCACTTATTACAAACAAAACGAAAAGAGTGATAAACCCAGTGTCAGCACAATCTTTCTATGTATTTTATGGTATGACGTTCTAGGTGAGGTGGGATGATACACAGTATGGCATTCCATATCTATATTTTTTAGCATTGCGTACGGAATATATCTTTTAGAGGTAGGGTTTTTATTTCTATGTATGTGGGGAATATGAGTCTGGTTAAAAATCTATGCTAGAGCTAAATGAGGGAGGAGGGTTGTGTTAGAGGTCGCGCGTATAAAAAAGGTGAAGCATAGCCTCACCTTATCGTAAAAAATGTTGTTAGCACTGCGTTTTATTTTTCAAAGTGTTAGCAGAGCTTAGCTGTTTGTTAGCCTTGTTTGCTTACAAGTGAGGCCATAACTTCAGCGCGATTATCTAAATAATCTTTTAAACCTGCACGGCGAAGATCACAAGAAGGGCAGTCACCACAGCCATCACCTATGATGCCGTTATAGCAGGTTAAGGTTTTTTCGCGCACAAATGTGAGTTGCTCACTCTGATCTGCCAACGCCCAAGTTTCAGCTTTATTGAGCCACATTAAAGGGGTTTCGATAGTGAAGTTTCTATCCATTCCCAGCACGAGTGATTGGTTTAAAGATTTTACAAATTCGTCACGGCAATCTGGATACCCTGAAAAGTCGGTTTCACATACCCCAGTGATCACTGACTCGGCACCAATTTGGTAAGCGTAAATCCCCGCAAGGGTCAGGAATAAAATGTTACGTCCTGGTACAAAGGAGTTAGGTAGGCCATTGGCTTGTAACTCATGTGAAACTTCAATGCTATCGCGAGTTAATGAACTGATCGCGAGTTCATTCAATAGACCCACATCCATGACTTTATGGGCGGTGACGTTTAGCTCTTTACAAATTGCTTCAGCCACTTCAATTTCAAGCTTATGGCGTTGACCATAATCGAATGTAATACAGTGAACTTCATCGTATTGAGCGATAGCCTGAATAAGGCAGGTTGTGGAGTCTTGACCACCACTAAAAACAACTACGGCTTTGCGCATGAATCTTTGTCCTTCAAAGTGTTCGTACCGAAAAACAGTCGGTAGGGATCTATCTTAGCGTTTGTGGCTAAATACTTAGCTTGGTATAAAAAAGCTTAGTACTAAAAGATAGGCCAACAGCAGGTTCTCTATTGGCGGGGTCATGCTACCGCACCCTGAGTGTAGAAGAAAGTACGCAGAAAAAAGCATTGAAAAAGAGAAAGTAAATGAAGGGAGTAATTAAGATCAAAAAGCCGCAGTTAACGCTATTGCGGCTTTGAGTACAGCATTACTTTTGCCGTATTAGGCTAAGGCATCAAGCTGACCTGTTTGTTCAAATTGCTCAAGTTGAGCGAGGTAGCCAGAAATATCACCAATATTGGCTTTTACCCAATCATGATTAAAGTAAGTGTCCAAGTAGCGCTCCCCACTGTCACATAATAACGTGACGATAGAACCGGTTTCACCGCGCTGTTTCATTTCAATAGCCAGTTGCAGTACACCATAAAGGTTCGTACCAGTCGAAGCGCCCGCTTTTCGGCCTAATAACTTCTCTAACCAATGTACCGTTGCCACGCTGGCTGCATCTGGGATCGTTCGCATTTCGTTAACGACATCAGGAATAAAACTCGGTTCAACCCTTGGGCGGCCAATGCCCTCAATTCGGCTGCCTTTATTCCCAGTTAACGCAGCGTTACGTGTTTTATAGAACTCGTGGAAAACGGAATTTTCAGGATCAACCACACACAGTTGTGTGCTGTGCATTTGGTAGCGAATGTAGCGGCCTATGGTCGCAGATGTTCCGCCTGTTCCTGGGCTCATGACAATCCAACGTGGGATAGGATGCTCTTCTAATTCCATTTGGTTAAAAATACTGTTGGCAATATTGTTGTTACCACGCCAGTCAGTAGCGCGTTCAGCAAAGGTGAATTGATCCATGTAGTGCCCATTCATTTCCTTGGCTAACCGACGCGACTCGTCATAAATCTCACTGGGACTATCGACAAAATGTGCCTTACCGCCATAAAACTCAATTTGTTCTATTTTTTTACAAGCTGTTTTTCGTGGTACGACGGCAATAAAAGGCAAGCCAAGTAAACGTGCAAAATAGGCTTCAGACACGGCGGTGCTGCCAGACGATGACTCTATGATAGGTGTCCCTTCACTGATCCAGCCATTACATAGGGCATAAAGAAAGAGTGAACGGGCTAAGCGGTGTTTTAAACTGCCTGTCGGGTGCGTGCTTTCATCTTTTAAATAAATATCAATGCCGCTGAGGATTGGAATGTTCAATTTGATAAGATGCGTGTCTGCTGAACGTTGGTAGTCGGCTTCAATCTTACGAATAGCAGTGTTAATCCATTGTGAGTTATTTCGCATTATCTATTCCTCAACAGGTTATTGCTTTATTTGATATTGATTATCTTAATTATTTATTAGGATAAAAGTTTTGCTATATTTTCTTAAATAACGCTAAATGTAGAAAATAATTCTCTCTGTGTGAGGTTAGCTGTTAATGAAGGCTCCAATCGATCAAATTGATAGAACATTACTTAGGTTGTTACAGCAAGATGGTACGCTCTCTCTTGCCGAGCTGGCAGACAAGGTGAACCTAACAACAACCCCTTGCTGGAAACGACTAAAACGCTTAGAAGAAAATGGCATTTTACGTCAGCGTGTTGCTTTGCTTGATCCAATTCAGTTGGGGTTGTCGTTTACTGCATTTGTACAAATCAAAACCAGTAATCACTCTAAAGAGTGGTACAAATCTTTGGTTGAAGCCGTGTCTGATTTTCCTGAGGTGATGGAGTTTTATCGTATGGCCGGTGAATACGACTACATGATGAAAGTGCAAGTCGCTGATATGGCCGCCTTCGATCAGTTTTATAAGAAAATGGTTAATAGCATTGAAGGACTAACCAATGTCACTTCAACATTTGCCATGGAGCCATTGAAATACACGACTGCGTTACCACTATAATTTCTCGTCACCAGATCCTTTACAGCCCGCCTTATGCCAATGGAGCGTAAGGCGGGTTTTTTATACATCATTCTTAATTAAATACATTGCATATCCCTTATTTTACTTGGTTCATATCAGCATATTTTAAATGGTGTATTTTTTATGCAATAAAAGTGACGCTAGTCAATATTGGCAATAAAAATTGTTATCATTACTATTATTTACATTTTGAAACATATATAGTGCGAACAATTCTCGTTTAGAATCTGTTCGGTGGCACTCATTCGTTGTGCGAATAGCCGTGATGGAATAATAAAAAAGGAAAAGCCGTGAAGAAGTCAACGTTAACGCTTGCCATTGCAGCAGCCGTTTTTGCATCGACTGCGAGTGCCGCAGCACAAGTTAAAGTTATTGATAAAACTCATCAGCCCGCAGGTAACTTTTTAGCATATACCGAATTTGAATTATCAGGAGAGCCGTTAGCAGAATCGCTAGGTCTCGATCTTGATGTATTAGATCCGAATATTGCAGATGATCCAACACCATTTGACTTTGCTGCTGGTATTGAAAGCTACGAGTACTCAGAAGAAGCGATGTACGCGCTGAACTACCAATCGCAAATGGGGCCGCATCTAGTGAATGGCCCTGTAAACCAAGCTCGTGGCGGTAAACTTGTTGATTTAGGTAAACGTGTAATTGAAATGGCACAAGCGGTGGGTTTCCCTGCGAGTGAAATTCCACAAAACATGTACCCAATTTCGATTCCGTACGTATCGGGTAGCCCTGAGTTTGCGCAAAAGCCTGACACAACAACAGTGAACGGCGATGAAGTTGAGATCACGACGGCAAAAGGTAATAGCAAAACAGTTCAAACGGTTGTTCCTGCTTATTTCCGAGACTACAAAACACTGGCTTGGAACGACGCGAGTTTTGATAAGTCATTCAATCCAGCGGCGACTGGCGGTATTTTGCTGAAAGAAGTGATGTGGTCACAAGACTTCTTAGGTGGTATGCATGTCACTGCGACAGATGAAGAAGTCGAAGCTGAATCTGCAGTGATGGATCAAGATGGCAAGCACAGTTTAGGCGTATCGGCTGCTGATGGCTTTAACGGCATGATGTTAACCGAAATGTCGATTGATAAGCTGCTTATCATGCAGCAGCAATTAGGGTTTGATGGCAATAAACTTGGCGTCAAATTTGGCCCTGATTATGATCCAGCAAAAGGTCCTATTTGGTTCGCGCACAAAGTCGCTGTGACAGAAGGCGAACAAAACGGCGTTAAATCGATTGCTGGTTTGAAAGTTACTGATAGCACATCAACACTACGTGATACATGGTCAACGCTATGGCCAGTTGCGGAATTCTTTGCCTTCAGTGACCAACGTAAAGCAAACAGTGCGCAAAACCCTGCCTTCCTAGCTGTATTTGATGGTGCTCCATTTGCAGCAGCTCCTGCAGCTAACACTGATGCGAATGAAGCGAATGACGTAGTGGCAGAAGATGCTTTCTCGTTGGCCAACAACATCTCTAACCTTTTATTTAAAAATATTGCAGCGCTGCACTATAACCAAGCAAAAGGCACGTTTGTTACTGAATACAAAAATGGCAAGCAAGGTAACAAAGTTGACACTTACGATGCGGCGTACTCAATTGTTGCATTGTCTATTTACCAACGTGCGAAAGATGCACTACCTGTTGGTTATGCCTCTGCTGAATCTGGCGATGTGGACCTGAAAACCGCAGCGGGTAAAGACGCATTGGCAATGATTAAGGGTCAGGCTGACTTCATTATTGATCACCTTGTGAGCAGTAACGGTCTTGTATTTGATGGCCTAACGCTAAATACCGTGATTACCTTAAATAAAGATAAATCACTGGGTGCACAGTTCGCGGCGATTCGTGGCTTGGTTGCGGCTTACCTTGCAACAGATGATGTGAAGTATAAACAAGCAGCACGCTCTATTTACCTTGCGGTAGAGAAAAACATGTTTGATAAAAATATCAATACATGGGCAACCGTACCGGGTAAAGCGACTATTCACACACCATACACGGAAGCCGCAATTTCAGGTGGTTTACGTGAAGCGATTCTTCACCTGAAAAATGAAGAAGGTGAGAACGAGCCTGCACTCGAATTAACAACCTTGACGGATCGTTATGTTAGCTGGTTCCGCACTGTGATTAACGGCGGTATGCAGTTAGCAGAGTGGATGGGTGATTCAGGTGAAAACCAAATTAAAGGCAGCAACTCGACAGACACTGATGAAGATGGTGTTCATCAAATTATCGCTGCTGGAGGTAAGTTTGGTACTGCAATGACAATGGCAAATAAGGCCAGTGTTAAATAATCAGTTACCATAATTTGCTACGGATTAGGCAGCGATTTTATATCGCTGCCTTTGTCGTTTTTATTATTTTGATTATTTATTGTGTTTTTTATCGGTAAGTAATGATGGTCGTGAGTAAGAATTGTTATGGCTGCGCATAGTGTGTCGGAACAACTTCCGAAGTCCGGGTGGTTTAACCAATGGTGGACGAGTTTGGCTTATCACCATAAGTGGGCTGAATCTTTACTTTATATGATGTTTTTCAGCGGGATCTTGCTGTGGGATCGTGTTGGGGTGACGTGGCAGGTTGAACGTTGGTTACTGTTAGCGCACATGCTGGCTGGTGCCACTTTGTTCACGCTTATTGTTGGTGCATTTTGGGGCGCTCACCGCCGTTTGATCATAAAAAGTCATAAGCCATTTCTACGCCAAACTGGCACCTTGATTGAGTGGCTCTTGATTGCGTGCAGTCTTAGCGGCTTCTACCTGATTTTTTACGGCAATACCGGCAATAGCCTTGGTGTCGTAATGCAAAATATTCACTTCTATTCATCTTGGTTATTGGCTCCTCTGGTATTTCGCCATGCAATGCGCTGGAGCGTGTTAAACCTATCGAAATTTTTTAAATGATGAATAACAAAAACAGTAAAAATTGTTTGGGGAAACCATGTTAGCCAGTTTTTTAATTACGCTACGAGAAGGGTTGGAAGCCTTTTTGCTCGTAGGGATCGCCTTATCCTACTTAGCCAAACTTAATGCCCGCCAATACAACAAATATATTTATTTAGGGGTGTTTGTTGGTTTGTTGTTGTCATTGGTGGTGGCGGTTGTATTCCAAGTCGTCGTTGATCAGTTTAGCAATGAGTTATACCGAAATTATTTGATGGCAGGGATCCTCACTTTTGCCACTGTTGTGCTGACGTATATGGCGATCTGGATGCAGAATCAAGCCAAAAACCAAGTTGCACAGATGCAGCAAGATGTGTCTGACATGGTCAGCTCGGGCAACTTATTTGGTTTGGTCTTTTTGTCTCTGTTGGCCGTTTTACGTGAAGGTTTTGAGACGATCTTATTTTTCTCCGCCCTAATGTATTCCAACTTTGGCGAATTCAGCACCCAAGATGCCTTAATTGGTGCTGTCGCCGGTTTGTTACTTTCATTGGCTATCGTGTGGCTGATGTTACGTACAACACGTAATGTGCCGCTGCGTTCTTTTTTCCGTTGGACCAGTTTGCTGATCATTGTGATTGCTGCTGGACTCTTGTCTTCGGCGGTAAACATGTTGCAAGCGGCGCATGTTCTCCCAATCCTTCATGCACAGCTTTTTGATATATCACATATCCTCGATGATCGTGGTGTCTTTGGGACTTTCTTACGTGCTTTGTTTGGCTACAACTCATCGCCGGGGTTATTACAACTTATGGTATGGGGCGGCTACATGGTGACATTTATATTTTTCTGGAATCGAGGTTATAAGCAAGCATGAGTACGGCAGCTGAAAACAAACACATCGCGGTATTAGGTGCAGGCCCTGCTGGCTTGATGGCGGCATGGGAGCTAGTGGAAGCAGGTTATCAAGTAACGATTCTTGACCGCGATGATCACGTTGGTGGTATGTGCGCTACTCAGACTTTTTCTGGTCAGCACGGTGACTATCGTTTTGACTTTGGTGGCCACCGGTTTATTACCAAGAACCCAAAACTGTTGTCTTTTGTCGATACCTTAATGGGTGACGACTTATTGTTTGCTCAACGTAAAAGTGTCATCCGTTACCGTGGTCGTATCTACCAATATCCATTGGCATTGGTGGATTTGATCAAAAATGCTCCTTTGCCTCTGCTGGTGGGTGGAGCTGTCGATTTAGCGAAACAAATGTTTAAGCCTAAGCCAAAAGATCAATCTTCCGTGAGTTTTGCTGAGTGGATTGAAAGCCGTTTTGGTACCACTTTATATAAACACTTTTTTGAGGGGTATACCGGCAAGCTATGGGGGATAGATCCTAAGTTTCTATCTGGTGACTGGGCGTCTCAACGCATCAGTTTGATGGATTTGAAAGACGTTGCACGTCGTTTATTGCCTGGGCGCCGTTCATCGGTACGTACTTATGCTCGCCAATACCGTTACCCGAAATTGGGGTTTGGTCAGCTGTACACCCGTCTTGCTGAAGAACTTGAAAAGAAAGGTGTCACCATCGTTTTAAACAGTGATGTCTGTGGTTTGAAGGTCAATGCTAACCAGCTGATTGAGCATGTTGAGTACCGTCAACAAGGTGAAACACACATCCTTAGCTGCGATCAAGTGATTTCGACTTTGCCACTTCCCTTGATGTGTCAATTGACAGGGTTTGACAGTGGATTAGCGTTTCGATCATTGCGCTTCATGAATATGCCTATGGAAACCCAAGATATCTCTGATAACACGTGGCAGTACCTTTCCGATCCTGAACTGCTTGGTACGCGCCTACAAGAGCCGAAACGCCGTTCATCATTTATGGCACCAGCTGGACGATCGTCTGTGATGATCGAAATTCCATGTAATAAAAATGATGATGTGTGGAACATGGATGGTGACCGTCTGCAGCAGCGTGTTCTTGCGGATTTAGCGTCATTAGGTGTTGATCCTCAGCTTGCGACGGGGGAGTACTTCACATCTTACACTGAGCATGCTTACCCACTGATGGACATGACGTATCAAGCCAAACGTGAAAAAGCGATTACTCACCTTTCGCAATACAGCAATTTAATCATGACAGGGCGACAAGGTACCTTCCGTTATATCTTCACAGATACCGCAATGGAAATGGGCATGATGGCTGCGCAGTCAGTGATTGATGGTAAAGATCGTCGCCGAGAAATATTTGATTTTCGTAATGAAAAGACAGTGATTGAAGTTCAAAGCGTCGCATAACAAGCCAGAGGAATAATGGATGAAACAACAAGGTTATGTTCAATTACTAACGCGACTGTTCGTGCTTGGCCTAGCTCTATTGGCGAGTACGGCAAGTTATGCCTACTCCTATGCTGCGGCAGGTAAAGAGCCAGTTATTGATGGGCGTGAAGCTATTTTGACTGCACTTAGCCAGCAAGATTTTGTAGCCGTACAACAGGCCGTTGATGGATTGACGGATGAGTTTACTTATTTACAAAAAGAGCATCAGGTTGATTTGTTTACGCCAATGCAAGCTGCTGTGGCTGCTAAGGATGCGGCAAAAGTCGAGGCTGTAATGGATCGCGCTGTGGTTGAAGAGATCATTCGCCGTTTAGACGGTGCGGGTAAAAATTTAGCGGATTATCAAGTCGCAAAAGTACTGGTTGTTAAAAGTAAACTGTTTCTTGATTTGATCACGCCTAAGCTCGATGACGCGCACCGTCAACAAGCCGATCTGGCCATTCAGGGCACATTGCAGGCTATCGGTAACCCTGGTGTCTTCGGGGTGGGTCAAGCGCCGGCAGATCCTCAAGCATTTAAGCAGCAAAGCCAATTGCTGATTGATGCGATCAGTACCTTGCACCAGTAAGCGGTGAACGAAAGGTGGGCCAGCAATTGCGCGAAGGGCTAGCAAAGCAAAGTGAGCGAATCAGCACTTTTCTGTTTGCTATGCCTGATAAGTTGGTGTGGCAGGGGTGTGCCTTGTTTACTCTGCTGGCTTACCTGTTTTGGTGGCATTGGATAGGGCAATTCCCACTGCAACTGACCAGTGATGATGCACTGAATTTTGCTCGCGGTGTTGAGCGTTTTTCCGTGTTGGAGTTTCGACCTCATTTCCCGGGGTATCCGGCATTTATTGGTTTTGCACGATTTGCTGCGTTATGGGTTGAACCGAGTACTGCTGCGATCTGGGTGTCACTGATGAGTGCCATGTTGATCCCTTTGGCTGTCGCTCGCTTGATTCACTTGTGTTCGCTTTCGTTGGTTGCAGCAACGCTCGGCGGTGTCTTGGCTTTGACGCAACCTTTGCTGGCTTCCATGGCCTTAAGTGGCTTATCTGATGCGCCAGCCATTTTGTTGTTGCTGGTGGCTTTAGCTGCAACGATACAAAAACAGTACTGGCGAGTAGGGCTGTGGCTTGGATTAATGCTGGCGACTCGTCCTTCTTATGTCGTACTCGCCTTCGCTGTAGCGGCTGTGCCTTGGTGGCAAGGTCTGCATCGACAATTAGGTTTGGTTGGGTTAACAAAAGCCTTTTTAAAAGCCTGTTTCTCATTGGCTTTGGTGGGAGGTGTGAGTCTGACTTTCATCTGGGCACATGATGGCGCGGCTTATATCAGTGAAGGGATCCGTTTTACTCAAGGGCATTTTGCTATTTGGGGGAATACCGTTGAAGGAAACGATGCCACCTTGTGGCAGTGGGTGATTGCATTGCGTAACGGTTTTGGTGGGGCATTGTTATTGGCGAGCTTGCTGTCACTCAGCGTGGCGATTGTTATAGCTATAGCAAGCATTAAACCAATATGGCTGAAGCGCTCTCGATTGGACGCCTTGTCGTCCCCTGAACTTGCGGCATTGGCGACGGTGACAGGCCTGTATTGGGTATGGATAAGTGTTGGACAAAACCCTGACAATTTACGCCATTGGGCGCCGGTATTGTTTTTAGTTTTGGTGGTGATGCCAGTACAAGTTGCTCGTCTGATCCAAGGCCGCCCAGTACTGTTTGTCGTGGTGCTTGGCCTGATCAGTTATTACTGTGGGCGCAATATTGATGCCATGGTGCCCTCGTTTAAACAGGATCTGGTTCAACGCCAAGCACCGATACAGCAGGCAATCCAATGGATTCGATCCCAGCCGACAATTAAGGTGGTCGGCACCAATTACAGCGTGAATTTATTACGTTCCCAGCTTCAAGGTCGGGCCGTATACGACATGTATTACCCGAGTAGTGAACGTGCATTGCGTGAGCAAGCGTATCAAAACCCAAACAGTGCGTGGCGTATATCGGGTACTCAATTGCCAGGATTGAAACTGGAAGCACAGTTTGCACCAAGGTTTATTGGTGAGCGGGGCCTCTTTTTATATCAGATAAGTCAGTAATGAAAATGACTGATTTGAAGTTATGTGAGTGTAAAGGCAAATGAAGTTAAATAGTAAATATAAGCCTATTAAACAGTTGTTTTTATTGATTGTTGTACTGATGAGTCAATCAGTCTTTGCGATCGAAAAAAGCAGCTCGATGCTTTTTAATAGTGATAAAACGCAGATTATCAGTGCGAACTTCGATGCAGGAAGTGTGAGTTTACTCAATCGAGAAAACGGTGACATTGAAAAAGAAGTCACCATAGGTCGAGATATTCGACGTATTGCGCTTACTCAAGATGAACAGCTCTTATTGGCGACAGACTACTTAAACGATCAGGTCGTGCTTTTAGATGCCAAAACGCTTGCGACTAAGCAAGTGACCCAGGTGCCATCACGTCCATTTGGGGTGGTGTTTGATGTTAACAACCAGCAATTTTATGTCACCAGTTTTGAGCGTGATAAGTTACTGGTAATTGATAGAAAAGGGGAAGTCACTCAAGTCTTAGCGACGGCTTCTACCCCTCGTGGTTTGGCTCTGACGGATGATGGCCGTTTGTTAGTTACCCACGCATTATCAGGCGAGGTCTCAATTTATGATGTCACAAATTCGACGCCGCAATTGATCAAAGTGGTGCAACTTGTTGATACGCCTGCTCATAAAGAGAAAACCACACCGCAAGGTAAGCCTCGTTTATTGGATAATATTGTGATTTCGCCAGATGGTCAGCAGGCATGGCTACCCCATGTACTGTGGTCGTTTGGTCATGATTTTCAGTTTCAGTCGACTGTCTTCCCAACGGTGTCTATTTTGGATTTAGAACCGGGTAATGAACATGAAATTGTCGATGAACGTAAGCAACTTTTTAAACAAATCAACATCATCGAGAGCGGTAACCGTATTCGTATCGTTTCCAACCCGCATGATGGCGTGTTTACCGAGGATGGTAAAAAAGTCATTTTTACGCTAGCGGGTTCTGAAGACCTGATGGTGTTTGACTTATCACGCCAAGGTAAGAAAAATAAAAAACGTCACCGTCGTAAGAAGTTCCAGGGCGGGGTCAAAGCGACCCAAATTTTCCGTAATGTTCCTGGTGATAATCCGCGCGGCATTTTGGTCGTTGGGCGTGAGCTGTATGTACAAAATGCGATGTCATTGGATATTGCTAAATTTGATACTGGTGCAGTAGGGCCTTTTGCCAAAGTTAAACTGATTCAAGCCAACTTTGCCAACCTTGTCAGTGCCGATCCGCTGCCTAAACAATTGCGCAGAGGTAAAACCTTATTTAATCGTGCCAATATGGCCGATAACCCTAAATTCCCAATGGCCGGGGATTTTTGGATGAGTTGTAATTCCTGTCACCTTGATGGCTTTAATTTTACCAACCGTCAATTGATGGAAGATGGCAAAAAAGATCGCTTCAAAAATGCCGTCACGGGCCATGTTGATGTGCGTAAGATGATCGCTGGCGACCCGGTTGGCGCATACATCGATATTATTCAAAAAACGCAAGGTGGTATGGGCGGCGATCCGCGTGAAGACGATATGCCACCTGTTAATGTGGAGCAACCGCCATTGGAAGCGGTCAAGATGATGATGGCTCTAAATGAATATGTTCGTTCGCCAGAAAACCTACCGTACCTTTCCACTTGGCTGCGCCTTGACGATAACAAGCGTTATACCCACCCTGACGAATGGGTTAACTCGGCGGAGTGTTCTGACTGTCATACCACGATTTATGATCAATGGGCGGACTCGAACCATGGCATGAATATGGATCACCCTTATTACCGTTTTCAAGAAGATGTCGCGGCACAAAGCGAAGGCGAAGAATTTCGTGTGCTTTGCCGTGGTTGTCATGCGCCACAAATGGTGATCAATGGTGATAATAAGCCTTTCTCTGATTTTGGCGATATGCGAGAAAAAGGCGGCAAGTCACTCAAAGTAGCATTAGCGCATGGTCAGTCAGTCAATGAGCGAGGAACAGGCTGTGTATTCTGTCACCGAGTGACCAAGGCGGAAAACGCGGGTGGGAATACTGACATGACGGTTAACCTCAAAGATCGCGAAAGCTACGTGTTTGAAGATGCAAAAAATAGCATGTTGAAGTGGCTATCAGAAAAACAGATCAATGCGATGCCTGCGCCACATAAGGCCTCTTATTCTAACCCTGAGCTTTATCAGAGCTCACTGTATTGTGCGACCTGTCATAACGAGTTCACTACCGGACAAGGGGCAAATGTGAATGACAACTTTGGCGAGTGGTTAGCATCCCCGTTTAATGCCCCAGGTAACCCTGCACAACATAAGACATGTATCGATTGTCACATGACGCAAGATGTTACTAACTTTGATAACAAAGTGGGTGGTCAATCAACCAATAATGGCCCGATGAAATCGAATTTACGTTCGCACCATTTGGTCGGCGGAAACTACTTCTTTACCGGGATGCGTAACCCCGAACACAAGAAGATGAGTATCGACATTCTAAAAACAGCACTGAGCCTAGAGGTCGAAAAACAAGGCAATCAATTCACCGCCAAAGTAACCAATGTGAATTCAGGGCATGATATGCCCGGTGGTGCTCGCCGTCAGGTGTGGTTAGAAGTGATTGCCACAGATGCTAATGGTAAGCAGGTCTTTACCAGTGGTGTGATGCAAAATGGTGTGATCCCGAAAGATGCGCACAAATTCATTAAAGTGGGTGTCGATAAAGACGGTAAACCTGTCGGATTACGGTTCTGGCGCTATGTCAAAATTGGTAAAGATACTCGGATTAAATCAGGTGAAACGCGTAATGAGGTGTTTGATTTACCCGATAATGCGCAGTATCCATTAACGGTTTCAACCCGAGTGCTATATCAAGTGTTTGCCAAAGGGTTAACGGATAAAGTTCGTGCCGCTTACCCTGATGAGCATATTCCTGATCCTGAAGTGATTGAACTGCAGGCAGTGACTAAGACCTATGCCATGAATAATGGACAGAATCAGAATGTCACGAGTAAAGCGTCAAGCTCGCACTAACTGGATATAAAACCGTAACGAAGGGAAAGAGGCCTATCTATGATAAGCCTCTTTTTTTTCAATAATATAATTACGAATAAATGCTAACAGTACAAAGTGATATATGCCTAATCAATAACGAGAGATGCACAGAACTTAGAAGGATGTCTGCTTTTTAATTTAGGGGTAAATAAGTTGTTGAATAAAAATACCATAGTTAGATAATCATCAGTGTTAATGGGATGTTTCAGAGTCATTCCTACCTAAGATCTTCTTCGAGATCGACTAAAACAAAGATTATAAAGCATTAGATCTCACCTATATGATGCTTACATTTTGGCTATACCTGATGTCTGTGGAGGGATGATGCAGATTTTCTGGCAACTTCGTTGGTTCTTTTTACAAGAGTGGCGCCGATACGGCGGTGCAATCATGATTTTGGGCGTCGTGGCGTTATTTGAGCTATTACCGCCGAAAGCCATTGGTTGGGTGGTCGACAGTGTAGTGGCTGGCGACATGTCGACATCAACATTATTGCTGAGTTTAGCCGCGCTGATTGCTTTATGGGGCGTGGTGTACGTGCTGCGTATTATTTGGCGGGTTTGGTTATTCAGTGCGGCTGCAAAGTTGGGAACCGTGCTGCGTAATCGCTTATATCGCCATTTTTCTTCTCATCCTCCCGTCTTTTTTGAGCGCTTTAAAACGGGCGATTTGATGGCTCGTTCAACTAACGATGTTAACTCGGTGGTATTGACTGCTGGCGAGGGCGTATTAACAGCGGCAGATTCTTTGCTAACGGGCATCGTTGTGCTGCTGGTGATGACAACGCAATACAGCTGGGAGCTGACTGTACTGGCTCTGCTACCAATGCCGATAATGGCCATTGTCGTCTTTTTCCTTGGCCGTCAATTACATACCCGCTTTGGTGTCTCTCAGGCTGCGTTTTCCAACCTAACGGATAAAACCCAAGAAACGCTTAACGGTGTGCGGATGATCCGAGCGTTTGGTTTAGAGCAGCGTCAGCAGCAAGAATTTGATGATGTGGTAGACGATACGGGTCGCAAGAATCTGGCGGTAGAAAAGGTCGATGCCCTGTTTAATCCTGTGATCCAAATTACCATAGGTATGTCTTTCTTTTTAAGTGTGGCGGGTGGGGCGTATTTTGTTTCAACTGGACGTTTATCTTTAGGGGATCTTACTGCATTTACTTTGTACCAAGGTTTGATGATTTGGCCTATGTTGGCAATGGCATGGTTGTTTAATATTTTGGAGCGGGGGTCGGCGGCATGGAAGCGTTTGCAGCATATTTTTGATGAAGCGCCAGAGATTGTTAGTGGTGAAACCGCTTTAAAACAACGCCAACAAACATTGACGGTCGATATTGATCAATTTACCTGGCAAAGCCAGCAGTTCAGTGTGCTCAATGCGGTGAATTTTGAGCTACCAGCAGGGCACATGTTGGGCATTGCAGGGCCTGTTGGCAGCGGTAAATCGACCTTATTAGGCCTACTATTACGGCAGCAAACCTTGATAGAGGGATCCATCAAATATGGCGATGTCAGTATTGAGTCGGCAAATTTGGATCATTGGCGCAGCCGATTTGCAGTGGTAAGCCAAACGCCTTTTCTATTCTCGCGTTCGATTGCTGACAACATTGCATTAGGGCAACCAGAGGCGAGCCATGACGCGATTCGTGAAGCTGCAAGAATGGCATGTATTGACGACGACATTATGCAGTTCCCCGATGGCTACGGCACACTCGTGGGTGAAAAAGGCATTACATTGTCGGGCGGACAAAAACAGCGGATTGCGATTGCACGCGCTCTGTTACTTCAGGCTGAGATTTTGGTGCTAGACGATGCACTGTCTGCGGTTGATGGCAAAACCGAGCATCAAATATTAAGTAATCTACGTCGTCAACAAACACGCCAGACAGTGATCGTTATCGCGCACCGTTTGACGGCATTGGAGCAGGCTGAAGAAATTTTAGTGCTTCAGCATGGCTGTATTGCTGAGCGTGGTACACATCAAGCCTTAATCAAGGCTGAAAATTGGTATGCCGAGATGTACCGGTATCAGAAACTAGAACAAGCTATCGAGGGGGCGTAATGAAAGGTGCTGTTAACCCAAAAATACTCAAACGCCTACTAAGTTATGGTGTTACGGATAAGCGAAAATTAACCATAGCTATAGTGTTTTTATTTATTGCGTCGATAGCAGATGTCGCTGGCCCTTGGCTGATGCAGCATTTTATTGATAACCATATCGCGAAAAATGATTACCCGTTAGAAGTGATGATCACGCTTGGTGCGAGCTATGTTGGTTTGATGATTATTGCTGCTTTGTTCCAATATTGGCAGGCGATCCGCTTTAATGATATTGCGATAGGTGTAGTGCAAACAGTGCGAAAAGAGCTGTTTGGTAAGATATTGAATCAGCCACTGTCGGCATTTGATTATATGCCGACGGGGCGGTTGATCTCGCGGATCACCAACGATACCGAATCAATCAAAGACTTTTATATCTTTGTGATTTCAACCGTGGTGAAAAACATTGCCTTAATCAGCGTCATGCTGGTGGTGATGAGTATGCTGAGTTGGCGTTTGACCTTGGTGGTGCTGGTGCTTTTACCGATTGTAGCGGGCGTCATGGTGATCTATCAGCGGAAAAGTGCCAATGCGTATCGTCGTATGCGAGATTTACTGTCGGACATCAATGCGTCGATGAGTGAGTCGATTCAGGGGATGAGCCTGATCCAGCTAATGCGTCAAGAGCGTGAATTCAGCCAACAGTTTGCAGAAATCAATAAAGAACATTTAGCTGCGCAAGTCAGTGTGACTAAACTCAATGGTTTATTACTACGCCCATTAATCGACTTACTGTCAGGGATCGCGTTGATTTCTTTGGTTGCCGTGTTTGGTGTTAGTGGTGTTGAGCTGGTGGGTGTTGGGGTCTTGTATGCCTTTATTAGTTACTTAGGCCGTGTGACAGAACCTTTGATTGAATTGACGCAGCAGCTTTCTTTGTTGCAGCAAGCACTGGTGGCAAGCGAACGTATTTTTGGTTTTATTGATGCTAAGCAACAAGTGTATGGCGAAGATAAACGCCTACTCGAAACTGGCGCAATACAGTGCGACAATATTACTTTTAGCTATGATGGTGAGCAAACCATCTTGAAGGATATTTCGATTGATTTGCCTCACCGTGGCTTCTTAGCCTTAGTGGGGCATACGGGCAGTGGCAAGAGTACATTAGCTTCACTCTTAATGGGTTTTTACCCAGTAAAAGAGGGGGAAGTACGGTTAGATGGGCGGCCACTAGCGAGCCTTGAACAGTCGGTCTTACGTCAAGACGTTGCTATGGTGCAACAAGACCCGCATGTACTCAGTGACACTGTGCGTGAAAATATTTGCCTGGGACGAGCGGTAAGCGATGAAGCGATTTGGCAGGCACTGGAAGATGTTGGCTTAGCGAGCCAAATTAGACAATACAGCGATTTGCTTGAGACGCGTTTAGGTGGTGGCGAAGTGAATTTATCAGCAGGGCAGAAGCAATTATTAGCCCTTGCCCGTGTGCTTGTCGCCAAGCCTAAAGTACTGATCCTGGATGAAGCAACTGCCAATATTGATTCAGGTACTGAGCAAAATATCCAGCGTAGTTTGACGCTATTGCGGCGCGATATGAGCATTGTGGTGATTGCTCACCGCTTATCAACCATCATGGATGCAGATGAAATTGTCGTATTAAGCCGTGGTGAAATTATTGAGCGTGGTACTCATCAGCACCTATTGAAAGCACAAGGACATTACTTACAAATGTATCAGTTACAGCAGGCTAGCGAACATATTCAGCAGTTAGAAAGTGACGGTGTGGAAGCAGCGTCAGCCTAACAGGCACCGTGTTCGTTTGAGTCATAGTGATAATGATAATGAAACAAAGTAAAGGTTAACCATTTGATAAATCAATATGATTTAACCTAACGCTGACAAAACACCTTCAAGCTAGAGTATTCTAGCTGGTGGGCTCCATGCTAGTGAACGAGCATAAAGTCAAACGCCACAGAAACAGGCGTCGTTTCTGTGGCGTTTCAGCATTGATATCTAAGTAATAGGATTATTTGTGGTGACGCATTAAGCCTTCTTGAACTGCGGAAGCAACAAGTTCGCCTTGTTGGTTATAAATTTCACCGCGAACAAGGCCACGTGAGCCGCTGGCAGAAGGGCTGTCGATAACGTACAGCAACCACTCATCAAGACGGAATGGACGGTGGAACCACATTGAGTGATCTATGGTTGCGACTTGCATTTTAGGAGTCAGCAAGGTGACGCCATGCGGTTGTAAGGCGGTCACTAAGAAGCCCCAATCTGACGCATAAGCCAATACATATTGATGAATGCGCAAATCATCGGGCATTTCGCCATTGGCTTTGATCCATAAGTACTGTTTTGCTTCTGCCTTGGTTGGCTTTAGAGGGTTGATAACATTGACTGGTCGCACTTCAATCGGGCGGTCACGGCCAAAGGTTTCAACCGCTTGTTTAGGCAAGTAATCAGCAAGAGATTTTACTAACTCTGTTTCAGATTTAAGTGTTTCAGGCGCTGGCACATCAGGCATAGTAGATTGATGGCTATAGCCTTCTTCTTCGCCCTGATAAGAGGCCGTTAAATAGAAAATAGGGCGGCCATTTTGAATCGCTTTTACACGACGGGTACTGAAACTTTTACCGTCGCGTAAATTTTCAACATCATAAATAATCGGTTTTTGTGGATCGCCAGGACGAAGAAAGTAGCTATGGAATGAATGAACATGACGATCAATTTCCACGGTTTTCTTCGCTGCAGAGAGTGATTGACCAATAACTTGACCACCATAAACTTGGGGGAGCCCTAGGTGTTCGCTCTGCCCTCGGAACAAGCCTAGTTCAAGAGGTTCTAAGTGTAACAGCGTGAGAAGTTCAGTCAGTTCTTTGCTCATTGGGCATCCATTATTAATAATGTTGAATTAAGAAAGATAAGCACTATCTTGCTGATAGTCTAGATAATTGCTTATCTTTGATTAAGAGTTTTACGAGGACTTAGCTACAATTTCAAGTTAAATCGCATCACGATAACCAATCTCACTGATATATATGGGGTTTATATCAAACGATTTAAAGACAAGTGTAGAGAAGCCAAATTTAGTCAATCGTGAGTGTTCTTGAGGTTAACAATGAAAAAGGTTATTACGGTATTAGTGGGTCTAGCGGCGGCATTAGCGATCACGGCATGTTCGACGATTATTCAGAAAGATAAAGGCATGAATTCGGTAGAAGGAACGGTAAGTTACCGTGAACGTATTGCGTTACCTGAAAATGCCAAAATAACGGTGACATTAGCAGATGTATCATTAATGGATGTAGCGGCAGAAGTGATCAGTCAGCAATCTTTCTTAGCGGATGGTAAGCAAGTTCCGTTTAACTTTTCGCTTGATTATGAAGCCGATGAAATTATTGCTAATCACACTTATGCAGTAAGTGCGCGTATTGAGGTCGATGGTAAGCTGATGTTTATTACCGATACCTCAAATCGTGTGATCACCGATCCGAATAAGACCGAAAATATTGATTTGATGTTGGTGAAAACGCGTTAGTCCACTACAAGGCTAATCAATAATTTTTATAAAGAACAAAGCATTGGCCTCCCCAATGCTTTGAATCGTGTTTAGCGGCATATTTCCCACCGATAAATACGTAATGATAGTTTGCCCTCATCACTTACGGTGATCCCTTCATTGCGCAGCCTATCGCGCTGTCGAATAAGGTCGTCGCCAGTCAATGAAATCATCCCTTTCGCATTAATCACTCTGTGCCAAGGTAGTGTCGAGCCTTCAGGTAAGCGTGACATGAGTTTTCCAACTTGCCGAGCATAGCCGGGAAAGCCTGCTAATCGTGCAATATCGCCGTAGGTTGCTACCGTTCCTACTGGAATTTGATAGACCACGCTATAGATTTGCCCTGTAAAATCGTCCATATTAGAGTAAGACCGTAAGAAATAGACTGCTATTCTTCTATGTACTCCCGAACAACGCAAGGAGGTGCTGCCATGTTGTATGCCGCGTTATTAGTTCTGGTCAGTGTTGCATTAACCGTCTTAGGCGTTACAGCACTCGGATACAGTGAGGGGCAACTGCCTGCACTCGCTTTAGCGATTCCTGCTCTATGGCTGCTTCCACAAGGAGGTATGGCAGCGTGGTTGCTGCTCATTGGCCTTGGCGCGTACGGTATGGTCTTGCCTGAACAGCCTCTTGCCCTTTCCATTAGCATTTTTATGATGCTGCCGGTATTTAATATTTGCATGTCTCAAAAGAGTAGTTGGCAGCTAGGTGCGCTCTTAATTTCCATTATTCTTGCTATGGATGTTGGACTGATGGCATTGCAAAGCGAAGGTAAGTTACCAGGTAGTAGCTTATACACTGTGGTGCAAATACTTGCAGTGGGGGTTATTTGGTTTGCATGTCGCAGTTGGCGGCCTGTTGAAGGCAATACATGGTGGCCGCTGTTCCTTGTCGTTCCCTTGTGGGTTGGAGGTATGGAGCATGCAGCTTTAGTCGCTTTATGCATTACAGGCTTGATTGCTGCCATGCAGGGGATGGAGAAAGTGAAGTTTGGTGATTGGGTGCCACGCCTGTCTTGGGTGCTTCCTGCCGTAGGGTTTGCTACTTTAGTTGTGGTGCCGCATTTTGATGTCCCTAACCCTATATTAGTTGCTTGGTTACTGGTACTTGGTGGCGCTTTATTAGGGGAATACTTGCTGGAAGACCCTGAAGAGGTATAACTTCTTTTGAGAACGAAATGGCTCAGTAATGAGTTAATTCAAATAGATAAGGTGATAATCACAGGGTTTTGTGTAATAAAACACCACTTAAACCAGAGTTTACCGAGAACGCCTTGCAAAGCAATAAGGCTTGGTAGATAATCCCTCTCGTTCTCGCAAAGAGACAAAGAATCTATGGAGGCCCCCTTTGGTCCTCCCGCAACACTAACTTGTGAACCTGGTCAGGCCCGGAAGGGAGCAGCCACAACAAGCGACGTGTGTGCCGGGATGTGGCTGGAGGGGGCTTCCACCCATCTAGCGTTTAGAAAATCTTCCATCGAATTTCACTTCAACAGCCAACATTCCTCAGTACTCTCTTTTTTCTGATATTACACTCTTGTATCGCTCGTTATTTTAACTTGGCTATTTTCTGTTATTGCTAACTGATCTCTTACATGTGCTAATACAGCAGCGATTTAATTCGAATCTTTTTAATATGTTGAATTTTAATCGCTTTATTTACAGCTAGTTAAATCAGCGAGGTATTCTTGCGTAGGGAAAGTAATGATAAATGTACTGAGTGACGCCTATCAATAAAAGAGGCGTCATTCAGTGGGGGAAGCGGTTGTGATGATAGCGGCTTTCTATACTGTTATTTTTTACTATGTAAGGAAAGATCGGTGAATGTCGTGATGTTCTGTTTTGACTCTAACCAAGCACGATCTACATCGCCTGCGATGATCGCTTCCACCATACCGGTATGGCTGATACCACTTTGTGAAAGATCATAATCATTATGGGTGAGCTTGATGTAACTTTTTAGTTGGTTAGAGATCTGTTCATATATCTTTATGAACTTATTGCTTTTGCTGATTTCAACCACTTTTCGATGCAGTTCAAAGTCTTTTTGGCAAACATCGATGAGATCCAACTTGCCTGTTGCACATAATTCACAGAATTCCTTGTGAATACGGCTTAATTCATCTTTATCTTCTTGAGTCGCTTTTTCTGCTGCCATTACTGCTGCTTGTGATTCAATGGCTACACGTAAATTGTACAGCTCCCACAAATCATCGTCAGATAATGTGAATACATGCCAGCCAACATAAGGCTTTTGTACAACCAAGCCTTCATGTGAAAGTGAGTTCAGTGCCATGCGAACTGTACTGCGCGAAAGTTCTAGTTCTTTCGATAGCGAACTCTCAACAATTTTATCACCCATCACCAGCTGACCTGAAACTATCATATCTCTAATAAATTCAGTGGCTTGCTCTTCTAGGCTCTGTTTGTTGATCTTCATTTTCATGATTTGTTCTTAGTGCATGCTTTAAGTTATTGAAAAATATAACACGAACTTGTGACGTTTGTCATATTTTGTCATCTGTAGATCTGTATACTGCCGATTGTCGGACAATAGACAATTAACTGTTAACTGTTAACGATAGGCAGAGAATATAATAATGAAAGCCATAAAACTTTCTTCTACAGACAATGTAGCCACGCTACTGGGTAGTGTAGAAAAGCATGAACTCGTTGAAATTATTTCAGCTGACAATGAAGTGATTGCACAAGTTAATGCCCTACAAAAAATCACATTCGGCAACAAGATTGCACTTGGCGATATCCCGCTTGGTGAGCACATTTTGAAATGTGGCCATTCAATTGGTAAATCGATTGTTGAAATTCCGCTAGGTCAACTTGTTCATGTTCAAAATGTTCGTAGTGAACGTTTAGACATTCCTGAAGCAATTATTGAAGAAATCATCAAACAAATGGGGATCGAGCAGTAATGAGCGCGACATTTAAAGGTTACCCACGTCCAAACGGTACATTTGGTATTCGCAACAATGTGATGATTGTTGCAATTGATGAATGTTGTGAAGGCATTGCACGTAACATTAGCAAAGAAATTGATGATTCGGTTGTTGTCACTAACCATTACACCTGTATGTATGGTGGTAATGAAGAGATGATCGACACCATTATTCATACGGCAACTAACCCAAATATTGCGAGTGTGCTGGTTATTGCAATGGGGTGTGGTTCGATTGATCCTGAAATGATTGCAGAGCCTGTTCGTAAAGAAGGCTTACCTGTTCATAGCCTAACGGTCATCAAAAACAAAGGTACGGTTGAAACCATTAAAGACGGTATCGAACTTGCGAAAGAGCTAAAAGCATACGCAGATGGTATAGAGCGTGTTGATGCGCCTGTTTCAGCACTGCGTATCGGTATTAAGTGTGGTGGATCAGACACATCCAGTGGCCTTGCTTCTAACCCTTCGGTGGTGCAGCTTCAGATAAGCTGGTCGATATGGGGGCTACCACAATGGCAGGTGAGCTATTAGAGCTGCTTGGTTGTGAAGATATCCTGAAAGCGCGTTCAGTTACAGTTGAAGTCGGTGATAAAATTGAGCGCCTCATTGCAGAAGATTTAAAGCGCTGGCACGTAATTGAAGGCACTGAAACTATGTCTATTGGTAACAGTGTCGGTGGCTTAACAACCATAGATGAAAAATCACAAGGTGCGATGCACAAAACGGGTACGCGCCCAATTCAAGATTGCCTACGCATTAGCCATGTTCACCGTGAAAAGCCGACTGTTCCAGGGTTCTATTTAACGGAAACGACCATGTTGTGTGGTGGAGCAGCCATGCACTTTGCATCGCTTGGCTGTCAGTTGATTCTTTGGACTGCTGGTGCCGCTGGTTTCAATAATTCCATTGTCCCTGTGATTCGTGTTTCAGGTAATAGTTCGCTGATCACCGCTGATATGGACATCAACGCATGCGGAATTATGGATGCAACAGACACGATTGATAATGTCTCCAATAAGATTGTCGAGAAGGTGTTTGATGTTGCAAGCGGCGCGCCTACTAACCTGGAAGGTATTGGTTTTGCTTACGCTTCACTGTACCAAAAAGATCAGCGCTTAGAACATGTTATCGGTATTTGCCCTCAATAATAACTATTAAAGGGGGTATCACCTCCTTCATGTGAGATAAAAAAAATGAGTAAGATTGCTCCTAATAAATCACTTGGTTTAACCCTTGCCCTTATTTGTGCTGCGCTATGGGGCGCATCGTTCCCACTTGGTGGTGTGCTTGCTGGGAAGCTGGACCCGGTTGTTCTCGCTATAGCACGCTACGCAATAGCTACTCTTGGGTTTGTTGTTCTGTTTGTTTTTTCTAAGAAGCATACGCTGAAAAAAATCCAGAGTAAGAAAGACGCGATTTTGCTAATGAGCGCCGGTATCTCAGCGCAAGCCGTGTTCTTCTACTTCACTATTCTTGCTTATGAATACACGTCATCAGGTGAAATTGGTGTTATCAACGGCATGGCACCATTCCTAACAATGGCGGCGGTATTTATCATTGATAAAGTCAAGCCATCAGCGGTGAAAGTGTTTGCTGTTGTGCTGTCATTGGTTGGTGCGGGTGTGATTGCTTACGATCCCTCGAATAAGATCCAAGGTCTGAACTTTGGTCACTTGTTTGCTCTTTGCGGTGTACTAGGTTTTGTTACTTACAATTACATTCTGGGAAAATTCGGCTCTGATCTAAACTCACGCTACGATACGTTCTCAAGCTGTTTCTACCAATTCGGTGCTGCAACAGTTGTTCTATTAGTCGTCGGTGTGGTAACGGGGGCTGATTTCAGCACTGCCACTGTCTTGGTTGAAAACGGTAAGCATATTGCGACAATTCTTTCCCTTGGCTTGCTATGTTCTGGTATCGCTTATGCGGTTTGGGAAGTCGCTACTTTGAAAACACAAGATGCTGTTATCACTACTATGGCGCTGAATGTTCTGCCGTTGTTCGCGATGATCGTTGCTTACTTCTTGCTTGGCGAAACCATTACTCTACAAAAATTAGCCGGTGTCGTGACAGTTGTTATTGCGCTGTGTATCTACACTGCAGGCGATAAATTTAAGAAAAAAGCGTCTCTTCAAGAAGCCGCTATTTAATACCCCACTGCGAGCTGCCAGTGACGGGACTGGCAGCTTCTTTCTCTCTTAATCAAATGGAATCAGGGTTTGATTAAGTGAGAAGGTAACAACTTAATTATAAGAGATAAGATAATGCAATTTCATGAATTGAAAATCACGGATGTAGAAGTTATTCACCTGCGCGTGCCTGCACTTGATGAGGCTTGTGAGTGGGGAGAAGATGGTGTGCTTATTCGTGTTCATACCAATGCTGGGATTACAGGGGTGGGCGAGTCTGATAGCTCACCAATGATGATTGAGGCTTGTATTAAAGCAACGCAAAGTCATGGATCTTCTCAAGGTCTTGAACGCCTTCTTATTGGTGAAAACCCACTAGAAATTGAGCGCTTATACACCAAGATGTACAACGGCACCCATTATGCGGGCCGTCGTTCAACAATGATCCACGCTATTTCAGCTATCGATATGGCGCTATGGGATATTGCTGGTCAATTCTATCAAGTGCCAGTATGGCAGCTTTTGGGCGGTAAATTCCGTGAAAAGATCCGTGCATACGGTACCTTCATCCCATCAGCCATCAAAGAAGAAAACATTGCTCGTACAACGGAATTATTAGCGCAAGGTTTTACTTCTCTGAAGTTTGGTGGTGGTCCGCTAGGTAAAAATGCAGAGACTGATTACGAAATCATTAAGACTGTTTGTGAAACTGCTCGTAGTATCAACAAAGACGTTGAAATTGCGATCGACTTAGCGAGCGCATGGCGTACAGCTGGCCACACAATTGAAATGGCGAAGAAGTTAGAAGAATTCAACCTACTATGGATTGAAGAGCCGATTACTGATGATGTGCTTGCTGGTTACCGTAAGATTTCACAATCGACCTCACAAAAATTGGCTGGTGGTGAAACGCTAACAACACGTTATGAGTTTGCGAATTTCATCGAAAAATCGGGTGCTGACTTTGTTCAACCTGATGTGACCCGTTGTGGTGGTATTAGTGAAATGGTCAAGATCTACGACATGGCACACATGGCGGGCATGAAACTCGTTCCTCACGGTTTCTCAACGGGTATCTTAATTGCTGCAACGGTACACTTTCTCGCTTCTCGTGAGCATGGTGACCTGATTGAATACTCTCAGAGTACAAGCCCACTGTTTACGTCACTGGTAAAGAATCAAATTCAGTTCAATAACGGCTTTGTTGACGTACCAAATACAATTGGCTTGGGCGTAGAGCTTGATGAAGAGGTGATTGCTAAGTACCGAGTTAATTAATAATTTTCTACTATGGTACAAATGAATCGTTTAAAACGATTTATATCTATATAAATAAGCCTAAGTGCGTAAGTATTTAGGCTTATTTATTTGTGTGATAATAAAACATTAGTGTCATTTGCTTTTATACCTCCATCCTCATCCTTTTTAACTGTCGCTGGTTAAAGTTCAATTTTTCTCATCATATTTTTCATCTGAATACTGTTTTTTTGTCTGGTTATATATTATGGTTGCGAAAATGCGCTGGTATGAATACATCACTTTATAATTTTCTCTAAAAGATTTTCTGCATAATAGGTCCTGTCGTTAATGTTATCTGAAGCTAAAACAAGAAAAAAAATACTTTCAAATGCAACAGATCTCTTTGCCCATAACCCGTATGGAAAAGTGACGATTAGGAAAATTGCACAAAGTGCGAATGTTAGCCCGAGTTTGGTTATTTATTATTTCATCTCAAAAGAGAACTTATACTGTCAGATATTTGAAGAATTCTTTCCTGAACTTGAATGTATGATTAAAAAACTAAAGAAAGAATCAAATCTGACATTATCTATGATAGTGAATAATTATATTGAAGCTTGGCGTGTTAATTCACTTATACCTGTCATTATTCATCGTGAGTTATTGTCGTTAGACCATACAGAAGCCAAAAGTAGGCTGATAAATAAGCTATTGATGCCTCATAAAAAAAAGTTAATGTCTTTGCTTAGTAGCATCACTGAATGTAACCCATATAATGAAAAATACTATTACATGCTAGTGATGTCACTTTCAACTTATCCGTTTATCTCTGAACATATAAGCAATGAGAAAAACATAGACTTATCATTTTTACAAAATGTCTATGAAAGCGTTTTGCCCCAAGCTGTTTGCTGAATTTTTATTTTTCATACCTAGTGATAGGTATGTGTTTTTTGAGAAAGAGTGACTTTCCATTGGTGTAACCATAGATACAAGAAGAGGGATCATGAAAAGAGTAGCAGTAATTGTAAGCGCAGTACTAATGCTAGCCGGTTGTGGCGGTGAGTCTGGGGACAATAATGGCTCAACGCCTACGTCGCCATCAGTATCAAAACCATTGCCGACCCGCGGTGGCTTGAAGCTGACAGATGCACAATTGACCAAGCTGAAGGAGATTAAATATCAGTCAGTCGATGGTAAGGCGTTTGAAGCACATAACGTATTCAAAAAATAAGGATAATTATAATGAATAGTATCAATAAATTAGCGCTTGCAGTCTCACTCGGCTTAACCACTTTTGCTTCAGCTGCTACCACGAACATAAATAGCTTGCAGGGTTACTATAAAACGCGAGCTACAATCGACTACGTTTCTGACAAGATGATGCAGAACAAGGTTGATTTCTTTGCTTTAGATTATGCATTACACGCTAAAGGTATTGCGATAGGTGGAGGAGCGCTTCAATTAGATAACTTTGAGACTATGCTGGCTACGCACCCACACGTATCTGACACTAGCCAAAAAGATGTGCTTCGCCAAATAAAAGGCCAGTTTGGTTATAAGCCTTATGTCTGTAAGGTTGCAGACTCTGGTGCTGTCATTGTGTTTGAAGTCGATGATGCGGGGGCTAGTTGTAAGTTAGACCCGAAAACCATCAGTAAAGCGATGGCTAAAAATACTCGAACAGGAAAAGTAACCTTCTTTACGCAATTAGGTAATGAGAGTGAGCAACAATATTTGATCGATACCTACCTTGTGAATGGTAAGAGAGAAACGATTTCATCGTCTTTCTTACACAGTTTTAAAGGGCAGTTAATCGGTGATGTGACCAAGGTAACCCGTGATAATTCTACGGGTGTGGCGAGGTACAATATTGAGCAATATGCTGATTATGGTCCTGAAGATGGTCAGAAAATTGCGTTTAAGTCTTATCAATGGACAAGTGAACCCTTAAATCAAGATAACAGCAATCTTGAGAATGTCGCAGTAAATACATTTATGGTGATGTCTGGTAAAGCAAATCAAATGTATGACAACAATAATAATACGCTTAAAGACGTTGCGACTTACTGGGCTACGCGTGATGTGATTGGTGTACACAAAAACAGTAGAAATGAAGATGTAATTATTGTTGATGATGTACAGCGCCGTCTTGTACTGCAAAGTGATTCATCGGTTAAAAATGCCGATGCTTATAACTCTGAGTCAAAAAGCAATTGGTTAGACTATAACTTTAACAATATCCATGATCTAACAGGTGAAAGCCCTGATGCTTGTATGATTAAAGAGATCAGTGAAGGTAAGCCAGTTGTTCGCTATAAAGGTTGGTACCGCTCTTTGGGATCTTGTCAGCCAACAGCTGCTGATATTAAGGGTAAAGAAAAGGTTATTTTCACTACCTTTACAACAGGTCAAGGTAAACAGATTAATGTAAAAGACTCAGCTTTAGTACGCAGTGCTAAGGATATTATTGATGTGGTTGAAAGTGTATCAAACTCAGTCAAGCCTGCTGCAAAAATAGACGATAAGGTCTTTGCCGAAATGAAAGCAAAATATGAAATGAAAGAAAAAGAGTTTACTGGTTTTTCTAGCCTCCAATTTTGGAAGTAATTTTAAAAGATAATAATGAGCGCCTTACTTAGTAAGGCGTTTTTTTTCATTAGCTTAAATCGAGCTTGATCACTTTATTGGCGGAGATGAAAACTTTAATTTATTTCGTTGAACAAAAATGTCCTTTTGTTTAATGGTTCAGGTTAATTATGCTTTTATGTTCCAATATAATCACAAAATATAAAGTTGAGTGTTTAGGCAATAGCTTACCTTTTGGGTTTTATCGTTATGAGGTCCAGAAAAATAGGCATTTGCGTTTCTCATTTGAACAATGAAACAGACAAAGTATTGAGCATAAGAAAACGAGTTCATCTTTCTTATCTCCTTTTCTTTTATTCGCAGTGAATATCATATTAAGCGAACCGTTAAGCACAAGAAGATATTATGAATTTATCTCGTTATCTCACTATACGTCATCAATTTTGGTTGTTAATGGCTTTTGTTTCAACTGGCATAGCAGTCATTATTCTTATGAATGCAAATGTTCATCGTACAAATAACCTTCATTTAGTGTCACTCGATCAGCAATATTACCCAGCAATGGAGGTTGTTGTTCGCTTAGATGGCACACTACCGCGCCTGACTCAGCAGTTTGAAACGGCTGTTGTCACAGGGGAAGAGGATGCACTTAGCGAAGCTGCTTCTATTTATCTTTTACTAAAGAAAGATTTAGCTGAATTTAAAAAACTGTTACCACAAAAAAGTAATGAACTGTCGCATGTTGAAACCTTGATGGCGAGTTACTTCAATGCAGGTAATCAGTTGGCTCTCGACTTCATTAACATGAACGAGTCTGTTGCCGTTATTTCTCAAAAAGCGGACCAAAATCGTCAGACGCAGGAAAAACTCGAAGCAGAGCTACAAACCTTACAAAACTACGTGCGAGAAGAAGTTGTTAGTTTGATCGGTAATGCTAGGGAAAGCGCAGATCAGGCAGGCTTTAATTCTGTTGTATCGGGCCTAATTGTGGTGACATTTTTGCTCGGTTTTGGTTTTGCAATCTTACGTTCGATCAGCCAGTCCATTGCGATTGTTACAACAAGAATGAATGAGATCGCGAACGGAGAAGGTGATTTGACGGTTCGAATTCACTATGACGGCAAAGATGAAGTGGCAGAGCTTGTGAATAATGTGAACCAGTTCATCAGCAAGTTACATAGCACTATTTCCGAGACAGTCTCTAGCATTCATCAGCTAGAAGCAATTACACAGCAGCTATCTGAAAGTCGTCAAGACACCTCTCGATTTACTGCTGAGCAGCAATCGAACATTCAGCAAGTAACTTTGTCCGTTGGTGAAATGTTGCAAACTGTTAGTCATGTTGCTGACTTTGCCAACCAAGCCTCACAGCAGGCGAATGACGCCAATACCAAAGCTGATGATGGCTTTGGTGTGGTTCAACAAACAGTACATGTTATTAATGTTTTATCTGATGATGTCCGTAAGATCGCGACTGTTATCGATAAGCTAGAACAAGATACAGCAAACGTTGATGCTATTTTATCGACGATCAAAGGCATTGCTGATCAAACCAACCTATTGGCCTTGAATGCGGCAATTGAAGCCGCTCGTGCTGGCGAACAGGGGCGTGGTTTTGCTGTTGTTGCTGATGAAGTGCGCACACTTGCTGCTCGAACCCAGCAATCGACAGAAGAGATCCAAGTGGTATTAGGGGAGTTGCAAGTTGCTTCTAAATCGGCAGTTGAAGCCATGCATCAAGGGTTACGCCAGACAGAAGATGGTGTGAGCAGTGCTGCGACCGCTGGAGAAAGTTTACGTTCAATTACAGAGAAAGTGGCTGGTATTACCGTTGTAAATGATCAAATCGCTTCAGCCACAGAAGAGCAGCACCAAACCTCGTTGATTATTCAAGAGCAGCTGCAAGAGTTTAACCGTAGCGCAGAACAAGTGTCGTCCTCGTCGGATCGATTAGGTATTGCCAGTGATCAATTGGTTGGGGTCGTCGATCAATTAAGCCATTCGACGGCACAGTTTAAAGTTTAACGGCGTCTATCAAAGAAAAATCAAATGTTATTGCAGAGCCCTAACGAGGGGCTTTGCGATAAATACCGCGACATCAAGCAGTTACACACTATAAAAATAAATCGGAGTTTCATGATGACAATAAAGGCTTTTCGCCTATTGCCACTAGCAGCCTTGTGCGCGCTTTCTGGCCAAGTTAACGCTGCGAGCGCAACAGATGCTCGTATTAGTGAGCTAGAAAACCAAGTGTCAGTTTTATCAGAACAGCAGCAGTCTAGCATCGCAGATCGTTTTCAATTTGATGGTTTTGCATCGTTAAATCTTCAAGTGGCGAATAACAAAGCCGGTTATGCAGGCGCTTCGGATAAGTTGAATTTAGATGAAGGTTCGTTATTCGGTTTACAAACGGTATTTACGATTAATGACTCAACCCAAGCGACAGTGCAGTTGGTGAGTCGCGGTACTGAGCTTGAAAACTGGAAGCCACAAATTGAGTGGGCTTTCATTAGCCATGAATTTACCCATAACCTAAAAGGTCGAGCGGGTAAATTGCGTCTACCACTATTTATGTTATCGGATTACTTAGAAGTGGGTTACGCGCAGCTAGGTGTGCGTGTACCTAATGAAGTATATGGCAATGTGGTGGCAACCTCGTTTACCGGTGCTGATATGCTTTACGATATCGAGCTGGATGATAGCAGCATTCAACTACAAGGTTTTGCGGGCTCTCATAACCTAAGTTCAGATAAAACTAAATTCCGCGCACAGACGAAATTCGATCAAATTTATGGTGGTGTTGTATCGTGGACCAACGATACGGTGACACTGCGTTCAAGCTATGCGCAGGCAAAAGTGACGTCGCAAGACAACTGGACGCTGAGTGGCAAGCCGGTTGGTGCAACGACTTTCCAAAATGATGAAGCGAAGTTTTACGGTGTTGGCGCACGTTTCGATGGTGAAAACCTGTTCGTGATGTCAGAAGTGACACGTACAGAAACTCAAGGCTTCTACCCTGATGCTGATGCTGCTTACGTGACTGCGGGTTACCGTATTGAATCGGTCACACCTTACTTCACAGTTTCACATCTGAAGACCAAAGACAACGATGGTCGTAAGAAAGCTTCAGCGCAAGCTGCGGCAAACTTTATGCAGAATCAGACCAAACCTAATATGTTTTTAGCGGGTTCAACGCGACTACAGCAAGAATTGCTTGATATGCAACGCACTAGCTACAGTGTGGGGGCGCGTTGGGATGTTTACACCAACATGGCGCTAAAAGCCGATGTGACTTATGTGACTGATTTTGGTGATACCAACGGTGGTTTACCGGGCGCTGTAAATGCCAAAATGAAAGGTCAAAATATTGATGACACCATGGTGTACACAGTCAAACTTGATGTTGTTTTCTAAGGAGAAAGTCATGTTGAAAAAAACAGTTTTAGCACTTTGCCTTGCTGCATCAAGCTTTGCTCAAGCGGGTGTGGTGGTTATTGCAAACCCTGCTGCGGCCGATCTTGACGCTCAAACCATTAAGAAAGTTTATTTAGGTAAAGCGAAATCGCTGAATGTTGAAGCGATTGACCTAGCCGATGGGCAGCCGCTTAAAAGTGAATTCCACGCTAAAGTGACCGGTAAAACAGAAGCACAGCTTCAAGCATACTGGGCGAAAAAAGTATTCACAGGTAAAGGGCAGCCACCTAAAGCATTGAGCTCCAGTGCGATTGTCAAAAATACCGTTGCGAATACAGCGAACGCGATTGGCTACATTGACGAAAGCGAAGTTGATGGCAGCGTAAAAGTGATTTTACGTCCATAATAAAATTTGGGTTAGCCTGATGTAGGGCGGATCATTAAAACGATTAAAGTCATCATGTTTGATGGCTTTTTTTATGCCCATAAAAAGGATATGCGTATTCACGCTACCGCGACATAACCTTCTCGGGTACACTGCAAGGTATTAAGCCTAGGTCTGTATAGCAAGGTCATTGCCTCGCTAAGGTAGTGTCATTCTTAATAAGTCACTGTGTATTGTTGTCGTTTTAAGCAACTGAACATTGACTTGTCCAGGTTGATATAAGAACTAGCAATAGATTAATAATCCAGAGCGAATTTATGTCTGAACATGAAGAATACGAAGTAGAAGCATTAGAAATTGAAGTTTCTGCTCAGCCAATTGAATTGTATAAAGTGCTTAAAATTGCCAACTTAGTAGGCGGTGGCGGTGAAGCTAAATTTGCCATCTCTGAAGGTTATGTTGGCGTTAATGGTGAGCTAGAACAGCGTAAGCGTCGTAAATTATACGATGGTGATGTTATTGAGTTTAATCAAGAATATTATGTGGTTGTTTGTGATCAACCAGTAACAGAACCAACAGAAAAAGTAGCTAAAGAGGCGAAAGCTGCCCAAGTGGATAAGCAACCAGCAGCATCGAAAAATTCAGCAGTAAATAAGCGAAAGAATAAGTCGGCTAAAGCATCGTCAAGCAAGGCATCATCTAAAAAACCGGCGAAAAAACCGGCTAAACAAACTGCAGAAAAGCCGTCATTTGATAAAACGACAGGGCGCAAATCGCTGAGTTTTTAACTGAAATGTTTTAGAGAGAAAAGACTCTACGGAGTCTTTTTTATTGTCTGAAGATGGCGTGCATATAGCTGTGTCATCAAGCCGATGCTCATTCATTATCAAATGGTTATTGCTCACTATTTGTTTCGTTCATCGCCTTGATATGGTTTGAAAATTGATGGCGGATGGTTTCTCGTAGCCATTCTATTTTAGGGTTATGCGTATTTCGTTTGTGCCATAGCAAACAATATTGAATCGTGAGTTGTTGGTATTCTTCCTCTGTGATGGGGAGAGGGCGCATTGTTAACTCAGGGCTGTGCTGCTTAACATAGGGAGCAATAGAAGAAGGGGCTGTGGTTATTTGCTGATGACCCGGTTGCGCTGTCATGAAAAGGGATTGCTCGAAATCCGACAAGGTAAAAGAAACTCTACGCTTTAAGCCTTTTGTTGCCAATAACTCATCGAACGCAAACTGTTCACTCTCTTCCCAAAGAATCGAAATGAAATCAAAAGACAGCAAGGTATCCAGTGTCCATGGTTGTGTTAACAAAGGATGGTCATTGCGCAAGAAGACCATGGGTCTGTCTTCATAAAGTACTTCGTAGTTAACATAGTAGGGGAGCTCTTCAAGGGTCTCTTGCGATCGATGATGTGTCTCTCTTCCGCAGAAACCTAAGTCAGAATCACCATTAATAATGCTATCGAGGGAGCTTGATTGCCAATTTCGAATACGAATGGTGCAGTCTTGATATTGCTGTTGGATTGCTTGCGCAAGCTCAGGAAAGTAAAGGAAATGAAAGGGGGACTCAAGCATCAACTGGAAGTTTAAACCCACAGGGTTAATATCGCCGTTTCTTTCTGCAATGCGAGAGGCCAATAAAAAGAGTTCAGCCAACTCTTGCTCCATGCTGAGCGATAACTGAGTAGGTTGTAAACCATTTGGTGCTCTGACAAAAAGCGGGTCATCAAACCAGTCTCGTAATTTGGCGAGTGATTTACTTACTGCTGAAGGCGTAATGTTGAGTTTTTTAGCGGTATGCGTCACGCTCCGTTCTTGTAATAGCGTTTGCATGGTGATTAATAAATTTAAATCTAAGCGGTGCAGGGGCTTTCGCATTGTCGGTATAGTCTCTTAAATAATGCTACTAAAAATACCATCACCATTGTTAAACGATGAACGACGACCTTCCTTAATATTAACGTTTTTTGAGAAATTAAGATAAAGCTCACTAAGCATATACCGCGTTTAGTAATATTTTCTAAGTGTAAATATTGCCTGTGAGATCGCAAAATAATGCTTTTATTTGATCTATTTGTCTTAACTATCTAAACGCTGCTGTACTCTGGGTTAATTGATAAGGAGTAGTTATGAAACAGTGGCTTAGGTTATGTGGTTTTTTACTGGTTGGCCTGTTTTTATTAGTAGGGTGTCAACAAGACGGTCAGTGGTATGCAACAACAATAAAATCCGATCCAGATTGGCAGCATGGGCAGCTTGAAAATGGCATGAAGTACCATCTTTACCAAAAAGATGATGAAGCTGTCGAACTGAGATTTGTTGTGCATGCTGGCAGCGCACAAGAGAATGAACAACAACATGGCTATGCCCATTTCCTTGAGCATATGTCCTTTAAAGATACGACGCAATTGGGGCAACAAGATGTATGGCAGTTCTTCGAGCGATTAGGATTGAGTGCAGGTGCTGATATTAATGCTTATACCTCTTACAACCAGACGTGGTACCAACTAACGCTGCCTGATTCAACTGATTTGCCGACGGCTTTTACATGGTTTCGGGATGTTGCTGACGGCATGTTATTAAAGCCGGAGCAGGTAGACTCTGAAATCGGAGCCGTCATGGGGGAGTATCGCCTTCGTTTACCGCAAGAGCGCAGTATCTACAGTCAGGTAGAAGCGCGCCTTCGTGCGGATAATACGAGTTATCATGAGGTATTAGGCACTAAGCAGAGTATTCAATCGGTAACGCCAGCAGCACTGAAGGATTACTATCAGCGCTGGTATTTCCCAGCGAATACGGAATTAGTGGTAGTGGGTGATTTTGATGCCACTACCATTGAGGCGCAAATAGCTCAGCACTTTTCCTCATGGCTAGGTCAGGGGCAGAAAGTTGCGAATATTGAGCCAATACAGTTACCGAGTCAGAAAGCGCACGCATTAGTTGCCCCTGAAGGGACAGAGTCGGCACTGATTATTGTCAAACCACTCGGAGAAGCACAACGCTTAACTTATGGTGATCAATTCCGATCTCTTGAAGTTGATTTGTTAAATCACCTCATACAAGCACGTTTACTGGATCGCAGTATTGCACTTGCAAGCAATGCGAGTTACGTAGAAGCTTATGCTGATACGTTTGAGGGACAGAAATTTAGCGCCCTTGCAGTCGGTTTTAAGGAAAAACACCGCGCTGAAGTACAAGATTTTGTGGCTAAAGAGCTGGCGAATCTGCGTGATCACGGTATTGGACAGGCTGAATTAGCGGCGGCGATGGCCAGTTATCAAACAAACTTAAAGAACCATGCTGAGAATTGGAAAGCCGATGATTCATGGGTGATTACCGACAGCATGTTTACCAGCTTATTTGAACCTCGCACCCTGATGTCTGAAGCTGAACATAAAGCGGTTCTAGTACGCTTTGTGGCAGAGATGGATCAGGCTCGAGTAAATAAGAGTTTGAAACAGCAGTTAACACAGTTACTTGATCAGCAAGCAACCTATTACTTTATGGCTTATACCAAGGCTGAGCAATCGCAACAGCTTGCGCAAGATGTTCAGCTATTCACGCAATCTTTGGCTAAATCAGGTCATGCCTTGATGTTGGCAAAAACGGTTTCTGTTTTTCCTACACCTGCTCGGAAAGGAAAAATCCTTTCCGAGCAACAAGTCGATGATACAACTTGGGTGTGGCAACTTAGCAATGGGGTGGAGGTTTGGTTTCAGCAAATGCCAGAAACAAAGCAAAATGCGTACATGAATTGGGCCGTAAAAGCGGGTCGATCGCAATTGGATCCTGCTTTGTATCCAGCAAGTGAGTTAGCCTTCGAGACCTTGTATCGCAGCGGCTTCGCTGGACTAGATGTCGCAGCGATTGAAAAAGTATTTTCAGCCAATAATACCTTGCTTACGCCTTACCTTAATGACTATGACAACGGATTATCGATTGCGACTCAGCACGATAATTTACCGTTTGCCATGTCTGCATTACATCATGTGTTAACTGAAGGCAAAGTTGATCCTGTGCAGTTAAAGCAGGTGAAAAAGCAATATGTAGAAGATCGGGCTGAGTATGAAAGGTCGCCATGGGGGCTTGTGTTGAAGAAAGTGAACGATAGCCTGATTGCGCGTGGCACGTTTTACAATATTTGGCCGAGTAAAACCTTTGCCGGTGTAACCGATAATGACGTTCAGCAGGTTTACCAAGATTTATTCCAGCAGCAGCATCACAACCGTTTAGTGATTGTTGGGGATCTTCAACCTGCGGATATTACACCACTGTTGCGTCAGTATGTTGCGAATATTCCACTAGCTGCCAACGAACATGAACGGTCAGCTGTGGTGGAGTTAAACAAGGCACCTCAAGTATTGGAGTTACCCGTATCAAACGAAAAATCAGTGGGCTACCTGTTGTTTTTGTCTAACCCGGTATCAGATGAAACCAAAGTGTTAGCAACGGATGTGATGGCACAAGACATGCTGCTTCGTATTGTTAATCAGCGTGCATTTCAATTGCTTCGTGGTCAATATGGCTTAAGCTATGCGCCAAGCATTATTGGTGATATCCCAGATAGCGGCGCATACAGCAGTGTTATTGTTAGTTTGAACATAGATAAAAAAGATTTAGCGAAATCGAAGCAAGCAGTAGCTGAACTATTAAAAGGGGTTCAACAAGAAGGGATAACCCAACAAGAGCGAGACACCGCCGCCAAACAGTTGGCATTGGATTTAAAACCCATGGCCAAAAATGGGGCGGAAACAGCACGTTTCATGGGGCGTTACTTGCTGCATGGTTATGATGTCGAGGCTGTGAAAAATCCGCAGCGTTTTATCGATAAGGTCACTGTTGAAGTGTTAAATCAACAGGCTAGTAGCTTGATGGGAAAACAAAGTTACACCATTGAAGCGACGATATTGCCGAAAGGCTAGTTTATACCAATTTAACTAAGTAATTGATCGTTCTTGCTGGTTAAAATCAATGATAACTGCGTTATAGATTTTGTAGATAGAACAACTAGCTATCTGCAATCTACGCCTTGTTTTCAGTGCTTTTTCTGCGCAATTACCTGAACATTTACTTACCCAGATTGGTATTACTCGTAATCATTCCACCCTAATGAAAAAGTCGCCAACTAGGCGACTTTTTCATGTGAGCGATATTAATTGCAAGATAAGGTTCAAAACTAACTAAGGACTAATTCAATATCAATATGGGGGTAGTCTTGTGTCAGCTTGTGGGCTAGTGATTGTTTAATATCAGCTAAAAGAGTGATGCCTTTGTTTTCAACCTCTTCAGTGGTAAAGCTTAAAACAATCAAATAACTGCTACCTGTTTTGCTGATGAAGACATTGTTTGCAGTTGTTTCATTTTGGGACAGTGCCTGAGTAATTACACCTTCAATGGCTTGATAAGCATCGACATTTTGTAATCGTCCACCGGCTAGCTCGATAAAGGCTTCCCTCACGATATGAATAGGCTGTTTGGCCATTATCATCGCTAAAAAAAGAACCATAATGGCATCGCCAATATACAATAAAAAATCAAAACTGCTTGCTGGATTAATGTAACCAATAAGCACCAGTGCAGCACCTGTACCCGCAGACATAAAACCATCGACTAATGAGGATGCTTTATCGGTTTCAAGCATACTGCTGCTGTTACCGGTACGTTTATTTTGCTGGTGATAAAAAAGTGATAGGCTAAAACAGATCACAACCATAGCAATGGAATAAATTAAGATCGGCCCTGTCTTTAGCATCGACAGTTCTTCACCTTGAATATACTTAGCTATTTTGGATACATTTGCTGTTAATGCTGTCAGCAATACGCCGCCAATTAATAAGCCTTTGAGTAAAGAGTAAAGAGCTTCTGACACATATAAGCCAAATGGAAAGGTGTTGGAGCGGTTGGCTTTGATTGCTGAAATTTTTAACGCGGCAATGGAAGATAGAAATAAAATAAACGAGAAATTACCGTCTAATAGTAAGGCTTCAGATCCTGAAAGGTAAAAGGTTGCCCAACCTGAAAAAGCCATAAATAGATTGGCGCATAGTCCGACTGTTAATGATTGGCGCTCAATTTTTATTATTTTATCTTTCATCTATTGTTCTCTAAAGGTGACGATTTACTAAGTAGCGTAGATAAAACGCTCTATGGTAGAGCGTTTTATCAATATGGCAATGATGGTAGCAACTGGGCTTTAAAAGCGGTTAGCGACAGTTATCGCAATGGATTGGCTATCATAATTAGCTTTAAATTTAGTATTATCGAGCTGAGTATCGCTGTATATATACTTAATACCCGCTTCCCAGGCTGGGTTGATTTGATATTGCAAGCCGGCTTCAGCTGCGGCGTAACTATCACCATCCCAGAATTGGTATTGTGCTTTTGCCAAAATAGAAAGCTGATCAGTAAAGTTATACTGAGTTTTTGCTGCTAGGTTTGGCATTGCTCGCCACGTTTCGTCACTGGCGAACTTTCCACCTTGATCTTGATCGACAGACACCTTGATCCAATGGGCGTATAAACCTAAACCAAAATCAACGTTGAATTTGTCATTAACTTTATAACCTTTGTATACCGAAGACCCTAGCATCCAATGACGAAAGGCAGTGAATAATTGTCCATCGCTTGAGGTATAGGTAGTGCCATCTACCGTAAAGGGCTTGGTTGCTTTACCGCGGCGACGGGTTTCACTTGGAATAAATTCCAATTCAAAACTGTTGTCGTTGGCTAATTCAAGTTGGTAATTGATGTATGAAAAGGGTTGGTATTCATCGATGAGTTCGGAGCCGGCTAGAAACTCTGTGGCGCCAAATTGCCCTGAACTGTCGGCAAGGTTTACACCTACCCCGAGCTCAATGCGGTGTTTACGGTCGGTTGAGACGATTTGATAGCTGGCACGGTCGCGTTTACTGTCGGAGAATGCCTCCTCAGTTAGTGTGACCCCCAAAGCTATACCGTCTTCCGTTGGTTGTGCATTAAAGTAAACACCTTCAGTACGGTATGGCGAAACAAAATATTGATTAACCAAAAATGCGATACCAGCACCTGCAACTACATCACCGGCATAGTGGTGATTACCATGAAGACGACTCACCGCGACTAATGTCGCACCTGTATACGCAGGGATCCCCCAAGCTGCACCATAGCGAGACTGTAAAAACGCAGCGCCAGAGAAAGCGGCAGACGTATGGCCTGACGGAAATGAGTGCCAGTTACTTTCATTAGGACGCTTACGACCTATGGTGAATTTCATCCCTTGAACGATTGCTTGCGTAGATGCTGTGGCGTAAACAAGCTGTTTTGCACCTTCTGCATCATCATACATCCATGCAGCAAAAAGGCCGGTAGCGGGTAATAAAATTTGTAGCATGTCACCCGCTTCGACAAATTCGTCATTGTTGGTACGGGTGATTTCATTGTCGCTAGCTAATGTATAGCTTGGCAGCAACATTGCTGAGCTCAGTAAGAAAGAAAGTGCTTTATGTTTCATTTTACATCCTTGTTGTTCATTGCATCTTAGAGTGTAGATAGTACAAATGAACAACTTCAACAAAGGTGAATAGCTGTCTTTATTGTATCGACTAACACTTCTATTTCGGACGAATAAAAAGTCTTTAATGCTAAAAAACTACAAGAAAGTATAATTCAATTAGAAGCATGAATGGAACTTAATGGAAGTATAAACTTACTTAATTGCTTTTATACATATGAGCAAATCTAGCTTTTATTTTTTAGTTTTTCTTCTAAATCTTTTTTGACCATAGCTAGTGCTGATAACGCGATTTCAGGGGCAATTTCATTGCTTTCGAGTAAGTAAATAAGGTCGACCGCCAACTTAATATCCTCTGGTGCGTTATCTAGTGGGGATGTTTTTTCTGTCATATTCTTCTCAGTAATATAATTAAACGAGGGTTAAAGCAGCTTTGATTAATTGGCTATGTAATGCGACTAACTGTTGGTGATCAGAACGATAGCCACCACCGATAACCGCTGCAACGGGAATAGCATGTTGCTGGCATAGCGTCAGTACAAAAAGATCACGTTGATACAGACCATCAAGACAGACATCGAAGTAGCCGAGTTCATCGTCAGCATGAATATCGACGCCTGCATCGTAAATGACTAAGTCTGGCTGATGCTGTGCAATCGCTAATTGCACTATAGGCAGAAATGTACTGAGGTATTCTTTCGTTGTTGTTTGGCGTGGTAATGCTAAATCTATGGTGGAGTTTGGCTTTCTCGCCGGAAAGTTTTTATCACAGTGCACAGAAAAAGTGATGATATTGTCGTGCTCAGCACAAAGTGTCGCTGTGCCATCCCCATGGTGTACATCACAGTCGATAATCATTACCTTATCGATATTGTCTAGCTTCAGTGCTTGTTTGGCCGCTATGGCTAAGTCATTAAAGAGGCAAAAGCCACTGCCAAAATCATGGTGGGCATGGTGATAACCACCACTAAGGTGTATTGCAAGACCATATTGCTGGGCCAGCTCAACTGTGCGCCAAGTTCCACCTGCTGATGTCAGTGTACGCTGTATTAATTGCTCACTCCAAGGAAAGCCAATACGACGCATTTTGGCTGCCGGTAGGGTGTTATTTACTAATGCATCGACGTAATCAGGATGATGAACCGATTTTACTGTATCAATAGAAAGGGGGGCGGGTTGGAAAAATGCCATGCGCTGCACATCATTGCGATGAAATGCCACGGATAAATGATCATACAATCGACGGTATTTACTGAGTGGATAGCGGTGTTCTGGCGGCAAATCCAGTTGCGAGTAAATCGTGTGATAAACCAGCGGTAGCATGATTAACCCTGACGCTCTCTGATCGTAATGTGTTTTTCAATTTTAGTGACGGCAGCTTGACAGCGCTGTACGCGACCTTCTAACGCCAGTATTTCTTTTTGGATCACTTGTTGCTCTGCCAGTGTTCGGCAGTTATTGAGCAGCATTGTTTTATCGCGCTTCATACCGATCAAGCGACGCTCCCATTCTTGGTGTTTCGCTAGATCTTGGTACAACTCATGGATAGGTACCTGGTTAGTATTGCTTTGTTGCGGTTCGTTTTTTCTAATGCTTTGTGTGGCAAGCTCGCGCTGAACGGCTTGTATTTGCGCTACGATTTTGTCGCAAATATGCGCTGTGCGAGAAGCGAGCAAACGTCCAGATCGTTGCTCTCGTTGCAGCGATTTTATTTCGTTACTGATTTCTTCTACGCAAGGTGTGATTAATTTACTGCGACTGAGGAAGAGCTGTTCATCAAATAAAGGGCGAGGCGCTTCACCGCGCTGGCGATCGACAGCTGCGGCTTCTTTTAATAACTGATCGACATGCGCTTTTAATTTTGAAACATCAAACATACTGACTTAACCTTCTCTATAACTGACCAATGCTATATTAGAACCAAGCCTGCCAAGCCAGTTTACCGGCAAGAATCACGACAACAGTAACAAAAACAGGGCGAATAAATTTTGCGCCAAAGCGAATGGCAGAATGCGCTCCAATATATGCGCCTATCATTAGACACACACCCATGGTTAAGCCTAGTGCGACATTAATATGACCTAAAATAGCAAAGGTAATGAGGGAGGTAATATTACTGGTGAAGTTCATGGCTTTCGCAAGACCAGAAGCCAGAAGAATGTCTAACCGATACAGCGCCATACTTGAAACGGTCCAAAACGCGCCAGTACCAGGGCCTGCAACTCCGTCGTAGAAGCCAAGAAGACCGCCTTGTAACCACTGTTTTTTCTTTAGCTTGGGGTCATCTTTAGGCAGCTGGCGTTGTTCTCCTTTTGGCTGAGGGTGCCAAAGAGTATAAGCAGCGGCTGCTAAAATGATCAGGGGTAGGGCTTTCTCTAGCCACTCAGTACTGATGATATCGACGATCAGTGTGCCACCAATCGCACCGGCTAGGGTGGCGATGAATGATAGTCGCCAGAAGTGTGGCGAAAATAGCTGTTTGCGATAATACGTCCAGGCTGCGGTTGATGAGGCAAAGGTTGCCGCTAGCTTATTGGTCCCAAGGGCAATATGTGGTGGAAGCCCTAGCGATAATAATGCAGGTACGGTAAGCATACCGCCACCACCTGCAACTGCATCAATAAACCCCGCTAAAAAAGCCACAAGGGCAAGGATTATTAGCGTGGTAGGTTCAATCATTTCTATCATTATGGCAATTCTGTTTATTTGTGTTCGATAATCCGTTTGAACGGCGGTAATGAATCTAATAATGCTTTGCCATAACGGCGTGAAATCACGCGTCGGTCGAGCAAGACCACTCTACCAGAATCTTCTTCTTTACGCAGTAAACGACCAGCAGATTGAATTAGCTTTTTACTCGCCTCTGGTACAGAAATCTGTAAAAACGGGTTACCACCACGACTTTCGATGTATTCAGCGTGAGCCTCTTCGACAGGCGAGGTTGGCACGGCAAAAGGGATTTTGGTAATGATAAGGTTTTTAAGCAAATCACCTGGTAGATCAAGCCCTTCAGAGAAGCTCCCTGTACCAAATAAAATGCTCGGTACTTTATTTTTACAGTTCTCTTTATGTTTTTTTAGAATGGTGTGGCGAGCTTCATCACCTTGAACCAGCAGTTGCCATTTGTTTTTCTTGGCCAGTGGCTGCAAGCTCTCTGCTACCTTGTTCATTTGCCAATACGAAGAGAATAAGACCAAGCTTGCGGTCTCGCCTTCGAGATATTCGGGGAGGGTCTCAATCAAGAGTTCAGTAAATTTATCGGCTTGTGGTTCTAACGGTAACGCTGGAATCACTAAGCGCGCGTTATTTTGATAATCAAACGGTGAAGCCAGAGCTAAAAACTTCCCACCATCGGATTCCGAAATACCTACCTGGCGGCAAAAGTAGGTAAATTGGTTAAGCGCACGTAATGTTGCAGAAACGAGGACGGCACCTGCTGCGCGGCTCCATAGCAGTTGGTCTAGGCGGTAGCCAACTTCAAGTGGCGAAACTTCGATAATGTAGTCATCTTCACGGTCGCCGCTTTTTTCTATCCAACGGGCAAGGGGAGCCCCTTTTTTGTTACAAGGCTGCGCCATTAGCGCCCAGACTTTTTCTAGGTTTTCTAACCTTTGCAGGTAAAATCCAGATTCAGCTAATGCGGGTTCTCCTTGGCGAGCACCAATTTCATTATCTTTTAATCGTTCTGAAATTAAGTCATGGAGTTTGCCTAGTGCTTGTAACGCTTTCTTACTGGCATCTTTACACCCTTTGGCTTCTTCTTGTAGCCAAGCGGGAAGCTCACCATGTTCAAAGCGATAAATGCCATCTTTACTGAAATGGCTTGGATCAATATTGGCTGCGATTTGGCGCAGAGTTGGAATAAGGTGCTGAATGTTTTCTTGTAGCGAAGATTGAAAACGCCCAGCTTTACTGTAATCCGCGAGTTCAGCAAGTTTACCGACAGATTGATTGAGCTTTTCTAACCAATTGGTTGCGCCTTTTAAGCTGGCAGCCGCAGACGAAAAGTCACGTGCTACTTGTGGTAGGTGATGGGCCTCATCGATTACATAAATCGTTTGTTCGGGTTCTGGTAAAATTACGCCACCACCAAGCTCAATATCTGCCATTAGCAGTGCATGGTTGGCGATAATGACGTCAGCTTTATCTAAATGTTCGCGTGCTTTAGCAAAAGGGCACTGACGGTGTTTGGGTAATCCAGCATGACAGCTGTGTTTATCTGCCACAATTTGCTGCCATACGCGATCGGGGACTTGTTTTGGCCAACCATCACGGTCACCATCCCATTTACCTGATTCATAAGCACTTTTCATTCTTGTCAAAAGTTCTAAATCAGACTTTTTAGGTTTTTCTTGCCAAAAACTCATCTGGTCTTCGCTATTTCCGTCACACGATGCTGCTAACTTATGCCCACAGCAGTAGCGTTGACGTCCTTTTGCCAAAATAAAGCTGAATTCTTTTGGGAAAATGCGGTTAAACAAGGGTAAGTCTTTCTCAATGAGCTGTTCTTGCAAAGCGACGGTTGCAGTCGAAATAAGTAGCTTCTTATTGTTAAACAGTACAAAAGGAATGCCTGCGATCAAATAAGACAGAGATTTTCCGATCCCTGTTCCCGCCTCTGCCACTAACATTCGGTTCTTTTTATGGTATTCGCCAGCCAATGTTTTGGCTATTTCTGCAACAAGGTAGTTCTGCGCACGCCTTGGGCGGAAGTTATCAAGTTGGCTTCCTAGGTTTTCATAGCATTGCTTGATATCGCGTTTTATTTGGCTGTGTAACATATAAGTAACGTATTAAATGGCAAGGAAGCTGATTATAACACGAACATCTGAATGTGAGCGGGGGCAAATAAATTGAACAACTTTGAATCTAAATGAGATTTTGGTCACGAAAATAAATTGAACTCAACATGAACGCGCAAGGTGGTTGTCGATAAAACACTAACTTAACTAAAAAATCAGTGTTTTATAATATATATGACCAATGCCACCGTTGGTTTTGGTATTTTGTGGTTTTTTGTGTTGTTATTTTGTCATTTTAAAAAACGATTAACCGTGCTAAATAGAACTTTTTTGTCTTTTGTTTCTTTTGTTGTTGCACCTATCCTATTGAATAATAATGAATAAATGTTTTTTGATTTATTTTTTGAACTATTTGACACCTAGGCGAAAACTCTGTCAGGATAGCCCCGCAATCAAATTGCTTTAGATGATTATTCTTTTGGTATTAACCGGGTGGTCTTCTAAAAAAACATAATAGAAAAGGAATTCTGGAAATAGGAATTCCATTCCAAATAAGAAAAGGCAGTGGATCTCATGAAAAAGACTCTTTTAGCACTTACAGTTCCAGCACTTCTAGTAGCTGGTTCTGCTTCTGCAGCAGTATCTCTATACGACCAAGACGGTACTCAAGTTACTATGTCTGGTGCTGCTGAAGTTCAGTACTACCGTTCAGCTAAAGCTGATGCATTCGCAAAAGCAGCTGATACAGATGCAGACGCATCTATCCGTATCGATGACGGTGACCTAGCACTACGCGTTCAACACCAAGTAAACGCTGACCTATACGCTCTAGGTGCTATCGAACTAGCAATCGGCGAATCTAAAGATAATAAAGTATCTCAAGGTAAGAGCTCTGGCGACGTAGTGAACGACGGTCTATACGTTGGTCTAGGTGGTAACTTCGGTGAAGTTACTTTCGGTCGTCAACTAGCTATCATCGATGATGCTGGTGTTGGTGTTGATATCGAGCTGAAAGACACAGCTGGTGTTAACTACGAAGATACTGACATGGATCAGTACATCAAATACCGCTTCTCTGGTGAGAAATTCTGGGCTGGTGCTGGTTACAACATCGCTCAAGAAGATGCTACTGGCAAAAAAGGCGAAGAACTACTAGAAATCGCTGCTGGTGTTCCATTTGGTGATTTTGAAGCACGTGCTTACTACGCTGATTTCAAAAATGAGCAATTTAAAAATGACGCTGGCGTTGTCGTTGGTACAGAACAAACTGCATGGGATCTAGAATTTGTTTACGCAGCTGGTCCTATCTACGTTGGTGCACTATACGGCCAATCTGATGATGGTTCTGACACAGACAGCGATATCAAAACTTGGGAACTTGCTGGTTCTTACACACTAGGTAAGAACACATTTGGTCTTGGCTACGCACAAAACTCTGGCGATGCTAAAGCTCAAGACGCAATGAACCTTTACGCAAACGTTGCTCACCAACTGACTGCTAACACTCGTGCTTACGTTGAACTAGGCTACGAAGATGTTAAAGCTGTTGAAGAAAAAGGCTTCGGTTACGTAGTAGGTATGGAAGTTAAATTCTAATCACGCTTTTTAGCGAATTAGGAAATAAAATTTCCCCCTATATTTAAAAGCCGCCTTCGGGCGGCTTTTTTCGTTTATCGCTGGGATACAACGCTCAGTGACTTAGATGGATTGGTATTAGCAGTATTGATATTATTTAGATCGCTATTTAGGTGCTTTGAAGGAGTAAAGAGTAATGAATAAAACAGTGGTTGGGTTCGCCCTTAGCTTGGTATTTGCCGCTTCCGCACAAGCGAATACGTTAGAAACAGAATATGGCTTATCAGTACTGGCGATTAACGGTGTTGCTGTGAACAGTGATAACGCTATCGCTGATAACACCTATGATATTGTTGAGGGAAAAAACCAAGTGGTTATCCGTGGCGAAAAAATGTTACGTCGTGGTACCAAAACGGAACTCTTCAGTACTCGACCTTTTATTATGAGCTTTGACACTAAAGATGATGTCATGATTCGTTTCCCTGAAGCTGCGAGCAATTACCGCGCGGCAGAGACTGAATTTCGCAATGACGAACCAAAGTGGAGTGTAATGGTTGGTGGTACTGCATTGTCGTATCAAGCGGAAGTACTACCAGGTGGTGGCGGCTTTATTCCGTACTCTGATATTGAAGAGCTAGTGGCTAACTATAACCAAGACAAAGGCATTGCGTTAGAGCAAGGTAAACCAACAGATATGACTAAAGCTGCAGTGGTGGTGAATGACGCGGGTGAAGTGACGATTACTGGCGATTCTCTAGCACAGCTTAAACTTTGGTATACCAAAGCCTCTGCAAAAGAAAAGAAAGCCTTTAAGATCTGGATGGCAGAGCAAGAGTTTAAGTAATAGAGAAAGTGTTTAACGCTAGAATTGCAGGGCATTGATAGCGTTAATTAAACATGATGAGCAAGCTGCATTTAGGGGTAAAGTGCAGCTTAACGATAGCGCTACTCACTGATTTACCAGTTCGTTAGTCGCAATGTTTGACCATAGCTAGAGCCGCAACCTTGAAAGCGGATCTGGCATGATCTTTATGATCTTTCATGAGTTAGGGTAATTTATTCATCATGGTGATAGCGGCTATGGGCTCGGCATGATCGGCAACGTGCTTGAGCAGGATCTTTGATTAAATCTTCTGTTTCAATTTCTTCCTCGCAATCGGCACATAAGCCATACATACCTAATGTCAGTGTACACACGGCGGCATCCACTTTTTCCACTTTGGTTGCAAGTTCGAGTAAGTCTGGAATATAAGATGATTTGGCCATCTTAATCAGTTCATTTAATTCAAGCTGTTTCATTGTCGTGACGTTCGACATTAATGAGTGCGTGACTATTTCATGTCGAAGCGATGCGGTTAAAGCTTCATATTGCGCCTCTAAATCATGCTGAAGCACATTATTAATTCTCTCTGGGTTAGCCATAATCTATTATTCTTTTCGTGTTAACGTTTTTTCAGTCTAAATCTCTTTAGATTCATGATCCTGATTTGAATCAAACCATTATGAAGATTTACACTGAAGAAACCTCATATCCCTACTTTCCATCGGTTTTTGTCGACGACATCCTCTTATATAGTGTTTCAGCGAAAATCATCCATAGAGATGCGCTAGCTTCGCTATATAGCGTGAGGCTAAAAATAATGTCAGCTCATACAAAGGAATTAAGATGGAACATGGATATAAAGAACCCTACAACGCACTGTACTTTTTAGGGCTGCTTGTTGCGCTATTGCTACCAACCTTGCCTGCTAGTTTAACCGTGTTGGATATCCTAGGTCGTTAGGTGCTGGTAACCTTACGGGGTGTTCATCATGACTGGCTAGTACAATATTCGCCATGGTGAACATTCCTATTCTGTTTTTTGAATATCGTACTCCTGATATACCTTCCTTGTTTTTACTTCATGCGTCACTGATCTGTGAAAACAGTTTTTGAAACTAGTGCCTTGAAAGTTACCCTTTGAATCGTTTAATACAACAGCGCTGCCGTGTCGTATTTTGATACAGATTAACTCGGTTCTTAAAGTCATTTTTGCGCTTGTTATACTCAAAATACGGTAGAATCAGGCTGCCAAATTAGGGTGCACTGTTGCAGTGTATTAGTGATGTAGATAAAGGCTTTGAGTGTAATGATAAAACGATTCATTTTATTAACTGTTGGATGGTGCTGCGTGGCACTAGGCGTGTTAGGGATCTTTTTACCGCTGCTACCCACAACGCCTTTTTTGTTGCTTGCCAGTGCCTGTTTTATGCGAGGTTCACCGCGGTTAAATACATGGTTAACTAACCACCCGACCTTTGGCCCTATATTGTATAACTGGCATCAACATGGTGCGATAACACGTAAGATAAAGCGACGCGCTAACATTATGATAGTGGTGAGTTTTGCCTTTTCTATTGCTGTAGTCCCTCTTGCTTGGCATAAAATAATGCTGATTGTGATCGGCGTAACCTTGTTGGTCTGGTTTAATCGTTTGCCCGTTGTAGAGTCGGTTGCCCCTCGCCGTGAAAATTACTAATATTGCGGGCTGATTGCGTCAGCTGCTTGTTTTTGCAGTCGACGTATTGTTTGCGTAACACCCTGACCTCTTTATTAGGGGATGGAATACAATTATGACTCAAGACAAGCTAGCTCTAATTAAAAACAGCATCAAATCTATTCAAGATTACCCTAAGCCAGGTATCCTTTTCCGTGATGTTACTAGCCTGATGGAAGACCCAGCGGCTTACCGTGCAACCATGGCCGTATTGATTGAGAAATACAAAGATCAAGGCATCACTAAAGTGATTGGTACAGAAGCTCGTGGTTTCTTATTTGGTGCACCACTGGCACTGGAACTTGGTGTAGGCTTTGTGCCGGTTCGTAAACCGGGTAAATTGCCTCGTGAAGTGATCGGTGAGAGCTACGAACTAGAATATGGCCAAGATACGCTAGAAATTCATGTTGATGCGATCAATGAAGGCGATAAAGTATTATTGGTTGATGATTTGCTAGCTACAGGCGGTACTATTGAAGCAACCACTAAGCTTGTTCGTCGTTTAGGGGGTAACGTAGAAGATGCTGCGTTTGTGATTAACTTGCCAGATATCGGTGGTGAAGCACGTCTGAAAGGTTTAGGCCTAAATGTGTTCAGTATTTGTGATTTTAGTGGTCACTAATCGTTAAGCATCATGCTTATATTACTCCGCCACTGTTGTGTTTCGCGCATCGGTGGTGAAGTATTGGACGCTCAAGGTAGAGTCCTCTCGCGCCAAAATCCTCCCTGTGCTAGCATTGAAATCTTGATTCAGTAAGGTTAAATAATTCATGAGTTATCAGGTTTTGGCTCGCAAATGGCGACCGCATCAATTCGACGATGTGGTAGGTCAATCCCATGTCTTAACGGCTCTGGCCAATGCACTTGCCCATGACCGACTTCATCACGCCTATCTTTTTAGCGGCACCCGAGGTGTTGGTAAAACGACCATTGCACGTATTTTTGCTAAAGGGTTAAATTGTGAGCAAGGGATCACGGCGTCGCCTTGTGGGCAATGTACGACGTGTCGTGAAATAGAAGAAGGTCGCTTTGTTGATTTGCTGGAAATCGATGCGGCATCGCGAACCAAAGTAGAAGATACTCGTGAACTGCTCGATAACGTGCAGTACAAGCCTGCGCGTGGCCGCTTTAAAGTGTATCTGATTGATGAGGTGCACATGCTCTCTCGTCATAGCTTCAATGCATTATTAAAAACACTAGAAGAGCCGCCAGAATACGTTAAATTTATTTTAGCAACGACCGATCCACAAAAACTGCCGGTGACGATCTTATCGCGTTGCTTACAGTTCCATTTAAAGCATCTAGATACCACACAAATTCACGATCAACTTGCTCATGTTTTGACGCAAGAGCAGGTGGATTTCGAGCCGCGTGCACTAAATTTATTAGCCCGTGCTGCTGATGGTTCTATGCGTGATGCCCTTAGTCTTGCGGACCAAGCTATTGCTCTGGGGAACGGTTGTGTAGGAACTGAACCTGTTTCTATGATGCTAGGAACGCTCGATACAGACCAAGCCTTACAGTTGCTTGAATCTGTCGCGCAAGGTGAAGCACAAACTGCGATGGCCAGTGTTGCATCACTCGCTGCGATTGGTGTGGAATGGGATAGCTTACTGCGCGAACTTGCGGCACAACTTCACCGTGTTGCACTTCATCAAGCCTTACCAGCTTCGCTAGATGAGTCAGCACCTGATGCAGACCGCATTGTGGCATTGAGTGGTGCTATGTCGCCGCAAGATGTACAGCTGAGCTACCAAATTGCGCTACAAGGCCGCCAAGACTTAGCTTATGCACCAGAAGGGCGCACAGGCTTAGAGATGGTCTTGCTGCGTATGCTGGCGTTTAGACCTATGTCAGGGCAGGGGATCACTCCGCAATCTATCAATGTGCCTGCTACTGAGCCAGCGCCTGTCCCTCAGGGGCAACAATCAGCACCTAGCTCGCATCCTGCATCAAGCCTACACTCTGCGCCAACACAAGGTGGTATGGAGCGAGTACAGGCATTGAAAGCGAGAATGCAGCCAGCCACTGCGGTTTCTCAGACGCAACAGCATGCGCCGGAAACCATGTCTGCACCGAGGCAGCCTGAACCTCGTTATGAGCAAGCTCCGCAACAGCAACCAGTACCAATGAACACACCGAGTGCTCAATCGGAACAGGCTCGATCTGTACAGCCTCAGCAGGCACCGCAAACACCACCTCAATCCGGTGTGTCAGGCTTGCTTGCTGCGCGAAATGGCTTACGCAGCCAAAAAAATCGTGCTGAATCCCCAATAGGAAAAAAGCCTGAATCGACACCAGCCAAGAAAGTCGCAACCAATGTTTTAGATCGCATCGCGACTAAAGCAAAAAATGGCCATGGCCAGACTGCGATGCCGGTGTCGAATGCATCTATGCCTCCGCATTTAGTGGCGCAACAAGCCCCCTTAGAGCCAGAAGAGTACCAGTGGAAATCGACGCAAGTAGTCGATGTGTCTGAATCTAAGGTGAAACTTGCACCACGCCAAATAAAGCAAGCGTTAGAGCATGAAAAGACACCCGAAATGACAAAACAACTTGTCATTGAAGCGGCAAATCAGGATAGTTGGTCTGATTTAGTGACTAAGCTTAATGTTGGACGTTTAGTACAACAATTAGCATTAAACTCTGCATTTGTGCAAAGAGAGCATAAGGTCACTTTGCAATTGCGACAAACGCAAGCACACCTCGATAGCCCGAAGGCTCGGGAACAGTTACAAGAAGCAATTGGTGGCTTATTAGAACAGCCGATTGAACTGAATATTGAATTAAGTGATGAAGGGCAAACGCCGCTTGAATGGCGAGAAGCGATTTATCAGGAAAAATTGGGTCAAGCGAAGCACAGCTTACTGCAAGACCCACATGTTAATTTTATCTGCCAGCGCTTTGCCGCGGTGGTTGATGAAGAAAGCATTCGACCGATTTAACTGCAGTATCAGACTGCGGTGTAGCGTGAATATTAACCAGACCAATAGAGAGAGATAATATGTTTGGTAAAGGCGGTATGGGCAACATGATGAAGCAAGCGCAGCAAATGCAAGAGCGCATGCAGAAGATGCAAGAAGAAATTGCAAACATGGAAGTAACGGGTGAGTCAGGTGCTGGCCTTGTTAAAGTTACCATCACTGGTAGCCACAGTGTACGTCGCGTTGAGCTAGATGATAGCCTAATGGAAGACGACAAAGACATGCTTGAAGACCTGATTGCTGCTGCATTTAACGATGCTGCACGTCGTGTTGAAGAAGCGCAAAAAGAGAAAATGGCTGGTGTTACAGGTGGTATGAACTTACCAGCTGGCTTCAAGCTACCTTTCTAATCAATGCGTACCAGTCAATTACTGGAACAATTAATGGAGGCCCTTCGTTGTCTGCCTGGGGTTGGCCCCAAGTCAGCACAGCGAATGGCCTTCAGTTTGTTACAGCGCAATCGGCAAGGTGGTCTTCAACTTGCTGATGCTCTAAGCCAAGCCATGACTGAAATTGGCCACTGCCAACAATGCCGAACATTTACTGAAGAAGAGGTCTGTGCCATCTGCGCTAATCCTCGTCGTCAGGAATCAGGGCAAATCTGTGTGGTTGAAAGTCCAGCCGATATTGTTGCTGTTGAATCAACGGGGCAATTCTCTGGTCGCTATTTCGTGTTAATGGGGCATCTTTCACCGCTAGATGGTATTGGCCCATCAGACATTGGATTGGATCTTCTGGAGTTTCGCTTACAGAAAGAACCAATCAGTGAACTGATTTTAGCAACCAACCCAACGGTGGAAGGTGAGGCGACAGCGCACTATATTGCTGAATTATGTAGTGAATACGATGTACCTGCGAGTCGAATCGCGCACGGTGTTCCTGTTGGTGGGGAGCTAGAATTGGTGGATGGCACAACGTTATCGCACTCAATTGCTGGCCGTCAAAAGCTGTATTAGACAAGTTTCAGCGTAATAAAAAACCGCACTATAGGGTGCGGTTTTTTTATATCTCGAATACATCAAAAGGGACTACAACGAGTAATAAATGGTCGAGCCATAAGTGAGACTTGTGAGCAGCAAACTCTTTTCGTTTAAGATATCAATACGGCGACTTTGACGAGCATCCATACGAAAGATTTTACGAATAGCCGTTAACTGCTTCTTCTGGAAATCTTTATTGGTGCCAGAGGTGATGTCTTTAAACTCGGCTGGCTCAGTTAGCAAATAGCCGCCACTGATGTTCCATGTGCCCGATTCAGAGATATGTAGCGTTAGTGGCTCTTCATTATCACTGTATAGTTTCATCAGTGTAATGCGTGAGTAATTTTTATTGGGTAAATATACCATGTGGCTGGTTTGCTCGACACGGCGTAGTACTAGTAGCTCATCATCGAGTAGTTTTTCTTCAATACGACTGACTGTGTTTGACTGCCACTCACGTGACATGATCAGTTGCTCTTGCTTGTAGTCGCTAGAGTAGTAGAGCCAAAAGCTAAATACTGTTGAAATCGCTAAAACCAGGTACGGCCAAAAACGTTTTAAAATAGTTGAGATCGAACTTTCTTTTATTGGCATAACTGATCGTTATCCTCTTGGCTTGATAACAAACGTAGCGTGACATTTTCGTTTGGCGAATCAGTGCTATGAACGTAATTAATCCAAATTTGACTCTGCTGACCACCAGTTGCGATAACTTCTATCGGCCTTTTACCCTCAGGATGAAACTCAAGGTAACGCGCCACACATGTACGGATCATTGGCTCCCAACGACTCAACCCTGGGTGATTATTGGGAGTCAGAACTGGGATACCTTCAACGTCGATGAAATTAGCAAAAGCCGCTGATTTAGGTGGGTAACTAGTATTAACCATTAACGGCAGAAGTAGCGCGATAACAAGGGCTAACCAGCCGTAGATATTTACACGGTGACCTTTACTGATTGGTGCTGCGGCTGTGTGGTGTGCTGTTTTTTCCACAGGTGCTGCGTCGTATTCAGGCGCGGAACGTTCTGCGGTTGGTATTTGGCTGACGAGATCTTCAGCAAAGGTTTTTTCAGATTTTTCTGGCTTTGTAAGATGCTCTGAAACGGGTGCTATCATTTGATAACCGCGTTTAGGCACTGTTTTTATAAATTCAGGGGACTTTGTTGAATCTTTTAATGCTTTACGCAGGGTTGAAATGGCTTGGGTTAAGCTAGAATCATCCACCTCAAAACCTTGCTCTCTCCAAACAAAATCATGTAATTGAGTGCGAGTGATGATTGCGCCAGGTGTTTCTATCAAAAGGCTGAGTGCGCGGCTTTCATTACTGCCTAAGCGAGTAAGCTCATCACTTTCAAGTTGGTCAATTAAGCTGTTGTCGTAAGGGTCAAAAAGGAAACGCTTACCAATTAAGAACTTAGTGGAGGTGTTATGCATTTTTAGCCCCAATGAAACAGTTTAGGCACTTATATATCATAATTCCCTGAATATAATCTGAATGTAAAAAAAGGAAAATCTCTGCGTAGAAATTCTAAAAAGAATAAAAAAGGCTATTTTAGGTTGAAAACCTACTATTTGACCACATCTAATTGGTATCTAATTGGGAATTTTTACCATAAATAGACGAGCGGTTACTTAACCGCATGAATATAGTGGTAATTTTACGTAAAACTATTGTTTTTGGAGTTTCGATGAGCGAACAACATACCTCTACCAATAAGGAAACCCGTGGTTTTCAGTCAGAAGTGAAACAACTTCTTCATCTGATGATTCACTCTTTGTATTCAAATAAAGAGATTTTTTTACGTGAGCTAATTTCTAATGCGTCGGATGCGTCAGATAAATTACGTTTCCGTGCATTGTCAGAGCCAGACTTGTATGAAGGTGACTCAGATCTAGGTGTTAAATTGTCATTTAATGCCGATGCAGGTACGTTGACTATTAGCGATAACGGCATTGGTATGAGCCGTGAAGATGCGATTGAGCACTTAGGTACAATTGCAAAATCAGGCACAAAAGATTTCTTCAGTAGCCTAAGTAATGAAGAAAGCAAAGACTCACAGCTTATTGGCCAATTTGGTGTTGGCTTCTACTCTGCGTTTATTGTGGCTGACTCTGTCACAGTACACACCCGTGCTGCTGGCGCACCCGCAGAGCAGGGCGTGAGCTGGCAATCAAGCGGTGAAGGTGATTACAGTGTTGAAGATATCACTAAGTCGACACGTGGTACTGATATCATTCTTCACCTTCGTGAAGAAGAAAAAGAATTTTTAAGCGAATACCGCCTACGTGACGTGATCGGTAAATACTCAGATCATATTGGTATTCCTGTTCACCTGCAAACGGCAGAGATGGACGAAGAAGGGAAAGAAACAGGCAACAAAAAGTGGGAGCAAATCAACAAGGCGCAGGCTTTGTGGACTCGCAACAAGTCAGATATTTCTGAAGAAGAATACAAAGAGTTCTACAAGCATGTTTCTCATGACTATGCCGAGCCGCTTCATTGGAGCCATAACCGTGTCGAAGGTAAGCAAGATTACACTAGCTTATTATATGTGCCTTCTAAAGCACCATTCGACCTATATAATCGCGATAGTAAGCATGGCTTGAAGTTATATGTTCAACGTGTGTTCATTATGGATGATGCTGAACAATTTATGCCAAGTTACCTACGCTTTATGCGTGGTTTGATCGATTCTAACGATTTACCACTAAACGTATCGCGTGAGATTTTACAAGATAACAAGGTGACTCAAGCGCTACGTAAGGCGTGTACGAAACGTTCATTAACTATGCTTGAGCGCATGGCGAAGAATGATGCAGAGAAATACCAGACATTCTGGAATGAATTTGGCCAAGTACTAAAAGAAGGCCCTGCAGAAGATTTTGCTAATCGTGACAAAATAGCGAACTTGTTACGCTTTAGCTCAACTGAGAATAATGCGGCTGAACAAGTTGTTTCATTGGCGGATTACGTTGAAAGAATGAAAGAAGATCAAGAGAAGATCTACTTCATCACAGCAGACAGCTTTAAAGCAGCGCAAAATAGCCCTCACCTTGAGCAATTCCGTGCGAAAGGTATTGAAGTTATCTTAATGCACGATCGCATTGACGAGTGGCTGATGAATTACTTACCTGAATTTGATGGCAAGCAGTTCCAGTCAATCACAAAGGCGGATCTTGATTTGTCTAAATTCGAGAATGAAGAAGACAAAGAAAAGCAAAAAGAAACAGAAGAAGCTTTCAAATCTGTGGTTGAACGCACCCAAGCTTACTTGGGGGATCGTGTGAAAGAAGTACGTACGACTTTTAAACTTCACGATACACCTGCTGTTGTGGTTACAGATGAAAACGAAATGGGCACGCAGATGGCAAAATTGATGGCTGCTGTCGGTCAAGAAGCGCCTGAAGTGCAATACATTTTCGAAATTAACCCAGAGCATGCTCTGGTTAAACAAATGGCAGACGAAGCTGACGAAGTGGTATTTGGCCGTTGGGTTGAAATGCTGATGGGTCAAGCGATGTTAGCGGAACGTGGTGCGATGGAAGATCCATCTCAGTTCCTGAATGCGGTTAATCAGCTACTGGCTAAATAGTCGGTCGTTGGTGAGACAATCAATAAGATGTGATAGGCATTATGGTGAGAGACTGACTAAGGTCTAATCGACGCTCTTGTGACTATCGCATAGTATGCTGATAAAGAATGTAAACCAAGCCCAGACTAAGTGCTGGGCTTGCGACTGACGTCTAATCAGTGTATTTTCACTTTTTTTGAGAAACACCAAGCTTATTTAATAAAGGGGATCACGATGCGCATCATTCTTCTGGGCGCTCCAGGTGCAGGTAAAGGTACTCAGGCACAATTCATCATGGAGAAATTTGGTATTCCTCAAATCTCTACGGGTGACATGCTACGTGCAGCAATCAAAGCAGGTACAGAGCTAGGCAAACAAGCGAAATCTGTAATCGATGCAGGTCAACTTGTGTCTGATGACATCATTCTTGGTCTGGTTAAAGAGCGTATTGCCCAAGACGATTGTGCGAAAGGCTTCCTACTAGACGGTTTCCCACGCACTATTCCTCAAGCTGATGGCTTGAAAGAAAACGGTGTTGAGATCGACTACGTTATCGAATTCGATGTGGCTGACGAAGTGATCGTTGAGCGTATGGCGGGCCGTCGTGCTCACCTTGCTTCTGGTCGTACTTACCACGTTGTTTACAATCCGCCAAAAGTGGAAGGTAAAGATGACGAAACTGGTGAAGATCTTGTTATCCGTGAAGATGACAAAGAAGAAACAGTACTAGCGCGTCTAGGTGTTTACCACAAGCAAACTGCACCGCTTATCGAATACTACGGTAAAGAAGCTGCAGCAGGTAACACTAAGTACCTTAAATTTGACGGTACTAAAGAAGTTGCGGCAGTAAGCGCTGAGCTAGAAAAAGCATTATCTTAATCACCGCTTAGTGTGATTAATTGAAACGGGCATACTTAGGTGTGCCCGTTTTTTATTCTCATAAAGCCATTGATAAAAAGTCCCCAAATCCTAGATACTAAATTTAGTAAACAGAATGATCGTTTACGATATTGAGCCGTACAAGTTAGTGATAGTATTAGCTATAATACGGTTTAACTAAGATAAAGCGGCGGATAAATAATGAGTAAAAAGCACGGCGTATTGTTAGTGAATTTAGGTACGCCAGATGAGCCAACATCGGCCGGTGTAAAGCGTTTCTTGGGCGAGTTTCTACACGATAAGCGCGTGGTTGACATGACTCGTTGGCTTTGGTGTCCAATATTACATGGTGTTATTTTACCTATCCGTGCGCCTAAAGTCGCAAAGTTGTATCAATCTGTTTGGATGGATGACGGTTCACCACTTATGGTGTATTCAAAGCGTCAGAAACAGTTATTACAAGCAGAACTGAATGTACCTGTTGAGCTTGGTATGACTTATGGTTCACCAAGTATTGAAGCTGGGTTAGCCGCTCTTAAAGAGCAAGGCTGTGACAAAGTGGTTGTGTTGCCGCTTTACCCGCAATATTCGCAAACCACAACAGCTGCTGTATTTGATAAGTTAGCGAAATCGATAAAAGCATGGCCAGAGTTACCTGAATTTCGTTTCGTTAACCACTATTTTGAACATCCAGACTATATCTCAGCCTTAGCTCAATCAGCCTCTGATTTTTGGGCTGAGCACGGTCAACCTGATTACCTATTGTGTTCTTACCATGGTATTCCTAAACGTTATGCAGACAATGGTGATCCGTACCCTGTGCACTGCAACCAAACAACAGCATTGCTTGCTGAAAGCTTGGACTTACCGCGTGAAAAAATGAGCATGAGTTACCAATCGATTTTTGGACGGGAAGAATGGCTGCAACCATATACGGATAAAACCATTGAAGCTTTGGCGAAAAAAGGCGTGAAACGCTTAGATGTAATGTGCCCCGCTTTCTCTGTGGACTGTTTAGAGACATTGGAAGAAATTGCAGAAGAGTGTAAAGCGGTCTTTATTGAAGCTGGTGGCGAAAGCTTCAATCTTATTCCATGCTTGAATGATAACTCGGCACACATCACGATGATGGCAAACCTTGTAAAGCAAAATACACAGGGGTGGGGTGAGTAACGATGAAGCGTTAAGTTATTGATCATCCATGTTTTCGTTTTGCTTCCACGAGAGTAAATAGTCGTTATTACTCTATTTAGGCGTATTATTGACTCGGAATTGTGTTACAAAAAAGCTCTTGCCTCTCAAAAAGAATGAGCGGCTTTCTTTTATGTTCACGATAATGTGATAGAATTCGCAAAAAGTTCACTAGACAGATAGCTCATTCAGATGAAATTTCCAGGCCAACGTAAATCGAAGCATTACTTTCCTGTACATGCTCGTGATCCACTTCTGAGTCAAACAAAGCAAGAAAAACGTCTAACTCGTACCCATGTTGTTGGTATCGACCAAACTTTGGTTGATATTGAAGCCTGTGTAGATGACGCATTTCTTGAACGTTATGAGCTAAGCAAAGGTCATTCTTTAGTGATCTCTGATGAAAAAGCAGAAGCTTTATATCAGGAGCTAAAAGAAAAGAACTTAATTAGCCATGAGTTTGCTGGCGGTACCATAGGTAACACGCTACACAACTATTCCGTATTGGCTGATGATAAATCGGTACTGCTGGGTGTGATGAGTAAAGATATTGAAGTAGGTAGCTACGCATATCGTTACTTGTGTAATACATCAAGCCGTATGGATATGAACCACCTACAGCCAGTGCATGGCCCTATTGGTCGTTGTTTTGCGTTAATCTCTGCAGAAGGTGAGCGTACCTTTGCGATTAACGAAGGACACATGAACCAACTAAGCCCAGATAGCATTCCTGAATCTGTATTTAAAAATGCTTCGGCACTTGTATTAACGGCTTACCTTGTTCGTTGTAAAGATGGCGACCCAATGCCTGCTGCAACAATGCGAGCAATTGATTACGCGAAAAAATATGATGTGCCTGTTGTTTTAACTTTAGGTACTAAGTTTGTGATTCAAGACGATCCACAGTGGTGGCGTGATTTCCTACGCGATCATGTGACGGTTGTGGCGATGAATGAAGATGAAGCCGAAGCCTTAACGGGTGAATCTGATCCATTGGTTGCGGCTGATCAAACGCTTGAGTGGGTTGACCTTGTTTTATGTACTGCTGGTCCTATTGGCTTGTACACGGCGGGCTACACGGAAGACAGTGCAAAGCGTACAACGAGCTTGCCACTATTGCCTGGTGAAATTGCAGAGTTTAACCGCTACGAATTTAGTCGCCCTATGCTGAAAGAGGCATGTGAAGCGCCAATTAAGGCGTACTCACACATATCACCGTACATGGGTGGTCCTGAACGTATCAAGAATACCAATGGTGCAGGTGATGGTGCTCTGTCTGCATTACTGCATGATATGTCAGCCAACCGTTACCACAAAGAGAACGTCCCTAATTCAAGTAAGCACCAACATAGCTTTTTGACGTACTCTTCGTTTTCTCAAATCTGTCTGTACTCTAACCGTGTTAGTTACGAAGTACTGGCTCAGCACTCACCACGTTTATCTCGTGGCTTGCCTGAGCGTGAAGACAGTCTTGAAGAAGCATACTGGGAACGTTAATCGCTCAATCAGTGATTATTGAACTCAAGAAAAACCCAGCAAATGCTGGGTTTTTTTTATGTCTCGGTTTTAATAAGTGGTAGCTAAGGCACGTTGTGGCCGTTTGAGGCAACCCAGATTCGGAACCATTGCTGACGTGTTAGCGTTATATCAGCACTGCGAATAGCTTGGCGGACGCGTTCTATTTTGCCGCTGCCAATGATAGGTAGTGGCTTAGAGGGTAGGGCGAGTACCCAGGCATAAACAATTTGGTCGATACCTTCCGCACCGACTTCAGCCGCGATTATTTCAAGCTCTGCACGTAGACGTTTAGACTTTTCATCTTGTCCGTTGAACAAACTACCACCACTCAAGCATGACCATGCCATAGGTGCAATACGGTGCTGCTGCATTTGGTCTAAGGAACCATCGTGCAGTGCTGCCATATTGACTGGCGAAATCTCTAGTTGGTTCGTTGCTAATGGATAATCTAGGCGTGATTGTAATAAATCGAACTGACTGGTAGTGAAGTTTGATACCCCCACATGTTTTACTTTGCCGTCTTGTTTAAGGCGGCTAAAGGCCTCTGCAATATCATCCACATTCATCAGTGGATCGGGGCGGTGTATCAATAGTAAATCAAGATGATCGGTGTGAAGGTTTTTTAGTGATTGCTCAGCTTGCGATACTATGTAGTCAGTGGTGGTATTGTAATGGGGTAGTGCGATATCACCCGAAGGAGCGCTTGGCAGGCGAATGCCACATTTGCTCACGATCTCAATACTATCACGCATACTAGGGTCTAATTTTAAGGCCTCACCAAAAGCCGCTTCACATTCGTAATTACCGTAAATATCCGCGTGATCACAAGTGGTGATGCCTAACTCGACATGCTGTTTTAGGAAGGTCAGACGCTGTTGTGGTGTCATGTTCCATTCCATTAAGCGCCAATAGCCAGCAATGAATTGGGAGAACTCAGGGCCGTTTACTTCTGTCTTTATTCGTTTCATGTGGTGTCTGTCTATTTGTTGAAATTTAAAACGTGTTTCATTACTACCTGCCTGCATAAAAATTAAGTAGCGGCTTTAACTTTTTAAAAGAGACAGCTGTCGATTATTGAGCGAGGTAGATAATGTTTATGACAGTCAGACTAGGGGATAATGGAAACCCAATCTGTGGGCTGGCTAGCGTTTTTATAAAAGATTGGCGTAAGTTTACGACATATATTTCCAGTATTAATGCATTGAGTTTCAATAAACGTCTGGTCGTAATAACGAAAAAACGCAACCCGAAGGCTGCGTTTGATCACTAAAATAAAAATATCTTAAGGTATTATTTTTTGTAAGCTTCATTGTGAATGGCAGCAACCGCACGACCTGATGGATCGGCACTGTTCTTAAAGCTTTCATCCCACTCAATCGCTTTTGCACTAGAACAAGCAATTGATGGACCGCCAGGAACACATTTTGCCGCACTTTCTAGCGGGAATAGTTCTTCAAAGATCTCACGGTAAGCATACGCTTCTTTGGTTGTTGGTGTGTTGTATGGGAAGCGGAATTTCGCTGTTTCAAGTTGCTGATCAGACACTTTTGCTTCCGCTACATCACGTAGCGTGTCAATCCAGCTATAACCAACACCATCAGAGAACTGTTCTTTTTGACGCCATGCCACAGATTCAGGTAAGTAATCTTCAAAACACTCACGAATAATGTGTTTTTCCATCTTACCGTTGCCACACATTTTGTCTTCAGGGTTAACTCGCATAGCCACTTCCAAGAAATCTTTATCAAGGAAAGGTACACGTGCTTCAATACCCCATGCTGCCATTGATTTGTTGGCGCGCGCGCAGTCAAACATGTTCAGCGCAAGTAATTTACGTACAGTTTCTTCATGGAATTCTTTGGCATTTGGTGCTTTGTGGAAGTACAAGTAACCACCAAAGACTTCATCAGCCCCTTCACCCGAGAGCACCATTTTAATACCCATTGCACGGATCTTACGCGACATCAGGTACATAGGGGTGGATGCACGAATTGTCGTTACATCGTAGGTCTCAATGTGGTAAATCACATCACGAATGGCATCAAGACCTTCTTGAACGGTGTAAGTCAATTCATGGTGAACCGTACCTATGCTGTCAGCAACAACTTTCGCAGCTTTTAGATCGGGTGCACCTTCAAGACCAATCGCAAAGGAGTGCAAGGTTGGCCACCAAGCTTGAGATTGCTCATCATCTTCAATACGTTTTGCTGCAAACTTTTTGGTGATTGCAGAGATAACTGATGAATCAAGACCACCAGACAGTAATACACCGTAAGGTACGTCTGTCATCAATTGACGTTTTACAGCGCTTTCTAACGCGTCTTTCAGTGCTGCTTTATCTGTTTTTGCATCTGCAACGGTATCATATTCCATCCAGTCACGTTTGTAGTAACGTACCGGCTCGCCTTTTTTGCTCCATAGGAAGTGACCTGGAGGGAACTCACTGATGGTTTTACAAACAGGTACAAGCGCTTTCATTTCAGAAGCTACATAGTAGTTACCATGCTCATCATGGCCATGATAAAGCGGGATAATGCCAATGTGGTCACGGCCAATTAAGTAAGCGTCTTCTTGTTCATCGTAAAGAATAAAGCCAAAAATACCGTTTAAGTAATCGAGTAGTTCTGGGCCTTTTTCTTTGTATAGTGCCAGAATGATTTCACAGTCAGATTCAGTTTGAAATGGGTAGTTGGGTGCGAATTCAGCGCGCAGTTCTTTGTGGTTGTAGATCTCACCGTTAACTGCGAGTGCATGGGTTTTGTCTTGGTTGTAAAGTGGCTGTTCACCGCTGTTTAAGTCCACAATTGCTAAGCGCTCATGAACCAGGATTGCCTTGTCTGATGCATAAATACCAGACCAGTCTGGTCCGCGATGACGCATTTTTTTTGACATCTCTAATGCTGTTGTACGTAATGCGGTAGCATCGCCTTTAATATCTAATATCCCAAATACTGAACACATATTTTCACTCCAACCTAAACTATTGCAATTCTTGGTAATTTTCTCGGGTTGCCTTCTTTGGCGAATGCTTCAGTACCAAATTTAACGGATACGTCACTTTTCCCTTACTTGTTTTTTAAAATTGCGTATTCAGTAATTAATTGCAATGAAAAACTTCAGATCAATTGAAGAAAAAGACCTCTGATGAATAATATCTAATAAATATTGGTTTTTCCGAATCCTATCTATAGTTAGTGATTTTTTGACCAAAAAAAACGGTTGCCGAAGCAACCGTCTTAAAATATTCATCATTTGCGAATAAGGCTTAAGTCCGAGGTTTAAGGTCCATCTCTAGTTCTTCGCAAACATGTCGGGCAAAACCACGGCCTGCTTCATGGTAAATATTGAAGGCGGCATCAATGCCTAAGTTTTCTAACTCTTCCATCTCATCGGTATATTTCGCTATTGCAGCCACTTTGCCTTTGTAATTCAGGGTATTGATTTGTTCCATTGCAAAGCTGTTGGCATGACTATTTGGCATTGCAAGTAACACCAGTTTGATTTGGTGGCTACTGATAACACGTGTCCAGAAGTCAGGGTCCGTCGCATCGCCATGAAGCACGTTACGTCCAACCTGAAGGTGGTCATCTACCGATTCTTCACGAGTTTCAATACCGATGATCTGATTGCCATAGCGTTCGACAAGCTCATCGTAAGCACCGCTACCAATACGCCCCATGCCTAGTATAAGCACGTGTGCTTGACCAAAATCGATCAATTTATCACTGGGGTTTAGTAGATCGGCATCGTACTCTTTTAACCACTTAGAAGTATCGTTATAGAGTCTGTGGCCAATGCTATTAAGTGGTGCAGCGATTAAAAATGAAATTGAGACCGTCATTGCGATAGCCACTAAGAAACTGCCAGGAAGCCAGCCCAGCTTATAGGCTAATCCACTGACGATTAAACCGAATTCACTGTAGTTAAACAGGGTTAATGTTCCAAGCAGTGAGGTACGCACACGGTACCGGAACAAGTGGAAAATGAGGTAGTACAAAATCCCTTTGATTGGCAACAATAACAAGAGAATCACAGCCATAATGGCGCCATCGAGAGTCGGAGCTTCTGATAAACCTATATTGAGGAAGAAGCACACTAGCAGTAGTTCTTTAAGATTAAAGAGTGATTTAGACATCTCAGAGGCTTTCGGGTGAGCGGCAAGCATCATCCCGAGAATTAGCGCGCCTAAATCGGCTTTTAGGCCAACAAGCTCAAACAGCCCGGCACCTGCTACTAAGGCTAAGAATATTGAGTACAGTACCAGCATTTCGCCGTGTCCTGCTTTATCCAAAATTCGGAACATCAGTGGACGTAAGAAAGGCAGCGCAAAGAGGCCTAGTGCTGTGATTTCAGGGATTTTTCCTGTTGAGATCGTTAAGAACAGCACGGCAAAGATATCCTGCATTACCAGAATACCGATAGCCAATGTGCCGTAGGTGGCATTTAACTCGCCTTTATCTTGCAGGGCTTTAATCGCAAAAACGGTACTTGAAAAAGAAAGCGAAAAGCCAAGCAGTGCTAAGTGAGCAAGGCTTAAATCTGCCAGCATGCCTAAGCCTAGCTGTTTTAAACCAAGTAAAGCGAGAGTGAATAAACCGGTTGAGAGGAGGTTATGTAGTGTTGCACCGCCCCAAATCTCTTTGGCCAGTAGTGTCTTAACATCTAATTTTAAGCCAATGCTGAAGAGAAGTAGCGTCACACCAAGATCAGCCAATAGGGATAGAGTTTCAGTGCTTTGTACCCCCATACTGCTAAGCCCAAACCCGGCGACAAGAAAGCCTACGAGTGGGGGCAACTTACATTGCATTGCAATAAAACCAGCAATGAAGGCGGTGATAATAAAAACGAGTTCCATGGTGGGGGTGATGCTCCTTCTCTCTTAGACGCAAAATATTGCACGAGAATATAACACAAGGGCCATACGTCTGTTGACGTATGGCCCTTAAATAACTGTTACAAATTAAGAGTGTGGGTATAGCGGGACGCGGCGAATTCAGCTTATCCTCGCGAAAGTATGCCCCTCTTAATCTTCTAATAGGCGTTGTAGCAGTACACCGTTCAACATAGCACGCTTAATCATTGAGAAAGCGCCAATTGTCGGGTGTGAAATAAGTTCTGAAGGCACAATCGGCAAATCCTTATGAAAGGTTGATAGCGATTGCGTTTCAATACAGCGACGAATAGCTGGTAACACTATCTCTTTGGCTTGCGTAATATTACCTGCTAAAACAATTTTCTGCGGGTTAAATAAGTTGATGGTCATCGCGAGCGCTTTACCCAGCTGGTTACCCACTTTGATTAAAGCCTGACTTGCCAGCTCATCACCTTTGTTTGCAGCTTCGCAAATCGCCAACATGGTGACTTCTTCAAGCTCTTGTAGGCTACTTGAATAGCCTTGATCGAGAAGTTTTTGTACATGTGCAATAACAGCAGGATCTGAGGCTACAGTTTCGAGGCAACCAAAGTTACCACATTGACATTTATCGCCCAGTGGATCAATTTGGATGTGGCCAATTTCACCAACATTGCGGTTAAAACCAAGGAAAACCTGACCATTGACGATAATACCTGCGCCTGTGCCATGGTGGACACTGACTAAGATGGAGTCTTTACAGTCACGGCTAGCACCAAAGTAATGCTCAGCCAGTGCTAACCCACGAATATCATTACCAACAAAACAAGAAACACCAAAAGTATCGGTGATGATATCTGCGAGTGGGAAGTTATCGACTTCAATGTGAGGCATGTATTCAATGATGCCTTTTTCAGGATCGATAAGACCTGGAAGCGTAATACCAAAGGCCACCAATTCTTTCATGACGTTTTCATTATCAGCAATAAACTGATGAATGTACTTCATTAAGCCTGAAAGGAGTGCGTCTTGGTCATCATAAGAGAATTGTGCCGCCATCCCTGCGATATATTTACCGCTGAGATCGTACAAGGTCATTTCAATAGAATCGCGTCCGAGGCGGATCGCAATAGAGTGGAAAGCTGCTGATTCCGTTGTCAGCGATATAGCTCGTCGACCACCTGTCGATGCTTGTTGCGCGACCTCTTTGATAAGGCCGCGCTCAAGTAACTGGCGGGTAATTTTAGTAACACTTGCGGGAGCAAGTTGACTTACGTCTGCAACCTGAATCCGTGATATAGGGCCTTGTAAGTCGATCAGTCTATATACAGCAGCACTGTTTAGCTGCTTTACTAGATCTACATTACCAATTTGTCCGCCTGTCATAGTTTAGTTCTGCTCGTATTCACCGTTAACAACAGTCGCCCGAACATTGAATTGACGATCAAAAATAGTCAGGTTAGCAACCATGCCTTTTTTGATGGCACCCAGTTTGTGATCTACACCAATAGCGCGTGCAGGATACAGAGTAGCCATACGGATCGCTTCATCAAGGGCGATGCCTGCATGCTCGACGCTATTTTCTACTGCTTCTATCATTGTCAGCGCCGAACCGCCAAGTGTGCCATTTTCATCAACGCACTTGCCATCACGATAATATACTTTCTTACCGACAAAAATAAAGTGATCCATGTCTGCTCCTGCAGGTGCAGTTGCATCAGTAACTAGGACTAATTTCTCACCTTTCATGCGATGGGCCATACGAATATTGGCATAATCGACATGGAAGCCATCAGCAATGATGCCTGTGTATACTTCAGGCGTGTCATAAATGGCACCCACCATACCAGGTTCACGGCCAGCGATTGGGGTCATTGCATTGAATAAGTGAGTGGCAAATGTAATACCAGCAGCAAAGCCTTGGCGAGCTTCAACATAAGTTGCATTCGTGTGGCCTGCAGAAACAACAATCCCAGCTTCTACGAGTTGCTCAATGTGCTCGTGTGGGTTTTGTTCTGGTGCTAGGGTCACTTTAGTTACAACATCGGCGTTATCACAGATAGTTTTGATCATTTCGTCATCAGAACGACGAATATGGTCAACACTGTGAATGCCTTTTTTCATCACGTTTAGGTAAGGACCTTCAAGGTGTAGGCCTAAAGAGTGATTGTTGTATTTGCTTTGGTATTCACGTTCTGCAGCAATAGCAGCTTTCATGTCAGCGTCTGATGAAGTGATCAGGGTTGGCAAAAAGCTAGTACAACCTGATTTCAGGTTAGCAAGGTGCATGGTGTGAATGGTATCAGCGTTGATTTCATCATTAAGCATTACGCCACCACAGCCATTTAGCTGTAGATCAATAAAGCCAGGCGTTAGTTCTGCGCCATCTAAATCAACGGTTTTAATATCTTGAGGAAGCTCGGTAACAGGGCATACAGCGTGAATGTTCACGCCGTCAATGATGACGGCGTGGTTATTCAGCACATCGCTACCGGTAAAAATGCGGCAATTGGTAAGCGCGTACATGAACGTTTCCTTATTAAAGGTTTTTAATATTTTCAGCTTCAAGCTCTTGGAAGTATTTTACTGTCTTCACTTTAAGCTCTTGCGTTGCAGGCTCATCACAAACAATCAGTGATTTAGGGTGAAGTTGAAGTGCAGATACTGTCCATAGGTGGTTTACAGAGCCTTCAACAGCAGCTTCTAATGCTTGTGCTTTATTGTGGCCTGTTACCAGGATCATGATTTCAGCTGAATCAAGTAGCGTACCAACACCAATTGTTAGTGCATATTTAGGTACTTGTTCGATATCGCCATCGAAGAAACGAGAGTTAGCGATACGTGTGTCTTGAGTTAGTGTTTTGATGCGAGTACGAGAAGATAGCGATGATGCTGGCTCGTTAAATGCGATATGACCGTCGTTACCTACGCCACCCATGAATAGGTTGATGCGACCGTAAGACTTAATTTTGTCTTCGTAACGTTGGCATTCTGCTTCGTGGTCATCAGTATTACCATTCAGAAGATTGATGTTTTCTTCTTGAATATCAATATGATTGAAGAAGTTACCGTACATAAAACTACGGTAAGACTCAGGGTGATCAGCTGAGATGCCGATGTATTCGTCCATATTGAAAGTAACAACATGCTTGAAACTTACTTCGCCTGCTTCATAAAGTTCAATTAAGCGCTTATAAGTTGTCAGTGGTGTACCACCTGTTGGTAAGCCAAGAACAAATGGACGCTCCGCAGTTGGCTGAAATTTGTTAATAGAATCAGCGATATGGCGCGCTGACCACAAACCTACATCTTTAGCGTTATTAAGCGGGATTAGTCTCACAGTGACACCTCATTCAAGATAGATAATACGGTAAAAATCTTAGCGGCTTCTTGCCTTTGTTTCGAATGATAAAATAAGTTTTATGATCGAGCTAGCAAAATCGCCTAGATCTTGTCTCTACAGGTGATAAAGATCACAAATGATAACGTTTTAATTTGCGGGGCGAAATTAATTTCTTAAACTGCAAAGGACTAAATCGGATAGCAAAATAAGTTATCTAAATTACATCTAAGAAAACCATAGGGGGAACTAAGGGTGAATATTCTTGGATATTTTCAAAAAGTAGGTAAAGCATTGATGGTGCCAGTCGCCACACTGCCTGCCGCAGCTATTTTAATGGGTATTGGTTACTGGATTGACCCGGTAGCTTGGGGCGGTAACAGTGCACTAGCAGCATTTTTGATTAAAGCTGGTGCGGCGATTATCGACAACATGTCAGTGCTATTCGCAATTGGTGTTGCGTATGGTATGTCTAAAGATAAAGACGGTGCTGCAGCACTTTCTGGTTTTGTTGGCTTCTTAGTAGTAACAACGCTGCTTTCTCCGGGCGCTGTTGCACAGATTCAAGGTATTGCACCTGATGCAGTTCCTGCCGCTTTCGGTAAAATCAACAACCAATTCGTTGGTATTTTAGTTGGTATCACTTCTGCTGAAATCTACAACCGTTTCTCTGCTGTAGAACTTCACAAAGCACTAGCATTCTTCTCTGGTAAGCGTTTGGTTCCTATCCTAACGTCTTTCGCTGGTATCTTTATTGCTTTCGTACTTATGTACATCTGGCCTGCAGTTTACGGTGGTCTAGTAAACTTTGGTGAAACAATTCAAGGTATGGGTGAGCTAGGTGCTGGTATCTACGCATTCTTCAACCGCCTACTGATCCCTGTTGGTCTTCACCACGCACTAAACTCAGTATTCTGGTTTGACGTAGCGGGTATTAACGATATCCCTAACTTCCTTGGTGGTGCGAAATCTATCGCTGAAGGTACTGCAACTGTAGGTGTTACAGGTATGTACCAAGCTGGTTTCTTCCCTATCATGATGTTTGGCCTACCTGGTGCTGCACTTGCGATGTACCACACGGCTAAAGCGAAGAACAAAGAAAAAGTAGCATCTATCATGATTGCTGCAGGTTTCGCTTCATTCTTCACTGGTGTAACTGAGCCGCTAGAATTCGCATTCATGTTCCTAGCACCTGCGCTATACGTAGTTCACGCAGCACTTGCTGGTCTATCTGTATACATCGCTGCATCTATGCAGTGGATTGCAGGCTTCGGTTTCTCTGCAGGTCTAGTGGATATGGTTCTATCTACTCGTAACCCACTAGCAGTTAACTGGTACATGCTAATTGTACAAGGTCTAGTCTTCTTCGGTCTTTACTATGTAATCTTCCGCACAGCTATCGTTAAGTTCAATCTTAAGACGCCTGGTCGTGAAGACGACGATGTAGAAGAGTCTTCTGGTGTAACTGGTTCTAAAGAAACTGGTGAGCTGGCTAAGCAGTACCTTAAAGCTCTGGGTGGTCACGGTAACCTAGAAAACATCGATGCATGTATCACTCGTCTACGTCTGACTCTTAAAGACAGCAGCCTAGCGAATGAGAAAACATTGAAAGCACTAGGTGCAATGGGTGTGGTTAAACTAGGTTCAAACAACCTACAAGTTATCCTAGGCCCTCTAGCTGAAATCGTTGCGGGCGAAATGAAAAAAATCCCTGCATCAGAAGATCTATCTGCAGTAAAACTGCCTTAGTCTCTTCGACAGCTAAGTAAGAATTAATTATCTATCGGCCTCTTTTGAGGCCGATGTTTTAAGTAAAAAACGTAATACGCGAAGAAGATGACTTCTGTATTTATCATGGAGGGTGCAGCAAACCATGAGAAAAATGATAAATAGCAGAAGTTATTTCGGTGACTTCTCCTTGTTTTTCAAGGGCAGGTTGTCCTCAATCCCATGTGGACTCCTGAGTGGAATGTTGTTTATTGGTGCTAAGTTGGCACTGTGATAAAATTATGTATTGTATTAGCCCCGCTTTTGCGGGGTTTTTTTATCCATATCAACAAACAATGCATACTATTTGTTGAGTAGTGAGCCATATTTATGGATCATAGAAGGCTCAAAAATCCTGTAAGCATACGAGGTCTAATTGATGAGTGAATCTGAAGCTCGTCCATCAAACTTTATCCGCCAAATTATTGATGCGGATTTAGACAGTGGCAAACATTCAAACGTCCATACCCGATTCCCGCCGGAGCCGAACGGTTACCTGCATATCGGCCATGCTAAATCTATTTGTTTGAACTTCGGTATCGCTCAGGACTACCAGGGACAATGTAATCTTCGTTTTGATGATACTAACCCTGAGAAAGAAGACATCGAGTACGTTGAGTCTATTAAGAACGATGTTAACTGGTTAGGCTTCGAGTGGAGTGGTGAGATTTGTTACTCATCAAACTACTTCGATAAGCTACACGGGTTTGCAGTTGAACTAATTAATAAAGGCTTAGCGTATGTTGATGAGCTAAGTCCTGAGCAGATGCGTGAGTACCGTGGCACATTAACAGAGCCTGGTAAGCATAGCCCATACCGTGACCGTAGTGTTGAAGAAAACATCGCGCTGTTTGATCAAATGAAGAACGGTGAGATCGAAGAAGGCAAGATGTGTCTTCGTGCTAAAATTGATATGGCGTCGCCATTCATGGTTATGCGCGATCCTGTTATCTATCGTGTTCGTTTTGCTACTCACCACCAAACGGGTGATAAGTGGTGTATTTACCCTATGTACGACTTCACGCACTGTATCTCAGATGCGTTAGAAGGCATTACACACTCAATTTGTACGCTTGAATTCCAAGACAACCGTCGTCTATACGATTGGGTGCTGGATAACATCACTATCGATTGTCAGCCGCGTCAGTACGAGTTCAGCCGCCTGAACCTTGAGTACACGGTTATGTCGAAGCGTAAGCTAAACCAACTAGTAACTGAAAACCTAGTTTCTGGTTGGGACGATCCACGTATGCCAACCATTTCTGGTCTACGTCGCCGTGGCTTTACGTCTGCATCTATTCGTGAATTCTGTAAGCGTATCGGTGTGACTAAGCAAGATAACACGATCGAAATGAGCTCACTTGAGTCTTGTATTCGTGATGATCTAAACACCAACGCACCACGTGCGATGGCAGTGCTTGATCCAGTCAAAGTGGTTATCGAAAACTTTGGTGAAACTGAAGTACTAACGGTTGCGAACCACCCGAACAACCCAGAGATGGGTGAGCGTCAGGTACCATTTAGCCGTGAGGTTTACATCGAGCGTGATGACTTCCGTGAAGAAGCAAACAAGAAGTACAAACGCCTAGTTTTAGGTAAAGAAGTGCGTCTACGCGGCGCGTATGTGATCAAAGCTGAACGTATCGAAAAAGATGCGGAAGGTGATATCACAACTATCTTCTGTACTTACGATGCAGACACGCTAGGTAAGAACCCTGCTGATGGCCGTAAAGTGAAAGGTGTTATTCACTGGGTATCTGCAGAGGCAGGTCTTCCAGCTGAGTTCCGTTTGTACGATCGTCTATTTACAGTACCTAACCCAGGTGCAGCTGATGATTTTGTTGCGGTTATTAACCCAGAATCACTGGCTGTTGTGAATGGCTTTGTTGAGCCAGCGCTACAAACAGCAGAAGCTGAGAAAGCATTCCAGTTTGAGCGTACGGGTTACTTCTGTGCTGATATTAAAGACTCTTCTGCTGAGAAGTTGGTCTTTAACCGCACTGTCGGCCTACGTGATACTTGGGCAAAAATTGGTGATTAATCACTAATAAAATGCAGATGCAAAAAAACCAGCCTTTGGGGGCTGGTTTTTTTTAATTCATTGCAGAGGATTAAGTGTTGAGCTCTTAATCTTATAGTTTTAATGTCTGCGGCGAATTATTTTTGGTCGTGAAGGCTTTCGTCTTCAGTGCAGTTGCCTTCCATACAGTGACCGTATAGGTATAGGCTATGGTTGGTTAACCTTACATTGAAGCTTGACGCGATTTCCTTCTGACGTTCTTCAATAACATCATCAGAAAACTCAATCACTTTGCCACAATCAAGGCACACTAAGTGATCGTGGTGGTGCTGAGTCGCTAACTCAAAAACAGATTTTCCACCTTCGAAATGATGGCGAGTCACAATGCCAGCGTCATCAAATTGGTTTAAGACGCGGTAAACAGTCGCAAGGCCAATCTCTTCACCAATATCGATTAGTTTTTTATACAAATCTTCAGCACTAATGTGCTGGCAATCTGGTTGTTGTAACACTTCTAAAATCTTTAGACGTGGAAGCGTAACCTTCAAACCTGCTTGTTTTAGTGCATGGTTATTATCTGACATCTGGGTTTCCTATTGGCTAGCCGCAAAGTTGGTCTGCGGTAGTCTTTCTCGTATTTATTTATTATAAGTGACGATAAGGTAACAATAAACCTTAAAAGCGGATGAATCTAGTCAGCCTCAAATAATTAGTCTGTTTTTTAAATCGTCATATGCTTATGTGTGAATGCTTAGTTGTGTTGAGTTATTCTTACTGTAAATAAATTCGCTGTTTTTGTTGTTGTTAAATTGTTAGTATTTGTATCTGGCTCTCATCGTACCAGTTGAAAGGAATCGACCCGTGTACAAGTATTACAAACCCAATATTGTTCGACGAGCATTAAATCTCTGGCCACCTTTTTGGGGGGCTGGCATTAATATCACACATATCAGTGATGATTTTCGTGCTGTAGACGTCAATCTAAAATTACGTTGGTGGAATAAAAATGCAAATCGCACTCAGTATGGTGGGAGTATTTTTTCATTGACGGATCCAATTTATGCCTTGATGTTGATAGGGATACTTGGGCATGAGTATTATGTATGGGATAAGCAGGCTGACATCAATTTTTTAAAGCCTGGTAGCTCGGATCTTAATGCGCATTTCATTATTTCAGACGATTGTGTTCGTTGGATAAAACAACAAACAGCAGACGGTGATAAGTGCTTTCCGGAGTTTGTGGTGAATGTCATGAATGCTGACGGAGATACAGTGGCGACGGTTAAACGTGTACTTTATGTGCGTAAGAAGCCCCAATTTAGAGAAGAAAGCAGCAGAGAGCGAGAAGAGGGACTTGGTTTTGAGGAGCACATAAGTTCAGAAAGCAAAATAGCTTCAGAGAAAGTACATCAATAGCCTTATATATTACGCCCATAAAAAAACGCGCTTTAAGCGCGTTTTTTTGTGACTGTCTCACTTAACGTTTGTTAGTGATTAGTCTGCAAGCTCTGCTAGACACATTTCTTCGTAGATTTGACCAACCCACTTCTGAACACGTTCTTCAGTCAGCTCTGGCTGGCGATCTTCGTCGATACATAGACCGATGAAGTTGTTGTCATCAACAAGTGCTTTAGATGCTTCAAACTCGAAGCCTTCAGTTGAGAAGTGACCAACAATCGTTGCACCACGGCTTTCTACGATATCACGTACTGTACCCATAGCATCACAGAAATACTCAGCGTAGTCTTCTTGGTCACCACAACCAAAGATAGCAACTAGCTTAGTTGAGAAGTCGATGGCTTCTAGTTCAGGGAAGAAATCATCCCAATCACATTGTGCTTCGCCGTAGTACCACGTTGGGATACCTAGCAGAAGAAGATCAAAGTTATCGATGTCTTCTTTGCTGCTTTTAGCTATGTCTTTAACTTCAACTAAGTTTTTGGTTAGTTGTTTTTGAATCATTTTCGCGACAGCTTCGGTATTACCTGTGTCGCTACCAAAGAAGAGTCCAACGCTCGCCATAGTAGAGATTACCCGTATATAAGATTATGACCGAAATAAAATAACGGTTTACAGTAACTAGTTCAGGAAACGCCTGAAATAATTTTTAATGATAATCGTTTTGATTAACTAGCGCGAAGGCTTTTCGCTTCAGGCTATCTCTGATTATCAAATTGTTCAGTGAACAAAGCCGATGAGCCATCATTTTGATTCTCATCAGCAAAACTTTACCCTATCCCCGCACCTTCCCAACTCAGTTGGATTAAACCTTTAGTGATAAAGCCTGCACAGCCCAAGAATAGTACTAGCCAAACAATTTTGCGTCCAAATGGGGGAACATTACCTTGTTGAAGTACATCTTTTATCGCCATACCGATAAAGAAAAAGATTGATGCAAACAACAAGTCCAACCCGATGGATTCAAGCAGATCCATATGCTCGTATAACACACTGTCTCCTTACAACGTTTGAGCTAGGGCGAGACTATATCATAACCCAGTACTTACTGTTAACGCCTGCAAACGCTAATCGTTAATATTGATGGCTTTATAGTATTCCAAGGTCATCAGTGATCATATTTGCTGGTGAAAATCACGAGAAAATTACAATCTTCGCCTTGTTTTCAGTACTTCTTCTACGCAACGACTTATCAGAATAGGCATTAGTACCAAGATAGGTGCGTGTATCAATTATCTGCTTTAGCGTCTAAAAAATTGAGGATAATTCGGCTAACAACATCGGGCTTTTCTGCGTGTAACCAGTGGCCTGTATTGGCGACCATGTGGGCTTTTGCATTGGGAAATTGCTTTGCGACTTCAGCGCGGTGCGCAGTTTGAATGTATTCGGAGTTTTGCCCTTTTATAAACAGTGTCTTACCTATAAAAGGTTGGACAGGTTCCCAGCCCATAATAGTTGCATAGTTGGCGATCAAAGCATCAACATTGAAGCGCCATTGATAGCCGTTATCACCTTTAGCGAATGATTTTAGTAGAAATTGGCGCACACCTGGCTCAACCACGTGTTGCGCGAGATAAGTTTCAGCTTCGCTACGCTTATTCACCGTATGTTTAGCAACTTCCAATAGGCCTTTAAACACATTTTCGTGGCGGTGTTCTTGGTAGGCGACTGGTGCAATATCCATCACGATAAGCTGCGTTAAGCGATGCTGAGCAACTTCGCTTAATGCCATTGCGACTTTGCCACCCATTGAATGACCAATCACGGCGAATTGCTCGATCTGCAAATGATCGGCAACGGCCAGTACGTCTTGTGCCATTTCTCGGTATGTAAAACGGTCACTCTTTGGGGATTGTCCATGGTTACGGAGATCAACACTGATCACTTGATAGTGCTCTTTCAGTGTTCGGGCTAATAAGCCAAGGTTGTCTAAACTGCCAAAAAGGCCATGGATCAAAATGATCGTTTCGCCTTCGCCTTCCACGCGATAATGAAGATTCACCGACTAATTTCTCTTGTTGTTAATGGTTTTCCGTAGAGTATAACCGTATATCACGGTATAATCGCACCGTGAATTTTTAAACGGAACGATAATGAACACTACGATGAAGACGATTGAAGTCGACGACGAGCTATACCGCTATATTGCCAGCCAAACTCAGCATATTGGTGAAAGCGCCTCTGACATTCTGCGTCGCTTACTGATGATGCCTCAGGAAAACCTACAGGTTGCACCTGCACCTGAAGTGGTTATGCCTGTTCGCCCACGCGGTATCGTTGTAAGTAAAGATGCTGGTAATGCACCGCAAGTAGATCGTGTAAAAGAAATGCGATCACTACTGATCTCTGATGAGTTCGCGGCACAGGAAAAAGCAATTGGTCGCTTTATGATGATCTTATCATCGCTTTATCGCATTGATTCTCAAGGATTCACAGAAGCTGCGGCAATCAAGGGCCGTACACGTGTATATTTCGCAGATAAAGAAGAGACGTTACTCGCGAGTGGTAAAACTACAAAACCTAAGGCCATTCCTGAGACCCCATTTTGGGTAATTACAAATACGAATACTGATCGTAAACGTCAAATGGTAGAGCAACTGATGACCAAAATGGGCTTCGGTGGCGATATTACAGAGAAAGTTTGCGGTGAAATTTAAAGGCGATAAGCCTCTCTTTTTACAAGGATAGAAAACTTTATGGCGATTCATCCTCGTGCTGGGCAGCAAGCCCAGCAAGAAGATATGCATAACATTCCAGCGTTAGTGGCGAATTACTTCTTAATTGAACCTAATGCTAATAATCCGCACCAAGCCGTTGCTTTCGGGACATCAGGTCACCGTGGTACGGCAGATAAAGGCACGTTTAATCAGCATCACATTTGGGCAATTGCTCAAGCGGTTGCTGAAGTTCGTGCTGAAAATGGTGTAACAGGTCCGCTTTTCTTAGGTAAAGATACTCACGCATTATCAGAGCCTGCATTTACCTCAACGCTCGAAGTGTTGGTGGCTAATGGCGTTCAAGTCATTATCCAACAAGGTAAAGGTTATACCCCAACACCGGGTATTTCGCATTCTATTCTTTGCCATAATAAAGCGAACACAGCCAAGGCGGATGGTATTGTTATCACGCCTTCACACAACCCACCGCAAGATGGCGGCATTAAGTACAACCCTGTACACGGTGGCCCTGCTGAAGGTGAGTTAACAACTGCGATTGAAGCACGTGCGAATGAAATCATTGCGAATGGTTTAGTAGACGTAAAACGTGTTGCAATCGAAGCCGCTTTTGCGAGTGAGCTTGTGGTTGAACAAGACTTGGTCGCTCCTTATGTTGATGATCTTGTAAACGTTATCGACATGGCAGCGATTCAAAAAGCCAACCTAACCCTTGGCGTTGATCCACTAGGCGGTTCAGGTATTGAATACTGGCGTCAGATTGCGGCGCATTATGGTTTAGATCTGACCCTTGTTAATGAATCAATTGATCCATCATTCCGCTTCATGTCATTGGATAAAGATGGCGTGGTGCGTATGGACTGTTCTTCACCGTATGCAATGGCTGGTTTACTGGCGCACAAAGACAAGTACGATCTTGCTTTTGGTAATGACCCAGATTACGACCGCCACGGTATTGTTACGCCAGCTGGCCTAATGAACCCAAACCACTTCTTAGCGGTATGTATTGATTACTTATACCGCCATCGTCCTGAGTGGCGCGCGGAAGTTGCAGTGGGTAAAACACTGGTATCAAGTGCTTTAATCGACCGTGTGGTTGCCGATCTTGGCCGTGAACTGTGTGAAGTCCCTGTTGGCTTTAAATGGTTTGTGAACGGTTTATACTCAGGCAAACTTGGTTTTGGTGGCGAAGAGAGTGCAGGCGCATCTTTCTTACGCGCTGATGGTACGCCTTGGTCTACTGATAAAGATGGTATTTTGCTTTGCCTGCTTGCGGCTGAAATTACAGCAGTGACAGGTAAAAACCCGCATGAATACTACCTTGATTTAGTGGCTAAGCATGGTGAGTCTCAGTACAACCGCTTACAAGCGGTTGCGAATGGTGAGCAAAAAGCGGTACTAAGCAAACTGTCACCAGAAATGGTAGCGGCAGAAACGCTAGCGGGTGATCCAATTACTGCACGCTTAACTCATGCATCGGGTAATGGCGCAGCAATTGGTGGCCTAAAAGTGACTACCGATAATGGTTGGTTCGCTGCTCGTCCATCGGGCACTGAAGATATCTACAAAATTTACTGTGAAAGTTTTAAAGGCGAAGAGCACCTTCGTTTAATTGAAACCGAAGCACAAGAAATTGTAAGTAAAGTATTTGCAGACGCAGGTTTGTAATCTGGGTTGAGTAAAACTGTGACTAATTGAAAAAGACGCCGATAGGGCGTCTTTTTTTGTATCTAGGGTTGGGGTTAGTTATTGTTTGAACTCGATATCACGATTATGCAGCGGCCAATGATCTGGCACGATGAACCATATGGTATTCATTTGATCGACAACTTGTGTGGGTGTTGTTAGCGCAGTGAGATCGAGTGGGACGGATAAGTCATTGAACGCGGGCGGAGATATCCACTGGGGCTTCTTAAGTGGCCTAAATTGCTTTCCCTGGTCTAACAGCGTATTGGCTTGATGCTTAAAGCACCATAGTCCTGTTGTCGCATCAGGGTGAATGGCGATAGTCGAGCCTGTTTCTTTTCCTTGATAATGATGAAATAAGCGCCCTTGCATGATGAGTCGCTTTTGCGTGACTGCGCCATATTGATCAGTCAATGCCCCCAGATAGGCTGGATGATCGGTTAAATTGAGTTGATGCTCGACCATGCGTGCTGTTTTTTTATCGAGATTATCGTTCGCATTTGGTCCTAGCCATTGCCCTTGATACGCCAGATAAAATTTAATGGCCACTTCCCAATGTTCTAGTTCGTTGGTTTGTGTATTGTTAACCAGAAAATCAATGGCCCCTAGTGTTCGTTGGTGCCAATTTAGTTGTATTTCATCTGCGACAAGTACGTAGTTTGGGTGAGCTTCAATCAGTTGAAGCCAAAGCCATTGATAGTAAAACCCTAAGCGTCGATTCCCTTCGTAAGTATTGATACAGGGGAGTCGCGCCTTGTGTTTGAACTGTGTCAGCCAAGCATCATCAATTTGGAATGGCTGTTGATCAGTTAATGGTGGAAGGGTTAATAGCGCATTGAAGTCGCTTGCGATTTGTTGGATGTCGTCATAACAAAGTTGTGTTTTCATTCAATACATTACCTAAATAGCTTTTCACCATTGTAAGCGGGTGATCTGGATGATGACAATGGCTACACTATAGGTATTCGTACCAATCTGGCTCAGTCACTGATTGTTTCTACTGGTAAAGACCACTGCTAACTAGATTGTAGATAGAGCAGTGGTTAGCTGTTCTGTATGCTTTTTCCTACGCAAACCAGAATACTACCCAGATTGATATAACTCGTTTGTCGTCAAATGGAAGACTGAATGAATAATTTACAACTAGAATCGGTATTAAATAAACTACTTAGCCCCCACTTAATCAAAGATTACTGCCCAAATGGCTTACAGGTTGAAGGTAAGGCTGAAGTTAAAAAAATTGTGACTGGCGTAACGGCTTGTCAGGCATTAATCGATCGTGCGATTGAAGAAAATGCTGATGCTTTAGTGGTGCATCATGGTTTTTTCTGGAAAGGTGAAGCTTCTGAAATTCGAGGCATGAAATATCGCCGAATCAAAGCTTTGATGGATAACGGTATTAATTTGTACGCTTATCATTTGCCGTTAGATGTCCATTCAGAGCTTGGTAACAATGCGCAACTTGCTCAATTGTTGGGTGTTGATGTGCTTGGCGGTTTGGAAGAGGGTAATCCGAAATCAGTGGCAATTTATGGTCAACTAGAAGAACCATTAACAGGTGATGAGTTGGCGGCACGTATAGCGATGACCTTACACCGTGAGCCTCTCCATATCGGTGATAACGCACCGACTAAAATTAAAACACTTGGCTGGTGTACTGGTGGTGGCCAAGACTTTATTGAATTAGCAGCACAGAAAGGGCTGGATGCGTTTATCTCAGGTGAAGTATCCGAACGTACAACGCACATTGCACGTGAATTAGGCATTCATTACTTCGGTGCTGGTCATCATGCGACAGAGCGCTATGGGGTGAAAGCACTCGGTGAGTGGTTGGCGAAAGAGCATCAATTTGATGTGACTTTCATTGATATTGATAACCCTGTTTAGTCGCCTTGATGGCACTTATAAATTAAATATTTAGTTTGATTGTTTAAAGGAAAGGGTTGCCAGTGGCAACCCTTTTCGTTTCTAGATTTTGTTACTTAAGTGATTATTCACGCTCGTGAATTGGTTGGAATTCACGTTGAGTGTAACCGGTATAAAGTTGACGAGGACGACCGATACGGTTTGTAGGATCAGCGTGCATTTCACTCCAGTGTGCAATCCAGCCGACAGTACGCGACATCGCGAAAATAACGGTAAACATAGAGACTGGAATACCGATCGCTTTCAGGATAATACCTGAGTAGAAATCGACGTTCGGGTATAGTTTCTTATCAATAAAGTATGGGTCTGAAAGTGCAATGCGTTCAAGTTCCATCGCGACATCGAGAAGCGGATCTTGGATGTTAAGCTCTTCCAGTACTTCATGACATGCTTCACGCATGACTGTTGCACGTGGGTCATAGTTTTTGTAAACACGGTGACCGAAGCCCATTAGGCGGAACGGGTCATCTTTATCTTTAGCGCGATCAATGTATTCAGGGATTTGATCAACACTGCCAATTTCTTCGAGCATCTTCAGGCAGGCTTCGTTAGCACCACCATGTGCAGGCCCCCAAAGTGATGCAATACCCGCAGCAATACAAGCAAATGGGTTAGCACCAGAAGAACCCGCAAGACGTACGGTTGAGGTGGATGCATTTTGTTCGTGATCGGCATGCAGTGTGAAAATCTTATCCATAGCACGTGCAACAACAGGGCTTACTTCGTACTCTTCACAAGGGGTCGCGAACATCATGTGCAGGAAGTTTTCTGCATAATCAAGATCATTACGAGGGAAGATGAACGGTTGGCCAATGGAATATTTGTAACACATCGATGCTAATGTTGGCATTTTAGACAATAGACGGAAGGCCGTGATCTCACGGTGCTCGTCGTTATTAATGTCTAATGAATCATGATAGAAGGCGGCAAGAGCCCCAACCACACCACACATAACTGCCATCGGGTGTGCATCACGACGGAATCCATGGAAAAAGCTCGCAATTTGCTCGTGTACCATAGTGTGACGAGTCACAGTCGTACGGAAGTTTTCATACTCTTCGCGCGTTGGTACTTCGCCATATAATAGGACGTAACAAACTTCAAGGTAATCAGCATTGTTGGCGAGTTGATCAATAGGGTAGCCGCGGTGCAGAAGAATACCTTTATCACCATCAATGTAGGTGATTTGTGATTCACACGAAGCAGTGGCTAGAAAACCAGGGTCAAATGTGAAGTAACCGTTAGCGCCCAGTTTACGCACATCAATTACCTCTGGCCCCTGAGTGCCCCCGATAATCGGCAATTCGATAGGAGCCTTCCCTTCAATATGAAGAGTAGCGTTCTTATCTGCCATAACAATCTCCTTTGTTTTTTATAATCCTAATCCAAGGCGGATGCTTATTTGTTGTACCGCCCGAAGCTCGGATTGTCAATTTTTGTGCTTTGATGTGTGCGCTTGTTAATAACTTTCGATAAAAAAGTACTAATTCACGAAACCGTGTTAGATGTCATGTTAAGAGGTTTGTAATTGGTTGTTACGAGGCATATAATCGCGGCAGGTCTCTAGCACAGCTATGCTGGTAACAAATGTTTTAGTCATCAATGTTATTAGTAACTTAAAGCTATAAATGTTCTAAATGTATAGTAGAACAACATAATAACCGTAAGTTACTAAAATGTTGCATTTGTTTGAGAGGCTAAGTGGAAAAATGAACTGGAGAGTTCATTCATAAAAATAATGCGCTCCAAAGGAGCTGAGTGGGCAATGACCGTGAAAGTAAAAAAGCCAAGACCTGTCAACCTCGACCTACAGACGATTCGCTTTCCTCTGACTGCGATTGCGTCAATCGTACACCGTGTATCCGGCGTGATTACGTTTGTTTCTATTTCTATCCTATTGTGGCTGCTCAACATGTCACTCTCTTCCCCTGAAGGCTTTGCAAGCGCTGCCGACATCGTCGATAGCTTCTTTGTGAAATTTGTATTGTGGGGAATTCTAACAGCATTGTTTTATCACATCGTTGTTGGTATCCGTCATTTACTGATGGATATGGGATATTTTGAAGAAATGGAAACTGGGATTGCAAGCGCGAAAGTCAGCTTCGCAATTACAGCGGTACTTTCTGTTTTTGCAGGAGGTTTAGTATGGTAGGTAATGTTTCAACTGTCGGCCGTAATGGCATACACGACTTTATTCTAATTCGTGCAACTGCACTGATCCTTACACTTTACACCTTCTATATGGTCGGATTCTTCGCATTTGGTCCGGAACTAACGTTTGAAACGTGGTCAGCTTTCTTTGGCCAGCTAAATACCCGTGTTTTCACGTTGTTAGCGTTACTTTCGATCTTAGTTCATGCGTGGATTGGCCTGTGGCAAGTACTCACTGATTACATAAAACCAGCGGCTTTACGTGCTGGGCTCCAATTTGGGGTAGTTGCTGTTCTTCTTGTTTACCTGTTTTCAGGTTTCTTAATTGTGTGGGGTGCGTAAGTGAGCATTGCAGTTCGAGAATTTGATGCTGTTGTTATTGGTGCTGGTGGTGCAGGTATGCGCGCTGCACTTCAAATTTCTGAGCAAGGCTTAAAATGTGCCCTGCTATCTAAAGTATTTCCTACCCGCTCTCATACAGTGTCAGCACAAGGTGGTATTACCGTTGCGCTTGGTAACTCTCACCCAGATAACTGGCAGTGGCATATGTACGATACCGTAAAAGGTTCGGACTACATTGGTGATCAAAACGCCATAGAATACATGTGCCAAAATGGCCCAAAATCAGTTATTGAACTAGAAAAAATGGGTTTACCATTTTCTCGCTTTGATAACGGCACTATTTATCAACGTCCTTTTGGCGGCCAATCAAAAGAGTTTGGTGGTGAACAAGCGGCACGTACCGCAGCCGCGGCTGACCGTACAGGCCATGCCTTGCTTCATACGCTTTACCAACAAAATATCAAACACAAAACAACCATCTTCTCAGAGTGGTATGCACTCGATTTAGTGAAAAACCAAGATGGTGCCATCTTAGGTTGTACAGCACTTTGCATGGAAACGGGTGAGATTTGTTACTTCAAATCAAAAGCCACCATTCTTGCAACAGGTGGCGCAGGCCGCATTTATGCATCAACAACGAATGCACACATTAATACGGGTGATGGCGTGGGTATGGCACTGCGTGCTGGCGTACCTATGCAAGATATTGAAATGTGGCAATTCCATCCAACAGGCATTGCAGGTGCTGGGGTGCTGGTGACTGAAGGTTGTCGTGGTGAAGGTGGTTATCTTCTGAATAAAGACGGCGAGCGCTTTATGGAGCGTTACGCGCCAAACGCAAAAGATCTTGCGGGTCGCGATGTTGTAGCACGTTCGATGATGGTTGAAATTCGAGAAGGCCGTGGCTGTGATGGCCCATGGGGACCACACATTAAGCTGAAACTGGATCACTTAGGTAAAGATGTTCTGGAATCTCGCTTGCCAGGTATTTGTGAATTATCACGTACCTTTGCACATATTGATCCGGTGAAAGAGCCAATCCCAGTTATACCAACTTGTCACTACATGATGGGCGGTGTACCGACCCAAGTGTCAGGCCAAGCATTGAAACAAACAGCATCAGGCCAAGACGAAGAAGTTCAAGGTTTGTTCGCTTGTGGTGAAATTGCTTCGGTATCTGTGCATGGTGCGAACCGCCTTGGTGGTAATTCCTTGCTCGATTTAGTGGTCTTTGGCCGTGCGACGGGTTTGCACCTTGGCGAAACCTTAGCGGCACAATCGGAAGCTCGTCCTGCAACTGACTCTGATATTGAAGCGTCACTGACACGTGTTAATCGCTGGAATACTACCCAAAAAGGTGAAGACCCAGTTGAAATCCGCAAAGATCTGCAAACTTGCATGCAGAACAACTTCTCGGTGTTCCGTGAAGGTGATGCAATGGCGAAAGGTCTGAGTGAGTTAAAAGTGATTCGTGAGCGATTGAAAGAAGCGCGCTTAGATGACACCTCATCTGAATTTAATACCCAGCGTATCGAGTGTTTAGAGCTTGATAACTTGATGGAAACAGCATACGCAACGGCTGTTGCAGCGAACTATCGTACAGAAAGCCGTGGTGCGCATGCGCGTTTCGACTTCCCTGAGCGTGATGATGCAAATTGGTTATGCCACTCTATTTACAACCCTGAGACAGAAGAAATGTCGAAGCGTGATGTCAATATGGCGCCGATTCATCGTGAAGCTTTTCCGCCTAAAGCACGTACATACTAGGGGAGGGATAAATTATGAAACTGAATTTTTCAATTTACCGTTATAACCCTGATGTCGACAATGCTCCGCACATGAAAGGCTACGCCCTTGAAGTGCCTGAAGGTTCAGACATGATGGTGTTGGATGCGTTAATCCTGCTGAAAGAGCAAGACTCAACGTTATCGTTCCGTCGTTCATGCCGTGAAGGTGTGTGTGGTTCAGACGGTATCAACATGAATGGCAAGAACGGTTTGGCTTGTATTACGCCACTTTCAGCACTAACGGGTGAAAGCACGATTGTGATACGTCCTCTACCTGGTTTGCCAGTGATTCGTGATCTAATCATTGATATGGAGCAGTTCTACGCGAACTATGCCAAGGTGAAGCCATTTCTCATTGATGATGGTGCACTACCACCGGCACGTGAGAACCTTCAATCACCGGAAGATCGTGCCCATCTTGATGGTTTGTACGATTGCATCATGTGTGCGTGTTGCTCGACATCGTGCCCATCGTTCTGGTGGAACCCTGACAAGTTTATTGGCCCCGCAGGCCTACTTGCTGCCTACCGTTGGCTAATTGATAGTCGAGACACTGCAACAGATGAACGATTATCTGATCTCGACGACGCTTTTAGTGTTTTTCGTTGCCATGGCATCATGAACTGTGTAAATGTTTGTCCTAAGGGATTAAATCCTACGAAGGCAATCGGACATATCAAAACAATGCTGCTTAAACGCGCAGTATAAAATTCATATTATCGATATGCTGGTGACCAACAGATTGGAAGCCAGCTTTTATAAGCTCGGCTCAGACCAGAGCAATTGGCGATAACTAGTGGTTAAGGGAAAACAATGCAGAATGGCGTTATGAAGACATGGCTTGAGTCTTCACACCTGGCTGGCGCCAATGCGACTTATGTAGAGGATCTCTACGAGTTGTATCTTAGCGACCCAGACTTAGTTGATGACGTATGGCGAGACGTATTTGACGGCTTACCTGTAGCGGAAGAGACGGTTGTTGAACAACCTCATTCGCGTGTACGTGATTACTTCCGACGTTTAGCTAAAGAAACAACCTTTTTAAGCGCAAGCGTCAGTGATCCAGATGTGGATGCCAAGCAGGTTAAAGTTCTACAGCTTATCAATGCGTACCGTTTCCGTGGACATCAACACGCAAACCTTGATCCGCTTGGTATATGGCAACGGGAAAAAGTCGAAGACTTAGACCCAGCTTTCCATACATTAACAGCGGAAGACTTCGATCAAAGCTTCAACGTGGGTTCGTTTGCTATCGGCAAAGAAACCATGAAATTGTCTGAAATTTATGATGCATTGAAAAAAACCTACTGTGGTTCAATCGGTGCTGAATACATGCACATGACAAACACAGATGAAAAACGTTGGATTCAGCAACGTTTAGAGTCGGTGGTTGGCCAAGGTACTTTCAGTCAAGAAGAAAAAATTACCTTCCTAGAAGAACTCACTGCAGCAGAAGGCTTAGAGCGTTACTTAGGGGCAAAATTCCCAGGTGCAAAACGTTTCTCGCTTGAAGGCGGTGATGCCATGATCCCTATGATGAAAGAATTGATTCGTCATGCGGGGGCACAAGGTGTTCGCGAAGTGGTTGTGGGCATGGCTCACCGTGGCCGCTTGAACATGTTGGTAAACGTACTAGGTAAAAAACCACAAGACTTATTCGATGAATTCGCAGGTAAGCACGGCGAATCATGGGGTACGGGTGATGTGAAATATCACCAAGGCTTCTCAGCCGATTTCGCAACACCAGGTGGCGATGTGCATTTAGCACTGGCATTTAACCCATCTCACCTAGAAATCGTAAACCCAGTGGTTGTGGGGTCAGTTCGAGCACGTCAAGATCGTCTGGATGATCAAGATGGCTCTAAAGTTTTACCTATTACTATTCACGGTGACTCCGCGGTTGCGGGTCAGGGGGTTGTTGCTGAAACATTCAATATGTCTCAGTCACGTGGCTTCCGAGTGGGTGGTACTGTTCGTATTGTTGTGAATAACCAAATTGGTTTTACCACATCAAACCCGAACGACACGCGTTCTACACAATACTGTACTGATATTGCGAAGATGGTACAGGCACCAATTTTCCACGTAAATGCGGATGACCCTGAAGCTGTCGCATTTGTTACACGTTTAGCGTTTGACTACCGTAATGAGTTCAAGCGTGATGTTGTGATTGATTTAGTGTGCTATCGCCGCCACGGCCATAACGAAGCGGATGAGCCCAATGCGACACAGCCGCTGATGTACCAAAAAATCAAGAAACACCCAACACCGCGTAAAATTTATGCTGATGCACTAACCGATGTGTCAACCATAGAGCTAGAAACGGCCACTGCACTGATTAATGAATACCGTGATGCGTTAGACCGCGGTGAATGTGTGGTGAAAGAATGGCGTCCGATGAAGCTGCATTCAGTTGATTGGGAACCCTACTTAGGCCATGACTGGACGGTTGATTGGCCGAATAAAACAGAGATGGATCGCTTAACTGAGTTAGGTAACCGTGTTTGTCAGTTCCCAGAGAGCCATAAGTTACAGAGCCGTGTTCAAAAGCTTTATAACGACCGTATTGCCATGGTTGCTGGTGAGAAAGCCGTCGATTGGGGCATGGCAGAGACATTGGCTTACGCTACCTTGGTTGATGAAGGTAGCCGTATTCGTATTACAGGTCAGGATTCTGGTCGTGGTACTTTCTTCCACCGTCATGCTGTACTGCATAACCAAGAAGACGCGAGCACTTATATCCCGCTATCAAATATCCATGATAAGCAAGGCACTTTCCAAGTGTTTGACTCAGTCTTATCTGAAGAAGCGGTATTGGCGTTTGAGTACGGTTATGCCACTGCAGAGCCAAGCGGTTTAACGGTTTGGGAAGCGCAGTTTGGTGACTTCGCAAACGGTGCGCAAGTGGTTATCGACCAATTTATTAGCTCGGGTGAGCAAAAATGGGGCCGTATGTGCGGTTTAACCATGTTGCTACCTCATGGCTACGAAGGGCAAGGTCCTGAGCACTCATCGGCACGTTTAGAGCGTTATCTTCAGCTTTGTGCTGAACAAAACATGCAAGTGATTGTTCCATCTACGCCAGCACAGGTTTACCACATGCTGCGTCGTCAGGTGTTACGTCCTATGCGTCGTCCGCTGATTGTAATGTCTCCTAAATCATTACTTCGCCACCCTCTTTGTACTTCAACGATGGATGAACTGGCGAATGGTACATTCCAACCAGCTATCGCTGAAATCGATGATTTAGATCCGAAGCAAGTGAAACGCGTAGTGTTCTGTTCAGGAAAAGTGTACTTCGACCTGCTTGATCAGCGTCGTAAGAATGAACAGACGGATGTGGCGATTGTTCGTATTGAGCAGCTTTACCCATTCCCTAAAGAAGATGTTGAAGCAGCCTTGGCTGATTACCAACATGTCACAGATTTTGTATGGTGTCAGGAAGAGCCACAAAACCAAGGCGCATGGTATTCAAGCCAGCATAACTTCCGTTCAGCATTGCCAAAAGGTGCTGATTTGAATTATGCAGGACGTCAAGCATCTGCTTCACCGGCTGTTGGTTACATGTCGGTTCACTTGAAACAACAAAAAGCGTTAATTGAAGACGCACTGACTATTGCTTAATTGAGCCCTAGTGACCTCGATTAGGCACTGGAACAAAAAGGAAAAAACCGATATGACAATCGAAATCTTGGTTCCCGATTTACCTGAATCTGTTGCGGATGCGACAGTTGCAACATGGCATAAACAACCTGGTGATGCGGTCGCGCGTGACGAAGTGTTAGTTGATATCGAAACCGATAAAGTTGTGCTTGAAGTACCCGCTCCAGAAGATGGCATCTTAGAAGCTATCTTTGAAGGAGAGGGGACGACAGTACTGACTAAGCAACTCATTGGTAAATTAAAAGCCGGTGCTGTTGCTGGTGAGCCGACCAAAGATGTACCTGCTGAAGCGGAATCATCGCCGAACAAACGTAATACTGCGTCTCTTTCAGATGAAAGCAACGAAGCCTTAAGCCCGACAGTGCGCCGTCTACTGGGTGAGCACAGTATCAAAGCTTCTGATGTGAAAGGTACAGGTGTTGGTGGTCGTATTACTCGTGAAGACGTTGAAGCATACGTTAAGCAAGGCAAAGCGGCACCAGTCGCCCCTGCTGTAGAAGCGAAAGTAGAAGCACCACTGGCGCATCGTAGCGAGAAGCGTGTCCCTATGACACGTTTGCGTAAGCGTGTTGCTGAGCGTCTACTTGAGGCGAAAAACAGTACAGCCATGCTAACAACGTTTAACGAAGTAAACATGAAGCCAATCATGGATCTTCGTAAGCAATACAAAGATATCTTTGAAGAGCGTCATGGTATCCGTCTTGGTTTCATGTCTTTCTACGTGAAAGCTGTGGTAGAAGCACTGAAACGTTACCCTGAAGTGAATGCATCTCTAGATGGCGAAGATATTGTTTATCATAACTATTTTGATGTAAGCATTGCCGTATCGACTCCGCGTGGTTTGGTAACACCAGTACTTCGCGATTGTGACAAGCTAAGCCTTGCTGAAATCGAAAAAGGTATCCGTGAATTAGCACTGAAAGGTCGTGACGGTAAGCTAACGGTTGATGATCTAACCGGTGGTAACTTCACGATCACTAACGGTGGCGTGTTCGGTTCACTTATGTCGACCCCAATTATTAACCCACCACAATCAGCGATTCTTGGTATGCACAAAATCCAAGACCGCCCAATGGCTGTGGATGGCAAAGTTGAAATTTTACCTATGATGTACCTTGCACTGTCTTACGATCACCGCTTAGTTGATGGTCGCGAATCAGTGGGTTACTTGGTAACAATTAAGGATTTATTAGAAGACCCAACACGTCTACTACTAGACGTGTAATACCTGTCCGATAAATAGTGCGGGCCGGACATGCTCACGTTCGGCCTAGTTTTGAGTTCAGGTATGAGTGGTGAAGCGCGAATTAATCAAGCATTGGTAAGCGTGACATCAGATGGATATAACAAATCCCTTAAGGGATATAAAAACGGATAGAACATCATGAATCTGCACGAATATCAGGCAAAACAGCTGTTCGCTGAATGCGGTCTGCCAGTTCCAGAAGGATACGCTTGTGACACACCACAAGAAGCGGCTGAGGCGGCGGGTAAAATTGGCGGCGACAAATGGGTAGTAAAATGTCAGGTTCACGCTGGTGGCCGTGGTAAAGCGGGCGGTGTAGAACTGCATGACACAAAAGAAGGCATTAAAGCATTCGCACAAAAGTGGCTAGGTAAAAATCTAGTGACTTACCAAACAGATGCGAATGGCCAACCAGTTACAAAAATTCTGGTTGAAGAAGCATCAAATATCGCAAATGAACTGTACCTGGGTGCAGTTGTAGACCGCGGTACGCGCCGTATTGTTTTCATGGCATCGACTGAAGGTGGTGTGGAAATTGAAAAAGTGGCAGAAGAGACGCCAGAACTTATTCATAAAGCTGCGATCGATCCATTGGTTGGCCCTCAGGCTTATCAAGGCCGTGAATTAGCATTTAAACTGGGTCTTAAAGGCGATCAAATTAAACAATTTACAAAGATCTTTATGGGTCTTGGTAACATGTTCTCTGAATACGATCTTGCTCTTTTAGAGATTAACCCTCTAGTTATCACCGGCGACGACAACCTAGTGTGCCTAGATGGTAAAATTAACATCGACTCAAATGCGATGTACCGTCAACCTAAATTGCGTGAAATGCACGATCCTTCACAAGAAGATGAGCGTGAAGCACATGCCGCGAAATGGGAACTAAATTACGTTGCGTTGGATGGTAGCATTGGTTGTATGGTTAATGGTGCCGGTCTGGCGATGGGTACGATGGATATCGTCAACCTACATGGTGGCCAGCCAGCAAACTTCCTTGATGTTGGTGGTGGTGCAACCAAAGAGCGTGTAACAGAAGCATTTAAAATCATCCTTTCCGATAGCAATGTAAAAGCCGTATTGGTTAACATTTTCGGTGGTATCGTTCGTTGTGATTTAATCGCAGAAGGTATCATTGGTGCTGTTGAAGAAGTGGGCGTTGAAGTGCCAGTGGTTGTTCGCCTTGAAGGTAACAATGCTGAGCTAGGAGCGTCGAAATTGGCTGAAAGCGGCCTAAACATTATTGCTGCGACTTCGTTGACTGAAGCAGCTGAGAAAGTAGTTGCTGCGGCGGAGGGTAAATAATGTCAGTTCTAATTAATAAAGATACCAAGGTAATCTGTCAGGGTTTCACGGGTGGTCAAGGTACTTTCCACTCAGAGCAAGCTATTGCTTACGGTACACAAATGGTTGGTGGTGTTTCTCCTGGTAAAGGCGGCACCGAGCACCTAGGTCTTCCTGTTTTTAATACCGTGCGTGACGCTGTTGAAGCAACAGGGGCTACCGCTTCTGTGATTTATGTACCAGCACCTTTCTGTAAAGATGCGATTCTTGAAGCGATTGATGCAGGCATCAAGCTGATTGTAACCATTACAGAAGGCATCCCAACGCTGGACATGCTTGATGTAAAAGTACGCCTTGATGAAGCAGGCGTGCGCATGATTGGCCCTAATTGCCCAGGTGTCATTACACCTGACGAGTGCAAAATTGGCATTATGCCTGGTCATATCCACAAAGCGGGCAAAGTGGGTATTGTTTCTCGCTCTGGTACGTTGACGTACGAAGCTGTTAAGCAAACGACAGATGAAGGTTTTGGTCAATCAACATGTGTTGGTATCGGTGGCGACCCGATTCCGGGGGCAAACTTTATCGATATTCTAGAGATGTTTGAAAAAGATCCTGCGACCGAAGCGATCGTAATGATCGGTGAAATCGGTGGAACAGCAGAAGAAGAAGCGGCGGCTTACATTAAAGCTAACGTTACTAAACCTGTTGTGTCTTACATCGCAGGTGTGACTGCGCCTCCAGGGAAGCGTATGGGCCATGCTGGCGCGATTATTTCTGGTGGTAAAGGTACGGCTGACGATAAGTTTGCAGCGCTTGAAGCTGCTGGCGTTAAGACAGTGAAAAGTCTAGCTGAAATTGGCTCAGCACTACGTGAAGTCACTGGTTGGTAAGCTTTTAATATTTAACAAAAACCCGCTACTGGTTAGCGGGTTTTTTTATGGAAATAACCCTACGCGATAATATAAAACAATGTATGATTGTGTCTTGTATTAGAGGGGGAGGAATTAGATAGTGAGAATAAATAAAGGGCTGAGCGTTGCATTATGTTTGGTCGCGAGCACCGCTGTTGCGAAACAAGATAAAGAGGCTTACCAAGATTGTATTTTGTCGTCAGCCTCTCAAGCGGAAGATAGTGCTGCGGCAAGTATCATGACTAATGCCTGTCACCGTTTATATATTGATAATTTTATGCTTAGCTCAAAAGATCAAGATTACTTTCAGTGCTTACTTGATTATTTGCCTGATGTGAAAAAGCGTTCTGCAGCAGTGCAAGTACAACAAACTTGCGATCGAAAACACCGTAGTTTATTTAATTAGGCCAGCAAAATACTTACTGGCCTAGTGATTTAGTCGTGAATAATTAAGACGCTTCACCACGCTTGAATTGACTCAGCATAAACAAGGCGGCTGCCGCAACTACGACTGACGGACCTGCTGGGGTGTCGTAGTGCCACGACATAGCCAAACCAATAATAACAGCAATAGACCCTAAGGTTGAGGCGATTATCGCCATTGATTCAGGGCTTTTCGCAAATCGACGTGCTGTTGCCGCTGGAATAATGAGTAGTGAAGTAATAATCAAAGCACCGACAAACTTCATCGCGACCGCAATCACCATTCCCACCATAAGCATTAGTATCAAACGCATTAAATCAACATTAATACCTTCAACTTGCGCCAATTCTTCACTGATGGTCATCGACAGTAATGGTTGCCATAGCGTTACCAGCAAGGTTAAGACAACTGCTGCTCCTCCATAGATCCACAATAGATCAGACGTTGTAACGGCAAGTAAATCGCCGAAGAGGTATGACATTAGATCGATTCGGACATGATCAAGGAAGCTAATTGCCACTAAACCTAACGACAAAGAACTATGGGCTAAAATGCCAAGTAAGGTGTCGGTTGCAACGTATTTTTGTTTTTGCAGCGTAACCAAGATAACCGCCAATACTAAGCAGCAAATAAGCAAGGCAAGGTTGAGGTTAATGTTAAACAGAAAACCGAGCGCGATACCCAGCAGTGAAGCATGCGAAAGTGTATCGCCAAAATAAGCCATTTTTCGCCAGACAACAAATGACCCTAAAGGGCCTGCAATCATGGCGATACCAATGCCAGCAGCAAGGGCGGGTAAAAGGAACTCAAGCATTTTTATTATCCGAACTAGGTGCTGAATGATCGTGTGTATGTTGGCATGGTCCCACAGGACTACCTGCTAAATCATGCTCATGATTGTGCTGGTGGTGATACAGCGCTAACTGTTCGCTTTGCTGTTTACCAAACAACGCCACATAAGATGGGTGGTTAGTGATTGCATCGGGTTCACCAGAGCAGCAAATGTGATGATGCAAACAAATGACATGATCGGTTTTTGCCATCACAAGATGCAAATCATGCGAAACCATTAAAATAGCACAGTTAAGTTTATCCCTGAGCGATTGGATTAGACTGTATAGCTCTAATTGGCCATTGACATCAACCCCTTGCACAGGCTCATCCAGCACTAAAACATCAGGCTGTTGTAATAAAGCACGTGCAAGTAGCACCCGTTGAGTTTCACCACCTGACAAGCTGTGCATATCGCTGTGGTGAAGGTGCGTACCACCAACTAAGCGCAGTGCTTCTATACGGTCAGCTTCAGAGTAGCGACCAGCCAAACGCATAAAGCGATCGACACTAAGTGGTAGCGAAGCATTAAGTTGCAGCTTTTGCGGGACGTAGCCAATGCGTAATCCCTTTTGGCGAATGACTTTGCCTGCAGATGGTTTACGTAATCCTGTGATGACCTTTACTAAGGTGGACTTTCCCGCGCCATTTGGTCCAATTAAGGTTGTGATTTGGCCTCGTTCAAGTTTGAGTGAAACTTGATCAAGTACGTGCCGTTCCGCGAAGGTAACGGTGACTGACTGTAATTCAACTAATATGGTCATAAAAAAGAGATTAGTAAGGACGTTAGCAAACTGAGATGTTACAATATAACACTAATTTTTTTGTTAGTGTTCATAATTATAATGGAAACCAATATGAGTCGCTTTATCTCATTCGGTCTAATCTTCACTTTTTTCTTTTCTAGTCAATTGATGGCAAAGGAGTTTAACGTTGTAACTAGTGTTAAGCCATTGCAATTGATCGTACAAGAATTGACCCAAGGTGTAACGACACCACACGTGTTATTGCCTGCGGGGGCTTCACCGCATGATTATGCATTGAAACCGTCAGATGTGAAAAAAATTCATGATGCAGATTTGGTTATTTGGGTTGGCCCTGAGCTTGAAACCTTTATGGCTCGAATGCTATCAAATGATGTTACTAACATTGCTCTGACAAAACAGCCCACAATTGATTTCTTATATTACGATCATGACGAGGAAGGTGACCATTCAGGGCATGATCATAGCCATGAAGGGGTAGACCCTCACTTTTGGATGGGACCAACGCAATCATTACAGGCGGCAGCTGTGATCACTGATACATTGATTGCTTTTGATCCGTTGCATAAAAATGAATATAAAGTTAATCTTGCCCAGTTTGAAAAATCGGTGAATATAGCTACCGATGAGTTAAAAAAACAGCTTCAACCTGTTGTGCAACATGGCTACTTCGTTTTCCATGATGGTTACGGTTATTTTGAAAAGTATTTCAAGTTAAACAATTTGGGACACTTTACCGTCAAGCCAGATCGCCGACCTGGAGCTAAAACTCTTATTTCAATCCGTCGTGCACTGCAAGAGAAGCAAGCATACTGTGTTTTCAGTGAGCCACAGTTTTCTCCTGCAGTCGTGAGCAGTGTGGTAAACGGCACGGATGTCAGCATTGGTACATTAGATCCAATGGCTACAAATATTGCTTACGAGCAGGGCGGGTACATCGCGTTCTTACAAGAACTAGGTCAAAGTTTTACCAAGTGTCTTAAATAATAATGAAATTACATAAGGTCGCAGTTGCTACTATCAAGCAGCTTCCACGCCAACATCGTATTGCGCTAGCATCAACGTCTTTTGTGTTACTGGCTGCCTTGTTATGGCAGCCCTCGAAACCAGTGACACTGAGCACCTTCGGCAATGATCAACGTGTAGATATTGCGTTGAGTACCGATTTAGAGAAGCTGTCAGATATGAACAGTGAGCCTATCGGGGAAGTTGTCGATCCTAAAGACCCTGAATTTTTGGTACCCAAAGATGAGTTAGAACAGCAGCTTCAAGAAGAAGTTGATGTTTCTCATAGCCATCAAGTGACTTCGGGTGAAACCCTAGGCTCGATTTTTTCGCAATACGCGCTACCTATTTCTAATATGTACTCGCTAATCAATGTGAATAAATCGATTCAGAACTTACGTGTAGGTCAAACCATCGAATGGTCAGTTGACGACGACGGTCAAGTGACTGAGTTTTCGGTTAAGCGTAGTGCCAAAATCACCGATACCTTTTCGTTAACCAAAAACGGTTATTCTTACGAGCAAGTAGAAGAGAGCGGCGAGATAAAGCCTGTTGTACTTACTGGCCGTATCAGCGGGAGCTTTTATAACTCAGCGATGGCAGCTGGATTGACAGCAAACCAAATTCAGACGTTGGCGCAAAAATTACAATGGCGGTTTGATTTTGGTCGTGAAGCACGAAAAGGTGATCGCTTTGCTGTCTCTGTTGACCGTGAATTTATTGATGGTCGCGCCGTAAATAAAGGCGATGTAAAAGCTATCTACTACTTGAGTGGTAATCGCGAAGTCTTTGCGATGCGTTTTGGTGAAAATAACTTTTATGACGCTGATGGCAAGAGCCTAGATCGTGCATTACGCCGCTTACCACTTGAGAAACGCTACCGTATTAGCTCTCCGTTTAACCCAACGCGTAAGCACCCGATCACGGGGCGAATATCACCACATAACGGTACTGATTTCGCTGTACCTATTGGCACCTCAGTGTTAGCGGCTGGTGATGGTGTGGTAGTGAAGTCGAGTAAGCATCCATTAGCGGGCAATTATATTGTTATTAAGCATGGTCGTGAATACATGACGCGCTACCTTCACTTAAATAAACGCTTAGTGAAGGTAGGGGATAAGGTGACCATGGGGCAACGTATTGCACAAAGTGGTAATACTGGGCGCTCAACAGGCCCGCATTTGCACTATGAATTGATCAAAAAGAACCGCCCAGTGAACGCGATGAAAGTACCATTGCCTCAGGCTGAACCTGTTCCTTCTAAAGATCGTAAAAAATACCTACGATTAGCAAGTGAAGAACGTCAGAAGTTGTTAGCGGTTATGCCTGGCTAATTTAACGAGATACTTCAACAGTAAAAATGCGCACTCGGTGCGCATTTTTTTTATGTCATATAAAGTATCACTCACTTATAGAATGCTTAATTGCCCTGAGCAGTCCAGCGCCCATTTTTTCATTAGCTCACAATTTACGTCGTCTTTTCATTATGGCGAGCTTTATAAACAGTTTAATTTACCCGAATTAAATCAGCATGCTACAGAGTGCTCTCCCACTTTTATGAGAGTGAGTGCCTTGTCCGACAGATAAATAAGTTAAGTGTAAATAAGTTAAGTTTAGTTGACTTTAATCAAGGTGGCATATGTGTCAATATGTAACATATATCATTAAATGCTAATTATTATTATTAAGGTAAGCGATTCATGAAACTGTCGGAAATGGCATGTGGTGTGAGTGCAGTCGTGTCGGATCTATCTGCGCTACCCGCAGCTACGCGTAAAAAACTTATGGTGATGGGTGTACTGCCTAATACCGAGTTATCTGTTGTACGTATTGCCCCTATGGGTGACCCTTTACAAGTACGTGTTCGTGGTGTCGACATTGCTCTTCGTAAGCAAATTGCCGCTAATATCGATGTAGAGGTGCGCTAATGCAATATAATATTCTTACTGTCGGTAACCCAAATAGTGGTAAAACAACGCTATTTAATGGTTTGACGGGTGCTAAACAACAAGTGGGTAACTGGGCGGGTGTTACGGTTGAGAAGAAAACTGGTAACTACAAATGTTCAGGTGATGACTTTGCGCTGACCGACTTACCAGGTATTTATAACCTTGATAGTGCTAACGATGCTAACAGCCTAGATGAAGCGATTGCATCACGTGCCATTTTGACCTCACCTGCCGATGTGATCATCAATGTTGTTGATGCATCAAGCCTTGAACGTAGTCTTTACATGACCCTACAACTACGTGAACTTGGCCGCCCTATGGTTGTTGTTCTGAATAAAATGGATGTTCTACAACGCCAACGTCAAGTACTTGATGTGAAAGCGCTAGAGAAAGCACTCGGTTGTCCTGTATTCACTTTATCAGCCAATAACCAGTCGCAAGTTGCAGACTTTAAAATGAAACTGCACAAAATGCTGACACAAGGTGTTGCTGTTAAAGAGATAAACTTAAATTATGGCGATGTTTTTGAAGCCGCGATTAAGGAGTTATCACCTTTATTTGCAAGCGCAGAAGTGAATGCTCGTTCACAAGCTATTCGTGTGCTAGAAAATGATACCTTAATCATTAATCGCTTATCAGAGTCAGATAAGAACGCTGCATGTAATATTCGCAATAAAGTAGCCGTTGAAGTTGATCCAGATATTCAAGTGGCTGATGTACGTTACACTTTCTTGCACCAACTTTGTCAGCAAGTACGTCGCCAAGAAGGCAAATTAAGCCGTAGTGTGAGCGACAAAATCGATAGCGTATTACTTCATCGTGCATTTGGTATCCCATTCTTCTTCGTTGTTATGTACCTAATGTTTATGTTCTCTATTAACATTGGTAGTGCATTTATCGATTTCTTCGACATCAGTGTCGGCGCGCTACTTGTTGATGGCGGCCACTATCTTCTTGATGGTCACCTACCAGTGTGGCTGGTAACTGTTATTGCGGATGGTATCGGTGGTGGTATTCAAACGGTCGCAACCTTCATTCCTGTTATTGCTTGTCTGTACTTGTTCCTCGCGCTATTAGAAAGCTCGGGCTACATGGCGCGTGCTGCGTTTGTTCTGGATAAAGTGATGCAAAAAGTAGGTCTACCGGGTAAAGCCTTTGTACCTCTTGTACTGGGCTTTGGTTGTAACGTACCTGCGATTATGGCAACACGTACGTTAGAGCAAGAACGTGAACGTAAATTGGCAGCAGCAATGGCTCCATTTATGTCATGTGGTGCACGTTTACCTGTTTACGCATTATTTGCGGCGGCCTTCTTCCCTGAAAGTGGTCAGAATGTAGTATTTGCTTTGTACCTACTAGGTATCTTTGCCGCTGTTCTGACTGGCTTGATTTTACGTAGCACGCTTTATCCTGGTTCAAGCGATAGCTTCATCATGGAAATGCCAGATTATGAGCTACCAACAATGCGTAACGTTGGTATTAAAACGTGGCAAAAATTGAAAAAATTCGTACTAGGTGCGGGTAAGACAATCGTTGTGGTTGTTGCGTTCTTAAGTTTCTTCAATTCATTAGGTACAGACGGTACTTTTGGTAACGAAGATACTGAAGTTTCTGTACTCTCGAAAGCAGCTCAAATCGTGACGCCTGTACTTGCACCGATTGGTGTGAAGGAAGATAACTGGCCTGCAACGGTTGGTATCATTACGGGTATTTTTGCCAAAGAAGCGGTTGTAGGGACGTTGAACAGTTTGTATGCGCCATCTTCTGATGATGAAGGTGCTGACTATGACTTAGTGGGCAGCTTACAAGAAGCGGTTGGTAGCATTGGTGCAAACTTGTCTGATTTAAGCTATAGCGATCCTTTAGGCATTACGGTTGGTGAGCTAAACGACTTAGACGCTGTGGCTGAAGATCAAGAAGTTGACGCTTCTGTCTTTGGTAATATTCAAGCGCACTTTGTTAGTTCTGCAGCAGCAATGGCTTACTTAATTTTCATCCTACTTTACACGCCTTGTGCTGCGGCGATGGGTGCTTATGTACGTGAATTCGGTCAGAAGTTCTCATTATTCATCGCAGGTTGGACTATGTTGTTGGCTTACACGTTTGCATCTGTCTTCTACCAAGTGGCGCACTTTGCAGATCACCCGACAAGCAGTATGTTGTGGATTGCATTCTTCGTTGCAATCAATGCTGGCTTGTTGGTGTTGTTCAAGCGAGAAGGTAAGAAACAACAAGCTGAGATCCTTGCATTATGATTTTACAGCAGCTGAAAAACTATATTGAGCAACATGGTCGCTCTCGCCGTACTGATTTGGCTAACCACTTTGGTATGAGTGAGGACGGGGTTGATGCCATGCTCTCTGTCTGGGTACAGAAGGGCAAAATTGGTAAAGAGTTAATTGGGTGTGATACCGATGGCTGTTGCCAAGGGGCAAAAGAAGTATGGTATCGCCAGCTGCAAGACAATGAACTATCTGTAACGGTTATGCGTTAAGTTATTGTTTAGTAAAGCGCAATAAATAAAAAGGCAACCTTTGTAAGGTTGCCTTTTTTTGATCGCTATTCTGTACTAACAGCTAGCGATGAAGCCATCAATTACACTAAGTTCTGCACGTAACTCTTCGGCTAACGCAAGCTGTAATGCCTCGCTACGCTGCGTACCATCGGTGTTTCCCCATACCGGGCCAGGCCACGCGATATCAGTTTCAAAACGAGCGATGTGGTGAACATGTAACTGCGGAACTAGATTACCCAAAGCCCCGACGTTGATTTTGTCTGCTTTATAGTCATTTTCGAGTAAAGCAGCTACTGCGCTTGATTCGTTAATGAGCTGGTACTGTTCGCTTTGTGCTAGATGGTGGATCTCTCGTAAATCATTTTTTCGTGGAACCAAGATCAGCCAAGGACCAAGTGCTTCTTTTGATAGCAGAACACGGCACAGGGGAAGGTCGCCCAAAACTGTGGTATCTGTCGCTAAACGAGGATGAAGCATGAAATTCATTGTAAATATTCCTATAGAGTACAGCGCTGCTCACAGGCTGTCAGATTGAGTATTTTCAAACATTCGCACTGCGCTATTCTGACTGTTAAAGATACGTATCAATATAAAAATGGAACGTCTTATGATGTGGTTAAGTACTTAACGGTTAAATACATAATATCGCATCATTTTTGTTATACAACGACGTAATGAGAAGTGGAGAAGATAGATGGCCGCAGAATATCAAGCCATACTCAGCTATTGGTTCGGGGATATTGAGGGTGAAGTAACGAAAATCAATAAAGGTGCATTGTGGTTTCAAGGTGGTGCAGAAGTTGATCAGTATATTACTGATAATTTTTTGCCTTTGGTCAGTAAAGCAAGCACAGGTGAATTAAGCTATTGGGCCCAAGAGCCTCGAGGTGCATTAGCCTTAATTATTTTATTGGATCAGTTTAGCCGTAATATTTATCGTGGGCTGAGCGCAGCATTTCGTAATGATGCCTTGGCTCTGGCTATATGTAAGCGAGGGTTAGCGCAGAATATTGATCAGCAGCTTTCTCCGATTGAGCGCGTTTTCTTCTATCTACCTTTAGAGCATTCAGAGGTACTCGATGATCAAGAAGAGTGTGTGTTTCGCTTTGATCAACTGCGGCAGCTGGTATCAGCTGATAATAGAGCAATGTTTGATGGTTTCTATGAGTATGCGACCAAGCACTTTGACGTTGTAAAAACATTTGGTCGTTTTCCACATCGCAATGCGGCTCATGGGCGATTATCGACTACTGAAGAGCTTGCATGGTTGCATGATGGTGGCCAGCGTTTTGGGCAATAAGCTGGTACGTGATGACTATATCCCTAGATAGCAAACGACATAAAGCCATTAAAGGCTTAACGCGAAAAGGTCAGCGCTGCTGACCTTTTTGTCGATGTTTTATATGATTCTTTGATGATTAACTGAGGGGTAAAACGCGGTTTCTTCCCAGTTTCTTCGCATCATTTAAGAATGTATCTGCGCGACAAATAACTTCTTCTGCGGTTTCTGCTCGACTTTTTTCAGCGATGCCAAATGATGCCGTGATAGTGTTTATTCGCTCACCGTTGCGACGATCCAGAACTGATATTCTTTCAATACTGCGGCGTAGTGTTTCGGCGTGTTGGCGGGCTGTGCTGTGGTTTTTATTGACGAGAATAATAGCGAATTCTTCGCCACCAAAGCGATAAGCTTGCATTTGCTCACGGCAGCTTTCTTTTAAGCGGCGTGATACGGCTTTTAATACTTGGTCGCCAAGCTGGTGGCCGTAGCTGTCATTGAATATCTTAAATTTATCAATATCGAGCATAATCAGCGAAAAAGGGATGTTTTTTTGCTGAACGCTATCAATATCACGATCGAAAGCACGGCGGTTAAATATGCCAGTTAGTGCATCTTCGTTCGCTTCTTTTTGACTCTCTTGTAACGCTTCACGCAGCGTAGCTATTTCTTGCTGAGCGGTATTTAGTTGGCTTTTGAATGCGCCTGTTGAAAGCTGAATGTTCCGTGATTCTTTAATTAAACCGCGTACGAGCCCCATGGTTTCTTCAAGAGAGAGGCCTTCTCGCTCGGCGGATTCTAATTTAGTGAAGCCTTTATCAAGGTTGAGTTGGAATGATTCAGTTTCTGTCAGAGTGTCTGTCATCGAGTGAGAAACTTCTTGCATCATGAGCGTTAAACTTTGCTTGAGTTGCGAGATGTCCTGTACCGCTTTTGTTGCAATATGCTGATGATAAAGTTGTTCACAAGTTGTTGGCGTACATTGACCTTGAGCGGCGATTTCACCATCCATTGCTTGGTTTAACAGCGGTGACTCTTGAGAGACGTAGGTGTACCACAATGCATAATTAGCGGGGGTGGTAGGGACTTTGTGTTTGATCATCAAAGGAACAGTTTGTTTTAGCGTTTCCGTTGATTTCGCAAAGCTATCTTTGTTCATAACCTGCATTCCATCGATCAGCAGCGGGGATAAGTAATTAAATCAATAATAGCGGTATCGGGCTGATAGACGGATCTACTGGCGCTATGAGGTGTTTACCGCTGCTTTCTACTTGTTAGTTGGGTGGCATTGTTAGGCTGAAGTCTTTAAGCAGCGCTAGACCTTGCCATTTGGTCTGTTTAACGAATATAAAAAAGCCTTCTAAGGATACCCTAGAAGGCTAATGGTTTTTAGTCTAACGTAACATTTTTTTACATGCGCTCTAGGGTTTCGATGCCTAGAAGATCAAGACCTTGTTTGATCGTTTTCGATGTAAGAAGAGCGAGTTTCAAACGGCTTTGCTTCACATCTTCTTCTGCGTTCAGAATTGGACATGCTTCGTAGAAGCTAGAGAATTTACCCGCTAGTTCGAATAGGTAAGTACACATTAGGTGCGGCTGACCTTCACGTGCAACGTTTAATACCGCTTCTTCAAACTGTAGCAGTGTTGATAGTAGTGCTTGTTCTTTCTCATCGTTGATCACAACAGGGTGAGTTAGGTCTGCAACTTCAACGTTTGCACGCTTGAAGATAGAAGATACACGCGTGTAAGCGTACTGCATGTATGGTGCAGTGTTACCTTCAAATGCCAGCATGTTGTCCCAATCGAAGATGTAGTCAGTCGTACGGTGCTTAGACAGATCCGCGTACTTAACTGCAGCCATAGCAACAGTGTTGGCGATAGTCGCTTTTTCTTCTGCATCTAGCTCTGGGTTTTTCTCTTCAATCAGTTTCGCTGCACGTAGCTCTGCTTCATCAAGCAGATCTGCTAGACGAACTGTGCCGCCTGCACGTGTTTTGAATGGACGACCATCTTTACCTAGCATCATACCGAATGCGTGGTGCTCAAGCGTTACGTTTTCAGGTAGGTAACCCGCTTTACGTACGATAGACCATGCTTGCATTAGGTGTTGGTGTTGACGAGAGTCGATGAAGTAAAGCACGCGGTCTGCGTTTAGTTCTTCGTAACGGTATTTTGCACAAGCGATATCGGTTGTGGTGTATAGGAAGCCACCATCACGCTTCTGGATGATCACACCCATAGGCTCGCCGTCTTTGTTTTTGTATTCATCTAGGAATACAACTTGTGCACCGTCACTTTCTACTGCTAGGCCTTTTTCTTTAAGATCTGCAACAATGCCAGGAAGCATGTGGTTGTACATAGACTCACCCATTACGTTATCACGTGTTAGTGATACGTTTAGGCGGTCGTAGTTACGTTGGTTTTGAATCATAGTAACGTCAACCAACTTCTTCCACATTTCAGCACAGTATTCGTCGCCACCTTGTAGTTTTACTACGTAGCCACGTGCGCGTGCTGCGAATTCTTCGTCTTCGTCGTATAGCTTCTTAGATTCACGGTAGAAGGCTTCAAGATCGGATAGTTCCATTGAAACTTCACCAGACTCTTTTTGTACACGCTCAAGGTTTGCGATAAGCATACCGAACTGTGTACCCCAGTCACCGATGTGGTTAGCACGAGTAACATTGTGGCCTAGGAATTCAAGTGTACGAACAACAGCATCACCGATGATTGTTGAACGTAGGTGACCAACGTGCATTTCTTTTGCTACGTTTGGTGCAGAGTAGTCAACAACAATGTTTTGCTGTGCTTCAAGTGCAACGCCAATGCGGTCATCTTTTAGTGCTTCTTCTGCACGCTCAGCAAGCCATGTTTTGCTTAGGAAAATGTTGATGAAACCTGGGCCAGCAATTTCAACTTTCTCAGCGATGCCATCTAGCTCTAACACATCAATTACTTTTTGTGCGAATTCGCGTGGGTTAGTACCCAGTTTTTTCGCAACACCCATAACACCGTTAGCTTGGTAGTCACCAAATTGTGCTTTCGCTGATTGGCGAACGGCTGCTGGGCTTCCAGCTGGTGCGCCAGCGGCTTCAAGAGCCTGAGAAACCTTGTCATTAATTAGTGCTTGAATGTTCACGCGCTTATCCTTCAAATCGTTTGGACGCCAGATACCGATAATCTAGCGTTGCAAGAACGTCACTGTGCTCGAGATCATAAACCGTCAAAAATAGTCACGACACCGAATACAAAGGGTTAATATCCCTAGGGAATTGGCTTGCGTGAGTATTTTTGACGGGCTAGTGTTGCTTTCAGAAAAGAAAGTCTGCGAACACAGATTCTTAATACCCTAATAATACCCACAAATTGAGGTGTTTTGGCAACCCATAAAGTGTATTGTTTGCGATTTTTTTTTCGCTTTGAGCGCAGGGTGAAAATTATGCACCAAGTAAGACAGAATAAGGTCTGTAGCGGTAAAGGTTATCCTTTCGTCTATCGTTAAAACATGGATAATTATGCGCTTGCTAATAAATATAAAAACAACGGGAGAAAAAACATGCAAAAGCTCTTTGATGCGGGGTTGCACCCTGAGCAAATGTTGGCACAGCTGCCTGCGTTCATGCGCAAGATTTCGGATTTATCGTTGGCTTTAGGCATCGATTTGTCACCGTATCAAGCTGACCATATTGCGTTGCGTGTTAACGATGCGGAACTGGCGAAAGCATTGCATCAAGCTTGGCTAGCTTACGGCGAAGAATGGTCTAATAACGAAATTAATGGTCGCCCTATTGTCGTTATTGGCTTTGCTAAGCCATTAGAGGTTGCAGGCTGGACAATTGAAGCGCTTGAATTGCCTTATCCAAGTGACAAAGTTTATCCACAGCAGGGGTGGGAGCACGTTGAATTCGTTATTCCGTCGAGTGTGTCGACAACGGATGAATTAAAAGCATCGTTAGATCAGCAATTACCATCATTGGCTTGGGATGCATTAACGGAACAGGGCATTAAGGTGAAAGCGAGCTCGCCATCAGGTGAGCACGAGCGTTTAGCTAACCCTACCTATGCATTTAAGCAAGGTAATATCTGTATTAAGCTTCACCCTTGTAGTTTAAAAGCGGTTATTGACAGTGAGTCTGAATAATCGCTAGTACAGATAAGAAAGGCGTACAGAGCAGTACGCCTTTTGTGTATTTGCAGCCAATGTTGTTTAGCGGGGATGCTTTATAAGGGGCTGTTACAGAATGACAGTTCGATTTCCCAGAACAAAGACCCGATCGTCTAGTACTAACCCTAACGCCTTACTTAATACTGATTTTTCAACGTCACGACCTGAGCGTGCCATGTCATCGGCACTGAAATTGTGATCAACAGGGATGACATTTTGGGTAATGATAGGCCCTTCATCGAGATCGTTTGTCACAAAGTGAGCCGTTGCCCCAATAATTTTCACACCTCGTTCATACGCTTGTAAGTAGGGTTTGGCACCAATAAAAGCAGGTAAAAAACTGTGATGGATATTGATGATTTTATGGGGGAGGGCTGCTACGAAATCTGGTGTGAGAATACGCATGTATTTTGCGAGTACAACGTAATCGGGCTGGTATTGATTAATCACCTTCAAAAGTGCGGTTTCGTGTTCTTCTCGGCTGATACCTTCGTGGCTAATGTAATGAAACGGAATATCAAATTTCTCCGTTAGCCCCTGTAAGCTGTCGTAATTACTAACCACGGCGGTAATGTCCACATCCAAACTGCCATCGAAGGCTTTTACTAAGATATCGCCCAAGCAATGTGCCTCTTTGGTGACCATAATAACGATGCGCTTACGCGCTGAACTGATCAACTGGCGGTGGCTGCCTTGCGGTAGAGCGTGGTCAAGATCGAGTAAGAAGGTCTCATCATTGAATACCCCCTCTAATTCTGTGCGCATAAAGAACTGGCGATTTGGGTTATCAACAAATTCATTATTGTGAATAATATTCAGTTGATGCTTGTAACAAATATTGGTGATTTTCGATATTAGGCCGACAGCATCTGGGCAGTCGGTGAGTAACGTCTTCTTTTCCATTGTCTTCCTTGAATATTTATTTTAATAATCCTCTCTCTTTATTACTCGCTATTGTGTGTATGGTCAAAGGCTTTCCACTTCTATCGTATCGTGCTGAAACCCTATTTGCGTAATTAATCGTGGTCGCATGCGGTGAATATTGGCATAATGGCGCGTTATCTACTGTATAAATAACCAATACTATGATTGAGAAGTTTTTTGCTGCAGGCGGCGCGTTAGACAAGGCGATCCCTGGTTTTCAGGCACGCCAACCTCAAATTGATATGGCAAAAGCGGTCGACAGTGCTATCAATGAGCAAACTCAGCTAGTGGTCGAAGCTGGAACGGGCACAGGTAAAACATTTGCCTATGTGGTTCCAGCTCTAGTCCGAGGCAAAAAAACCATCATAAGTACAGGCTCTAAGAACTTACAGGAACAGCTTTTTCACCGTGATTTGCCGCTTATGGCCGACGCGTTAGGGTTTACTGGGCGTGTTTCTTTACTGAAAGGGCGAAGCAACTACCTTTGCCATGATCGCCTAAGCCGCCAGATCACCGAAAGCCATGGTCAGTATGCGGATCCTACCTTGCTTACCCAGCTTGTGAAGATTCGCACTTGGTCATCTGCCACAAAAACCGGCGACTTAGGTGAATGTGAAACCATTGCCGAAGATAGCCCGGTGATCCCTATGATCACTTCTAATAACGATAACTGCTTAGGACGAGAGTGTCCTTCATACGATGATTGCTTCGTAGTAAGAGCTCGCCGTAAAGCCATGGAAGCTGATGTCGTGGTGGTGAACCATCACTTATTCCTTGCTGATTTAGCGATTAAAGAAACGGGCTTTGGTGAACTGATCCCTGAAGCGGAAGTGTTCATTTTTGATGAAGCCCACCAAATGCCTGACATTGCCAGCCAGTATTTTGGTCAGAGTTTATCGAGCCGTCAGCTGCAAGAACTCGCCAAAGATATTGAAATTGGTTATCGCACAGAAGCTAAAGACATGCGTCAATTGCAAAAAATGGCGGATCGTTTATCTCAGGCGGCAGCGGAAATGCGCATTGTGCTTGGGGAACCCGGTTTCCGTGGTAACTGGCGTGATGCGTCAAGTAACCCCGCAATTCAACGTGAATTAGTTCGCTTGAGTGATGCATTAGAGCTGGCGCATGAAGTGTTAAAGTTGGCGTTAGGGCGAAGCCAATTATTGGATGCCGCCTTTGAGCGAGCAACGTTGTTAAAAGCACGGTTAGAGCGTTTGGCCGATACCTCGATCACGGGTTATTCCTATTGGTATGAGTGTACCCCGCGTCATTTTAGTTTGAATATTACACCGCTATCGGTTGCTGATAAGTTTCGTGAGCAAATGCAGCAACAGCAAGGGGCGTGGATTTTCACTTCTGCGACTCTAGCCGTTGATGATGATTTTGGTCACTTTAGCCACCGTTTGGGGCTAGAACCGAAACAGCAATTTTCGTTAGAAAGCCCCTTTGATTATGCATCGCAAGCGTTACTCTGTGTCCCTCGATTCTTACCTGAGCCGAATAGCTTTGGTATTGCCGATAAGCTGGTGGAAATGCTTGCGCCGATTATTGAGCATAACCAAGGGCGTTGTTTCTTTTTATGTACCTCTCACCAAATGGTACGAGACTTAGCGGAAGGCTTTAGAGCAGTATTAGATATTCCCGTTCTTGTTCAGGGAGAAACGACCAAGCAGCGCTTATTAGCGGAATACTTGGAGCGAGGGAACGCGTTATTGGTCGCTACAGGCGCATTTTGGGAGGGAATTGATGTTAGAGGGCAAGCCCTTAGCTGTGTTATTATCGACAAATTGCCTTTTACTGCACCGGATGATCCGTTGCTAAAAGCGCGTATTGAAGATTGCCGTTTACGTGGCGGCGATCCTTTTGCGCAGGTCCAAATTCCTGATGCTGTTATCACCTTGAAACAAGGGGTGGGGCGCCTAATCCGCGATAAGAAGGATAAGGGGGTCTTAGTTATTTGTGACAACCGATTAGTTACCCGCCCGTATGGCGCGGTATTTTTACGAAGTCTACCGTCAATCCCGCGTACGCGCGATGTGGCTGGCGTTGGGCAGTTCCTGAGTGCAATCAACGATCTTGATTGTACCGAAGTTAAGTAATTTAGCATTCAGAGGCTTGAATGAGCACCAAAATCCTAGCGGTTGATACCGCAACCGAGAACTGTTCTGTTGCCCTTATGGTGGGTGATGAGGTGATTTCACGTTGTGAATATGCACCGCGTGAGCACACCACAAAAATCTTACCTATGGTTGACGAAGTGTTAGCTGAAGGTGGCGTTACGCTTAAGCAGCTTGATGCCCTCGCATTTGGCCGTGGCCCTGGTAGTTTTACTGGCGTACGTATCGGTATTGGTATCGCCCAAGGGTTAGCGTTTGGCGCAGATTTACCTATGGTCGGTGTCTCGACATTGGCTGCAATGGCGCAAGGCACTTACCGTACTCATCAAGCTGAGCGTGTACTGACTGCCATTGACGCGCGTATGGGTGAATTGTACTGGGGGCAATATGCTCGCCAAGCGAATGGTGACTGGTTGGTACAAGGCAATGAGCTGGTGATTGCTCCGGCTGATTTATTGGCTAACTTTGAGTCTCAAAAAGGCACGTGGTTAACGGCAGGTACAGGTTGGGCGGAATATGCTGAACCTCTAGCGCAGTTAGATGTCGAAACTGAACAAGGCACAATCTTGTATCCTGACTCTCAAGATATGGTTGTGTTGGCGAATTTTGCCTTTGCACGTGGTGAAGCTGTGGAAGCGGAACATGCGAGCCCAGTGTATCTTCGTGATAAAGTAACGTGGAAAAAACTACCGGGTCGTGAGTAATCACGACTAGCAAGCGAGGGATAACTCTACAGCTATGGTTTCTATTCATCGTTTACCGCCATCGATAAACCCGCAGCAGAAGCCGCGGGTTTCAAAAACACCTACCTCACAGCCAGCAACTGAACCAACGGCAGTATCCAAAGCCGTCGCCAAAGGTGTGGCACCATCGGTCTCATCTGCTGAGCAGTCAGCGTTGATCCAAGAAGCGCATAGCCACATCCAATATGACCAGCCTGATGGCAAACACCGTGATGCAGTGTCATCGTATTTGAATGTCATGCATCAAAATAAACGCGATGAGCTTTCAGCCATGATAGGCGTCGACATCTATGCCTAATTTAGCCTAAAGCCAAGTAATCGTTTGCTTAAATTTAGGTGTTGTAATGATGAGCGTATAATGAACAATTGTTATGGAGAAACGCATGTTTAAAAAGCTATTTCTTGGGGGAGTCTTGTTCTTTATGGTAGGCTGCGCGAGCTTGCCTGAGACATTAAAAACGCAAACTGAAGATCCTATTATGGATCTTGTGAGCATCATAGATGATCCTGAGGGTGCACAAGGGCAAGAGGTTCGTTTAGGCGGTATTATTGCCTCGATAACCAATGAAAAAGAACGCACGCGTTTAGAAATAGCGAGTTTACCTTTGACCTCTGATGGTCGCCCACGAATAGACTCAAAGCCTGTTGGACGCTTCGTTGCTTATGTACCTGGCTTTCTTGAGCCATTGGAATATGCCCCTGATCGTTTAGTGACGGTTGTTGGTCGCTTGACGGGTAAGGAAGAGGGAAAAGTCGGCGAGCATGAATATGTGTTTCCTGTTGTAGATGCAACGGGTAATCAAATTTGGCGAGTAAAACAAGAAATCCGTATGGATGATTTTGATTCGTACCATAGCTGCTTTGGTTCACGTTGTTCGTACTTTGGTTTTGGGACCACGCGTGGTGAGGTATATCACCGTGTAACCAAATAGCATTGAAGCTGTTTGATTCGAGAAAGATAATGAAAGAAACGGCTTTTCAGCTTGCAGAGCGTCAGCTCGCAGCCCTAACAGTGGCTAAGACGGATGCTGAAAAGCCGATAATGTTAATGCTTCATGGTTGGCAAGATAATGCCGCCAGCTTTAGCCACCTATTTCCGCAGTTGCAAGACCACTATCGCCTCTATGCGCTAGATTGGCCGGGACACGGTTATTCAGAGCGAAGAGATGCCGATAACTATTATCACTTCTTTGATTATGTCGATGATTTACACCAAGTTGTATTGCAGTTAAATACCAATAAGGTGTACGTGGTCGGGCATTCATTAGGCGCGTTAGTGGCTTCTACTTATGCTGCCGCTTTTCCTGAGAACGTTTTAGGTCTAGTGCTTATTGAAGGTTTATCACCTTTATATGAAGCACCTGAGAATACAGCGCAACGGTTACGTCAAGGGATCTTAAGTCGTCAGCGTTATCGTCAACGAAGCCAACGTAAACCACGTCGTAAAATGGTGTCATTTGAGCAAGCGTTGATGTTGCGTTGTCAGGTTAATCAACTGGATGAGGCGTTATTACGGCCTATCGTTAAGCGCGGGGTAGAGTACATAGAGGGTGGATACTATTGGCGGCACGATGAGCGCTTGCGGTGTGATTCTTTATACCGAATAGCACAAGAGCATGCACAAGCAACTATGTCGGCGATAGCGTGTCCGGTTTTGTCTATTGTGGGTGAGCACGGTTTTCCGCGCCTACAACAGAGAGCACCGGAATTAGGTTGGGTGAAAAATATTCAACAACAGCGAGTGGAAGGGGGGCATCATTGTCACCTTGAAAGTCCACAAGCGGTTTGTGATTCAATAGTGGCGTTTACGTCAAAAATTGACATTCAGTCCTAATCAGTAAGTGTTAATTATATGTTAGTTATGCTGTAATGTGATTATAAAGCATTGTTTGAATTATACTTATGCCCGTAGTTCTATGGTCATGATGTTGTTCTGGAAGAATAACTCAGCGTCGAATCCTACTTTGTCATCAGCGTGCTGGAGATAGAATCTAGGGATGAACGACGAGTCAATTACCTCACACCATGAACAGAGCCGTGTGGAATAGATAGTTTCTTTAACAGCAAATTCAATAGGCATCATCGCCAAGAAACAGGAGAGTGCAAGTGGATAAGGTTTGGCTTAACCGCTATCCGGAAGACGTACCGGCAGAAATTACCCCGGATCAATACCCATCGTTAGTTGAGATGTTTGAACAATCTGTTCAAAAGTATGCTGATCAAACAGCATTCATCAACATGGGCCAGGTGATGACCTTCCGTAAACTGGAAGAACGTAGCCGTGCGTTTGCCGCATATTTACAAAATGAGCTAAAGCTTAAAAAAGGCGATCGTGTTGCCGTGATGATGCCTAACTTGTTGCAATACCCTATTGCGCTGTTTGGTATTTTACGTGCGGGTTGTGTTGTGGTGAATGTTAACCCACTTTATACCCCACGTGAACTTGAGCATCAGTTGAACGATTCAGGTGCGAAGAGCATTGTTATTGTCTCTAACTTCGCTCATACGCTTGAAAGTGTAGTGAAAAATACGGGTGTTAAACACGTTATTTTGACGCGTCTTGGTGACCAGCTTTCACGCCCTAAAGGGACTTTGGTAAACTTTGTTGTTAAATACATCAAAAAGATGGTGCCAAAATACGATTTACCACATGCGATTTCATTACGCTCGGCACTGAGCAAAGGTCGTCGTATGCAGTATGTGAAGCCGTTCATGTCAGGTGATGATATTGCCTTTCTGCAGTACACAGGTGGTACGACGGGTGTGGCGAAAGGTGCAATGTTAACGCATCGTAATATGCTCGCGAACGTGATGCAGGCGAAAGCCGCATACGGTCCAGTATTAACGGAAGGCCGTGAGCTTATCGTTACGGCTTTACCGCTATACCATGTGTTTGCACTAACAGTTAACTGCTTATTGTTTATTGAGATGGGCGGTCAAAGTTTATTAATCACCAACCCGCGTGATATTCCTACTTTTGTTAAAGAGCTGCAGCGTTACTCATTTACTGCCATTACAGGTGTAAACACACTTTTCAACGCGCTACTTAACCATGCTGATTTCAGTAAACTGGATTTCAGTAACCTTCGCCTGTCAGTGGGTGGCGGTATGGCTGTGCAGCGTGCGGTTGCTGAAAAATGGAAAGCAACGACAGGTAATTACTTGCTTGAAGGCTATGGTCTGACGGAGTGTTCTCCTCTTGTGGCGGCATACCCATACGATCTGGTTGATTACAACGGCTCTATTGGTCTGCCTGTGCCATCAACGGAAGTCCGTCTTATTGATGACGAAGGAAATGTTGTGGGTAATGATCAAGTGGGTGAACTACAGGTTCGTGGTCCACAGGTGATGAAAGGTTACTGGCAACGTCCTGAAGACACACGTGATATTCTGTCTGAAGATGGCTGGTTATCAACGGGTGATATCGTGCGTTTTGATGACGACGGCTTTTTGCATATTGTCGATCGCAAAAAAGACATGATCTTGGTATCTGGCTTTAATGTTTATCCGAATGAAATCGAAGATGTTGTTGCCTTGCACGGTAAAGTCCTTGAAGTTGCAGCGATCGGTATGCCACATGAGGTTTCGGGTGAAGTTGTGAAGGTTTGTGTTGTTAAGCGTGATTCAACATTAACGCGTGATGATCTACTCGCACACTGTCGTGAACATCTAACGGGCTACAAAATTCCTAAAATTGTAGAATTCCGTGATGAATTGCCAAAGACCAATGTGGGTAAAATCTTGCGCCGTGCATTGCGCGAAGAGCAAGATAAAAAACTGAAGCAAGAAGCGTAAGTTAGCCTTAGGTATTTCGATGGCTTTCGCCTTTGAAGACTATAATGGGTTACAATACGTAAAAGTATTAAAGTGCTGGCTGTTGCTGGCACTTTTTGCGTTTTACTGTCGTGGTGAATACCAATTGAAGAATGCTCTCCCCTTGATAGGACTAGGTACTGAACGACCAGTTTAAAAGGTAGTGAGATAATTTTTCAATTCGGTATTTCCATACGGCATTTTTATTTATAACCATAAATACACGGTGCACTCGGTAGTGCTAAAAAAGGTTTGCTGTGAAATTTGAAATCATAACGACAACAGAACGGTTAACAACAGTATGTGAACAAGCGGCGACTCAGCAATATGTCATGCTTGATACTGAATTTGTTCGTACGCGTACGCTTTACCCTAAACTGGGTTTGGTACAACTTTTCGATGGCACGACCCTATCATTGATAGATCCTATTGCGATCGAAGAGATGGAACCATTATGGGCGTTGCTACGAGACCAGTCGGTAACGAAAGTTCTGCATGCGTGTGGTGAAGATTTAGAAGTGTTCCAGCATTATGCGGGTTGCTTACCTGTACCTATGCTGGATACTCAGTTGATGGCGGCATTCTTAGGCCATGGCATTTCAACGGGTTTTGGTGCTTTAGTCAGTGAGTATGTCGGTGTTGATCTTGAAAAGGGTGAGGCGCGGACTAACTGGATGGCACGTCCTTTAACCGATAAACAGCTCGATTATGCTGCAGCTGATGTTTATTACCTTAAGCCTTTGTTTGAAACCTTGTTAACCAAGGTGCAAGAGAAGGGCAGAGTTGCAGCATTAGAAGATGAGTGCGCAAGCTTAATGCTAAAACGCACCCAGCAAACCGATCCTGATAAAGCGTACCTTGATATTAAGAATGCATGGCAGCTGAACCCACAGCAGTTAGCGGTACTGCAGAAGTTGGCGAAATGGCGTGTGCTTGAAGCCCGTAAACGTGACCTGGCTCTTAACTTTGTGGTAAAAGAACTAAGCCTTTGGAAAGTTGCGCGTTACAACATTAAATCCAAAGCCATGATGTTACGTGAAGAGTTTGATGAGCGTGAAGTACAACGTCATGCGGGTCGCTTAGTCAAAATGGTCTTTGATACGGAAGACATGAACCCTGCGGATTACCCAGAAAAAATCGTACGCTTGGTCGACTTAAGTGGCTATAAACAGCTGGTGAAGAAAATTAAAGATGAAGTAACTAAAGTGGAAGCTGAAACTGGATTAGCCTCTGAATTTTTAGCATCTAAAAAACAAATTAATCAGCTTATTTCGTGGGCCTGGAAGAATGAACGCCCGCAAGATAAAAAGCCTGAAATGCTAAAAACATGGCGTCAGCCGTTATTTGAAGCGCGCGTATTACCTTTGTTAGATCGCTAACGTTTACATAGTTAGCGAGATACAAAAAAGCCACTGTTTTAAACAGTGGCTTTTTTAATGCGCAAAACTGGCTTATTTATCTTCAGGCAGTGTTACGTTGAGCTCTAAAACAGAAAGGTCTTCTTCTTTCTGATCTAAATTGACCGTCACTTGCTCAGGGCTGATCTGCACATACTTACGGATCACTTCCAGAATGTCTTGCTTCAGCTGTGGAATATAGCTGGGCGTAGCTTGACTGGCTGAGCGACGTTCAGCAACGATGATTTGTAGGCGCTCTTTCGCTACATTCGCTGTTTTGGTTTTCTTTGGGCGGAAAAACTCTAGCAATGCCATTATCAGCCTCCAAATAGACGTTTAAGGAAGCCTTTTTTCTCTTCCTCTAAGAAACGGAATGGGCGTTCCTCGCCCATCAGACGTGCTACGGTATCAGCGTATGCCTGTCCTGCATCTGATTCTTTATCAAAGATGACAGGTTCACCTTTGTTTGATGCATTAAGTACAGCTTGTGATTCAGGAATAACACCAAGCAGAGGAATGTGTAGAATTTCTTCTACATCTTCAACACTTAGCATTTCACCTTGAACCACACGTGCTGGGTTGTAACGTGTTAACAGCAGGTGCGTCTTCACTGGTTCTTCTGCATTCTCTGCACGACGAGACTTAGAGTCAAGAATGCCAAGAATGCGGTCTGAATCGCGTACAGACGAGACTTCAGGGTTAGTGGTTACAATGGCTTCATCTGCAAAGTACAATGCCATTAGCGCGCCCGTTTCAATGCCTGCTGGAGAGTCACAAATAATAAACTCAAAACCCATTTCAGTCATGTCGTTGAACACACGCTCAACACCATCTCGGCTTAGTGCATCTTTATCACGCGTTTGAGAAGCGGGTAAAACATATAAATTGTCTACACGCTTATCTTTAATTAGTGCTTGGTTTAGATTTGCTTCGCCGTTGATCACATTAACAAAGTCATAAACAACACGACGCTCACAACCCATAATCAAGTCTAGGTTACGCAAGCCAATATCAAAATCGATAACCGCTGTTTTTTTTCCGCTAACGGCTAAACCTGATGCAATTGCTGCGCTTGATGTTGTTTTACCAACGCCACCCTTACCAGAGGTAACAACGATAATACGAGCCATTCATTAATTCCTTATAAAACGTTATAGAGCAAGAGGCTCTATGTTTAAATTATTTTCAGCAAGTGAGATAACGGCACCTTTACCCCAGAACCCATCTTCAATTTTGTCGCTTAACCAAAAATTGCCATCAATTGACACAAGTTCAGGTTGAAGGTTGTGGCAGAAGATACGCGCTTGTTTTTGTCCATTAGCACCTGCAATAGCGCGACCGCGTAATACGCCATATACATGAATACAGCCGTCAGCAATAATTTCTGCGCCTGCACTTACGTTACTCATTACCACCAAATCACAATTCTTTGCGTAAATTTGTTGGCCCGATCTCACGGGTGTGCGAATGATCCGTGTTGGCTCCATTGCTGGCACATTGGGTTGAATTTGTTTGGCGGCATTCATAACCGCTAATCCAGCTTCTTTAGCGAGGCTTTGCATTTTTGTGTCTTTACAACCACTGATACCGACAGGAATCATTCCAGCTTCAGTGATGCCTGCTTTCAGCTGTTTGAAGTCTATATTGGTGCCCGCATTTGAAATGTCGATGACAATGGGAGCGGCAGCAAAAAAATTGGGCGCTTGGTTCACTTTTTCTTTTAGGTGATCCGTTGCCTGCTGAATGTCTTCATTACTGAGATGAAGTGCTGAGAGCGTGAATGTGCTCCCTTTTAGTTCTGCCTGTTTAGTCATAGTCTTTTTACTGACTGAAGCGAAATTAGCCGTTCAGATACGTTATCACATAGGTATAAGCATGTTATATTCCAAACTGTTTATCAGCAAGCTATCCTTGCTCTAGCGTTGTAAATTCAGACAAAGCTCTCATCTGGTCAGTGAAAATATTCCTTATTCTAGGGAATGAAATCTCAGTTATAAGGTCAGATGTAATTAAGAGCGTAACTAACAGGCAGCAAAATGTTTTGTTCAATCTATAAAAGTCCAAAGAAAGAAAATACGTACCTATATGTTATTAAGAAGGACGATTTCTCGGCTGTGCCTGAAACGTTACTCGCAACATTCGGTACACCACAACTTGTCATGGTGGTGAAGTTAGCTGGCGATCGCAAATTAGCGGGCGCAGACATTGAAAAAGTGAAATCAGATTTAGCCACTGTCGGTTATTATTTACAATTGCCGCCTCCAGTGACTAATTTATTAGATGAATATAAAGCAGCCAAGGCGGCTATAAAGTCTTAAGGTTTATATGTATAAGCGTTTGATTTCGGTCTTAGTGGCCATAGGGATAGGTACATCCACCGCAGCTTTTGCAGATGAAGGGTTTGATAAATACGTTGAAAGCTTAAAAACGGAAGCAAAAGAGTCCGGTATTAGTGCTAGCACTATTACGGCTGCTTTTGAGGGAATCACTTTTACCGAACGCGCTGTTAAAGCCGACAAGAATCAGCCAGAAAAAAAGCTCACCCTGGATGAGTATATTCCTCGAGCTGTACCTGATTGGAAAGTAAAGCAAGCGAACCAGCTGTATCAAAAGCATCGAAAAACGCTTGAGGCAGTAGGAAAAAAATATGGTGTTCAGCCACGTTTTATTGTTGCGCTTTGGGGAGTAGAGAGTAATTTCGGCCGCCTTATGGGTAATTATAATGTGGTAGAAGCGCTTTCAACTTTGGCTTATGAAGGACGCCGCGAAGCATTTTTTAGAAAGCAAGTCATGGCTGCATTACAAATATTAGATGAAGGCCATATCGCTGCAAAGGATATGAAAGGTTCATGGGCTGGCGCAATGGGGCAACCTCAGTTTATGCCAACCTCCTTTTTAACGTTTGCAGTGGATGGAAATAACGACGGACGAGTCGATATTTGGAATACCCAAGCGGATGTTTTTGCTTCAGCGGCTAATTACCTGAGTAAATCTGGCTGGGATGATGCGTATACTTGGGGACGACAAGTCAGTATTCCTAGCTTGCCTGAAAATCTTAAAGGCGTGCAATTAGAAAAAGCGAAAACATTAAGTGAATGGCAAGGTTTAGGTGTACGCAAGTTAGATGGTAGCGCCTTACCTAACGTTGATATTGATGCATGGTTGATACAGCCAGATGATCAACATGGCCGTGCTTATCTCATTTATGATAATTACCAGACATTGCTTAAATGGAATAGATCGCATTATTTCGCACTTGCTGTAAGTCATTTAGCTGACCGTATTCGCTAAAAAAATCGAGCATATACTTTAAAGCCAGAGCCCGCGCTCTGGCTTTTTTGTTATATTTATCAATAGTGTGAGATGGCTCACTCTGGCATGATTTGTTTTGATGTTAATACCTATTCTCGACTGCCTTCATGATACGAATTATCCCTATGAATAGAACCTTTGATCGTAAAAGACTTTCTTCGTGCTGTTTGTCACATTGAAGCTTGGGCGTGTGTTGAGTACCTGCAAAGAATGCATTTTTGGCAAAGTTAGAGCTAATTCGCTTCTATTGAGCAAGACGACGCAGACAATTAGCAAGGAGAGAGTGAGCGAGAGAGAGGAAATAATCCTGATGTAAAGGTACAAAAAAACCCAGACAGTGCTGGGCTTTTATCAAGAATTAGAAATTAGATTTCAAATTCTTCTAGAGAGCGACCTTGGTCTAGTGCAGTTTTAAGTGCTGAAGGTGTGCGACCTTGACCAGTCCATGTTTTTTCTTCGCCGTTTTCGTCAACGAATTTATATTTAGCAGGGCGAGCAGCACGTTTTGCTTTTGGTGCTTTAGCGCCACCTAGAGAACCTAATAGTTCTTCTGGGTCGATACCGTCTGCTAGCAGCATTTCACGGTATTGGTTTAGTTTCTCTGTACGTTCTTTTTCTTTAGCAATTTCTTCAGCTTCAGATTCTTCACGCTCAGAAACGACTGTTTGAAGTTTTTCTAGGCCTTCTTGAAGTTGCTCTAGAGTATATTCACGAGCAAGAGCGCGTAGGCTACGTAGGTTTAATAGTGCTTTTAATGCGTCAGACATTTTTTATTTCCTGTTCATTTAAACTGGCTTGAAATAAGAATAGCAGTCAAGAGTTAATAAATGCAATAGTAATACTTCATATCTAATTTGCCAAACAAATTATTAATTAAAGTTATTAATAATTATTAATTTTAGGTTTTTTACGCTTTTTAGTAATTAGTTTTATGTTGTTTTAAAGTAAATGTGACCTAGTTATAAAATTGAATGAATAATAGAGAGAATTCTAAAGGTGGCCCTATTAGTAACTCAATAGGCTGTTGGCTTGTTCGTTTTTTGAGCTTGATGGTAAAATTATTCACTGTTTATGTTAAAAAATTCACGCTAACTTATTGCATCTTTGATTCGATTCCGTAGAATGGTTTGTACCTTCTTAAGGGTAGAGGCGCATTGTCTATAAGTAATTTGCTGGAGGTGATTCCGTTGATAGCAAATGAAAGGAGCCAATGCCGAAGTGAGAAAGGGCTGTCAAACCTTCTTGCTGGGGTTGTCATCGAATAGAGGCAACACTGCCATAGTATATAATTACATTAACTATGGAGCGCTACTGTGGGGTCGGAGGGTTTTCTTACTCTCTATATAGGCATCTCATCATGGCACACTTGTGTCAGCAGTAGATCTCCAACCAAGATTCGGTTGTAGTAGAGATCATGAACATTGTAGATTTTTCAAATTCCTCCATTTCATTATTGCCCCCATTGGTGGCATTGGGTCTAGCGATTTTAACGCGTCGCGTTTTGCTTTCGCTTGGTATGGGTGTTGCTTTAGGTGCACTATTACTAACGGACTTTTCCTTCACTCATTCAGCAAGTTACATCGGTACAACGGTTAAGGGTTTATTCATCGATGACGGTGCAATAAATAGCTGGAACATGAGTATTGTTGCCTTCCTTATCATCTTAGGTATGACAACAGCACTATTAACCCTGTCAGGTGGTACTCGCGCTTTTGCTGAATGGGCACAAACGCGGATTAAAACCAAACGCGGCTCTAAGCTTCTTGCTGCATTTTTAGGCGTGTTCATTTTTGTAGACGACTATTTTAATAGCCTAGCAGTAGGTGCGATTGCCCGTCCTGTGACTGACCGTTACTATGTTTCACGTGCGAAACTTGCGTACATTCTCGATTCCACTGCTGCGCCTATGTGTGTACTGATGCCAGCATCAAGCTGGGGCGCATACATAATTACGATTGTTGGTGGTATTTTAGTTTCACACGGTGTGACTGAATATTCAGCGCTAGGTGCATTTATGCAACTTGCACCAATGAATTTTTATGCCGTGTTTGCTTTGTTGATGGTTTTTGTTGTGTCTTGGTTCCAAATTGATGTTGGTCCAATGCTAAAGCATGAATTAGAGGCAAGTCGTGGCCATGGTTTTGATGAAGGTGATGACGACAACCAAGCAAAAGATCTCAATGATGAACTAGAAATTGAAGAAAGTGCGAATGGTCGCGTGTCTGATTTGGTGATGCCAATCGTTGCATTGATTGTGGCAACCTTCTTCTTCTTAATCTTTACGGGTTACCAAGCACTTGCAGCTGATGGCCAAGCATTTAACCTTTTAGGTGCGTTTGAAAATACCGATGTTGGTGCATCGCTGTGCTACGGTGGTGTGATTGGCTTCATTTGTGCGTTAATTCCTGTTATTCGCCAGCGTATTCCTGTTTCTGATGTCGTGAGCACGCTATGGATTGGTGCTAAATCTATGTTTGGCGCAATTTTAATTCTTTTATTTGCGTGGAGTATTGGTAGCGTCATTGGTGACATGGCAACAGGTAAATACCTGTCTACTTTGGTTCAAGGTAATGTGAACCCTATGCTACTGCCTGTTATTTTATTTGCGCTTGCAGGTGTGATGGCATTCTCAACCGGTACGTCATGGGGGACATTCGGTATTATGTTACCTATTGCCGGTGACTTGGCTGGAGCTACGGACATTGCTTTAATGCTGCCTATGCTCGCCGCTGTGCTTGCTGGTTCTGTTTTTGGTGATCACTGTTCACCAATTTCAGATACAACTATCTTGTCTTCAACAGGTGCACGTTGCCACCATATAGACCACGTATCGACACAGCTGCCTTATTCATTGTCTGTTGCACTTGTCTCCGCAGTTGGTTTCGTTGTGCTTGGTTTTACAGATTCCTTAGCGGTATCTTTCCTTGCTGCGACACTGGCATTTATTCTCGTGTGTGCGACATTGGGCTGGTTATCGCGTCGTCGTTTATCATCACCGGTGAATGCGTAAAAATTAGAACAAATACAAGTGATTGAACAGCATTAGATTCATTTTGCTTTGTTAATAAAAGAAACCAGTACACAGATGTGCTGGTTTTTTTATGGATAGCTATTTTCAATTCCGTGGCTAAAGTCGTAAAAACTTATGTCTATCTGCCAGTGTCGCTTTAATTATTCGTGTATTTTCTGTAGCATCTCGCCCGCACTTTCTTCACCCAGATGACTAGGAAAGCCTCATGGCCCAGATGTACTTTTATTACTCTGCAATGAATGCAGGTAAATCAACCACATTGCTGCAATCTTCATTTAATTATCGCGAACGTGGTATGACGCCACTTATTTTTACTGCGGCAATTGATGATCGTTTTGGCAAAGGAAAAGTGACATCGCGTATTGGTTTACAAGAGGAAGCTGAACTTTTCACGAGCGATGATAATTTATTCGATCGTATTGCAACCATTCACAATGGGCAGCATACAGATTGTGTGTTGATTGATGAATGCCAGTTCTTAAGTAAAGAGCAGGTATATCAATTAACTGAAGTTGTCGACAAATTACATATCCCCGTTTTATGCTATGGGTTGCGCAGTGATTTCCGAGGTGAGCTGTTTGAGGGTAGCCGCTATTTATTATCTTGGGCTGATAAGTTAGTTGAGTTAAAAACAATTTGTCATTGTGGACGCAAAGCGAATATGGTGATTCGCCAAGATGAAACGGGCCGCGCAATTGCAGATGGTGATCAAGTGGTTATTGGTGGTAATGATCGCTATGTATCTGTATGTCGTCGACATTATAAAGAAGCGCTAGGTCGTTAATCACTTCAGGTGACATGATTTAATAAAAAGCCCGCAACAGACTCCGAATCGTTGGACGTCATTTAGTTGCGGGCTTTTTGCTATTTAATATTCAAAGCTACGTTTATCTTATACCAATTTGGGTAAGTAAATGTTCAGGTGATTGCGCAGGAAAAAGCACTGAAAACAAGGCGTAGATTGCAGATAGCTAGTTGCTCTATCTACAAAATCTATAACGCAGTTATCATTGATTTTAACCAGCAAGAATGATCAGTTACTTAGTTAGATTGGTATTAGTTGTTGTTACTTATTGTGGCGCTCTTCTAAACGTTTAGTAATGTCTGCTAGTGACAAACCTTGGTCTTGCAACAGTACAATTAAGTGATAAAGCAAATCTGCCGACTCATTAACTAATTCCGCTTTGTCACCCGACGTTGCCGCAAGCGCGACTTCAACGCCTTCTTCGCCCACTTTTTGCGAAATACGTTTGGTACCACGGGCGTATAAACTGGCGGTATAAGACGATTCGGGATCACTATCTTTACGACTAGCCAATACTTGCTCAAGTTGATGAAGAAACACCAAAGCAGGTTGCTCTGTGGGGGTGCCATTTTTATTATCAAAGCACGTTTGTGTACCTAAGTGGCAGGTTGGGCCCACAGGGTTCACTTTTACTAAGAGAGTATCTTGGTCGCAATCGAGATCGATACTTTTAAGTTTAAGTACGTTGCCTGACGTTTCCCCTTTAGTCCATAAGCGTGATTTAGTGCGGGACCAGAAGGTAACTTGGCTTGTTTCTAGTGTTTTAGCGAGGGCTTCAGTATTCATATAACCCAGCATAAGCACTTGGCCGCTGGTATTATCTTGTACAATTGCAGGGATCAAGCCATCTACTTTTTCCCAGTTAATGGCACTGTTTAAATCGATAGTTGAGGCTGCATTCATAATCGGATCTCCACATCTTGTTCTTTAAGGTGCTGCTTTAACGCGCCAATATTGATGATCTGCTTATGGAAGACCGAAGCGGCAAGGGCGCCATCTACGTTGGCGAGTTTGAAAGCATCGGCAAAGTGGGTCATTTCACCTGCGCCCCCCGAAGCGATTAAAGGAACCTTACAAACCTCACGTACCATGTTGAGTTGTGCAATGTCATAACCGTTACGAACGCCATCTTGGTTCATCATGTTCAACACGATTTCGCCTGCGCCTCGGCGCTGTACTTCTTGTACCCAATCCTTTGTTTCCCATTGGGTGGCTTGGGTGCGATTTTCATCCCCAGTAAATTGGTAGACTTGGTATTTACCGGTTTCGGCATCAAAGTAAGAATCAATCCCGACTACGATACACTGCACCCCAAATTTATCGGCAAGCTCAGTGATAAGCTCTGGTTTGGCAAGAGCTGGGGAGTTAATGGATACTTTATCTGCCCCGAACTGCAATATACGGCTAGCATCGTCAGCCGATTTTATGCCGCCAGCGACACAAAAAGGAATGTCGATCACTTCTGCAACGCGTGCTACCCAGCTTTTGTCGACCACTCGACCGTCACTGGATGCGGTAATATCATAAAAAACCAATTCATCTGCGCCTTCTTCTGCGTAGCGTTTGGCGAGAGGGACAATATCACCAATGATTTCGTGATTACGAAATTGTACCCCTTTCACCACTTGACCATCTCGTACATCCAAACAAGGCACAATACGTCTTGCTAACATGTCATCACTCCTTGTTTAGTTTGCCCAACATTGGAAGGCATCGTCTGCTGAGAATTTACCATCGAGTAGTGCTCGGCCAACAATGACACCAGCCACACCACTGCCTTTTAAAGCGGTAATATCATTAAGGCCGCCAATCCCGCCTGATGATTGAAAATTCACTTGGGGATACTGCGCGCACAAATCAACATAGAGTTCGACATTTGAACCTGCTAGCGTGCCGTCGCGTGAAATATCGGTACAGAGGACGTGCTGTAAGCCAACGGTTAAAAAGTCGTCAAGCAGAGCTTCAATGCTCACGCCTGAATCTTCTTGCCAGCCAGAAACCGCAACATGGCGGTTGCCTGCATCATCTATATTGACATCCAGTGCGAGTACTATGTGTTCAGCCCCGTATTTTTTAATCCAGCCTTTAACCAGTTCGGGTTGCTTAACGGCCGTCGAGCCAATAACGACACGCTCAGCGCCTGCGTTAAGTAAATCGGCAACGTCTTGCTCGGTTCTGACGCCTCCTCCGATTTGCACTTTGGCTGGGGTGCTCGCAAGTAAACGGCGAATTAGCGATAATTGGCGTGCAGAGGTATCTTTGGCACCTGTTAAATCAACCAGGTGAAGCCAATTTGCGCCCGCTTGGTGGTAAAGATCAAATTGTTCAATAGGATCAACTTTGTATTCTGTAACTTGGCCATAATCGCCCTGAAAGAGGCGAACGACTTGGCCATTGATTAAATCGAGAGCGGGAATAATCATCCTAAATCCTTTTATTGCTTTACGCTGACATTTCTAAGAAATTCTTTATGAGTTGTGCACCCGCTTTACTTGATCTTTCTGGGTGAAATTGGACACCGTAGTAATTCCCGCTTTGAATTGCAGCACTGAACATTTGCCCGTATTCACACTGTGCAATGGTGTAATTTTCATCATTCACTGGCATGGCATAGCTGTGAACAAAATAAAAGTAGCTACCCGCAGGGATACCTTTAAAAAGCGGGTGTCCTTGCGTTGGGGTGATGGTGTTCCAACCCATGTGGGGCAATGGCAAGTCGCCTGTTTTTAACTTTTCAATGGGGGCATCACACAACCCTAGACAATTCACTAACGATGTACCGTTTTGCCCTTGCTCTTCTGAGAGGGCACCCAATAATTGCATGCCTAAACAGATGCCAAGTAATGGTTTGTCGACTTGCTTAACCAACGAGATTAACCCACGCTCTTGCAAGTTTTTCATTGCTTCACTGGCGGTACCTACGCCGGGTAAAAACAGCTTGTCAGCATTCAGTACAACCTCTGTTTCTTTACTAACCGTGACTGTATAGCCGAGCCTTTCTATGGCAAAGCGCACTGAAGACACGTTGGCGCAACCGGTATCAATAATGACGATTTTTTGATTGGTAAGCGCCATCACAGAACTCCTTTACTACTTGGTAACTCGCTACCATTTACTGCGATTGCTTGGCGCAGAGTACGGCCAAAGGCCTTAAATAGGCTCTCAACAATGTGGTGATCGTTTGCACCTGTTGAGGATAGGTGTAAGGTGCATGCCAAGGTGTCAGTTAATGAGCGGAAAAAGTGGGATACCATTTCAGTGGATAAATCACCAACTTGCTCACGGCTAAAGCTTGCATCGAATTTAAGATAAGGGCGGCCAGATAAATCCAGCGCACATTGTGCTAAACACTCATCCATAGGTAAGCTAAAGCCAAAGCGCCCAATACCACGCTTATCCCCAAGTGCATCTTTTAATGCTTGGCCAAGGGCAAGGGCTGTGTCTTCCACGCTGTGGTGATCGTCAATGTGGAGGTCACCTTCAACATTGAGCTGCATTTGAAAGCCCCCGTGGGTGGCAATTTGATCCAGCATGTGGTCAAAAAAACCTAATCCAGTATTGATGCTGTTACCGCCAGTCTCATCGAGGTTAACGCGCACACGAATATCTGTTTCTTTGGTGGTGCGAATAACTTCGGCGATCCGTGGTCGAGTCGTAAGATCTTTAACGATCTGTTGCCAGTTCATGGTTGTTTCATCATTTGGCGTCGGATTGTACTGGATGCCACGGATTGCCATGTTTTCCGCAAGTTGAAGATCCGTTTGACGATCACCGATCACCGCCGATGTCGCAAAATCAACGCGACCTTGTTGCAGATACGCTTTGACTAACCCTAATTTCGGCTTGCGGCAGCTACAATTTGCGTCATCAAAGTGAGGGCAAATCAGCACATCGGCAAATTTCACCCCTTGCGATGCAAAGATTTCCATCATCATATTGTGTGGTGCATCAAAGTCGGCTTGTGGGTAGGCATCTGTGCCTAAGCCGTCTTGGTTTGTCACCATGACGAGGGTGTAACCTGCATCTTGCAGTTTTAATAGTGCAGGAATGACATAGGGTTCTAGCTTGAGTTTATCTAAGCGATCGACTTGAAAATCTACAGGAGGCTCAACAATTAAGGTGCCATCACGGTCAATAAATAAAATCTTTTCCTTGCTCACAATGCTGTCCTTAATTATTTAATTTGTGCGACTTGTTCACGAATAAAGGCGAGTGTTTTTTCGCATTCGTCACGGTTACCGACACTGATCCGAATGCAGTTTGGCACTGGTGAGCGTCGTAGAATGATCCCGTTTTCCCACAGGGCTTGAAAGAGTTGATCGGCGTTTGGAAATTCCACTAAGAGGTAGTTACCGTAACCATCGTACACTTTGACGCCTTCAAGCATACCTAAGCCAGCTTGAAGATAAGCACGGTTGGCACTGAGGTCTAATACTTGGAATTTGGTTTTCGCGAGCCCCGCGGGTGATAAAGCTTGAATCGCAATATCGGCTACTGGGATTGGTACAGGGTAGGGGGCAATCACTTTTAATAGCAGTTCAATAATCTCTTGGCTGGCCAAGGTAAAGCCACAACGTAATCCAGCCAGTGCGAAGGCTTTCGAGAGGGTACGTAGAATGACTAAATTCGGGTAATCTGCGAGTAAGTCGACGGTTGATGCTTCTGGGCAAAAGTCGATATACGCTTCGTCCATAACCACAATGGCACGATTGGCTGTCATCGCAAGCAAGCGTTCGATATCAGTACGATCAATCAGGTTGCCTGTCGGGTTATTAGGGCTGCAAACAAAGACCAGTTTTACGCTATCTAAATTCGCTTCTATAGTCGGCAGATCCAATTGCCATTCCGATGTTAGCGGTACGACTTTGCTCGCTATATCGAAGGTTTCTGCGCTGATACCGTACATGCCGTAAGTGGGTGGGCAGTAGAGAATGCTGTCTTTGCTCGGCTCACAGAAAGTTCGGATAAGAAGCTCGATGCCTTCATCCGCGCCGCGTGATGTCAGTACTTGTTCTTTTTTCACGCCAGCATAATCGGCATAGGCTTGGATAAGCGCCTCTGGCTGACAGGTGCTGTAGCGATTAAGGCGATCACAACTGATGTTGTAGTCATTCGCAAAAGGTGATTCGTTCGCGTTCAGCCAGATATCACCAGTTCCTCCCAGTCGACGAGCCGACTGATAAGGCGTTAGGTTTTGTACCGTTTGACGGGCCAGTTTGGTGATGCTCATGATACTTCCTTTGTTGTCTCTGCTGCGTTATCTGCAGCGCTAAGTGCGGCATTCAATTTTTCGATTCGAATAGTCACTGCGCGTTTGTGGGCATCGAGCCCTTCAGCTTCTGCAATGGTTGTCACTGCTGGTGCTAATTGTTGTAACCCTTCAGCACTGAGTTCTTGTACTGTCATACGTTTGCTAAAATCGGCCAACCCTAGGCTTGAATAGGTGCGGGTGTACCCATAAGTTGGTAAAACGTGGTTAGTACCAGAAGCATAATCACCGACAGACTCTGGTGACCAGTCTCCTAAGAAGATGGAGCCAGCATTATCAAGCAGTGGCACTAAATCACGTGGGTTACGGGTTTGAACAATTAAGTGCTCTGGTCCGTAGTGATTGGAAATAGCAATACACTGAGTAAGAGTTTCAGCGACGATGAGCAGGCTAGAACCTAGTGCTTGGCGAGCAATATCAGCACGGGACAATTCAGCCAGCTGTTTTTGGATCGCATCCGCAGTGCGATCAGCCAAGCTTGGATCGGGGGTAACTAAGATAACTTGCGAGTCAGGCCCGTGTTCCGCTTGGCTTAACAAATCCGCAGCAATAAAGTCAGGATCTGCGGTTTCATCGGCTATCACTAAGACTTCAGAAGGCCCCGCTGGCATATCAATAGCAGCGCCACGAAAATCATTACTAACTTGGCGTTTTGCTTCGGTTACATAGGCATTGCCAGGACCAAAAATCTTATCCACTTTTGCGACACTCTCTGTGCCATAAGCCATGGCGGCAACGGCCTGAGCCCCACCAGCGTTGTAGACTTGGGTAATACCACACAGTTTGGCAACGTATAGGATTTCGTCTGCAATCGGTGGCGGAGAACACAGCACGACTTGGCGACACCCTGCAATTTGCGCGGGAATACCCAGCATCAAAACGGTCGATGGAAGCGGTGCACTGCCTCCGGGAATATATAAACCCACCGAATTGATTGGTCGTGTGACTTGTTCGCAGACAACGCCCGGCTGAGTTTCTACTCGCAGTGTTTTCGGCTTCTGTGCCTTATGAAAGCAACGAATATTGTCATATGCTTGCTGTAAGGCTTGCTTCATTGTTGCACTTAGGCGTTCACTGGCTGCGTCAATCTCATCTTGCTCAACACGGATAGATTCAGGGCGAACACGATCGAATTTTTCAGTTAATTCAGTCAGAGCGTCATCACCGCGTTGACGGATATCAGCTATGACTTGAGCAACGGTAGCCGTGATATTTGCGCCTTCTGTAATAGCAGGGCGTTGCAGTAAGCTTTCTTGCTGAGATTCACTTAATGTTTGCCAAACCAAAGTCTTCATGACGATTACTCCATCATTTTTTCGATTGGCAGTACCAGAATAGAGCTTGCTCCTAGCTCCTTGAGTTGCTCCATGGTTTCCCAGAATAAATTCTCGGAACTGACAAGGTGTACAGCAACTCGGTTGTTATCTTGTGATAGCGGTAAAACCGTAGGATCTTCCGCGCCTGGTAACAGGGCTTTGATTTGATCGAGGCGCTCAGTGGGCGCGTGTAGCATGATGTACTTGGACTCTTTGGCTTGTATCACGCCTTGCATCCGTGTGAGTAGGCGCTCGATCAGGGCTTGTTTCTCATCACTCAGTGGGTTGGTGCATTGGATTAATACGGCTTTCGAGCGAAGTATAACTTCGGCTTCTTTTAGGCCATTGGCTTCTAGCGTAGCGCCTGTCGATACTAGGTCACAAATAGCATCAGCAAGACCAGCACGTGGCGCAACTTCTACAGAGCCATTAAGCATACAGGTACTAAATTTGACTCCTTGCTCATCCATGTAACGCTTTACCAGTTGCGGATAAGTGGTTGCAATACGTTTTCCTTGTAGATCTTGTGGGCCGTTGTAAGCGTCATCTTTGTTAATTGCAATAGATAGACGGCAGCCACCAAAATCTAAGCGGCGTAGTTTGAGGTACTCATTGGGCTCGTTGCGAGCCGTGCGTTCAAGAGCCACTTCCTCCAGTTCATTTTCACCAATTACGCCCAAATCGACTACGCCATCCATGATCAAACCTGGGATGTCATCATCACGAACCAGTAACAAATCGATTGGCATATTTTCTGCGTGAACCACTAAGCGTTCGCCAACCATGTTGAATTTAACGCCGCAGCGTTTAAGTAAGTCTTGGCACTCTTTGCTTAAGCGGCCTTTCTTTTGAATTGCGATACGAAGTCGTTGTGTTTGCATGCTGCTATCCCTATTTCTTTTAAAGCGAGCGCTTACTAATTTTGAGCTAATCCATTGTGCTAAAAAGAAAAAACCCTTGGAAACTTTGGCTTCCAAGGGTCTTGAATTCTGTATTCTCATTGACCACTGGAAGAGGTGTTCATCGTCTTCCAGAGTGAGGCGTATCCTCCCGAAAGACTAATCAGGATGGTGATGATGATGTAGGTTAATCATTTCGATACGCATAATTATGAACTCTGAATAAATTGATATTTAATTGTTGCTTGTCATTTACACTAACGAAGCTCATTAGAATTTGCAACATGGTTTTCAAAGAAAAAACGAATATTTGATAAATAATCTATAACTCACTGTAAAACAGTGACTTAAAAATGCACTTATACATAGATATCGAGCAAGCCTTTGCGTGGTGGTTTCTTCTTCTTTGGCTGCTCTTTGTCATTTTGTTGCTGTTTTTCATGGCTATCAACGCGCTGTTTACGTTCGTCGATAGCGGTGGATTTTTCTGTTTTCCCGAGCGGGGGACGAGTAGGGTATGGCAGATGATTATTTGGATTGATCATAGCATTGTCTCTACATCAGAAAGATGTTTACTTTATCGACAATGCTTGCCTGTTTATTGAGCGGTTTTTTATGATAAAGCAGAGGATTGGAGGTTTGGTCACGAAATGGTGAAACAAAGTGAAATCAATCGATTGATCTCACTTTGGCGTTGTAAACTGTTCTCATGCGACAGTGTTACATCGGTAGTATTATTAGCCGCAGCACTTCTTGTATTTTTTACCGCTGCCGCAGAGGCAAGGATCATTTCTACCTATTTTATCCGGATTCGCGGTAGGTTGCTGCTGGGGCGCTGAATTGACTGTCAATTCTGGTGCAGCTTGGTGTTCGTGGTCTGGGTATTCGCCATCAATGTAATACCATTGGGTAACGCCATCTGTACTTTCTTGTAAAAAACGAGAACGTTCAGCCAAGCAATATTGCTCGTCACCATCTTGGTAATAGGCTTCAAACTCAACAAATCCTTCGCCTGAAGTTGCGATTTCACTGTTGATAACTTTTAAGCCCAACCAATATGAATTCACTGAATCGGCAATAGCGTCGCGGTGATCTTCAGCGTGACAACTTGGGTGATAAGTGGCAACCACATAATCGACCAGCCCTAGAACGTGTGCACTATAGCGAGAACGCATTAGTTGTTCTGGGTGAGAAGCAAGCGCTGGATTTTGGTGAATTGGCTGGCAACAGTGTGATAAAGCTTGTTGGCTGCCACAAGGGCATAAAGTCTTAGGCATCAGATTTCGTCATTGTTCTTTCAAAAGCGGTCGCCCATTTTACTGAACTCATATAGGCATCGACAACATCACTTTCTTTTAATTTTAATGCTTTGGTGCAGTCATTAACTGTGTCCCAATCAGCACTATCGTAAGCCATGGCTAATTTAAGTAGCACACCCAGTGAACCTGTTTGGTCGACGAGGGCACCCTTAATATCATTGCTGAGCGGTAATAAACGTAATAATTCGTCTAAAGGCTGATCGAGTAAAGAATCGAGTAACGAAAATAACCCCATCAAGAAGGCTTGATTACCCGAAATATTAAGTGGCGAGCGAACCCCTAGGCGTTCACAAAATTGCGCACGTTGTAGCGATAAATTGTATAAACACTGAGGTTTATTTTCTAACGCGTGCGATGTCGCAACAAATGTCACAAATCGGCGTAATCGTTCTTCACCTAAATACACCAGTGCTTGCTTGAAAGACGAAATAGGCTTAGCGCGAATAACAAACATACCATTAACGTGACGCAATAGTTTATAAGACAGCGATACGTCAGTGGCAATGATCTCTTCGATCTTGTTGTAATTAACTTCGGATTGGCAAATCTCTTGATATAAGCGCAATGTTGTTAAACTCGATGGGCTTAATGATTTACGTTGAAGCATTTCAGGTTTACTAAAGAAATAACCTTGGAAGAAATCAAATCCTGCTTCTTTAGCTTGAATGAATTCTTCATGAGTTTCTACTTTTTCAGCAAGATATTTAATCTTATTGGTTTTATGCAGGCGAATAAAAAGCATGCATTTTTCAATTGGGGTAACGCGTATATCGAACTTAATGATATGAATGTATGGAATGAAACGATTCCATTCAGGCGAAGGAATGAAGTCGTCCAACGCTAATGTATAGCCTTTTTGGTTTAGCTCGATGACGGCTTCTAACAATTCATCATTAGGCTCACAAGTTTCCAAAATTTCGATAATAAAACTTTTCTTTGGAAATAGTAGAGGGACACGTTGAATTAAACTTTTATGAGGGAAGTTTACAAATCCTCGTTTGCCGCCAGTTACCTGATTGCTTCCTGATGAGAAGAAATTATCAATAAGCAAACGATTGGTCGCTGTTTCATCGCAGATATTAGGAAAGCTGTTTTCAGGACCATCGCGAAAAAGTAACTCATAACCAATAGTCACTTTGTCTTTATTAAGTATCGGCTGTCGAGCGAGGTATGAATACATTGAGAGTATCTGGTAAACAAGGCTGAGAATTTGCAAAATTATAGCGAAAAAAACCTATTGCGCATAGCGTTTATCATGCTTTTAGTGAATACAAGACTGTAAACTGCGCACTTGTATCACTCAAGGTAATGATAAATTTGATATTAAGCATAGCGAGTCATTTTATTATGATTAATAATGCGTTTTTGTATTAGTAACTGTATTAAATATGTCTCTCTTAACTATGATACAGGCAGGGTTGCTTGTAGGTGGTGCGGTCTTTGTCGTGATGCTTTTTAATTCATGGCGCAAACATCGAAAGCAGGAAGCTGAAACGAAAATTTTGCCTATTGCATTGATTGGTGGTTTTGCCAATTTTTGCGACACGCTTGGTATAGGTAGTTTTGCTATAAAAACGGCAGGTTATAAGCAGTTTAACTTGGTGGACGATAAGCTACTACCCGGTACACTTAATTGTCAGGCGGTATTATCTACCGTGGCGCAGTCCCTTATCTTTTTAACTGCCGTACAAGTGGATCCTGTGACTTTGGTTAGCTTAGTGATTGCAGCTTGCTTAGGTGCAACGATTGGTGCGCGTATTGTATCGAATTGGGATCGCCAAATAATACGTTTAGTCATGGGGGGAGCTCTCATGATAGTGGCGACACTCATGCTGGCAGGGCAACTCAAATTATTTCCATTGGGTGGTTTAGAGCTAGGCCTTACTGGGTGGAAGTTAGTCATTGCTATCATAGGTAATTTCTTATTTGGCGCATTGATGACCGTTGGTATTGGTTTATATGCACCTTGTATGACAATGATCTATCTATTGGGTATGCACCCTCTAGCTGCGTTTCCTATCATGATGTGTTCATGCGCTTTCTTAAGCTTTTTCTCTGCAGGCAGTTTTATTCGGATGGATCGCGTGAACTCTCGAGCTGCAGTGGCCGTTGCTATAACTGGCCCAATCGCAGTGATGATTGCTGCATATTTGGTGAAGTCGTTAGATTTACATTTATTAGCTTGGTTAGTTATTGGTGTTGTTCTGTATACATCTGTAACTATGTTTCGATCTTGGCTGCAAGAGCGACAAGCATTCGCAACTGCATAACGAATTATATTTATTCGCGACTAGGAGAGTAAGCTAAATAAAGCATGGCTTATTTTATTGATGATAAGTTCGGATAATTGCATGTTCGTTTTTGTATAGCGTTAGAATAAAAAAGGTACGCAATGCGTACCTTTTTTATTGCTGTTCTCAGCCTAAATAAAATTAATTAAATTGGCGAGTTTGTAGTTGGCTACATTCTGGCGTTACTACTAATACCGAGCCGTGATCATACCAATCACCAAGCACGATTCGAGTTGCTTGCTGGCCATTCATATTTATTTGATGAACATCGGGACGATGGGTGTGACCATGAATCATTTGATTGACATGGTAGGCTTGAAGCATATCAATAACCGCCTTCCCATCAACATCCATAATGTCGAGATCTTTGCGTTGATTATTTTCACTGCTGCTACCGCGAATTTTAGTCCCAATCTTTAATCGTCGACTAAGTGGCAAGCGCATAAATAACCACTGGATAAAACGGTTATGCACTTTTTTGCGATAACGCTGGTAATCTACATCTTGTATGCAGAGCGTGTCACCATGCAGGATAAGTGTCGGGGTGCCGTATAAATCGATTACGGTATGTTCGGCTAATAGCTGCACGCCAGTTTCTTCACTGAATCTTTTTCCTATTAGGAAATCACGATTACCGTGGATAAAAAAGCAAGGGATACCGCTGTCAGTGAGTTGTTTGAATGCGTGTTTAATTTGCTGGTGGAAGGGGGAATTGTCGTCATCGCCAATCCACATTTCAAAAAGATCACCAAGAACATATAAGGCATCGATATTCGCTGTTTCATTTGCCATAAATTGCAAAAAACAGTCGGTAATATCTTGGCGGTCGGCGCTAAGGTGAAGATCTGCAATAAAAAGAGTTGTCATAGATAAAAGTAAGGGTGGCTAAGCCACCCTTAATAGAAGATTACTCTTCGATAGTTACGTCGTTGATTAGTACTTCTTCAACTGGAACGTCTTGGTGTACGTAACCCCAGTTGCCAGTAGAAACAGCTTTGATTTTGTTTACTACGTCCATACCTTCAACAACTTCAGCGAATACACAGTAACCCCAACCGTCTGGTGTTTCTGCTTTGAAGTCTAGGAATTTGTTGTCGTTCACGTTAATGAAGAACTGAGAGCTTGCTGAATGCGGCTCCATTGTACGTGCCATTGCAAGTGTACCTACTTTGTTGCTTAGGCCATTGTTTGCTTCGTTCTTAATTGGTGCACGAGACTCTTTTTCTTCCATGCCAGATGCCATGCCGCCACCTTGAACCATGAAACCGTCAATTACACGGTGGAAAATAGTGCCATTGTAGAAACCGTCACGGCAGTACTGCATGAAGTTAGCACATGTTTCTGGTGCTTTTTCTTCGTTTAGTTGAATTTTGATGTCACCAAAAGTTGTGTGAAGCGTTACCATGAGATTGTCCTTTACTGGATGTTTATTGCGTTAAGTATTGAATTTTATCGTACTAAGGGATGCCGTCAATATCATTTAACTATAGGTGATAATATCATCGAAGGTGTTGTGTGAAAATGTCGGTTAAATTGCGAGCAGCTTTATCAGCGGCTGTTGTTATAGCCAGCATTAATGAGGGATCGATAGCCATGAGCTGGATATGCTTACAGCTAGTATGATTCTAAATTGCTTTAAATTTGTTAACGATTTTAATGAGATAGCATTAAATTAAGTGCGTTAGGTAGTAAGTTAACGCTCGAACGAAGATGAAGACTTATTTTTCCTTGCCTTAGTAACGCATAAAAGGTGTAATTGCTATAAATCTGTAACCCCTCAACATGAGTAATGACAAGACATGCTAAAGATCTATAACTCACTCACACGACAAAAAGAAGAATTTACACCAATTCAGCCTGGCAAAGTGGGCATGTACGTTTGTGGGGTGACCATTTACGATTTGTGTCACATCGGTCATGGTCGTACGTTTGTTTCTTTTGATGTTGTATCACGTTACTTACGCTACTCTGGTTACGATCTAACATTTGTACGTAACATCACAGATATCGATGACAAAATTATTAAGCGTGCCGCTGAAAACGGCGAAAGTTGTGATTCACTGACTGAGCGTTTAATCGGTGAAATGTACGCTGATTTTGATGCGTTAGGCATGAAACGTCCAGATGTTGAGCCACGTGCAACGCAATTTATTGCAGAAATCATTACACTTTGTGAGCGCCTAATTGAGCGCGGTTTTGCTTACGTTGCCGATAACGGCGATGTGATGTTTGAAGTGAGCAAGTACGATGATTACGGCAAGTTGTCTAAGCAAGATCTTGATCAGCTACAAGCAGGCGCGCGTGTTGATATTGAATCAGCTAAACGTAGCCCACTTGATTTCGTACTGTGGAAAATGTCTAAGCCAGGTGAACCAACATGGGAATCACCATGGGGCGCAGGCCGTCCAGGTTGGCATATTGAATGTTCAGCGATGAACTCAGCGATTCTGGGTGATCACTTTGATATTCACGGCGGTGGTTCTGATCTACAGTTCCCACACCACGAAAATGAAATTGCACAATCTTGCTGTGCGACAGGCTCTAAGTACGTCAATACTTGGATGCACAGCGGCATGGTAATGATTGATCGCGAAAAAATGTCGAAGTCATTAAATAACTTTTTCACTATTCGTGATGTACTTGCACATTACGATCGCGAAACAGTACGTTACTTCCTAATGTCTGGCCACTACCGTAGTCAGCTGAACTACAGCGAAGATAACCTGAAACAAGCGCGTTCGGCACTTGAGCGTCTATACACGTCACTACGTGGTTTAGACACAGATGCTGTTGCGGCGGGTGGCGAAGAGTTTATTGCGCGTTTCAAAGAAGCAATGGATGATGATTTCAACACACCAGAAGCATACTCAGTATTGTTTGATATGGCGCGTGAAGTAAACCGCCTGAAAGCAGATGATCTTGCAGCGGCATCAGTATTGGGCGCACGTATGCGTGAGTTAGCTGATGTACTTGGTCTTCTTTCTCAAGAGCCTGAAGCCTTCCTGCAAGGTGGTGCTGCTGGTCAAGAAGATGTATCTGAAATCGAAGCGCTGATCCAACAACGCCTAGATGCACGTGCTGCAAAAGATTGGGCTGCGGCCGATGAAGCGCGTGATAAGTTACTGGCGATGAATATCATCCTAGAAGATGGTCCACAAGGTACAACCTGGCGTCGTAAGTAAGCTGTAACAACTCTTTCTATACTGATTAAACCGCTCTTGATGGGCGGTTTTTTTCTGTCTGATGAAGAGTAAAGACGGTAAATCTTCTTATTTATATCCAGTGGCTTGCTGTGCTAGCAATCACTAGGTTGTTGAATTCAGTTATAAAATTTGATCTTGTGTCATTAATCGAAAAAATAATGAGCGAGTTCGAGCGCATTTGGTCACAGAAATAGTATATTCACCAAATTCAATATCAATTAACCATTATTATGTTGTTGCTTGTTTCTAACGAGCATCAAAATCCAATAACGAAAAGTTAAGGACAATAATAATGAAAAAACTGTGTCTTGCAGCAGCAGTGGGCTGTGCACTTCTTTCTCCTTTAACAGTGGCGCAAACAGACTCTGATAAAATTGTCGTTGCACACCGTGGTGCATCGGGTTATCTGCCTGAACATACTCTGCCTGCCAAAGCGATGGCGTACGCGATGAAGCCTGATTTCATCGAGCAAGATGTTGTAATGACTAAAGACGATCAGTTGGTCGTTTTGCATGATCATTATTTGGATCGTGTAACGAACGTTGCTCAGCTATTCCCTGATCGTGCCCGTGATGATGGCCGCTATTACGCGATTGATTTTACGTTAGCTGAAATTAAGCAATTAAGCGTAACAGAAGGTTTTAACATCAAAGACGGTAAGCAAGTACAAGGCTTCCCTGAGCGTTACCCTATGTGGAAGTCTGACTTTAAAGTGCCGACCTTCCAGCAAGAAATTGAAATGATCCAAGGTTTGAATAAAACCTTGGGCTATGACATTGGCTTGTACCCAGAAATAAAAGCACCGTGGTTCCATCGCCACGAAGGCAAAGACATCAGTAAAGCTGTGCTAAAAGTATTAAAAGAATATGGGTACACAGAGAAAGACAGTAATGTGTATTTACAGACTTTTGATTTTAATGAGCTTAAGCGTATTCACGATGAGCTAATGCCAGCAATGGATATGGACTTAAAATTGGTTCAGCTAATGGCGTATACCGATTGGAATGAAACCATGGTCTATGATGCCAAAGGTAAGGCACAACCTTACGACTACGACTGGATGTTTGAAAAGGGTGGAATGAAAACGCTTGGAAAATATGCTGACGGTATTGGTCCTTGGAAGCCAATGGTGGTTTCAGATGCATCCACCAAAGGGAATATCAAACTGACGGGCTTAGTGAAAGCGGCGCATGCTGAAAGCATGGCGGTTCACCCATACACTTTCCGTAAAGATGAAGGTCGTATTCCTGCCTATGCGGAAAACTTTGAAGACATGCTCGATATTTTCTATAACACAGCCAATGTTGATGGGGTGTTTACTGACTTCCCTGACATTGCTGTAGAATTTATTTCGGAGCATGAATAAAATCATACCGAGGCAAACAATGATCAAACTATTGGCTAGGTTTATCGTTTTTTGTTGATGTAAAAGGGAGCGAAATGCTCCCTTTTTTATTGCTATTCCTCTTTACCGCAATAGCGGCTTTATTTCGTCATTTACACCTGTTCCGGCAGGTGGGTACCACATTCTTTGCAGTAATGTGCATCGGTTTCATGGCCGCTGGTGGCACAGTTTGGACAGCGGATCAGTTCACGACTCACTTTCATTTCTTGGTTTAATTCCGCCGTAATAATGCCTGTGGGTACCGCTAGAATTGAGTAGCCCAGCAACATAGTTAACGACGCCACAAACTTGCCGAGTACTGTGTGTGGCACTAAGTCGCCGTACCCCACAGTGGTGATAGTTACAATCGCCCAGTAGATACTTTGTGGAATGCTCGAAAACCCATTATCTGGCCCTTCAATAATGTACATTAACGAGCCAAAGACAGTTACTAAGATAGATACGGAACTGAAGAACACCAAGATTTTTCGTTGAGCGTGCTTAAGAGATCGTAGCAAGATATTGGAATCGCGTAAGTATCGTACTAATTTGAGCACACGGAAGATCCGTAACACACGGATTAAGCGAATAATCAGTAAGTAATTCGCACCAGGTACAAAGAACGCGATATAAGCCGGTACGATGGCAATCAAGTCAACGATGCCATAAAAACTACGCGCATAAGCAAGCGGTTTGGGCGAGCAGTACAGGCGCAATAGGTATTCGATTGTAAAGAGCAGAGTAAACCCCAATTCGATATAGAAAAGAGAGCGACTAAAACGCGTTTCTATGCTGGCGACAGAAGAGAGGATTAAAACGATTTCAGAGCTGATGATGGCGATGATTAAGGCAATATCAAAGTATTGTCCGCCTTTGGTTTGGGTACCAAAGATGATGTCATACAGTTTCGTTCTTAGTGGTGATTTAGACATAACTGGATTCTAATTATTTTTCTTCAATGTTTATATCAATATGATCAATAGCTTAATCAAATTGGATATTAGATACTTGGTTTTTTAGCGAGCTATAGAAAGTGGCCATAGCGACTGTCATTTATTACTGTTATGAAATTATCAGATTTGTTTGAATAATGGTAAAGCCTATATAGGCAAGGGGCTTGAAATTCTTAGTTGTTGAGAAGCAAAAGGGGAAACCACTGTCATGGTTTCCCCTTTTTAATTGCAGGTCATGGCTGTGTTTAACTCAAGCCTGGAAATAGGGCCCGTAAGCCCGTGGCGATGAATTCAATACCTAAAGCACCCAAAATCAAACCCATAATACGGGTGATGACGTTGATGCCAGTTTGTCCAAGGAAGCGGACAATAATGGGGGCACTACGAAACAGTAGCCAACAGCTGAATGCAAATAGACAAATAGTTACCGCGATACCCACTGTACTTGATAGTCCTGGGTAGCGTGCACCGTAAACTATGGTTGAACTGATAGCACCAGGCCCAGCCATGAGCGGCATAGCGAGAGGAACAACCCCTATTTGTTCTCGGCTGATTGATTCCGATTTTTCTTGTTTGTTCTGTTTATCTTCACCGAGTTTACCGCTCATCATCGAAAATGCGATGCTCATTAGTAGCAAGCCACCAGCGACTCGGAATGAATCCAGTGAAATGCTGAACATATCCAGTAAAAACTGCCCTGCAAGCAATGACACCGTTAAGATCACTGTGACAGCAATATTGGCGGTATAGGCTGTTTTATTGCGCTCATCGGGACTCATATGCGCAGTTAAGGACACAAACACCGGCATGATACCGATAGGGTTTACGGCCGCAATTAAGCCGACAAAAAATTGAAGGTAAATAGCAAATTCGATTGTTTGCATAGGTTAATCATCATACGAGAGTAAGAACTACTGGAACGGTGTCACCAAGTGATGGTGAGGTGGCGAATCCAACGTGATTAATCTGCTTATAGGTGCATTTTGATGCACATGTTGAATGGAACGAAATAGAACATAGCAGCTAATTGACGATATTTTAAGCCAAAGTATTGTTAATCACCAATGAAATAAAAGTAATTATGAGAGTTCACAGGGATTAACTGCGTCTGCCTGTTATGCCATTGTTAATCGGTTTTTTACGTATTACTCTTTAGTGGTGAATTACGTGCTAGTCACTTATGAAACAAAGTTTGAGCAGAGTGGTGTTTTTTTTGTGATTACAGTCACAACTGGCGTCAATATGTGTAATTTTTGTAGGTTTATTACGTAATATTTCACTTTGTAGAAAGTGGTGCTTTTTACCAATAGGTAGTAAAAGATAGCGACTTGGTCGCAAAATCTACGATTAACCTGTTGATTTTACATGATGTAAATCGGATTTTGACAATTAATACCTCAAATGGGTTACAAGTGATCTGAATCAATTTTTTTCGCAGTGTGAAATAATATAATCAGTTTTGAAAGCAATTTACTAAGTATGGGTGTTGCGGTGATGTAACGAGATTTCGTTGTATTTGCACTCAAATAGGATTTGAGACGTATCCTTACTAAAAAGTTTTCAATATTAAGTTAGGAGTTAACTATGCCTGTAACAAATATGGCTGAACTAGATGCAATGGTTGCACGTGTTAAAGCGGCTCAGAAAGAGTTTGCGACTTTCTCTCAAGAGAAAGTAGATGCAATCTTTCGTGCAGCTTCCCTAGCGGCTAACAATGCGCGTATCCCTCTAGCTCAACAAGCTGTTGCTGAATCTGGTATGGGTATTGTTGAAGATAAGGTTATTAAAAACCACTTCGCTTCAGAATTTATCTACAACAAATATAAAGATGAAAAAACCTGTGGCATCTTAGATGAAGATGACAACCTAGGTACAATGACCATCGCTGAACCAGTAGGTATTATTTGCGGTATCGTACCGACAACCAACCCAACATCTACTGCAATCTTCAAATCTCTAATCTCTCTTAAAACACGTAACGCGATTATCTTCTCGCCACACCCACGTGCTAAAAACTCAACAAATGATGCTGCTAAGCTAGTACTCGACGCTGCTGTTGCTGCGGGTGCACCAAAAGACATCATTGGTTGGATCGACCAGCCTTCTGTTGAGCTTTCAAACGCGCTAATGAAGCACGATGATATTAACCTTATCCTTGCGACTGGTGGTCCAGGTATGGTTAAGGCGGCTTACTCTTCAGGTAAACCAGCTATCGGTGTTGGTGCAGGTAACGTTCCTGTTGTTATTGATGAAACTGCAGACATCAAACGTGCAGTAGCATCTGTGCTTATGTCTAAAACGTTCGATAACGGTGTTGTTTGTGCTTCTGAGCAAGCAGTCATTGTTATGGATGAAGTGTACGACGAAGTGAAAGAGCGCTTTGCTTCTCACAACGGCTACGTATTAACTAAGTCTGAAGCAGAAAAAGTACGTAAAGTACTGCTTATCAACGGTGCACTAAACGCAGATATCGTTGGTCAGCCAGCAACTAAGATTGCTGAAATGGCAGGCGTTAAAGTACCTGCTGACACCAAGATCCTTATCGGTGAAGGTGAAGAAGTATGTGTTGAAGACGAATTCGCACATGAAAAATTATCTCCAACACTTGGTATGTTCCGTGCGTCTTCTTTCGAGAACGCGGTAGACCAAGCGGTTAAAATGGTAGAGCTTGGCGGTATCGGCCACACATCTGGTCTTTACACTAACCAAGATGTTAACGCTGACCGTATTCGTTACTTCGGTGACAAACTAAAAACTGCACGTATTCTTGTAAACATCCCAACTACTCACGGTGGTATCGGTGACCTTTACAACTTTAACGTAGCGCCTTCTCTAACGCTTGGTTGTGGTTCATGGGGTGGTAACTCTATCTCTGAGAACGTAGGTCCTAAACACCTTATCAACAAGAAAACAGTAGCGAAGCGAGCTGAGAATATGTTGTGGCACAAACTACCAAAATCTATCTACTTCCGTCGTGGTAGCCTTCCAATCGCAATGAGCGATCTAGAAGACAAGAAACGTGCATTCCTAGTAACTGACCGTTTCCTATTCAACAACGGTTACGCAGACGAAGTTGTATCACTACTGAAAGCACAAGGCATCGAAGTACAAACTTTCTTCGACGTAGAAGCGGATCCAACGCTATCTGTTGTTGAAAAGGGTGCTGAAGCGATGAAGAGCTTCCAACCTGACGTTATCTTAGCGCTTGGTGGCGGTTCTCCAATGGATGCTGCGAAGATCATGTGGGTAATGTACGAGCACCCAGAAACTCACTTTGAAGAGCTAGCAATGCGCTTTATGGATATCCGTAAACGTATTTACAAGTTCCCTAAAATGGGTAAGAAAGCTGAGCTTGTATGTATCACTACAACCTCTGGTACCGGTTCTGAAGTGACACCATTCGCTGTTGTTACCGACGACAAGACTGGTGCTAAATATCCACTAGCTGATTACGAACTAACACCGCAAATGGCTATCGTTGATGCGAACCTAGTCATGAACATGCCTAAGTCGCTAACAGCATTTGGTGGTTACGATGCCGTCACTCACGCACTAGAAGCATACGTATCAGTTCTTGCGAACGAATACTCAGATGGTCAGGCACTTCAAGCACTTAAGATGCTAAAAGAATACCTACCATCAAGCTACGCGAACGGTGCTGCTGACCCAATCGCTCGTGAGAAAGTTCACAATGCGGCGACTATCGCTGGTATCGCATTTGCGAATGCCTTCCTAGGTGTATGTCACTCAATGGCGCACAAGTTGGGTGCAGAATTCCACTTACCACACGGTCTGGCGAATGCACTGCTTATCTCTAACGTTGTTCGTTACAACGCGAATGATAACCCAACAAAACAAACTGCGTTTTCTCAGTACGACCGCCCACAAGCACGTCGTCGTTACGCAGAAGTTGCTGACCACCTAGGTCTATCTCACGAAGGTGACCGTACAGCTCAGAAGATTGAGCGTCTATTAGCTTGGTTGGAAGAACTGAAAACTAACCTAGAGATCCCACTGTCTATTCAAGCTGCGGGTGTTCCAGAGGCTGACTTCCTAGCGAAACTAGATGAATTGTCTGTTGAAGCGTTCGATGACCAATGTACAGGTGCTAACCCACGTTACCCATTAATCAGCGAGCTGAAAGATGTGCTAACAGCGGCTTACTACGGTAAAGCATACGTTGAAGGTGAGACGTTTGAAGGTACTACAGTAATCAAAAAGTCAGAGCCAGTTAAAGCACCAAAAGCAAAGAAAGAAAAAGCGAAAGCTTAATCTTTATTGCTAGCACACTTTAATGTTTAAACCCGCCGATTGGCGGGTTTTTTTATGGCTGGTAATTATAGATAAAGTTTAGATTTCTGCTTCTAGCATCCGCCCATTAAAATAGTCATTGGTCACTATGTACTCTGCACTTCGTACTATTTCATACTGTAAGTGCTGGTTCATTACATGGCTACCAGAACAATCATTACAGTCGCAGCCGATGGTAATCGGCACAACGCCCCCGACACGAATATTAAAATTCGCTAATTCTTTCGCCCAACTCTGGGTCAGGCCAGACACCATGGCTTTGGTGCTATCGAAATTTGGGTGTGCTTCGTTATCTTGTGGTTGAGTGATGAGGTTAACGATAACGCCTTGTCGATTGTAATTGCGCATGTAGTGCGCGGCTTGCTTACCGAAAGCAAAGAAGGTTGTGGCGAGATCAATCATTGAATGGCTAAAGGTATCGACGGAGGAAGGTGAGAAAAGTGCAGGTAGTTTTGTGCCTTGCGTGTAGTTGATCAGTACATCGATAGCCCCCAATTGTTGATGAATTGAATCAAAAACACCTTCGATATTGGCTTCATCTTGTTGGGCAAGGCAGAAGGCTTCACATGCTGCGCCGTTTGCTTTACAAGCACGATAGGTTTGATTCAGCTGGACTTTATCTATATCAACAAGCGCTAGCTTTGCCCCTAGCGAGGCAAAATGCAATGAAATGGCTTTGCCAATTGGGCTACCTGCAGCAGTGATTAGTATGACAGATTGCACAATTTCCATGGCGACCATCCGTATTAATGAATATTGAGTTCTTGAGTAAGTACGTATTTATACGCTTGACGGCTAAAGGCGATCATTTCTACATACTTTTAGAAAATGAATCGTTATGTATAGCATGGTGCCTAAAGTGACTTGCTATGAACCGAAAACTGTATTTGATGCAATGCATATTCTGCATGTCATGCTCAAATGTTAGTCAATTGTGTTCGTGATAAAGAAGGGTATCTACAAAGGTATGATTAGGGTCACGAAAGATGGTGCCATTCAGGATGGATGTTTGAAGAGGGTCACGCTGCGTGATGCATTTCGGCAAAACGCTTGGCATGGATTAGCGATAGGTATAGGTCTTGCGGTGATACTTTGAGTTTGGCTTCTTCGGCTGGCGGTAAGCGGCGTCGCTCGTGGCCTGATAAGTTGTGGTATAACTCTTCCGGCATGCCTTTTGTTCCTTGAGGCGGGAAGGTCAGGGCTGTTGGCTGTAGTTCATGCAAAAAGTGCGAGCTACGTAAGCCTCCACGGTGGAAAGCATCTGATTGTGAAGCCGCGCGTTCGTAACAATGCTCGGTACTTGTTAGCGGTTGCGGTTGTGCCAGTTCAAAGTATTCACGGAGCTCTTCTTCCGTTTTCCCTTCAGCTGGAGGGATCTCGGTTGGCGTTTTTTCCAGATAATCCGGTGAGAGCATGGCAAGCATCAAGGCAAAGTCAGATCGGCGCCCCGTCTCAACCGCGTGGTTGAGCTGGTTGCCTAGCTGTACTTCGTTTATCAGCTGTGCTTTGTCTAACGTATGGATTTGCATCTGAACTAAAAGAGGCCCTTGTTATGTGATACCTCTTTTATCGGGTGATGGACTGAATTCTTTAGTGTTTTTTATTAAAACCTGATGGTTTTCTTTTTCGCGACTCTATTCTGGCTGAGCACTTAGCTGGGTAATGGCTGTTTTCATTCGATTCAGCGCTTCAACAAGTAACGCACGGCTACAGGCAAAGTTAAGGCGAACAAATTGCTTATTGCCAAAATCGGCACCGGGTGACATACCCACTCCAGCTCGTTCAAAGAAGGTGTGTGGGTTTGGTACGGGAAGGGCAGATGCATCAATCCAAGCAAGGTAAGTCGCTTCGATTGGGTGTAATTTTAGAAAAGGCATGGCGTTAATTTCAGCCGTGAGCAGCGCACGATTCTCACGCAAATAACCAATTTGTTGGTTGAGCCAGTCTTCGCCATGCTCGTAGGCTGCTTGAGCTGCGGTATAGGCAAGGGCGTTAACATCAGGAACTATGCCGAGTTTGGTTTTATTAAATCGTCGACGAAGCTCTGGGTTAGGAATAATGGCCATGGATGCACCTAGCCCTGCAATATTAAAGGTTTTACTCGGTGCTATTAGAGTGACACTACGCTGCGCTGCTTGCTCGTTTAAACTGGCAAAAGGAATATGACTTGCGTGTTCATCGAGTATCAAATCGCTGTGGATTTCATCCGAACAAACGAGTAAATCGTGCTGCTGCGCAAATGCCAATGTCTGCGTTAATTCCTGACGGTTATAGACGGTTCCACCGGGGTTGAGCGGATTACAAAGCAGCATCAGTTTGGTGTTGGTCGCCAGTTCGGCATGTTGTAAGTTTGGTAGCCAACGTTGATTTTGCAAAGTGACGGGTATGGTTGATAAGGGGCGTTTGGCCAATTTTATCGATGACATGAAAGGCGGGTAAATTGGCTTGGGTGTCACCACACCTTGCTGATCATCGGTAAATGCGCGGACACATAAATTTATGCCACAAACTAATCCAGGTAAATAGACAATCCATTCTGGTTCTATCTGCCAATTAAAGCGTGTTGCCATGCGATCGACAATCAGCTGCGTAAGGCGTTCTGGCGCATGGCTATAACCAAAAATCGCATGATCTACGCGTTGGTGAAGTGCATCAGTAATTGCTGTTGGTACGGCAAAGTCACTGTCAGCAATCCACATAGGAAGTATGTCTTGGTCTGCGTATTTGCTCCATTTAATGCTATTGGAGTGACGGCGTTCAATAATAGGATCGAAAAGAGAGTGACTCGGTAGCTTAGGCATAATCAAATGGCTATGTGAGAGAGGGTAGTAATAGCAGTATAAGGAAAGCGTGACATAAAAAAACAGCCCTGATTATTCATCAGAGCTGCTTGAGTTCACATTATGTATTAACGAAGGCTTTGGTGTTACTTTGCCAGAGGCTTCACACCGAATTGATCGGCAGCATAAGCAACGCGTTCGGCTGGCGTCGGGATATCGTTAGGGGTGCCCATATGTTCAATATGCTGTAAGCGCGGTAATAAACCGCAACCGTTAGCGATTTGAATGGCTAACCCCGGGCGAGCATTAAGCTCTAATACCATAGGGCCTTTGGTTTTATCCAGCACCATATCCGTGCCCATATAACCCAGCCCCGCCATTTCCCAAGCGCTAGCTGCAAGTGTTAATAGACGATCCCAGTTAGGAACGGCTAACTCACTCAGCAAGCGGCCAGTGTCAGGGTGGCGCTCAATCGGTTGGTTAAATTGTACTGCCCGGACAGCTTTACCTGTCGCAATATCAATACCGACACCCACAGCACCTTGGTGTAAGTTTGCTTTACCGTCTGAGGCTGCGGTAGAGCAGCGCATCATCGCCATGACGGGGTAGCCTTTAAAGACGATCACACGAACGTCTGGCACACCTTCGTAACTAAAGCCGTCGAAAACATCATCAAACTGAATCAGGTTTTCAATCATAGCCACATCATTTTTACCCCCAAGCGAGAACAGCCCCGCTAACGTATTAGTGATGTGACGCTCGACATCTTGCTTTGAAATCTCAGCACCAGATGGCTTGGTGTAGACACCGTCTTTATGTTTAACGATAACGAGGATGCCTTTACCACCAGAGCCTTGGGCTGGTTTTATTACAAAGCCCGGCCAGTCTTTTACCATGTCGTGGACGCGTTTTACGTACACTTGGCTATCGATAATGCCGATAAGCTCAGGTACGGTTGCTCCGGCCTGTTGCGCGATCTTTTTAGTCTTGAGCTTGTCATCCACCAGTGGATACAAGCTGCGGTCATTATAACGGCCAATGTAGCTATGATTACGCTTATTCATGCCCATGATGCCACGGTCACGAAGCCTGAACGGTGAGGTAAACTGTGACAATAAAGACATAGCTTAATCCTCCGTTAGGGGCTTAAAGCGACGTAGTTCACTCAAGCGATAACCTGTGTAGTTACCTAGCATCAGGATAACGGCAAGAATGATTAACTGCATACCGATAAAGTTGAATGTTAAGTGACGAACAACTTCATTGGTCATGGCTAAGTACACTAAAATCGCGGTTAACAGTGAACCACCACCTTGGATAAAGACTTCTTTTGCCCCTTCTTCTTCCCATAGAATCGACATACGTTCGATAGTCCATGACAAGATGATCATAGGGAAGAAGGTAATCGTAAGCCCTTCAACTAAACCGATCTTAAAGGCAACCACTGTAAAGACCGATATGATCATGATAACCGTGATGATAACCGCGGATATTCGGGCGACGAGCAAGAGGTTGAGCTTCGAGAGGTAACTTCGAATAATCAGACCTGTGCCAACAATCAACAAGAAGCCGACAATACCTGTAACCAATTGGGTTTGTACAAAAGCAACCGCAATCAAGACTGGCATGAAAGTCCCTGACGTTTTTAATCCGACAATAACGCGAAGGAATACCACGATAAGTGCACCAATAGGCACCAGCATGATGGTTTTGAACATGGCTTGTTCTTCAACCGGCAAACTGTGGATTGAGAAGTTAAGTAAATCTTCTGCTTTTACTTTTTCGCTGGTCGCTTGTTGTGGCGTGATGTCTTGCGCAATGATGGAGAAACTCACGTTCGAGTTACGTCCCCCGACAACATCAAGCATGGAGTGACCCTTTTGGTTCCACACTAAAACATCTTCGGGTTTGCCTTCTTCGCCAGTTTGCGGATCAAACAGTAGCCATTGTTCGCCATTCCATACTTCAACCAAGGGGTTAATACTTTGGCGGCGACGGCCATCTTCAAGCACTAATCCACCCACCATGCGTGCATGGATACCTTCTAATGACAGTAAACTAATAATGGCATCATCACGGCTTAAGTTATTAAGCAGCAAGGAAGCATTCTGGTTTTGCTTGTCGTTAAATTGTTTGATGAGCTCGCGTGTAAGTGTCAGATTATCTGAAGAGAGTGCGCGTGCTTGATCGAGCAATGCGGTCGCTGCAGTTTGTTGTGGGTTGTCTAAACTGACGGCCGCGGTTTCACCTTTGGGCGGTGATTGATCAAACTGAGCTTGGTCATCAACCAGCATTTGCGTTTTGTAATAGAGGATTTGTTTGCCAGTGGCTTCCCGAATCGACCACTCGGCACGACGACCTTTATCGGTATCGATCAGTGCCACACCATAACCCGGTGAAGAGGTGCTTTCATCGATAAGCGTAAAGCCTTTCTGTGTTTCTGGTGCCGCCATTGATACTTTGACTGGGTCGCCAATAGCGTCAAATTCTACACGTGCTTCAAGTTCCCAAAGTGCACGTTTTTCTCCTGGCGTCCATGGTACACCATACACATCATGGCGGTATTGGCTAAGGCCAACACCGGCAATGATGAGCAAAGTGACGAGAAAATAAAAAGGTATTCTTGATGTCATGACATCCTCATCATTATCGTAGTGTTAGTTGTTCGGGTTCGTCCTTGCCTTGAACATATTTTTTACCGACATCAACAAGAGCGATATCTTTAAAGAATTCACGCCCAAGTAAAACTGGGTAGGTCATTTGTGTTCTGTCTGCGAGTGTAAACTGCGCTTTCTCGTGTAACGAGCCTAATTGAACCCAAGCTTCGATAACAGGACGACGAACCGCTTCTTGACTGGTGGATTGGCGGATTTTCACCCAGCGCAATACCGGAGCCTCAAAGATTTCAGGTTCTTCGACTACGTCTGTTAGCTGATGGTTCAAATTAAATCGAACCCACTCTTTACCATTACGTTCAAAGACTTGTAGTTCAACAGCGTTTAACGACGAGGTTGTTGCACCTGTATCAATACGTGCTTTGAAGTGAGATTGCACAGAATCCAACCACACCCATTCTTCTTCACCTAGAATCGCTTTACCGTGAGCAAGCTTAGGGTTTGGTGCTTCCATTTGAATAGGAACGACTTTTTTAGGTTTTTCAGCCTCAATTTGTTGAGGTTGGATAATGGTACGAATTGGCGCGTTATTCACACCCTCTGATAATGATAATAGCTCTTTTTCTAGATTTGCAATATGTTCATTTTGTTGATCTATTTGATCAGACATTGTCAAGAGCTGGCTATTAACGTTGACTTCCATTGCACTAATAGCTTGTAGGGTTTTTTGATGCTGTTCAGGCTGGTTTAGCGCACATCCAGAAAGCAAGGCGAGGGCCAATAAGGGAAAACTACGGCGAAGCATCATATCTCCGGTAAATAATTGTTATTTTTCTATAAACGACGCTAGTTTAGCGCACAAAAGGGGGTGCGAATAGCACCCCAATGTCAGCGTGAAGTCATCTTTTAATGTATTTGTTATTAATGCGCGGGCAGGTAAGCAACAAATCGCTAAAAAATGACACCATAGTGTATTAATCAGGGTTGCGAGCAACCAATACTGCACGACGTGGTGCTGGGTAACCTTCTACGGTTTTGCTTGGATCATTTTGGTCCAAGTACTCCGGTAGTGAGTTATTGGTCATCCACTCTGTTGAACGTTGCTCATCGGTGGTTGTGACATTTTCATCAACAATGCGTACGTCGACAAAGCCACATTTTTCCATCCACACTTTGAGTGCTTTTGCTGATGGGAAAAAGTACACGTTGTGCATCTGTGCATAACGGTGAGTCGGGACTAATACTGTGTTTTCATCACCTTCAATCACCAAGGTTTCGAGGATCACTTCACCGTCTTTACGAAGCTGATTTTTCAACTGCATAATATGATCAAGTGGTGAACGACGATGATACAGTACGCCCATGCTGAATACGGTATCAAATGCCTTTAATTCTGGCAGCTCTTCAATACCCAATGGCAGTAAGAATGCGCGCTCATCGTTACCCATTAGGCGGCGAATTGCTTCGAACTGCACTAAAAACAGGTTAGATGGGTCAATGCCGACTGTTAGCTTGGCGCCTTCACCTAGCATGCGCCACATGTGGTAGCCATTACCACAGCCCACATCTAAAACGGTTCGGTTTTTCAGTGGTGAAATGTGTGGCAGCACACGATCCCATTTCCAGTCAGAACGCCACTCGGTGTCGATATCAATACCGTGTACATGGTACGGGCCTTTACGCCATGGGTGCAGTAAGCGCAGTAGGCTTTCCAGGCGCTTTTGCTCACCATTAGCAATGCCATCTTCATAAGTAACACTGACCGCGTTCTTAATATCTATGGTATCGGGTTTATCGGTTGGGAATTTTTGTAGTGCACGAGTCCAACGCCCCATATCACCGTGTTGTGCTCGTTCCCACTCATCAAGTTGCTTGGGTAGCGTGTTAAGCCAAGGGCGTAGCGTCTCGTGCTGTGCGATTAGCTGATAAAATTCTGAAAAACTAAACATGTGTAACTTAAAACCTTATTTAATCGCAAACATAGAGCCAAAGTTGAAGCACTGGAACCAGACTTCAGAGCTGCTAAAACCAATATTTGCGAGACGTTCGCGGTGAGTATCAATACTGTCTGGACGCATCACATTCTCAATGGCGCTGCGCTTTTGGCTAATTTCCAATTCGCTATAGCCGTTGGCACGCTTAAAGTCGTGGTGAAGGTCTATTAATAACTCGTTCGAACTATCGTCTTCAAAGATGTATTTTTCTGAAAGGATCAATATGCCGCCCGGACGTAGGCCAGCGTAAATCTTTTCAAGTAACTGTTGGCGGTCGTGCGGAGATAGGAACTGCAACGTAAAGTTCAATACCACAACGGAAGCATCAGTGATTTCAATCTCACGGATATCGGCTTCAATCACAGTCACTGGTGTGTCTGAACGGTATGCGTCGATATGTAAGCGGCAACGTTCAACCATCGCAGATGAGTTATCTACTGCAATAATGGCACAGCCTTCTTGTTGAATATGACGACGCATAGATAGGGTTGCAGCCCCTAATGAACAACCAAGGTCATAAATGTTTGAATGCGGCTTTGCGAAACGTTCAGCAAGCATGCCAATCGCCGATATGATGTTGCTGTAACCCGGTACAGAACGTTGAATCATATCAGGAAAAACTTCAGCAACGCGTGCGTCAAACGTGAAGTCACCCATTTTTTCAATCGGTGCTGCAAATATATTGTCGTGGCCAGCCATTCTCACGAACCTCTTAAACTTTAGGAAATGGTATGCGTAATGCAGTTAGCCTGAACAGAGACAGGCACGAGGCATGATCCATCATCCTCTAAAAAGGCGCGTATTGTAGAAAAAATGCGGCCGTTTGTCTTTAGGGATTTTTGGTGGGGGCAAAACCCATAAAAGCAATAATTAGCCGCGAACTTCTACCAACCTGCAATATAAAGAAGGGAAGTTGTCAGATGAGCTGAAATTGTGGATCAGGCTCTGCTTTGGGTAATTCAACATTGGGTAAGTTAGTTTCAGCCATTTTGAGTTGCAGTTTTTTATACAAGCGAGTTGCAAGCTCAGGGGCATGATTATTATCTGGAGTATGAATAAACAGATAAGGTTGCTTCTCATCTTGTATCCATTTGGGTAAGCGACATAACCAATTCGCAAAGAAAGGATCATTGCTTAAATCGTCTGGGTGCCCAATAAAGCGAACCATGGGTGAGTCGCTGGTGGCAATGGCGTGCACGGGCACTTTAGGCTTCTTTTGGTGCGCGTCGATCACAGCATCGGTTGTTGGCGGTGCAGCAAATACGGGGCGGCTGTCCATAATAATACGGTTGGCATGGTGTGCGATGAGCAACTGGTTCAGTGCTTTTTCTTCTTCCCCTTTGGCAAAAAAGGCAGGGTGACGCACTTCAACGCCAACAGGAAAATGCTTAGGTAATCGCTCGAGGAATGTCGCGAGTTGTGCGAGATGTTGAGGACCAAAATGCGCAGGGAGTTGGACTTTCCATAACCCGACTTTGTTCTCTAATGGCGACATCACGTTGAAGAAGTCGGTGATCAGTTGATCGCAGTGTTGTAACTGATGTTGGTGAGTAATTGTTGAAGGCAGTTTAAAAGTAAAGCGGAAATCATCGGGTGTTGCATCGTGCCATTTCTTTACCGTGGTCGCTGCGGGCGTCGCATAAAAGGTGGTATTACCTTCAACTGTCGAGAATACCTCAGCGTATCGTGCGAGGCGTTCATTGTTTTTGCAACCACTACCGTACAAGGATGATTGCCAGTAATTGTGGGACCACATGGCTAAGCCAAGGCGAATAGGGAAGTGAGCTTGAGCTGAAGGCGCTGACATATTCTTTCCTTTTTAGCTTACGTTATAGGTGAAATAGACTTTGTTAAGCAACAATTGCGTGCGTAGCTGCACACGGATTCAACAAAATGTGTGAATCTAACCAATCGAACTCGCTTTGTTGGTGTTTTTTGCTTGATTTCGACCGTCGTCTTTTCCTACATTAAAACTTTTGCTTTATAATAACGCGTTATTTTTGTCTCTCGACCACACCTAATCATCAGTTTTGGATGAATTTTGAGCGATTTGCGGTCGGGATGAGTCAACCTGTGCAAGCGAAATAAGCCGCTTGCTGAAATCGCTCACAGGATTTAAGTAAACAGATCGGGAATTTCTTATGCGCACCCAATATTGTGGTCACCTGAACAAGTCCCTAGCAGGGCAAACAGTAGAGTTATGCGGCTGGGTTAACCGTCGCCGTGATTTAGGCGGTCTAATTTTCGTTGATATGCGAGATCGTGAAGGTATTGTTCAGGTAGTCGTTGATCCGGATATGAAAGAAGTATTCGAAGTCGCGAACCAACTGCGCAACGAATTCTGTATTCGTTTTACCGGTGAAGTACGCGTTCGTCCTGAAAGCCAAGTTAACAAAGACATGGCAACAGGCGAAGTTGAAGTACTAGCAACAGGTCTTGAGATCATTAACCGTTCTGAAGCTCTTCCTCTAGATTTCAACCAAACGAACTCTGAAGAACAACGTCTTAAGTACCGTTACATCGATCTTCGTCGTCCAGAAATGAGCGATCGTATCAAGCTACGTGCTAAAGCATCTAGCTTTGTTCGTCGTTTCCTAGATGACAACCTATTCCTAGATATCGAAACACCAGTACTAACTAAAGCGACGCCAGAAGGTGCACGTGACTACCTAGTACCGAGCCGTGTTCATAAAGGTAACTTTTACGCACTACCACAATCACCACAGCTATTTAAACAGCTGCTAATGATGTCTGGTTTTGATCGTTACTACCAAATCGTTAAATGTTTCCGTGATGAAGATTTACGTGCTGACCGTCAGCCTGAATTTACTCAAATCGATATCGAAACCTCTTTCCTAACTGCACCACAAGTACGTGAAGTGACAGAGCGTATGATTACTGAAATGTGGAAAGAGCTACTAAACGTAGATCTTGGCGCATTCCCAATCATGAAGTTCGAAGAAGCGATGCGTCGTTTTGGTTCAGATAAGCCAGATCTACGTAACCCACTTGAGCTTGTTGATGTTGCTGACATCCTAAAAGATGTTGAATTCAAAGTATTCTCTGGTCCTGCAAATGACGAAAAAGGTCGTGTAGCGGTTATTCGTGTACCAGGCGGTGCTTCTTTGTCTCGTAAGCAAATCGACGAATACACTAAGTTCGTTGGTATCTACGGTGCGAAAGGCCTAGCATGGATGAAAGTGAACGACCGCGCTGCGGGCCTAGAAGGTGTTCAGTCTCCAGTCGCTAAGTTCCTAAACGAAGACGTTGTTAACGCAATTCTTGAGCGTACGGCTGCTGAAACGGGTGATATCATCCTATTCGGTGCTGATAGCAAGCGTGTTGTAACAGAAGCTATGGGTGCACTTCGTCTTAAACTGGGTGAAGACCTTGAACTGACTGATAAGTCAGCATGGAAACCACTATGGGTTATCGACTTCCCAATGTTTGAAGAAGATGATGAAGGCAACCTGCATGCGATGCACCACCCATTCACGTCTCCTTTAGACCTAACACCAGAAGAGCTAGCGGCTAACCCTGCGGTTGCAAATTCAAATGCATACGACATGGTTATCAACGGCTACGAAGTGGGCGGTGGTTCTGTTCGTATTCATAACGCAGAAATGCAATCAGCAGTATTTAGCATTCTAGGTATTGAAGCTGAAGAGCAAAAAGCGAAGTTTGGTTTCCTACTTGAAGCATTGAAGTATGGTACGCCACCACACGCAGGCCTAGCATTCGGCCTTGACCGTTTAGTTATGCTGCTTTGTGGTACAGACAATATCCGTGATGTGATTGCATTCCCTAAAACAACAGCGGCATCTTGCTTGCTAACTGATGCCCCAAGCCTAGCTAACCCAGCTGCGCTTGAAGAGCTATCAATTGCTGTTGCGATTGCAAAGAAAGAAGAGAAAGACGACCAAGCTAACAACGCTTAATCGTTTTGATAAGCTGATCCGATCCCCCTAGATCTGATCAGCTTTTTTTTTGGAACTACGTTTTAAACGTTACCCAGAGGGGGCTACGCGCTTACTCATTGGGACTGATTCGGAGTAGATCATGGCAGGTCATAGTAAATTCGCCAATATCAAACACCGTAAAGCGGCACAGGATGCCAAGCGCGGTAAAATCTTTACTAAGCTCATTCGCGAGATCGTCGTTGCCACGAAAGAAGGTGGCGCAGAAGTAGAAAATAACCCACGCTTACGTGCGGCTGTTGATAAAGCACTTTCAAACAACATGACACGCGACACTATTAACCGCGCAGTAAGCCGTGGTGCTGGTGGTGAAGGCGATGAAGGTGTTGAAACCGTTATTTATGAAGGCTATGGCCCTGCGGGTACAGCCGTGATGGTTGAGTGTATGACAGACAACCGTAACCGTACGGTTTCAGGTGTGCGTCATGCATTTAGCAAAGCTGGTGGTAACCTAGGGACTGACGGTAGTGTTAACTACTTATTTGATAAAAAAGGTGTGATTTCTTACGCCCCAGGCCTAGATGAAGACGCAATCATGGAAGCGGCACTTGAAGGTGGTGCTGATGACGTTGAAACCAACGATGATGGTTCTATTGATGTATTCACGACACCTGCTGATTTCGGTACGGTGAAAGATGCATTAGATGGTGCCGGTTTTGAAGCTGCAAATGCTGAAGTCACATTGGTACCGTCAACCAAAGCAGAGCTAGATGCAACAACAGCACCTAAGTTGCTTCGCTTGATTGATGCGCTAGAAGATCTTGATGATGTTCAAGAAGTTTACCATAACGGTGAAATTTCAGATGAGGTAGCAGAGCAGCTATAAGCTGTCTGAACGAAGGCCTTTTATGTCCATCATTTTAGGTATTGACCCAGGTTCACGTATCACTGGTTATGGTGTTATTCGTCAACAAGGTCGACATCTTGATTACCTTGGCAGCGGGTGTATTCGCACTTCTGCTGAAGATATTCCAGGTAGACTTAAGCAGATTTACGCAGGGGTGTCTGAAGTTATCACTCAGTTTCAACCCGACGCTTTTGCGATTGAAGAAGTCTTCATGGGAAAAAATGCCAGCTCTGCACTCAAGCTAGGGCAGGCGCGGGGCAGTGCCATTGTGGCGGCGGTTAATGCGGACTTACCTGTGAGCGAATACGCTGCTCGCTTAATTAAACAGGCCGTTGTTGGCACCGGTGGCGCAGACAAAGCCCAAGTACAGCATATGGTGTGCTCGGTATTGAAACTGCCAGGTAAGCCTCAAGCCGATGCTGCTGATGCATTGGCTGTCGCGATTTGTCATGCTCATACGCATAAAACATTAATCGCGATGGCGGGGCGTGCCAGTGGTGCGCGTCGTGGCCGTTATCGCTAAGTTATCATAGTTAAGGAAGCAGCTTCGGCTGCTTTTTTTATGCGTGCACTTAGCAGATAAACAAATACATAAACAGAGTGGTGTACTAGATTTAACAGTAATCACTTGTAAAGGATTACTGTGTTTATGAAAGTGTTACTGGTTATTCATGGGTTAGATTGCGTTGGTGGAACAGAGCGAGTAACGACTCACATCGCGAATTTATTAGCGGAAAAAGGTAATCAGGTTTCGGTTTTAAGCCTGACATCCGTCGATTCATCTCCTGCGTTTACACTCAATGATGACGTGACACTGCTACAACCTAAGCGCACTTATTCATCTTTACGCAAACATCTGCATCAATTATGGCAAGTTATTCAAGTACGTAAGCAGTTTGATGTCGTGATCGCCTCTGATACTCAGCTTTGTTTATATGTCTGGCCATTGAAATTGTTATCAAAAGCAAAAGTCGTTGCGTGGGAGCATTTTAATTCTCAGGTGGTGACTCGATTTGGTAGCCGTTGGTTTGGTCGAAAAATAGCTGCGAGACTGTTCGATAAAATAGTGGTGCTTACCGAGCAAGATAAAGTGTCTTGGCAAGACAAGTATCAGCCACACCCTCCTGTCTCTGTTATTCCTAACCCTTGTGCCATGACGGTGCGTTCTTCAATAGAAGCAGCTTCTATCAAAAGAGTCGTGTCAGTTGGGCGCTTCACCTCTCAGAAAGGTTTTGATTTTCTCGTGCGTGCTTGGTCGCTTATTCCTGCTACAACCCGTGAACAGTGGCAGTTACACATAGTGGGTCCTACAGGGAGTGCGAGTAAGGAAGTGGCGCTATTAATTGCAAAATTGCAGTTAGAAGACCAAGTGATTATTGCTGGGGCAAGCCACAATATGGAGCAAGTGTATGACAGCAGTGCTATTTACGTGATGAGTTCGCGTTATGAAGGCTTTGGTATGACATTGGTCGAAGCGATGGCGCGAGGGTTGGCTGTGATCGCTTACAATTGCCCAATGGGGCCAAAAGAAATCATTGATGATCAATTTGGTATTATTGTGCCTGCAGAGTCTATTGAGCTATTGGCGCAGTCCTTGTCAGCATTGATCGAAGATAATCAGCTGAGGAGCCATTACCAGCAACAAGCCTTAATTGGAGTGAAGCGCTATGTGCCAAGTAAGATAGCTGCTCAGTGGCAGCAAGAGATTCAGACTCTCTATTGATCACAAGCTGAATCTGTCTCTTGACCTCACGGCACCACAAATAGCTGGATGTCCATCCAGTATTTGACTATCCTAGAGCCAATTATTGATTCAAAGATAGAGATGAAGCTGTGATTGGTCGTCTACGTGGAACCGTACTTGAAAAACAACCGCCTGAAGTCTTACTAGAAGTGAGTGGTGGAGTGGGCTATGAAGTTCAAATGCCAATGAGCTGTTTTTATGAGCTGCCAGAAGTCGGCCAAGAAGCGGTTATCTTTACGCACTTTGTTGTACGTGAAGATGCACAATTACTGTATGGCTTTAATAAAAAAAGTGAGCGTGAATTGTTCCGCGAAGTGATTAAAGCCAATGGTGTTGGCCCTAAACTGGGCTTAGCGATCCTTTCTGCAATGACTGCAAGCCAATTTGTACTGAGCGTTGAAAACGAAGATGTCACCACACTCGTGAAGATCCCGGGTGTTGGTAAGAAAACGGCTGAACGGTTAGTCATTGAAATGCGTGATCGCTTGAAAGGTTGGGGTGAGGGTGATCTCTTTACACCTGCACAAGACACGGCAGCTTCACAGGCTGTTGCGGCCCAATCATCGGCACGTGCTGAAGATGAAGCGGTAAGTGCCCTAGTGGCACTGGGCTACAAACCGCAGCAGGCATCGAAAGTTGTGTCGCAAGTTGCTCAACCAGACATGACAAGTGAAGCGATTATTCGTGATGCACTGCGTTCAATGGTTTAAGAAAGGTTATAGCTAAACAATGATTGAAGCAGATCGCCTTATCTCGAATAACTTTGAACCATCACGCGATGAAGATGTGATAGACAGAGCTATTCGCCCTAAATTGTTGCAAGACTACCAAGGCCAAGACCATGTTCGTGGCCAAATGGAAATATTCATCAAAGCGGCACAGCTTCGAAACGAAGCCTTGGATCATTTATTGATTTTTGGTCCGCCAGGCTTGGGTAAAACGACGCTAGCCAATATTGTCGCGAACGAGATGGGTGTCAATATTCGTACTACATCAGGCCCTGTGCTTGAAAAAGCAGGGGATCTTGCGGCATTGCTGACGAACCTTGAAGAAAATGATGTGCTGTTTATTGATGAAATCCACCGTTTAAGCCCTCAAGTTGAAGAGGTGCTCTACCCAGCGATGGAAGACTATCAGTTGGACATCATGATAGGTGAAGGGCCTGCTGCACGTTCAATCAAGATTGATTTACCTCCTTTTACTCTTATTGGTGCAACGACGCGAGCGGGGTCTTTGACATCGCCACTGCGCGATCGCTTCGGTATTACTCAGCGCTTGGAGTATTACAAGGTGGAAGATCTGAAAGATATCGTAAAGCGCAGCGCTAATTGCCTTGAACTTTCAATGGAAGAGGAAGGTGCGATGGAAGTGGCTGTTCGTGCGCGTGGAACACCACGTATTGCGAACCGTTTACTTCGTCGTGTGCGAGATTATGCCGAAGTGATGGCGGATGGCCATATCTGCCCAGATGTTGCTGCTAAAGCACTTGATATGCTAGATGTCGACAGCAGTGGCTTTGATTACATGGACCGAAAATTATTGATGGCTATCATCGATAAGTTCATGGGTGGCCCTGTAGGGCTCGATAACTTAGCCGCAGCGATTGGTGAAGAGAAAGATACGATTGAAGATGTTTTAGAACCTTACCTAATTCAGCAAGGTTACCTGCAACGTACGCCAAGAGGTCGAATTGCGACTCACCGTGCGTACCTACACTTTGGTTTGGATTTGCCAGAAAGCTAATATTGGATCAACAGTATTGCGCCGTGTAGAAGGAGGGGGCTGCCCATATCAGCACATTTTTTCGCATTATTGCTGAAAATTTAGTAAATAGAATGTAAAAAAAGCGAGGCTATTAAGCCTCGCTTTTTTGATCACTCAATAAAAACTACCAATGAAGTAGTTGATAATAGTGCAATAAACAGGTTTTTCATTTACATCTTTATGACAAAGTCGCCCGTGGTTATGGCTGCAGCAGAGAAAATGCTGCATTTATGACGCATTTAAAATCTGTTTTAGTAAGCGCGTTTATACAGTTCAGAGAAACTTGGTTGGTATAGAGCGATAATTTTTTCGAAAATTAGTGCCATAACGACGACCTCAATCAAGTTAATAGTTAAAGGTAAAGGTAAGCAGCTTTCATCAAAAAGTCTGCTTTTGTAGCTTGGAGCATCTATCTATCTTATGAGGCTGATTATAGGTTTTTTTCTTAAGAGGAAAAGCGAGTAAAATTAAAATTTAGGATTAGTTAAAGTAATGCGAAAATGCTAGGTGAAGATAATCTTTAGCTAACTTATTGATGTTATTGACTGGTTTGTTGGCAAGTTTTATAGGAGGTTTTATGGTCTTAGTTATCCTTCTTTTTTCTAACTTAAAATAATTATTGTGTGACGAATTAAAAATAGATTATGTCTAAGTGTTAATCCGCACCGTGCCTAGCGAAAAATCTTATCTTTTAGTGCCTTAAAAACTCATATGTCTATCTTCGCAAAACATGATCTACATCAATAGAATATTGAACGCTCAAAAAGTGAGCGGCATTTATTGATTTCCATCAAAGCAAATTTTGCGACAAATCCTTTGAAGCCTGACTCAATTACCAGTAATATTAGCAATGACTTTATTAGCTGTAGCTTAACAATAAAGTAACTAATTTGGTACATAGTCGCAACATAAAAGGGATGCCATGAAATCAGTGGTAATCAGGAAGATTTATAAGTTGTGATGTGTTGTTAGCTACATTTCGCTAAGCCCAATCATCGGTACACTTTTACGAAGTACTGTCACCAGTCAGCCTGGTGAAAAAAGGAGTTCACAATGTTCACTGATATCGTCGAACTATCGCGGTTACAGTTCGCATTAACTGCGATGTATCACTTTTTGTTCGTCCCATTGACTTTAGGTATGGCTTTCCTACTAGCCATTATGGAGTCTGTTTACGTAATGACTGGAAAGCAAATCTACAAGGACATGACTAAGTTCTGGGGTAAGCTTTTTGGTATTAACTTTGCTCTAGGTGTGGCAACAGGCCTATCCATGGAGTTCCAGTTTGGTACAAACTGGGCTTACTACTCCCACTACGTTGGTGACATCTTCGGTGCCCCACTAGCGATTGAAGCACTGGTCGCATTCTTCTTAGAATCCACTTTTGTTGGTCTGTTCTTCTTTGGTTGGGATCGCCTATCAAAGCGCCAGCACTTAACAGTAACTTGGTTAGTTGCGTTAGGTTCTAACTTCTCAGCGCTTTGGATTCTGATTGCTAACGGTTGGATGCAAAACCCTGTAGGTGCCGAGTTCAACTTCGAAACCATGCGTATGGAAATGGTGAGCTTCGCTGAAGTTATCCTAAACCCAGTAGCGCAGGTGAAGTTTGTTCATACAGTAGCATCGGGCTACGTATGTGGCGCAATGTTCGTAATGGGTATCAGTGCATACTACTTGTTGAAAGGTCGTGACATTCCATTTGCTCGTCGCTCTTTCGCAATTGCTTCTTCATTCGGTATGGCAGCTATCATTTCTGTAATCATCCTTGGCGATGAATCAGGCTACGAGCTAGGTGATGTTCAAAAAACTAAACTAGCAGCAATCGAAGCTGAATGGCATACAGAAGAAGCACCAGCAGCATTTACTGCTTTCGGTATTCCAAACCAAGAGACAATGGAAACGGATTATGCGATTAAGATCCCTTACCTAATGGGTATTATCGCAACGCGTTCATTGGACACAGAAGTAACAGGTCTACGTGATCTGAAAGTTGAACATGAAGAGCGTATTCGCAATGGTATGATTGCATACGGCCTACTAGAAAAACTGCGTGCGGGTGAAAGAACACCTGAGAACGTTGCAGCGTTTGATGAAGTGAAACATGATCTGGGCTACGGCTTCTTGCTTAAGCCTTATACTGACAACGTTGTTGATGCAACAGAAGAGCACATTGCTCAAGCTGCTGATGATTCAATCCCGACAGTATGGCCGCTATTCTGGAGCTTCCGTATCATGGTTGCTGCAGGCTTCATTATGTTAGCGATCATTGGTGCTGCGTTTATCCAAACGTGTCGTCACAAGATCACCGAGAAGAAATGGCTACTTAAAGCATCGCTTTACGCTATTCCACTTCCTTGGATTGCGATTGAAGCAGGTTGGTTTGTTGCAGAGTACGGTCGTCAACCATGGGCTGTAGGTGAAATCCTACCTGTATCTATGGCGGCTTCTAATCTTGCAGCCTCAGAAATCCTGACATCACTAGCGGTTATTATCGGTCTGTACACAGTATTCCTAATTGCTGAAATGTACCTGATGATCAAGTTTGCTCGTCTAGGTCCAAGTAGCCTGAAAACAGGTCGCTACCACTTTGAACAAAATGACGCACCACAAAACGTGGTATCTCGTCAGGTTGAAGCGTAATAGGGAGATTTAGCAATGTTTGAATATGAAGTATTGCGATTCATCTGGTGGGTACTAATTGGTGTGCTTTGCATCGGTTTTGCAGTAACAGATGGTTTCGATATGGGTGTTGGCGCACTAGTACCTGTTATTGGTAAAACTGATAGCGAACGCCGTGTAATGATTAACTCGATTGCTCCACACTGGGATGGTAACCAAGTTTGGCTTATCACCGCTGGTGGTGCACTGTTTGCTGCGTGGCCTTTGGTTTACGCAACGGCATTCTCGGGTTTCTACTTAGCAATGATATTAACACTCGCTGCACTATGGCTACGCCCAGTTGGTTTTGACTACCGCTCAAAATTGCCTAACGACCAATGGCGTGGCGCATGGGATAAAGCAATCTTTGTTGGTAGCTTTGTACCGCCAGTGATCTTTGGTGTTGCTTTTGGTAACTTGCTTCAAGGTGTGCCGTTTGAGCTTAATGAATTCCTTGTACCAACGTACAAAGGTTCATTCTTTGGTCTACTAAACCCATTCGCACTTGTGTGTGGTCTAGTAAGTTCAATGATGATCATTACGCAAGGCGCTACTTACCTGCAAATGAAAACAACGGGTGAACTTCACACGCGTGCACGCAACGTAACGGTTATTACCGCGATTGCGACGGCAGTATTGTTTGCTATTGCAGGTGTATGGGCACAAAGCATTGAAGGTTTCGTGATTACATCTGAAATCTTAACGAATGCGCCGTCTAACCCACTGACAAAAGAAGTTTCTCGTTTGTCTGGTGCACTATTTGCTAACTATGATGCATACCCATTACTTTGGATTGCGCCTGTATTAGCTGTTGTAATGCCGCTGCTTACAGTACTTGCAACAAAAGCTGACCGTGGTGCGTTTGCCTTCTTAACATCAAGCCTAACAATGGCTGGCGTTATTTTGACATTTGGTTTCGCATTGTTCCCATTCATTATGCCTTCAAGCTTGATCCCTGCTCACAGCCTGACGGTATGGGATGCGACGTCTTCTGAGCTAACGTTGAACATTATGACTGGTGTAGCGTTCGTGATGGTGCCAATTATCTTGGCTTACACTATCTGGACTTACTACAAAATGTTTGGCCGTCTTGATGACAAGTTCATCGAAGAAAACAAAAACTCACTGTACTAAGGAGACGACACCATGTGGTATTTTGCTTGGATTTTAGGTGTTCTACTTGCATGTTCATTCGGCATTATTAATGCGCTTTGGTTAGAAGCAACCGAAAACTTGGATGAGTCTGGTGAGTAAGATAGATCTGTGGGTTAAAGCAGCACACCAGCAGTTGGACTTCGGGGTATTACGCCTTGTAGCCATGCTGGCAGGACTTGGGCTTACGGGCCTAGTTGTTTGGGATCCAACCTTGTTTGCGAAAGCAATCGGTGGTTTTGGCCCAGTTATTTCGCCTGCACTTATTTGGGCGATTTGTACGACAATGATTTACGGTGTGGGCTTTGTTCCCCGTAATTGGTATTGGCAAGTGTTCTTCACGCCATTCTTATCATTGCCTGTATTAACCTACATCTACTGGCTACGGTTTTATTAATCGTACCCCAGCATAATAACGGCCTACTGTGGGAACACAGTAGGCCGTTTTTTTTATTAAGCCGTGCGAGTTATAATATTCCACCTATATGCGACCTTAATATTCGCTAGCCCATCGATGAACTTGACGAACTTATTTACAATTCACCCTATACCAACATCAAATTTATGCAGCTTAATTTCATAAAACTCATTAAGTTAGGTATAGTAAAGTTCGCCGTTTAATATGAGAAAAACCATGGAAACAGCCCAAACCTTTAATTGGCCAATCACTGTGTATTACGAAGATACCGATGCGGGCGGGGTGGTGTATCACTCCAATTACCTCAAGTACTTCGAGCGGGCAAGAACGGAACTCTTGCGAAATAATGGTGTCAGTCAACAAGCATTACTTGAGTGTGATTTGGGGTTTGTTGTTCGCCACCTTGCGATTGATTACATCAAAGGTGCTAAGTTGGATGATCAGCTGCTAGTTCGTACGAAAATCAGCGAATTACGCCGTGCATCTATCGAATTTTGTCAGGATTTAGTTAACAATGAAGGCCAAATCTTGTGTAAAGCCGTGGTTAAGGTAGCCTGTATCCGTTCAAGCTCCATGAAACCAACAGCCATTCCAGAAAATATTAAGTCGGAGATATCTAGTGACTGCTGAATTATCAATTCTAGACCTGTTTTTACAGGCCAGCCTGTTGGTAAAAATCGTAATGCTCATTTTGTTGGGTATGTCGGTGGTCTCGTGGGCAATGATCATCAAACGCTCACAAGTATTATCAGAAGCCAGTTCTAAAGCCCTTCGCTTTGAAGATCGCTTCTGGTCTGCAAATGATTTGTCACAGTTATACCAAGAAGTTCAAGCGCGCAAAGATAGCTTGATTGGTACAGAACAAATATTTTATGCAGGCTTTAAAGAATTTGCTCGCTTGCATCGCAGTAATGGCAAAGTACCAGAGGCTGTGATGGAAGGAACAGGCCGCGCCATGCGTGTATCGCTATCGCGTGAAGTTGACGGCTTAGAAACTAACTTACCTTTCTTAGCAACGGTAGGCTCTATTAGCCCATATATCGGCTTGTTCGGTACTGTTTGGGGGATCATGCATGCCTTTATCGCCCTGGGTGCTGTAAAACAAGCAACACTTGCTATGGTTGCACCGGGTATTGCTGAAGCACTGGTTGCTACAGCGATGGGCCTGTTTGCTGCGATTCCAGCGGTTATGTTCTATAACAAGCTGACAAACCAAGTATCTAAGTTAGAGCACACTTACGCGACCTTTATGGAAGAGTTCTCTAGCATTTTGCACCGCCAAGCTTTCGCTGGTAATCAGGAGCAATAAGCCATGGCTTACCAACCTAAGAAACGTAAGATGACGGCTGAAATTAATGTCGTACCTTATATTGACGTCATGTTGGTACTGCTCATCATCTTTATGGTTACTGCACCTTTTGTGACCCAAGGGGTAGATGTCGAGTTACCTGGTACAACAACGGCAAAAACGGTTGCAGAGTTATCTAAAGATGACAGCGGTGCACCGATCATTATTGAAGTCGATCAACATGGCAATTTAGGGGTCAGCGTTAATAATGCTGATGTGATTCGTGGCCTTGATATGAACACCATGTTGACGCGTGTGCGTGCCGAATTGCAGTTAAACCCTAAATCAACCGTGTTAGTTGGCGGTGATAGCCGTGCACAATATGCTTACATCATAGAAACACTCGATGCGTTAAACCGTGCAGGTGTGGCTTCGGTAGGTCTAATGACTGAACCGTTAGAGCAGTAGGAGCCATAAAGCAGATGAGAAATAATAACTACAGCGTCGCTGTCATCGTTTCGTTATTACTTCATGCTTTACTACTTGTTGCGTTGCTTTGGGGCGCAGACTTTTCCATGTCTAAATCTAAGCAATCAGGCAATACGATTCAAGCTGTAGTGGTTGACCCTGCTTTAGTGAATCAGCAAGCACAACGTATTCGTCAAGAACGTGAAAGTGCGAAAAAGGCTGAACGTGATCGTCTTCGTCGTTTGGAGCAACAAGCAGAAGAATTAGAGAAACAGCGTCAAGCAGAAGAAAAACGCATACGTGAACTTAAAGCTAACAAGCTTAAAGCTGAAAAAGAAGCGCGTTTAGCGGAAAAAGAACGCCAACGTGTTGCGGCTGAAAAGCAAAAAGTAGCAGAAGAGAAACGTAAAGCTGATGCCGCAGCCAAAGTGGCTAAAGCACAGGCTGCTAAAGCAGAAGCTGAGCGCAAATCTAAGCAAGAAGCAGCGAGAAAAGCGGAACAAGAGCGTCAGCGTAAAGTTGAACAACAACGCAAAGCGGAAGAAGCTGCGCGTAAGGCTGAAGAAGCGCGTAAAGCGAAAGTCGCAGAACAAAAACGTGCAGAAGCTGCTGCGAAAAAAGCAGAAAAAGCTCGCATAGAAGCTGAACGTAAAGCGGCAGAAGCAAAAGAATTGCAGCGCCAGCAAGAAGCCGCATTGAACGATATGTTCGCAGGTCTTGAAGCTGAAACGGAGCAACGAGGTGGTGCGAGAGGGCAATTTGTGAGTGATGAAGTGGCACGATACAGTGCGATTTTCACCCAAATGATCCAGCAAAACCTCTTGGTTGATCAAAGCTTTTCGGGCAAAGAGTGTGTTATTCGCATGCGCTTGTCGGCGAATGGTTTATTGTTAGATGCAACAGAGGATGGTGGGGAAAGAACACTTTGTCGTGCTGCAAAAGCAGCGGTGGTGAAAGTCAGTCAATTCCCAATGCCAGAAGATCCTGAAGTAATAGAAAAACTTCGTGCAATCCGCCTAACAGTAAGCCCAGAGTAGAAGGAAGAATTATGAAACGTTGGATTATAGGGCTATTTATCGCTTTTATGGGATTTAGCCAACTCGCCCATGCTGAATTAGAGCTGGTTATTACCGAAGGGGTTAACTCCGCTCGCCCAATTGGTGTCGTACCTTTCAAGTGGGAAGGGGATGGTAAGTTACCTGCTGATATTTCAAGTGTTATTGCCTCTGATTTGCAGCGCAGTGGTAAGTTTAGCCCAATTGCCGCGAGTAAAATGCCGCAGACACCCTATGATGAATCGCAAGTTGATTACGATGCGTGGACATCGATGGGTGTTGATGCCTTAGTCACAGGTAAGATCCGTCAGGACGTCGATGGTAACTATATCGTTGAATATCAGCTCGTTGATATTGTTCGTGGCCAGTTAACCAGTGGTCAAAGCCGTGGTTTAAGTGGTGGTGAGTTGGTACTCACAAAAGATCATTTGTTGCTGAATAACCGGGCCAAGGTTGAAGGCAAGCGCATGCGTCATTTTGCGCACCTGATTTCTGACTATGTTTACGAAAAGTTAACTGGTGAGCGCGGTGCATTCTTAACGCGTATTGCTTACGTTGTTATTGATGATAAAGCGAAATACCCATATCAACTACGTGTTGCTGATTATGACGGCTTTAACGAGCGTTTAGTGCTGAAATCACAACAGCCACTGATGTCACCATCTTGGTCTCCTGATGGTAGCAAGTTAGCTTATGTGAGCTTCGAAAATGGCCAAGCACAGGTATTCGTTATGGATATCTACAAGGGAACGCGTGAAATGATCACATCTTTCCCTCGCCACAATGGTTCACCTCGTTTCTCACCTGATGGCAAGAAGTTAGCAATCGTACTATCAAAAAGTGGTAGCTTGCAGATCTACGTGAAAGATCTAGAAACTAAGGCACTCACACAGATCACTCGCGGACGTGCCAATAACACGGAAGCATTTTGGGATCCTGATGGGCAGTCTTTGGTATTTACCTCAGACAGAGGTGGTAAACCTCAGATATATCGAGTAAATTTAGCTGATGGCAAAACCCAACGTTTGACTTGGCAGGGAAGTCAAAACCTTGGTGGTCAGCTTACACCTGATGGTCGTTACTTAGTCATGGTGCACAGATCTGATTCTGGGTACAACATTGCTAAGCAAGACCTGAAGACTGGAGCTCTTCAAATTTTAACCAAAACATTTTTGGATGAGTCTCCAAGCATTGCACCGAATGGCGGCATGGTGATCTACAGTTCAGTGAATAATAAATCAAACGAACTGTCGTTAGTGTCGATTGACGGGCGCTTTAAAGCACGTTTACCTGCGACGAACGGGCGAGTGCGAGCTCCTTCTTGGGGCCCATATCTCTAACGTTCACGTAATTAGCAAACAAGGAAAATAAAATGCAACTTAATAAAGTTTTAAAGGGGCTGGCAATTGCGCTGCCAATGATGACTCTTGCGGCTTGTAGCTCAACTGAAGGTACTGAAACTTCTGCTTCTGATACTACCAATAAAGCAGCAGAAGAAACTGTAGTAGCAACACCAGTAGAGAACACGACTCCTGTTCTTTCTGAGCAAGAGCTACGTAGCCAAGAATTGCGTCAAGAGCAAACTATTTACTTCAAGTTTGATAACGCAGAAATCCAACCAGATTACCAAGCGATGCTAGAAGCTCACGCTGAATACCTACGTAACAACGCAGGTCAGAAAGTGACTGTTGAAGGCCACGCTGATGAGCGCGGTACGCCAGAGTACAACATCGCACTAGGCGAGCGTCGTGCAAATGCTGTAGCGAAATACCTACAAGCACTAGGTGTATCTGCATCTCAACTTGAAATCGTAAGCTACGGTGAAGAGAAGCCACTTGTGCTTGGTCACACTGCAGCAGATTACGCTAAGAACCGTCGTTCGGTTCTAGTGTACAAGTAATAGGTAGATGACTATGAACAGTAACAAGATGCGCGTTGCCGCATTGGCGTTGCTGGTTGGTGCGGCGACCCAAGTGGTCGCCGCTCCTGCACCCGTTACTGAGCTAAACAGTAGCAGTGCTCAGGGAAATAGCCTTGAGCGATTGGAGCGGATGCTTGAGGCAAGAAACCAAATTCAGATTGATATGCAACGTCAACTTGAACAATTGGCTTCTGAAATGGATGAACTTCGAGGTGTTGTTGAGCGTAACTCGTATGACTTAAGTCAGATGCTAGAACGCCAACGTGAACTGTACCGTGAAGTCGATGCACTAAGCCGCCAGCCGCAAAAAGCAGCAACAGACACTGCGGATAGCCAACCAAAATCCACAGAAACCTACACAAGTAATGTTAGCGAGAACGCCGACTATGAAAAAGCCGTAAACCTTATTCTGAAAGAAAAGGATTACGATGGCGCTGTGAAAGCGTTCGAAGGCTTCTTAGTTGCGTATCCTCAATCGGCTTATAAACCGAATGCCCACTATTGGTTGGGGCAACTTTACTTCACTAAGAATCAGCTGAAACAAGCAGGCGAACAGTTTAAAGCTGTTGCTGATTATAGCGATTCAAATAAGCGCGCCGACGCCTTACTTAAACTCGGTGTGATTGCAGAGCGCAGTAAAAACGTCGAAGAAGCGAAGAAAATGTATCAGGAAGTCGTAAAAACATACCCTGATTCCACCAGTTCTCGACAAGCGCAAGCAAGCTTGAAAAAACTCGGAAAATAATCCGTATCAGACTTCTAGAGGCCAGCACTATGCTGGCCTTTTGTTTATCTATCAGTAACTTTTGTAAGCTATGGCTGATGGCACAGTGACTCTCAGTAAGAAAAGAGGGAAAATAGTACGCTGCTGTGTATAATGACCGGATAGTAAGGACTAGCTGATAGAGCAAGTGAGTAATGAGCTTAACATTCGATCCGTCAGAAACAATCTATCCATTCCCGCCAAAACCTGTGCCATTGAGTGACAGTGAAAAGCAGGAATACATCGCAAAAATTAAAGCCCTTCTTGAGGAAAAAGATGCGGTTTTAGTTGCCCACTATTACACCGACCCAGAAATTCAGGCCCTAGCTGAAAATACGGGTGGCTTTGTTGGTGACTCCCTTGAAATGGCCCGTTTTGGTAATCAGCACCCTGCAAAAACCTTGATTATCTGCGGTGTGCGCTTCATGGGTGAATCTGCAAAAATCCTGACCCCAGAAAAGCATGTACTAATGCCAACGCTTGAAGCTGAGTGTTCACTTGATCTGGGCTGTCCTGCAGATAAATTTACCGAGTTTTGTGATGCTCACCCTGATCATACTGTTGTGGTGTATGCGAATACGTCCGCGGCGGTCAAAGCACGTGCTGATTGGGTTGTTACCTCTAGTATTGCTCTTGAAATTGTTGAACACCTTGATAGTGAAGATAAGAAAATTATTTGGGGCCCAGACCGCCACTTAGGTTCTTATATTGCTAATCAAACTGGCGCTGAAATGCTGTTATGGCAAGGTGAATGCGTTGTTCATGACGAATTTTCAGCTAAAGCGCTTCGTGATATGAAGCACTTACATCCGGAGGCGGCTATTCTTGTTCACCCTGAATCCCCTGCGAGTGTGGTGGAATTAGCGGATGCAGTTGGTTCTACAAGTCAGTTGATTAAAGCCGCGAAAGCGCTTCCAAATCAGAAACTGATCGTAGCGACTGACAAAGGTATTTTCTTCAAGATGCAGCAACTGGTACCAGAGAAAGAGTTGGTAGAAGCACCAACGGCTGGTGCAGGTGCAACTTGTCGTAGCTGTGCGCATTGCCCTTGGATGGCAATGAATGGCTTGAAGGCGATTGAGCAAGCACTTCGTGATGGTGGCAGTGAGCATGAAATCTTTGTGGATGAAGCTCTGCGTGAAAAATCACTCATTCCGTTAAACCGTATGCTGGATTTTGCTGCTGAGCTGCAACTGAAGGTAAAGGGTAACGCATAATTAAGTGACATAGAATCATAATAATGGCGACCAACGGTCGCCATTTTTTTGTGCTACAGTATGGCCATTCTTCAAGTGCAAAGGAAAAAGCATGAGTCAAATGTTATTAACGGTCGCCTTACCAATGGCGCTCGCATGGATGATGTTGTGTGTGGGAATGACACTTAGCATTGCAGACTTTAAACGCGTATCTCAGTATCCATTTAAAGTGATAGCGGCGTTACTGGCACAGCTTGTGGGATTACCATTGCTGGCATACGGCATCATCACTTTGCTAGGGCTACCAGAACCCGTTGCAGTTGGCCTTTGGCTGCTAGCACTTGCTCCAGGTGGAGCATCATCTAATGCGATTACGCACCTGAGCGGGGGAGACTCTGCATTATCAATCACTATAACAGCCATTAGTAGTGTCGTGATCCCTTTCACTATGCCTGTGATGTTTACTTTGTTCATGCCTGAGCTTTCACTCGCGATTCCGCTTAAGACTGCGATCCTACAATTAACTGTAGTCACGCTGTTGCCTGTATTAGTCGGCATGGGCTTACGCCATTATACAGATGAAACATGGTTTACTTCGTTTGCAGAAAAAGCAGGTAAAAGTGCACTTTGGGCTTTGTTTTTCACCGTTATAATTACAGTTACTGCTAATACTGAAGTGTTCCACTTATTTGCTTCGAAGGCGACGCTTGCTGTAGTTGCATTGTGTCTTTTAGGCATGGCGCTTGGGGCCTTAATTGCACGTGTGATGGGTGAGAAGACGGCGATAGTAAAAACATTTGCAATTGAGGTTGGGGTGCAAAATGCAGGAACTGCGATTTTTGCAGCAGTCATTTTATTAGGTCGACCTGAGTTTGCAATAACGCCTTTGCTTTATGGGATCTTAATGAACATTCCCGCATTTGGCCTTATTTATTTGTACCGCATGCAGCAACGCAAGGTGTTAGCGTAAGGCTTCATTAACACGAGCATGTACTAATCAGCCAGATTGAAAATATAAAAAACGGCAGCTATGAGGCTGCCGTTTTTCGTAATTGTGATAAGCAATCAAATTAGTTGCTAACTAATGCGTGCGCACGCTGTGATAGGCCGCAAAGCATCATAGGCACAGATTTAAAGATCTCTTCAAACTGTGCAAGGCCATCTGCGCCTTCTTCAGATAGTGCTTGCATTGCATTTTCTGGATCGTATAGCAGGCTGATAGACAGTAATACACCGCCAAGTAATGCGCTGTCTTCGGTATCTTCAGGCATGATCGTTTCCCAATCATCACGCGCTAACTGCCAACCTTGTAGTAAACCTTCAGAGAAATCACGGGTTGCTTCGGTTACTAGCTCTTTATCGTCTAGTGCACAACCTTCAGGCCAAGCCCAAGTGTTTGTGAGTAGTGATTCTCGGCTTTCATTCCAAATGTTGATAATGGCATTGGCGTATGTTTCAAGATCTTCTTGGCTGGTAAATGGTGAGACTTCTTCGCCACCCCATAAGAAAGCAAGCCATTCAGCTGGGTCTAAAACATGTGGTGCTGCTGCCATTGCTGTTACAAAACCGCGAGTTTGCGCTTCTGGTAGCAATTGTTCCGCTAGTTCTGGGTTTTCGAGGATCACACTTAATTGTGAAGACATAATTCACTCTCAGTTATTAGTAGATTGCGGATACTACCGCCGCACTTTCTAGGTTAATTGCTTTTATTGTATCAGTAGCCCTAAATGCTATCAGCAGTAATAGAGGCATAAATTCATTAAATAATATTATTGTTGTAAATTTGAACGTTCGAGAAGGTAATCGATATTTTTCATTGACCTGATAAAGGCTTAGCACTATAGTAGCCGTCCTGTTGAGCGACATGCTTAACAGATATGTGGTGAGGTGTCCGAGTGGCTGAAGGAGCACGCCTGGAAAGTGTGTATACGGCAACGTATCGAGGGTTCGAATCCCTCCCTCACCGCCATCATCTTTTTAGATGATTACAATTAGGAGAGATGGCTGAGTGGTTGAAAGCACCGGTCTTGAAAACCGGCATACGTTTGTAGCGTATCTAGGGTTCAAATCCCTATCTCTCCGCCACATTTAAGAAAACCGCTGAGCATTCAGCGGTTTTTTTTCGTCTAAATTTTATGATGATGAGATAGGGTGCCGAACCCTAGAGTAGGGTTCACCTGAGCGAAGCGAAAGCACATTGCCCGTGCCGAAGGCGCGAAAAGGCAATAGCCCGAAGGGCGCGAGCTTGCGAGCAGTAAATCCCTATCTCTCCGCCACATTCAAGAAAGGCGCTAATTTATTAGCGCCTTTTTTACGTTTGAGCTAACGTGAAAAGGATTTGTACTAAATCCCGCCATACTCAAAGCGCTTCGCCACATTAAGGAAAGTCCAGCAGAAATGCTGGGCTTTTTTGCATCTGGTTTTTATTAATAATGAAACTATAGCAAGCACAAAAGGCTGGTTATAAAAACATACTGTTTAAATAATCAGTGTTTTGTGGACGTATTAAAACTGAAGCGTTAGGATAATGCGGTGGATTAGGAGGAGCATCATGCGAACATCTTTGCGAAATAAAGTTATTAGCGTTTGCTATAAGAAAATTGAACAGAAGGGCGATAACGTCGGTGTGTCATTTTATGCTTTTTTTGCAAATAAAAACGATGATCCGGCTTTGTTGATGGAAGCAGCGACATGGTGGATAGAGAAGCACCAGCTCGATCATTTTGAAAAAGCAAAGAAAATTATCGAGCTAGTTAAAAGCGAGTCATTTAGCTGTAAATAGGCCCAAAGGTATCGAGTTGAGTCAGATACAAGCGCATATCGAACTCAAGTTGATGGTAGTTAGGCTCCATGTGACAGCATAATTGGTAAAAAGCTTTGTTGTGCTCTTTCTCGCGTAAGTGAGCGAGCTCATGAACCACGATCATTCTTAAAAAGGCTTCTGGTGCCGATTTAAAAATAGCGGCGACACGGATCTCATGTTTTGCTTTTAATTTTCCGCCTTGAACACGTGAAACGAAAGTATGTAGCCCTAGTGCATGGTGGATAACATTGATTTTATTATCAAAAGCTACTTTGCTAATCGGTGCTGACTTTTTTAAGTATTGGTTTTTAATATCGACCACGTAATCATACAGCGCTTTCTCTGTTGTTACAGTGTGTGGCTTTGGGTACTTCTTCAGTAGCAGTCCAGCGAGTTGTTCCTTTGCGATTAGTTGATTAACCTGCTCAGTTAAATGAGCAGGGTAGCCTTGTAGATATTTCAATGTTTGCATGCATACGGTTTCTGAAATAAGAAAATAGCGCTAAATAGTAACGGTAACCTTTAAACAGTGCAATTATGCCTGTGAACGAGTATCAGCTGGTTGTTTTTTATCCGTCATGATTAAGGGGGAGCCACTTCTAAAAATGAGCATACAGACGCCAAAATACAGGTGAAAATAAATCTTGATTTCCGCCAGCCCAGATGTAGCAAGGGTTTACATGAGTTACCCACAAAAACTGTGGATAAGTGTGTTGATGGATGTTTAGGAAGTCATCAAACGGGAGTGCTTACTACTGTTTGGTTGTTTTTTGTACGATCTTGGGCGGGGTTCTAATCCCCTGATATCACTTGCGATTGCAGAATAAAAATCAAGTTTCATTCACAATTTCCAGCGTAAGCTAATTCAGGAAAAGTAGTAAAAATAAGCATGTGAATTGATTTACATCAAAACTTGAATAAACTGTGGATTAATAACGCAAAAAGACAAATTATCAGGATATAATTTGCAATTCATTATCTAAAATGAAAAGTCAGCGGTACTTAAATAAAGAGGGGGCCTGATGAGGTTAATCGTCGTCAGGGGCGTGAAATTTACGCGATCCATAATATAAAGTCAATCCTTCGAGTATGCTTATTTTGAAGATTCGAGTATGTGCCATTAGTTACGACGTAGTGGTATAGCCGCTTCAATGCATTGACTTCAATAGGTGAGTGCGGACAATGTCTTTCAATCATTTCAGTTCGAGTAGTGTAGATGAGTAAACTGTTTAAGCTTTCGTCACCATTTTCACCTTCAGGTGATCAACCGACAGCAATCAATCAATTATTAGACGGGCTAGATTCAGGCCTTGCTCATCAGACATTGCTTGGGGTTACGGGATCGGGTAAGACCTTTACTGTCGCGAATGTGATAGCAGAGAGCAATCGCCCTACCTTGATTTTGGCGCCAAACAAAACATTGGCTGCTCAACTTTACGGCGAAATGAAAGAATTCTTCCCAGAAAACGCGGTGGAGTATTTTGTTTCTTACTACGACTACTACCAGCCAGAAGCATATGTTCCGACGACAGATACTTTCATTGAGAAAGATGCCTCTGTGAACGCGCACATTGAACAAATGCGTTTATCTGCGACAAAAGCATTATTAGAGCGTCGTGATGTTGTCATTATTGCTTCTGTTTCTGCTATTTACGGTCTGGGCGATCCTGATTCCTACCTGAAAATGATGCTGCACGTGCGCCGCGGTGATGTGCTTGATCAGCGTGACGTATTAACCCGTTTGGCGGAATTGCAATATAAGCGCAACGACATGGCTTTTGAACGCGGTACTTTCCGTGTCCGTGGTGAAGTGATTGATGTTTTTCCTGCTGAATCAGAGAAAGATGCTATTCGAATTGAGCTATTCGATGATGAAGTCGACTGCATTAGTTCATTTGACCCATTAACAGGCGCCATTATTCAGCGTGATTTACCACGTTGTACTATTTATCCTAAAACCCACTATGTCACGCCGCGAGAGCGTATTCTTGAAGCGATAGAGAGTATCAAGGAAGAGCTTGTTGACCGTCGTAAGCAATTAATGGACAACAATAAACTGGTAGAAGAGCAGCGTATTTCACAACGTACTCAATTTGATATTGAGATGATGAATGAGTTGGGCTTTTGTTCTGGCATTGAAAACTATTCACGCTACTTGAGTGGACGTGCCGAAGGCGAGCCGCCTCCAACCTTATTTGACTACCTGCCAGCAGACGGCTTGCTGATCATTGATGAATCACACGTTACTGTTTCGCAGATAGGTGCTATGTATCGCGGTGACCGTTCACGCAAAGAAAACTTAGTGGAGTATGGCTTCCGTCTGCCATCAGCATTGGATAATCGCCCAATGAAATTCGATGAGTTTGAAGCGTTAGCGCCTCAGACCATTTATGTTTCAGCGACCCCTGGCAATTACGAGATTGAAAAATGTGATACGGATATTGCTGAACAAGTGGTGCGCCCGACAGGTCTACTGGATCCTGAAATTGAAGTAAGGCCAGTTACAACCCAAGTTGATGATCTACTGTCTGAAATTCGCATACGTGAAGCGAAAGGTGAACGTGTCTTAGTGACGACGTTAACCAAGCGAATGGCAGAGGATCTGACCGAATACTTAGCAGAGCATGGTGTGAAGGTGCGTTATTTACACTCTGATATTGATACGGTCGAACGGGTCGAGATTATCCGTGATCTTCGATTAGGCGAATTTGATGTCTTGGTAGGAATTAACTTGTTGCGAGAAGGGCTGGATATGCCAGAAGTCTCGTTGGTTGCTATTTTAGACGCCGATAAAGAAGGTTTCTTACGCTCAGAGCGTTCTCTGATCCAAACCATTGGCCGTGCAGCGCGTAACCTAGAAGGTAAAGCGATTCTGTATGCCGATCGTATTACTGGGTCTATGGAGCGTGCGATGAACGAGACTAACCGTCGTCGTGAGAAGCAACAAGCTTATAATGAAAAAAATGGCATTGTTCCGAAAGCACTAAACAAAAAAGTGGCTGATATTTTGGAGCTTGGTCAGAGTAAGACTGCGAATAAAGCCGCGAAACTTAACCAGGTTGCGGAGCAAAAAGGACACTATTCATCCTTGTCGCCTCAAGAGCTTGATGCGCAAATTAAAACGCTTGAAACTGAGATGTACGATTATGCTCAGAATTTAGAGTTCGAAAAAGCGGCAGAAACACGTGATAAAATTCATATTTTACGTCAGCAATTTATTGCCAATAGTTAATGAGGGTACCCGTTAGATGATGCTCTAGTGGGTAACTTGCTTGTTCCAGTTGACGCTTTTATCTCCCACTTAAGATACCCCCCAACCTTTCTACTCTTAAGGTGGCTTTTTTGGTCACCTTATACTTAACCATCCTGCATTGCCTAGAATGAATTAGCCAAAGGTACTGAATTTCAGGCAAAAAAAAGCCAACCGTAATGAATTCGGTTGGCGTCATTGTTTTAGTGAAAGTATTCACAAACAACGTCAGTTGGCTAGGTTGACTCTTACGAGTCACGGTTATTATTGCAGACTCTATGCCAACTTTTTTGTGGACGGTGAAATGCACTTTTTTCAGGGCCTTTGTAATGTTTTTAGCCTAATTTTATTCTACACTGGTAAAGTTATTTGCATTTTGCGAATCAAATTGCAAACTGAAATGAGAAAAACAGAAAGCAAAAAATTAATAGCCATAGTTTTTTTGTTTTGATTACAATTAATTTAAGGACGTTAGGAGGTCGCAATGGAAAGCAAAAGTAAACAGCGTCAGGTGCTTATGGTAGAAGATACTGCCTCTGTCGCTGCCTTATATAAATCATACCTTAATCCGTTAGGCCTTCAGGTTGATATTGTGGGAACAGGCCAGGAAGCGCTAGACATGATAGCGTCAACTGTTCCAGATCTTATTTTGCTCGATCTGCGTTTACCCGATATGACAGGAATGGAAGTTCTTGAATCCGTGAGGCGCGATTACGGTAATGTTCCTGTGGTGATCATGACGGCCCATGGTTCTATTGATGTTGCCGTTGAAGCGATGCGTTATGGTGCGCAGGACTTTTTAATTAAGCCTTGTGAAGCTGATCGCTTACGTATCACAGTAAACAATGCGCTAAAACAAGAGCAAAAGGCAAGTAAAAGCACCGAATCCAAACAAGGTGGCGCGCAATATCAAGGTTTCATTGGAAATAGCCTTCCGATGCAAGCCGTTTATCGTGTGATAGAGTCTGCCGCTTCAAGTAAAGCGACAGTGTTCATCACAGGAGAGAGCGGGACAGGTAAAGAAGTGTGTGCTGAAGCCGTTCATGCCGCGAGTCCTCGCAATGATAAGCCTTTTGTTGCACTTAACTGTGCGGCAATTCCCAAAGAACTCATAGAAAGTGAGTTGTTTGGTCATATGAAGGGGGCGTTTACAGGCGCTTCAACGGAGCGACAAGGTGCCGTTGAAATGGCCCATCAAGGGACACTTTTCCTTGATGAGTTGTGTGAAATGGACTTGGACTTACAAAGTAAGCTGCTTCGTTTTATTCAAACAGGAACATACCAGAAAGTGGGGTCTTCAAAGACCCAAACGGTTGATGTTCGATTTGTTTGTGCGACTAACCGTGATCCTTGGATTGAAGTACAAGAGGGGCGTTTCCGTGAAGATTTGTACTATCGCTTGCATGTGATCCCCGTAACTTTACCACCGCTACGTGAGCGTGGTGAGGATGTAATTGAAATTGCTCATGCACTATTGGCGTTGATGTCATTAGAAGAAGGAAAGAATTTCAGTCGTTTCGCAGACCAAGTGACAAATTTCTTCAACCAATATAATTGGCCAGGTAACGTTCGTGAACTGCAGAATGTTATACGAAATATAGTGGTGCTAAATGACAGCGATGAAGTGACATTAGCCATGTTACCGCCTCAGCTGAAATTGAGAAATGGCGCTGAAATTGCATCAGTCCATGAAAGCGTTTCACCAGCACCTATGGTGAAACAACAAACAGTGCCCGCGAGTGGTGACGAACGACAAACCATTGAACCATTATGGATTGTTGAGAAAAGAGCAATTGAAGCAGCAATTGATGCTTGTAATGGCAATATTCCACGCGCAGCAGGCTTACTGGAAGTAAGTCCATCTACCATTTATCGAAAATTACAGACCTGGCAAGAAGTCGCGGGCAGTAAATAGGGAGCGAGTTATGGCGACAGCAATTAATGCAGAAACAATTAAGCGACTGGCAGATGAAGTCGGTCAAGAAACAGTCTCGCTCTTATTCAATGTATTCAGTGATGAACTACATCAATATTTGCATCAATTATCGGACCAACCGTCGGTGAATCAAGTCGGTGAAATTAGCCATGCGATTAAAAGTAGCGCCGCAAGTTTTGGGGCAGATGAACTCGCAGCAATGGCACAAGAGTGTGAATCGCGTGTAAAGCAAGGTCAAGATGAATGGATGAATGACCATTTGCCTGAATTTAGACAAATGGTACAAGGTATGGCGCAAGAATATAAAGCGTTAGCGGCAGACGATCAGCTTATTGATCGCATCCTTTAACTTGGTGCGGTCATGTCGCCAGTTATGGTTGCTGGCCGCTAATGTTTCGATAAACTGTTCATAGCGTGGTGCGATGTCGGGTAAATGTTGCTCGGTAATTACACCATCTACGTATCGTCCCCCCATCGCTCGCTCACACCAGTGCAACATAGTTTCTAGGCTCATCATTCCTGCTGGGCCTTTTTCTTTATCCAGGTTGGTAACAAAGACAATACGTGCTGAAGATGCTTTAAGTGCGGCTGCTATTTCTTTGAGTAACAGCGGTGGCATTACACTGGTTAAAAAGCTACCTGGGCCTAATAAAATTAAATCAGCGTTTTCAATAGCCGATACTGCCTCTTTTGTTGCTGGTACAGCGGGTTCAACATACAGGCGCTGTGGTACTTCCTGTAACTCATCCACACTGGTTTCCCCATAAATAACGTCACCCGTCGGTGTCATTGCAGACAAATCGGCAGGATGCTCACTCATAGGTACTATCTGTGTTTCTACCTTTAGCATGTCTCGGATAAGGTTAATGGCATCAAGGGGGCGGATGCTCAGGTTTCCTAACGCGGTTAGCATTAAATTACCTAAATTATGACCACTTAGCTCACCCGTCCCTTTAAAGCGGTATTCAAATATCATCGAACCAACAGACGGTTCTGTAATTAATTGGTTGATACAGTTACGCGTATCGCCCCATGCAATACCACCTTGGCAGGCTCGGATTCTGCCTGTCGAACCACCATTATCTGTGGTGGTCACAATACCTGTCACGTTAGAACCATGATCGGATAAGGCTGACAACATGCGGCCTAAGCCATGGCCGCCGCCAATGGCAACGATCTTAGTAGAATTTTCAAGTGTGGTATTTGTCATAGCGTTGCATTTTATTGTGATCATAAACGTAAATTAGTGTACCTAATCCTTGTACAGAATACATCCTGCGGTATTCAATATGATAATGGTGTCACTTATTACAATAAATATGCAGCTTATTTTCAAAAAAAGACCCCCATAACGGGGGCTAGCAGAAAGGAAATAGGCAGTAGCTAGATTGAAGAGCAGTAGTTACTGTGTTGGCGTGAGGCTAGTGTGGGTCTAGCATCATGCTCATTAAATAGTCACAGGTGTTCAAACAGTTAGGAGTGTTGATCAGAGCTTGCTTCTCTTGAGCGGGCACAGGTAGTATTTCTAGCCAGCGTTGGCATAACCAGCTCAAGTTATTAAATTCTTTATTCTGGTGTAGGCCCGCTAATTCAGGGTACTTGTCGAACATAATTTGTAATTTATCTGCTAATAGTTGCTGATCATTGGCAATCTCGGTTTCTGGCCACAAAGGTAATGATTTAAACTCGGCAAAAATAGCGCCATCTTGGTGTTGTTCGAGTGATTTGATACAAAAGTTTTCATGTGCGTACAGAGTCACAATCAATGCCCCGTCATTTTTTGAAGTATCAAAATCCTCAACGGTGACACGTGTGCCAATTTGGCTGTAGTGTGATGATTTGTTGTCGTCAATCATACAAACACCAAAACCTATGTCTGATGTGAGTGCATGTTTAAATGCTTCCATTTGCGACCCTGGAGCAACACGCATAGGCATTTTGCCTTTTGGTAACACATGACGTTTTTGAAATAATAAAGGGATTAAATTAGCCATTGTCTGCTCCAATTCTTGTTATTGATTCTAGATATAAAAGACAATGCATAAGTGATGCCGAAACGGCAAAAGGCCATATTTACTTAGTTAGCCGTTTTTTAGCACATAAAAATCCCTTTTTATTCTCAACTTGCAATCGCAAATTACAAAAACCTATGCAAAATGCGAACTACTTATTGTTGCCGATGATTCGCATTGCGCTGTCACTGGGTAACAGCTCTAAATGTCCCAGCTCGTCAAAGTACCAGCCTTTGATCAGGCCTTTGTCCATCATGTCATTGAAGTTGTCGATAACCCCTTGTGCTTCACGATAAGCCGCTTGTGGTTCTATGCCATCTTCACGCTGTAAGTAGAGCGCAATGTCGTCCAGTGTGGCTGACTCGATAATGTTGACCATAATAACCTCACTTTTACTAAGAAAATTTGTCAATATTCACTTTAGTAGTATTGTCGTGAATCACCATGAACGGTAGAATGCAGCACGTTTTTTTCATTGATTTTGTCAATAGCACGAAATCTCTGATACTTTTATAATAAGATTTAGCCGCTATCGCATTTGGTTGAACCCATTCGAGGTTCTTTACCCTGCGGTAGCAGCCATAGCTCCGAGCATTAATTGCTAAGTTGCTTTAGTTCGATGAATAGCGCTACTTTGATTCTACGGACACACAGTGATAAGTGATCAATGCCAGTGACGGAATGTCACCAGGGTCGTTTTAGAAATGAAACGGCCTCCCGTATTTGGAAAGGTGTCCAATGGCAATACAATTTGAAGATAGTTTTCAGCGTAAATTTTACTATTTACGCCTTTCTGTTACCGATGTGTGTAACTTTAAATGTACTTATTGCCTGCCTGACGGTTACCGTCCGGAAGGTCATAAGAAACCCTCATTCTTAACGCTTGACGAAATAGAGCGTGTCACTGGCGCATTTGCACAATGCGGTACCAGTAAAGTCAGAATCACGGGCGGTGAACCGAGTTTACGCCGAGATTTTACTGACATTATTCGTACTGTTGCTGATCAGCCTGGTATTACCAAAGTTGCGACCACAACGAATGGTTACCGCATGGCGAAGCATGTGCATGAATGGCGTGAAGCTGGCTTAACTAACATCAATGTGAGTGTTGATAGTCTTGATCCTAAAATGTTCTACCAGATAACGGGTGAGAACATGTTTAATCAGGTGATGGAAGGGATCGATGCAGCCTTTGATGCTGGTTTTGAGCAAGTTAAAATTAATACCGTTTTACTGAAAGATCTTAATTCACAAGAGCTGCCTAAGTTTCTTGATTGGATCAAAACGCGTCCTATTCAATTACGCTTTATTGAATTGATGCAAACCGGTGAAATGGACAACTTGTTCAAAAAACACCATGTCTCTGGGGTAAGTATTCGTAATCACCTGATTGCGAATGGCTGGATTTTGAAACTCAAAAGCAGCAATGATGGCCCCGCTCAGGTTTTTTGTCATCCAGACTATATGGGTGAGATTGGCCTTATCATGCCGTATGAAAAAGACTTTTGCCAAAGCTGCAACCGTCTACGTGTTTCTGCAAATGGCAAGCTTCACCTTTGTCTCTTTGGTGATCATGGTATCGATTTACGTGATTTATTAGAGCAAGACGAACAGCGTGATGCTTTAATTGCCCGTATTCAGGGCGGCTTACAGCAAAAATCGGTAAGCCACTTTTTGCAAGACGGAAACACGGGTATGACCCCACACTTAGCCTCTATTGGCGGTTAATTCTTTCACAGAGTGGGCGCTGGCTTACTCTGTGCGAACATCATTCTGAGAACTCAAAACATGACTCAATTTACACATATCAATGCTTCTGGCGAAGCGAATATGGTGGATGTCTCTGCGAAAACTGACACTGTACGTGAAGCGCGCGCAGAAGCGTTTGTCCACATGGCTCCTGAAACCTTAGCACTTATTGTTTCTGGCGATCATCACAAGGGTGATGTTTTCGCGACGGCACGTATTGCTGGTATTCAAGCCGCGAAGAAGACCTGGGATTTGATCCCACTTTGCCACCCGTTGCTGCTATCTAAGGTTGAAGTACAGTTAGAAGCGATTGAAGCGGAAAATAAAGTGCGTATTGAATCGTGCTGTAAGTTAGCGGGTAAAACCGGTGTTGAAATGGAAGCACTAACAGCGGCATCTGTTGCGGCCTTGACCATTTACGATATGTGTAAAGCCGTTCAGAAAGACATGGTGATTGATCAAGTACGTTTACTTGAGAAAACGGGTGGTAAATCTGGTCATTTTAAGGTGGAAGCATGATTAACGTCCTTTTCTTTGCGCAAGTGAAAGAACTTGTGGGTACAGATAAACTTGAAGTGGCAGCTGAATTCGCAACGGCTGACGCACTGCGTGAGCATTTAGCGCAACGTGGTGATAAGTGGGAGCTGGCTTTAGAGAAAGGTAAGTTGTTGGTTGCTGTTAACCAAACTATCTGCGCGCTGGACAGTGCGATTACAGATGGTGATGAGGTTGCGTTCTTTCCACCAGTTACTGGGGGTTAAGCATGATTTCAGTACAAGAAGCAGATTTTTCGGTCGCTGAAGAATACGAACGTTTAGCGCAAGGTACTAGCGCGGGTGCGGTTGTGACTTTCATCGGTAAAGTACGTGATTTTAACCAAGGTGACGATGTGACTGGCTTATCGCTTGAGCATTACCCTGGTATGACAGAAAAGTCGTTAGAAAAGATTGTGGAGCAAGCGAATGCGCGTTGGCCATTATTAGCGACTCGCGTTATCCACCGTGTTGGTGATTTAGAGCTTGGCGATCAAATTGTTTTTGTCGGTGTATCCAGTGCTCACCGTGGTGCCGCTTTCCAAGCCTGTGAGTTCATTATGGACTACCTGAAAACACAAGCACCATTTTGGAAAAAAGAACGTACAACCGAAGCAACACGTTGGGTTGATGCGCGTGATACTGATACAAGTGCGGCGGATCGCTGGAACCAAGACTAACCGTTATCAGCTACATTGAGAAAGGAGCCTATAGGCTCCTTTTTTTTGCTTTATTTTCCTTCTTAAGCATATCTCAGCCTGAGTCGAAGCGACTTAATCACTGAATTTTTGAATGGTATTTTGACTATATTTTCATTTGTTTCTTTTTCTAGGAAAAATGAGTTGAAGTGTTATTTAGATAAGCATTCATTTCACTTTTAACTGCTTTATGAATAGATAAGATGCTTTTAGATGATTTATTGCGCTTATTCAAGGCTATATGTTTGGTCTTATATGCCTTTATTGGCGGGACTTTGAAAGGTGAATTACTGTTGTGAATAATCTTTCTTGTTTATTCGGGTTTTGTTTCACAAAACACTGTGCTATGTTCAATTTAACAGCATAAATAACCTTTATATGTGAATGGTTATATTTTATTCGAGTGTGTTAAATGTGTTACGTGATTAAGTATCATGCAATAGAAGGAGAGATATTATGATCAGGAGCGATCGCTTACTCTACGACATTGCCCCAGAAGGCTTTGGTGAACGTCATTGTGAATCTTGGGATACTTGGCGCGTGCGAGCACATACCATGCTGCCACAGTTTCCTGATGAAGTATTAGAGCAATGGTTATACCGTCATTGGAAAGGGGTATTGTGTAATTGGGGGTGGCTAGATTTCAACGCGATGAGTTTTACTAAGCAGTCATGGAGCAGTGATAAGGTTTTATCTGAGATCTGTACACCACATGATGATGTGATAGATAAACTCTCACGTCGAATGAGTAACCCTATTTTTCAGCGCAGCTGGCTTGTGCAGAATATGCAAGATACAGGAACTTGGCCTGTCGCACCGATTGTGCTTGAGTATGAGCGCGATTTATACGCAACCAATGGTCGTGTACTGAAAGCGCCATTTAACTTGCTGGAAGGGCATCACCGTTTCGCCTATTTAAAGAACTTATCTGAGAATAATGAGTTTATTCAAGATAAGCATGAAATATGGGTCGCTAAGATCCCTGTGCATTAAAGCGCGAATCTTGTTCAGAACGGGATACACAGTCTATTTAAAAAGGCCGATTATTCGGCCTTTTTTTCGGGAGTAATTTAACCGAAAGTCTTTTATTCAAACTCCCATTTCACACCTATGCTCATCTCACCGTCTTGGTTCGATTGCATGTGAGTTTCTATACCTTGGCCCGGAAATTGGGTGATATAACATGCGCTATCATTTTTTTTCTGTTGGCTATGTTTAGTACTTAGTTGATCTTGTGTGATGTATACGCAGTCATCACCACTGAGCTGTTGCTGCGTTGGTGTCGTGCTGGTTGAATACGCAGAAGGTTGCCAGTCTGTGGATTCTGCGGCTAGCGTCTGATTACTTAACGCGACAAGCTCTGTGGGTTTTACGATTGTAGCTTGGCTGTTTAGCTCTGTTAGGAATGTTTCACCAGCAAAAGTGGGGCAAGCTGATAACGTTAAATACAAGGCTAATAAAGAGTGTGTTTTCATGAATGATCCTTTGGCTTATTTTATTTGGTTAATGATGCCAGTGAGTCGATGCGGTTAAGCGGCACTAACACTTCTGTGTCGTTGCTTCTTTATTGCTCGATATTATTTTTTGTAATAAATAATAATGTCTTTTTGTTTACCTTTCCGAAGAACGGTTAAATTCAATCTTTTACTTCGGCTGATATACAAATGATTAGATTGGTCGAGATAGATGTTGCAGTAATCATTTTGAGAGAAAATAGACTTATTCGAACCATTAATAGCGATGATCTGATCGCCATTCTTCAGCCCTGCTTGATGAGCGAGCATCCCTTCAGCAACATGTGACGTTAATAGCTTTCCATCTGGTGCTAAATCTAGGTTGAAGCCATATCTGGGTAATGAAAACCCATCTTCTTCTTTACTAATGGGCTTGAGCCAAAGCACTCGAGACGGGAAGTCAATAATGGTTTTAAAGTAACTGAGAAAGCCGACACCAGCGAGAGATATCCCTTTTTTCGCTTTAACTGTTACCGTCGTATCGTTTAGCACAATACGGCCAATGCTCATGTTGCTTAACGTATAGTCATGCATCTTATATTCTTTTAAGCCGTACATGCCAAGTGCTTTGATTGTGTAGCTACTGTCCGGTTTATATCCGAGCCCATCTAATACCGATAGCATTTCAGGGTGATTGAAAGTAATGCCGTTATCTTTGCCAGTATCAATGCCAAGAAGAAGATCACCAAACTGATGGAATATTGCGACTTGAGGTGCATCATTATTATAGAAAGAGAAGCCGATGGGATTATAACCTTCTGATATTGGGTTCCCTTTGTAGGAATCACTCAAGGTAATTTCTTTTTTTTGATAATCGATAGCCACTGCAGAGTGGCGTAGTAAGTTATACCCAAGTATTCCATCAAGCTTAAAACATGACATTGGAAAATCTTTTAGTGTATCTAGTGCTGCAAAGTCGAAATTTGTAAAAGAGACATCGCCTATATGCAGATCTGGCCCTTTATACAATTCTGATTCGCGCTCTTCACCACTAATGTCATGAAACTTCATGGTGTAACTGCGTTTATTTAGACCGAGCTCTTTAATGGCTTGATTGCTGAGTACGTTTGCAGCGCCTGTATCAAACATGAAATGGTAGTTTTTGCCCTTAATCGGTAAAGAAACAATCATCATGTTATTAACGAGTTTAAAGGGGAGAGTGACAGAGTATTGGGCTTTTGATATTTCACCGGAATCCAGAATAGAAGCATAGGCCGCTAAAGGTGTGATGAATGTAATAGCTAACAATAAAGTGAGTATTTTCATAGGGCAATCTTTGGTTCTTCTTACTTGTTTATTTATTAGGCTAATAATTAGCGTCACTTCAGTCAATAAAAACTTATCGTTTTGCGATAAGTTTTTATTGTTATTTGATATTCTTCTTGTAAGATAAACGCAAATTATGTTGGTGTTAGGTGTATTATGTCGCAACTCTCGATAAGCAGATTTAGCCGCAAGTTACTTATTTTATTCTGGTTTTCTTTAATATTTGTTGCGGTATTGAATACTGCATTTTGGTTCATTCCTACTTTAGTGGGTGAGTCCTTTGATTGGCTGACCGTTACATTTCCTGTCGAGGTGACTTTACCCTTACCTGTGATGCGTTCTTTACTAGGGTTTATCCCAAGTATGTTTTCACCCTTTTTGACTATGGCATTGTTGTGGCAACTTATTGTTTTATTTCGTCTATACGAGCAAGGTGCAATTTTCGAGCGTAAAAATGTAGATTGCTATAAGAAGCTAAGTTACCTTTTGATCGCCTCTCCATTTGCCAGCATTTTTAGTGATGTGCTCGTGAGCTTAGCTTTAACGCTTGATGATAAAGGCTTTAAATTATCAACAGAGGCCAACGATGCGGATATTACTATGATGGTGATAGGCCTGATCGTACGGGTTATTGCGGTGGTTATGGAAAGGGCGGTAGAGCTCCATGAAGAAAGTGAGCTAACAATCTAAATGGCGATAATAATTAATCTGGATGTCATGCTAGCGAAAAGGAAAATGCGTGCAAATGAACTGGCGAAACGCATAGGTATCACTGAGCAAAACTTGTCAGTTCTTAAAAATGGGCGTGCTAAAGCGGTAAAACTTGCAACGCTTGAGGCCATCTGTTTTCACTTAGATTGCCAGCCTGGTGATATTTTAGAATATGTGCCTGACAAGCTGGAGGAGTAGGGAGAGCTGGTGCTTTTATACAATGCTATTTGTTTCTCTCCTGAGCATTTTCGATTAAGCATTTTACAAAAAATAGCCCCTGATATTCAGGGGCTACGAGGTTGTGCTGCATGTGTTATCGAATAACTTATTTAGCACCGTTTGCTTCATCTTTCGCTTTGTGCGCTGGTGGCACATAGCCATGACGAACACGGGAAGGACTCGGGCGTGAGAAACAACCTGCTGGTCTCATAGTTAACTCTCGACTTCTACTTTCGGAACGGGAACGGAATGAGAAAAGGCAGAAAAAGCCAGGAAAAACCCTTAATGCCACTCTCAATCTTGATAGTAGCGTTATTAGGTAGTGGTAGGTACTTGAATTACACAGAAAAACAGTGATGTGAAAAGTTAATCTATTGAGTCTTTTTTTATGCTTTTTTGTTATTAAAAGTAAGCTGAGACACGCACAAATTGTGCCATGCTTAATAGTGCTGGATAAAAATAGTCTAGCGCCGTTTAACATTGGAGGGTTGAATGAAACATAGACGTGTATCGAACAAGCGCATGAAGCAATTGTTAGCAGAAGCGGGTATCGGCCAAGATAACCAAGAAAATGAAGAACAAGCATTGCTGGAGAAAAAACAGCAGTCCGTCAGTCCAGATAAACAACTATTAGACATTGACAGCCAAAATAAATAGAACTGAGAATCATTATTAAAAAGCGCCTAACAGGCGCTTTTTTTGTTTGTGATGTTATGTAATTGTGATCTTTGTTGCAGACTATGTTGTGTTCTGCTGCTAGTACTGGTGGAAAATGCTGGTTATTTATTCAAAATAATAATTATTTATTCAAAAATGGGTCTTTTTTGGCTGATTTGGCGGATCTTACTTTGTTTTTGCTAAATAGCGGATATTTAGTCTAATGGGAATCTTTCATGCGAAACATATCACTGCCTGTTCAGCTGTTATTAAGAATAATGCGGCTTTTTGTGATAGTTTTGTGGCAAATTACTTCAATGCCTGTTAGTGTTTTGAGCAATTCTTCGGTTTGATTTACATTGTTTAGGATTAACGGTGTGAATATTGCGTAACACTAGTCGCCTACCGAAGAACGTCATGGACGCAACGATAGAATGTATTGGAGTTATGCATGTATAAGAATAAAATCACTCAGGCGTTATTAGTAAGTGCTGGTCTGGCTGTTTCAGCCGCTTCTTTTTCAGCACTAGCAGCAGAAGTTCCTGAGGGTGTAAAGCTGGCAGCACAACAAGAGCTAGTTCGAGGTAATGGTACAGAGGTTGCTTCACTTGATCCCCACAAGACTGAAGGTGTACCAGAATCAAACGTTATTCGTGACCTACTTGAAGGCCTAGTTAACCAAGATGGTGAAGGTAATACCATCCCTGGTGCTGCCGAAAGTTGGGAAACAACCGATAACCGCACGTTCACATTCCACCTACGCAAAGATGCTAAATGGTCTAACGGTGATCCTGTTACCGCTGAAGATTTCGTTTACAGCTTTAAGCGTGCTGTAGATCCTGCAACAGCATCGCCTTACTCATGGTACCTAGAAATGACGACCATGAAGAATGCTGAAAAAATTATTGCAGGTAAAGCAGACAAAGAATCGCTAGGCGTGACAGCAGTGGATCCGTACACGCTGAAGATTGAACTTGAGTCTGCAGTACCTTACTTTGTGAAAATGATGGGCCACACAACGGTGAAGCCTGTAAATCGCAAAGTGGTTGAGAAGTATGGTGACGACTGGACTAAGCCTGAACACTTCGTAGGTAACGGCGCATTCGTGCTTGATAAGTGGGTAGTGAATGAGCGTATCGTACTGAAGCGTAATACTAAGTACTGGGATAACAAGAAAACTGTTATCAACCAAGTGACTTACTTACCAATCGAAAACCAAGTCGCGGAAATGAACCGCTTCCTATCGGGTGAAATCGATATTACCAATGAGCTACCGAACGAGCACTTCCGTCGTCTGCAAAAACAACATGCAGAAGATGTTCAAATTGTCGGTAACTTATGTTCTTACTACTACGGCTTCAATAACGCGAAAGCACCATTTGATGATTCACGTGTTCGCAAAGCTCTTTCTTACGCGATTGACCGTGATGTAGTAACGAAAGCACTATTGGGTCAAGGCCAAAAACCAGGTTATTTCCTTACACCTGAGATTACAGCCAACTTCAACCCTGTAACCCCAGCTTACGGCAAACTTACGCAAAAAGAGCGTAACGCTAAAGCGAAAGAACTGCTAGCAGAAGCGGGCTTTGATAACAGTAACCCACTTGAGTTTACGCTGCTTTACAACACATCTGAAAACCACAAGAAAATTGCTGTAGCAATCGCTTCTATGTGGAAGAAGAACCTAGGTGTAACAGCTAACCTTGAGAACCAAGAATGGAAAACTTACCTAGACAACCGTCGTCAAGGTAACTTTGATGTGACTCGTGCGGGTTGGTGTGGTGACTACAATGAAGCATCAAGCTTCTTGTCATTAATGCAAAGTAATAACAGTTCAAACGATCCTAAGTATCACAGCAAAGAATACGATGCAGTAATGCAGAAAGCATTGGCATCAACTTCGGACACAGAACGTGAAGCGCTTTATATTCAAGCTGAGAAACTTCTGGCTCGTGATATGCCAATTGCTCCTATCTACCAGTATGTTAAAGCACGTTTAGTTAACCCACATGTGGGTGGCGTGGCGATGAACAATGCTGAAGATAAACTCTTCTCTAAAGACATGTACATCATTGCTGACAAATAAACAGCAAGCATAATAAATAAACACCACACCCAGGGCTGGGTGTGGTGCCTTCTGTCACAGACTAAATTCGGTAGAAATTATGATTAAACTAATTGCTAAAAGGATTTTAGAAGCAATACCAACCTTGTTGGTGTTAATCACTATCTCTTTTTTCCTAATGCGTTTTGCACCAGGTAACCCTTTCTCTTCAGAGCGCCCATTACCACCAGAAGTAATGGCTAACATTGAAGCGAAGTACGGCCTTGATAAGCCTGTATTTGAGCAATACACCACTTACTTGGGAAACGTATTACAAGGGGACTTCGGTCCGTCTTTTAAATATAAAGACTTCACAGTTAATGAATTAGTAAGTAAGGCATTACCTGTTTCTGCAAAGATTGGTTTCTTTGCCTTCATTTTTGCGGTTGTTATGGGGGTTACGGTCGGAACGGTGGCCGCCTTGAAGCATAATACTTGGATAGATTACACCATAATGTCCACCGCGATGGCGGGGGTCGTCATGCCCTCCTTTATCCTCGCTCCCGTCTTGATCTACATTTTTGCGATTAATCTTGGTTGGCTACCTGCTGGTGGTTGGCAAGATGGCTCACTGAAATTCATGCTGTTACCTATGTTTGGTATGTCACTACTTTACGTTGCCACTTTTGCTCGTATTACCCGTGGTAGCATGATTGAAACACTAAACAGTAACTTTATTCGTACTGCTCGTGCGAAAGGCCTAAGTTACCCATACATTATTGTAAAACACGCGCTTAAACCTGCACTTCTTCCTGTTGTGTCATACATGGGTCCTGCGTTTGTCGGCATCATCACAGGTTCGGTCGTTATCGAAACCATCTTTGGTCTACCTGGTATTGGTAAGCTTTTTGTGAATGCAGCCTTCAACCGTGATTACTCATTGGTACTGGGTGTGACCATCCTAATTGGTACCTTGACTATTATCTTCAACGCTATCGTTGATATCGTACTGGCGTACATTGATCCGAAAATTCGTTACTAGGAGAACAACAAGATGATGTTAGTTAAAAAGGAAAGCGTTGACGCTATCGAGAAGTTCTCCGATCAGCTAGAAATTGAAGGTCGTAGTTTGTGGCAAGATGCCCGTACTCGATTCAAGCGTAATAAAGCGGCAATGGTGAGTTTAGCCATTCTCACGTTAATCACGTTAGCAGTTGTTTTTGGCCCTATGTTCAGCCAATACGCCTTTGATGACACCGATTGGTATGCACTCCATGCAGCACCAAGCCTAGGCGCAGAAGGGCACTTTTTTGGTACTGATAGCTTAGGCCGAGATTTATACACTCGTACTTTAGTTGGTGGTCGAATCTCACTGATGGTGGGTATTCTAGGGGCATTAGTTGCTGTTGTGATTGGTACACTTTATGGCGCCACATCTGGCTTTATTGGTGGCCGTACTGACCGCGTAATGATGCGTATCTTGGAAGTCTTGTACTCCATTCCGTTTATGTTCTTTGTTATCGTACTTGTGACCTTCTTTGGTCGAAATATCATGCTGATTTTTGTCGCCATTGGTGCGATATCTTGGCTCGATATGGCGCGGATTGTGCGTGGACAGACACTATCATTACGTAGCAAAGAATTTATTGAAGCCGCAGAAGTATGTGGTGTCAGCCGCTGGAAAATCATTACTCGTCACATTGTGCCTAATGTTCTAGGTATTGTTGCGGTTTACTCAACATTGCTAGTGCCATCAATGATCCTGACTGAATCATTCCTTAGCTTCCTTGGCCTGGGTGTACAAGAGCCAATGACAAGCTGGGGGGCATTATTGCAAGAAGGTTCTCAAACCATGGAAGTTGCTATCTGGCAACTGTTGTTCCCGGCTGCATTTATGGTCGTAACTTTGTTCTGTTTTAACTATGTCGGTGATGGTCTGCGTGATGCGCTTGATCCGAAAGACAGATAACAATAGCACCTGTTAGCAGGTACAGAACAAATTAAAGGATATATTGCAATTGTTTAGCGCAGCCCTACCAAGCAACACTGCGCTGAACCATTGCAAATAAGGAAGGAAGCAATGAGCCTATTAGATGTTAAAGATCTGCGTGTAGAATTTACCACGCAAGACGGGATTGTGACGGCAGTTAACGATCTAAACTTCTCACTAAACCAAGGTGAAACCTTAGGTATCGTTGGTGAATCAGGATCAGGCAAAAGTCAGACTGTATTCGCTATCATGGGTCTACTCGCTAAAAACGGCATCATCAGCGGCAGTGCTGAATTTGAAGGCCGTAATATTCTTAATTTGCCAGAGAAAGAGCTTAACAAGGTTCGTGCCGAGCAAATTGCGATGATTTTCCAAGACCCTATGACATCGTTGAACCCATACATGAAAGTTAGCGATCAGCTAATGGAAGTATTAATGCTACACAAAGGTATGGGGAAAACCGAAGCATTCGAAGAATCTGTTCGTATGCTAGATGCGGTTAAAATTCCAGAAGCACGTAAGCGTATTAGCATGTATCCGCATGAGTTCTCAGGCGGTATGCGCCAGCGTGTGATGATTGCGATGGCACTACTTTGCCGTCCTAAACTCCTGATTGCTGATGAACCAACAACAGCTTTGGATGTAACGGTTCAAGCGCAAATCATGGAAATGCTTAACGATCTAAAAACTGATTTCAATACTGCGATCATCATGATCACCCACGACTTAGGCGTGGTTGCAGGTAGCTGTGACAAAGTATTGGTTATGTATGCTGGCCGTACTATGGAATACGGCAAAATTGATGAGATTTTCTATAAGCCTTCTCACCCATATACAGAAGGTTTGTTACGCGCTATCCCACGTTTAGATACAGAAGGTGAAGTATTACCGACGATTCCTGGTAATCCACCTAACTTACTACGCTTGCCAGAGGGCTGTCCTTACCAAGACCGCTGCCACCGTGTAACAAGCCGTTGTAAGCAAGAAGCACCTGATTTAAAAGCCTTCACGGAAGGTCGTCTACGTGCGTGTTTTTCTGATGTGGGGACGTGGTAATGAATACTAAAAAGAATCTGTTATTAGACATTAAAGACCTAAAAGTTCACTTCAACATTGCGGCTAAATCAGCATGGCCATGGGCGAAACCATTAAAGCTGAAAGCTGTTGATGGGGTTGATATCCGTTTATATGAGGGTGAAACGCTCGGGGTTGTTGGTGAATCAGGTTGTGGTAAATCGACCTTTGCTCGTGCAGTTATCGGTTTGGTTGAAGCTACAGACGGTAATGTTGTTTGGTTGGGACAAGATCTTACCAAACTGCCGCATAACGCCTTGCGAGAAAAGCGCAAAGAGATCCAAATGATCTTCCAAGATCCACTGGCGTCGCTAAACCCACGTATGACTGTTGGCGAAATTATTGCTGAGCCGTTGAAGACATTTTTCCCTGAATTATCAGAGGATGATGTGAAAGGGCAGGTTAAGCAGATGATGACTAAGGTCGGTTTGCTTCCAAACGTAATTAACCGTTACCCGCATGAATTTTCTGGCGGCCAATGTCAACGTATTGGTATCGCACGCGCATTAATTCTTAAACCTAAGATGATCATTTGTGATGAGCCAGTTTCAGCGTTGGATGTGTCTATTCAAGCGCAGGTAGTTAACTTATTGAAAGAGCTTCAGAAAGAAATGGGGCTGAGTTTAGTCTTTATTGCCCATGACTTGTCTGTTGTTAAACATATTTCTGATCGTGTACTCGTGATGTACTTAGGTAATGCGGTTGAAATGGGGGAAAGTGAAGCACTTTTTGCTGAGCCTAAGCACCCTTATACCCGCGCATTGATGTCTGCAGTGCCGATCCCTGATCCTGAATTAGAACGAAACAAGACTATCCAGTTATTGGAGGGTGAATTACCTTCACCCATTAACCCACCGACAGGTTGTGTGTTCCGTACGCGTTGTCCGCAAGCCACCGAAGCTTGTGCCCAACAAAAACCATCGTTAAAAGGCGATGATGTACATGCGGTAGCTTGTTTAAATGTGTAACAATTCGAGCCTGTGACAGGCTTTGAGCGCGGTGTTAAAGCCGCGCTTTTTTTATGTCTGAAGTTTAGGTTTGAGTTTGTTTGCGTCATAAAAATGACTTTACAGTCAATGATTTAACATATTGATAACTGACTAAATAAAGGTTAAATTTAACACTTCTTTTACTTCGGTAACTTATTTTTGGCATTACACAAGGATGTTGTTATGCGGTCACTTTCAGTGCAATGGAAAATTACTTTACTCGCGGGGGTAGGGTTATTAGCTACAATTACAGTACTTACAGGTCTGTCGTTTTACTTTTCGGCGCAAAGTCAGCGCTTGGTAAATGAACAGACATTTTCCTCTCTTAGAGAACAATCACAATCCTTAGTACGGGTTCAGGCACAGCGTCAGGCTATTCACGTTAAACAGTATTTAGATGAAGCGGCGCATCGTGCTGAAATGTTGGCACAAAGTGTTTTATTTCTAAAGTTTAATGCTGAAGAAAACTACACGAATAGTTCAGAGCTTCGTGGTTCAATTAATGAATTACTGCGTCGTTCTGTCGATAACTTCAGTAATATTCGTGGCGCCTTCGTGGTTTTTAACCCCGATGCACTTGACGGTGAAGATGGGAATTACCATGGTGCTGACTATGTTGGCGCAAACGATACGGGGCGATTCTCGCCTTATTGGGTAACGGCAGAAGATGGTAGTGCAGAGCAAACTATTATCACTGAATCCGACATTACAGCGGCCCAGCATCATCGTTTTAGTTGCAGTATTGATCAGCAAACGGCTTGTGTATTGCGCCCCGAGTATTCTGCAAATCAGGTATTAATCAGTTCAATTACTACCCCACTGATTGTTGATGGTAAAGCGATTGGCTTACTAGGGCTTGATATTAATCTCAGTGCTTTACAGAGCGTGATCAGCGATGTAGACAGCAATTTATTTGATGGCTCTGGCAAAGTGAGTTTATTGAGTGATGACGGCACGATCGTGGCTTGGGATCAAAGCCGCCAGCGTGTGGGTAGTCAATTTAATGTCAATGATGGATTACCGAGTGAGATGAAAAACTGGCTGACGAATGGTGCTGAATACATAGGTTGGAGTGCAGATCAGCAATGGTTGTCAGCGTATATGCCAGTCGTACTCGGGCAATCTGCATGGGGCGTTGTTATTCAGCTGCCTACAGACAAAGTACTTGCTGAAGCCACGGCGTTGAATACCCATATTGATGCGTTACGTGTGGAGTCGTCGCAGGTGCAGATAGTTGCCAGTGTTGTGATGGCTTTGGTCGGGCTTATTGTGGTGCTATTTGCTTCAGCAAAACTCGTTGCGCCTATTAAATTACTTGCCGCGCGTTTGGAAGATATTGCGTCTGGTGAAGGTGATTTAACTCAACGTATTCAGCTAGATCAACAGGATGAAGTTGGTCAGTTAGCCATGTGGTTTAATCGCTTTCTTGATAAATTACAAACGACCATGAAGCAAGTGGTTGTGGCGGTTGACGAAGTTGATACCACGGCCAGTGAAGCGGCTAAGGTCGCGAGTAATAGCCGCGATGGCAGCCAAGCGCAATTTAAAGAAGTGGATATGGTGGCGACGGCTTCGGAAGAGATGACGCAGACTGCTGGTGAAGTGGTACAGCATACACAGACGGCACTTGATGCTGCACAGCAAGCTGGCGAAGCTGCGATTGCAGGGCAGGGGGTCATTCATCAGTCTGCAGCGTCGATGACTAATTTGGTTGAACGCATGGAGATGGCTGTCCCCGTTGCTAAAGAACTCTCCAATAGCAGTAAGAATATCGATGAGATCTTGCAAGTGATCGGTGGAATTTCTGAACAAACGAATCTACTGGCATTAAATGCTGCGATTGAGGCGGCAAGGGCAGGCGAACAAGGCCGAGGTTTTGCTGTTGTCGCTGATGAAGTACGTCAGCTTGCGAGTCGGACTCAAGATTCGGTGGGACAAATCCGCGAAGTCATTGAGCAGTTACAGCAAGGAACGCGAAGTGTGGTTGCGGCAATCGAGGAAGGTAATCATCTTGCAGGTGATACGGCATCACAAGTTTCTGAAGCGGTGACGAGTTTAGAGCAAATTACGGATTCAGTGACTGCGATTCAAACCATGAATGAACAGATCATGCGCGCGGCGCAGGAGCAGCAAGCGGTATCGGGGGAAGTGAACCGTAATGTTTCGAACATTCGAGAGCTGAGCGAAAGTATTTTGCATCAAGCGGGCAGTTCTGCGGATATTAGTGATCGATTAACGGCGTTGGCCGAGCAGCAAAAACGCTTAACCGGGCAGTTTAAAGTCTGATTTCTCATATAACGTGGGCATTAAAAAGCCGAATCCAAGGATTCGGCTTTGTTTTATATGTTGTTTTTCTTTGAGATTACTCGGCAGGATACCAGCTACCTTGATTGATCAGCTGAGTCAGCAGATCGATAACAGCAGGATGCTCACGCATCGCTCCCAGCGTGTCACCATCAAGTGCTTCTTGATCACAAAGTGCGATAATAACTTGGCTGCATTCTTCTGGTAGCTCAACGGTTTCACCATTGATATAGCCAATATGAGGTGTTTCAGGGTAATAGAAAGCACGTAATCCACCAAGGCGTTTTAATGTTTCGTTTGCCATAAAGAATTGGTGTGTTTCACTGTTTTCCCATAATGGTTCTGCGGCGATAAGATCAAGCTCATGCCGGCTTTGACTTAAGTGTTCGCCCATCCAGTCTTTCATGAGTTCTGGATGATCGAGCAGGCTACGCATCATATTTTCTAAATCTTGACGTTCAGCATCCAAGATAGCGCCGCTATTACTGCGCGCGGGTAAATCTGGGTTGTGATAGTGTACATCGCCAATCTCATTCGCAATCACGTGATCAGCAAAACTACTTAATAATTCTTGTTTCTTCGGGGAACGGAAACCGACCGAAAAGCTCATTGATGTTTCGATCGCGTAGCCATCGTGCGGGAAGCCTGGTGGAATATATAAAATATCACCAGGTTCAAGTACATCGTCGATGATAGGGTCAAAAGATTTAATTTGGCGTAATTCAGGGTGACGAAACTCTTCTTCGTAATCGTCATTTTTGGGGCCGACACGCCAGTGGCGTTTGCCTGAGCCTTGAGTGATAAAGACATCGTACTGATCGATATGCGGACCAACACCACCACCTGGGGTAGAGTAGCTTATCATTAAATCATCCATTAACCAGTTTGGTAATAGACGAAATGGGGTCACAAGGCGAGCTGCGCCTTCGTGCCAATGATTTGCAGCTTGAACGATGAAAGACCAGTGATCTTCAGGTACATCATTAAAGGTTAGTGGGCCGTGTTTAACTTCCCATTTGTCACCATGCTGAGCAATGTAGCGGGAATCAACTTCATCTTCCATTGCTAATCCTGCTAATTCATCAGGACTGATTGGATCAATAAAGTTTTTGAAGCCACCTTTAATAATCGTGGGCTTTTTTTGCCAATATTCGGCAAGGAATTGTTCGAAGTTGAAAGTAAAATCGTACATGTGGGCTTTGACTCAATGTGCATGACCCGCGAGTATAGCGTATTCCCCATCGAAGGTGATGAGGAATTCGCTAATCGCTTTTATATGTGGCGCTGAGTCGTTATTGCAGTTGCCTTAGTAAAGGAAATGCTGAGGCTTGCTGATCATGGCTAGCAATAAAGCCAAGCAGTTGCTCTGTCTCTGGGTCAAAGGCTTTTGCAAGATAGCCATTACCAGAATGTGTGATTTCCCAGCTCGCATCTTGACGGGTTGTTTGGCCTGAAAGTGATAGTGGGAACCAAGGTGTCTTGGCTTTGACCAAACAAGGCGCTAATGTCACAGCTGTTAAATTACCGGCTAAGGTTTTGGCTAATGCCATCGCAGATAACATGGTCGGTTGTAAAAATGCTCGTACTTGGCCGTCCATTTCCGCACAATCACCCAGTGCATAGATACCGGGCTGTGAGGTTTGTAAATATCGATCAACCACAATCCCTTGCTGTGTTGTTAGTCCTGCTTGCTTCGCCAAGGTGATATTAGATTTTAGTCCCATCGCGGCAATGATGACATCATACTCAGTATTATGATCATCACTGGTTTTAGCTATTAATTGCTGGTGGTGGCGATTGATACTCTCCACGGTCTGACCTAATTTGAGTGTCACGCCGCGCTCTACCATCGTTTGGTATACCGATGCGCTTAGTAGCTCAGGTAGCAAGCTGGGCATAATATGTGTCGCTTTATCGGTCAGGGTAACTTGTTTACCTGCGATTGATAAATCCATCGCAATTTCAGTTCCGATAAGCCCGGCACCAAGCACTAACACTGACTTCGCGCTAGCAATTTTGTCTTGGTTTTCAGCGTACTCCGCCAAACTATTCAGTGTGATGACTTCATCTGCAGCATTGCCTGCAAAGGGCGGCACGAAAGCGTGTGCACCAGTAGCGAGTACTAATTGGCTATAAGATAAAGCTTTGCTACCTGATGCATTACTAATATTCACCTGTTTTAGCTGTGCATCAATGACTTCAACTTTGGTGTGGTTCAGTAAAGTAATTGCATTTGTTAATGCAAATTCAGCTGCTGCTTGCTTGATTAAATCACTGGCCGTTTGCTGCCGTGAAAATACATGGCTGAGATCTGGTTTTGCGTAATCATCGCCACTGTCAGCTGTGATGACGGTGATCGCCGTGGTTGAATCAATTTTGCGTAAAGATTTAACCAGTTGGTAAGCCGCAAAGCCGCTCCCCACAATAACAATATGATCATTCATTGTATTTGCCCCTTACGCTATTGGCTCAAAAACTTCTTTGCCAAGACCACATTCAGGGCACAGGAAACTGTCCGAAAGATCATGGAATGAAGTGCCAGGTTCTACATTTTGATTTGGCTCGCCAACTTTTGGATCATAAACCCAATTGCAAACAGTGCAGAGATAGCAAGTGCAGTCATCAGCATGACTTTCTGGCTTAATTTCTGTTTTAGCGTCTTCCTGGGTAGCTTGTCTTGATGCTCGCACTTCTGGCAGTGGTTGTTCATCAGCTTGGCTCGTGACTACCTCAGGTTCTTGGGGTTTCTCGCCCATGTCCGCTGCAACAACATTTTGATCATTCCATGTTTTGGCTATAGACACGCCATATTCAACACAAGTTGCAACCCCTTCACCGTCTGGTTTCCAATGTAAGTGCAATGGTTCTTCAACGCTAAAGCCTGCTTCTTTTAGGCGGGAGTCAATACGCTTAACGGCACCACCTGTCCAGCCTGAAGAACCAAATGCAGCGGCTGCTTTTTCTTTGAAGCGTAGACCATGAACCTCTTCAAGTAGAGCGGCTACTTTAGGCATCATGACATTATTCATTGTAGAACTGCCCACTAACACCCCTTTAGAGCGGAACAGGCTAGCGAGAATGACGTTCTTATCATGACGAGAAATATTATAAATTTTGATTGCCGTATTAGGGCTTTCGCGGCGAATACCTTTAGCAACCGCATCTGCCATGATGCGCGTATTACCACTCATGCTGTCATAGACGATTGTGATACGATCTTCTTTGTATGCTTGTGACCACTCGTAGTACTTTTCTACAATTTGTGTCGCGTTTTCGCGCCAAATACAGCCATGAGATGTAGCGATAATGTCGATTGGCACGCCAAGTGCGAGAACCTCCTCGATTTTTGCTTTAACCAGTGGTGCAAACGGAGTCAGAATATTCGAGAAGTAGCGCTGGCACTCATCGAATAGCTCAGTTTGATTCATCTCATCATTGAATAGGTGCTCATCGCAGTAGTGCTGGCCGAAAGCATCATTAGAGAATAGGATATTGTCGCCTGTCATGTAGGTCGCCATTGAATCAGGCCAGTGCAGCATCTTCATCTCAACAAAAACTAGCGCTTTGCCGTTACCGATATCTAGCGTATCACCTGTTTTGACGACACGGAAATCCCAATCAGGTTGGTGGTGATGACCAATAATACTGTCAACCCCCGCCTCAGTGCAGTAGATCGGTGTGTTGGGAATCTTTGCCATTAGTGTCGACAATGCGCCAGCGTGGTCATGCTCAGCATGTTGAGTGATGATGTAATCAATTTGGTTAAGATCAATCTCTTGCTCTAAGTTGGCAATAAACTGTTCGTCGAATTGGTGATCAACGGTATCGATGAGCACTGTCTTTTCTTCTTGGATCAGGTAGCTGTTGTAACTCGTACCACGACCCATCTTGTACTCAGTACCGTGGAAGTATTCTGTTTCCCAGTCTTTGATACCAACCCATTTCACATTGTTTTTAACTTGAATAGACATAACAGCTACCTATGTATTTTGCATAACATGTATTTTGAGTGCATGTTATACCCGAGCATCCGTTGTGGCAATACTAAACATATATAAAAAATACATGTTTAAATTATCTTTTTGATTATAAAAGAAATAAAATTCATATAAGGTGTTTTTATTATTGAGAGGGTAAGGTGGCTGTATAACATTTTGGTGGGGAATTGCACAAAAAAAAGGTTGGCCTAGGCCAACCTCTTCATGACAAAACGCGACTTATAGTGCGTCTGTTAGCTTAACGGCATCACCGATGTAGTTAGCTGGTGTCATTTCTTTTAGGCGATCTTTTTCGTGCTCAGGAAGCTCAAGACCATCGATGAATGCACGCATGCCTTCACCGTCGACACGCTTACCACGAGTAAGCTCTTTTAGCTTCTCGTAAGGCTTTTCGATGCCATAGCGACGCATAACTGTCTGTACTGGTTCTGCCAATACTTCCCAGTTTTTGTCTAGTTCAGCTTCTAGTGCCACTTGGTTTACTTCAAGCTTGCTGATGCCTTTTAGTGTTGATGTGTATGCAATGATTGCATAACCACAACCTACACCTAGGTTACGTAGCACAGTGGAGTCAGTTAGGTCACGCTGCCAGCGAGAAACAGGCAGTTTCTGTGCTAGATGGCTAAAGATAGCGTTAGCTAGGCCTAGGTTACCTTCTGAGTTTTCAAAGTCGATTGGGTTAACTTTGTGCGGCATGGTTGAAGAACCAATTTCGCCAGCAATCGTTTTTTGCTTAAAGTGACCCAGTGCAATGTAACCCCAAACGTCACGATCGAAATCAAGAAGAATGGTGTTGAAGCGTGCGATTGCATCGAATAGTTCAGCGATGTAATCGTGCGGCTCGATTTGCGTTGTGTACGGGTTCCAAGTAACGCCTAGAGATTCAGTAATGAACTCTTCGCTAAACTGGTGCCAATCAACTTCTGGGTAAGCAGAGATGTGTGCGTTGTAGTTACCTACAGCACCGTTGATTTTCGCTAGAATTTCAACGTTCTCGATTTGCTTAAATTGACGTTCCATACGGTACGCCACGTTAGCCATTTCTTTACCCATAGTAGATGGAGAAGCTGGTTGGCCGTGTGTACGAGACAGTAGTGGAATTTCACGGTATTCGTTAGCCAATGCTTTGATCGCATCGATAACGTTACGGATTTCAGGAAGAATCACAGTCTCACGCGCTTCGTGAAGCATTAGCGCGTGAGATGTGTTGTTGATGTCCTCTGAAGTACATGCAAAGTGAATGAATTCATTCACAGCGTGTAGTTCAGGTACGTCAGCAACTTTCTCTTTCAGGAAGTATTCAACCGCTTTTACGTCGTGGTTTGTTGTACGCTCGATCTCTTTGATACGTAGCGCATCTTCTTCGCTAAATTCAGCAGCAACGCGATCTAAAAATGCGTTTGCTTCTGCGCTGAATGCAGGAACTTCCACGATAGCGTCAGTAGCAGCCAGTTTTTGTAACCAACGGATTTCAACAATAGTACGGTACTTAAGCAGACCAAATTCGCTGAAGATGCTGCGTAGTGCAATTGTTTTACTTCCGTATCGGCCGTCTACCGGGGAAACAGCAGTCAATGCTGACAGTTCCATGTTGTCTCTCTCCTGATTGATGAGGTTTAACAAATTGGATATTGCGAAACAGCACGAATGCTATTTCGCAATCAAAAAATATTAACAGCGAGCAAGCAAGATTTTTGCTTGTTCAACCATTTGCTTACGGCCAAAGATCAAATGACGACGTTTACCACCAACTTGACGCCACAACACAGCACTGCGAACAGCGGCAAGTAGCAAAGCGCGTACTTTATGCTGAACACTATTTTGTTGTAGGTGAGCAGGTGTACCTGTTACCTGAATGCGAGGTCCTAATGGACTAATGGTATCAAGGTAAACGCTAGCAATATTGCTAACCATTTGTTCTTCGAGCAATTCAAAATGTTCAGTTTGGCGCTTTAAGACATCAATGCGCTCACCAAGCTGAGCCATGCTATCGCGGCGGCTAGATAATTTACGCTCTAGTGCCATCACGCTAACAAGGTAGCGTGTGATTTCATTGCCAGAAGGCGTGTTATCAATCTCTGCCGTCAGGGTTTCTAACCCCAAACGTAGGCTTGATTCATCACCGAAAATTTCAAGGGTGTTAGCAGGGTCTGTCACAATAATACTGTTAAGACAGGCTGCTAACTCATCGCTATCGCAAGTGCCGTCGCGGGCAACTTTTTGAACGAGTTTCACTGCTTGGCAGATCCCAGCAAAAGCGATAGTACGATCGTATAAAGAGTTTGCCACGTGCGACTGCTCCTTAAATGCGTTGTTCAATAATGCCGCCACCTAGACAAATTTCGTCAAGGTAGAAGACAGCTGATTGACCTGGTGTTACTGCAATTTGTGGCTCATCGAAGATAACTTTGATGTTCTCATCATCGATTGGCAAGATAGTACAAGGGATATCTTGCTGGCGGTAACGTGTTTTCACGGTACATTGCAATGGCTCACGGATTGGCTGACGATCAACCCAATGCAGTTGTGAAGCCACCAAACCTTCAGATTTTAGGCGTGGGTGGTCTTTACCTTGGCCGACAATTAACACGTTACGTTCTACATCTTTGTCAACGACGTACCATGCGTCTTCTAGGCCGTTGCCACCTTTTTGTCCACCAATATGTAGGCCTTTACGTTGACCTAGGGTGTGGTACATCAAGCCTTGGTGCTCGCCGATCACTTTACCTTCGTCAGCCGTTTCGATCTTACCCGGCTGCGCAGGTAAGTATTTACCTAAGAATTCTGTAAATTTACGCTCACCGATAAAGCAGATACCCGTTGAGTCTTTTTTCTTCGCAGTGATCAGATCTTGCTCTTCAGCAATACGGCGAACTTCTGGTTTCTCTAGTTCACCCACAGGGAATAGGCTGCGAGCGATTTGCTCGTGGCTTAATGTGTATAGGAAGTAGCTCTGATCTTTATTGTTATCTACACCGCGTAGCATTTTTGGCAATTCGCCTTCAGCGGTTGGGAAACTACGGCGTGTGTAGTGACCCATTGCGATGTAATCGGCTTCTAGAACTTCATCTGCAAACTCTAGAAACGCTTTGAATTTGATTTCTTTATTACAAAGAATGTCTGGGTTAGGAGTACGGCCAGCCTTGTATTCAGCAAGGAAGTATTCAAATACGTTATCCCAGTATTCAGCTGCAAAGTTGATGGTATGCAGGTGAATGCCCAGTTTGTCACATACAGCTTGTGCATCAGCCAGATCTTCTGCGGCAGAGCAGTATTCCTCGTTATCATCTTCTTCCCAGTTCTTCATGAACAGGCCTTCAACCTGATAACCTTGTTGAAGGAGTAGGTAAGCGGATACCGATGAATCAACGCCGCCGGACATGCCGACAATGACTTTTTTTTGGCTGTTATCTGACATATTTCTCTTCAGTCGCTAATAAGTGTTAAGGGCGTAATTCTAACAGAAAGCAATCTGTCGAAACAGAGTACGATTTGAATCACACTTTCATTATTGGCTTCTTTTTGTGCTGTTATCGGCAACAGCATAGCAATAAAGCGTTTTCCCTTAGGAAATTAGCATTTCAGTCTCTGTTTATTACTTCAGACTAAATGTTTTTGTTGAACACCTTTAGCTAAAAGGCAAACGTTTGCTATTTGCGGCAATGATAGAGGAACTGAGTTAAAAAAGGTAGTGTTTTGTCGACGATATTCTGGAATTTTTGGTCTTGTATGCACAATACTGCGTTGAAAATTCACTAAGCCTAAAACAGGGGGGGCTTTAAGGCTTAGTGATTATAAGTACGACTATTGGCCAGAGTGTAATGTGACTTCTCGCCACTCACCTGGCGCCAGATCATCGACAGTCCATTGCGCCATTTTGTAGCGGATCAAACGCAAGGTTGGATGGTTTATGTGCGCTGTCATGCGGCGAACTTGGCGATTACGTCCTTCTCGTAGCGTGATCGCAAGCCAAGTGGTTGGTACATTTTTTCGTTCACGAATAGGCGGTACGCGATCCCATATCGGCGGTTCAGCCATACGCTCGACTTCAGCGGGTAAAGTTGGCCCATCTTTTAGGGTGACACCTTTACGCAGTGCGTCTAACTGTTCATCGCTTGGCTCACCTTCGACCTGTGCCCAATAGGTTTTTGGAGACTTAGATTGCGGTTGAGTCAATTTAGCTTGCAAGATGCCATCATTGGTGAGTACCAACAATCCTTCACTGTCTTTATCAAGGCGACCAGCAGGATAAACATCTTTCACAGGGATGAAATCTGCCAAGGTAGTATCGCCTTCTTCACCTGTAAATTGGGTCAGTACATTGAAGGGTTTGTTAAATAAAATGATCTTTTGAGGGCCTCGAGGGCGCTTAGGTTTATTGAGTTTTCTTGATGCTCTGCGCTCATTATTGGCACGTTGAGGTTGACGTGAGGTTGTATTTGGCTTCATAAATAGCGTGTTGTACTGGGGATTAGTGATGATGACCCGCATATTATACGTGAAAATTCGCGGATTGGCGTGTCGTTAAAAAATCGAGTATGATTTGCGCGCATCTTACAAAAAGATAACAAATGGACGCTAGGAGATTTAAATGGATAGTAAAGTAGTTGTACCAGTTGAAGGTCAGAAAATCACGCTAGATTCTGAAGGTAAACTGGTTGTTCCTAACAACCCTGTCATTCCTTATATTGAAGGTGATGGTATTGGGGTTGATGTAAGCCCTGCAATGATCAAAGTAGTTGATGCTGCTGTAAACAAAGCCTATGCCGGTGATCGTAAGATTGAATGGATGGAAATCTACACGGGCGAAAAGTCTACCCAAGTATATGGCGAAGACGCATGGCTACCGCAAGAAACACTAGAATTTATTCGTGACTACAAAGTGGCGATTAAAGGCCCGCTAACAACCCCTGTTGGTGGTGGTATCCGCTCACTGAACGTAGCACTTCGTCAAGAGCTTGATCTTTACATCTGTGCTCGACCTGTACGTTACTTCGAAGGTGTGCCAAGCCCAGTAAAACAGCCAGAGCTAACAGACATGGTTATTTACCGTGAGAACTCTGAAGATATCTACGCTGGTGTTGAATTCCAAGCGGGTACAAAAGAAGCCGATAAGGTTATCAAATTCCTTCAAGATGAAATGGGTGCAACTAAAATCCGTTTTCCACAACAATGTGGCGTAGGCATTAAACCTATTTCTGAAGAAGGTACTAAGCGTTTAGTCCGTGCTGCACTGCAATACACAATTGATAATGATCGTGATTCATTAACGATTGTGCATAAAGGTAACATCATGAAGTTCACCGAAGGTGCCTTCAAAGACTGGGGTTACGAAGTGGCGGCAGAATTTGGTGCTGAGCTGCTTGATGGCGGTCCATGGATGACGTTGAAGAACCCGAATACGGGTAAAGAAATTGTTGTCAAAGACTGCATCGCCGATGCGTTCCTACAGCAAATCCTTCTGCGCCCTGCAGAGTACGATGTTATTGCAACCATGAACCTAAATGGTGACTACATCTCTGATGCACTGGCTGCACAGGTTGGTGGTATTGGTATTGCTCCGGGTGCAAATATTGGTGATGGTGTGGCGCTATTTGAAGCAACCCACGGTACAGCACCTAAGTATGCAGGCCAAGATAAAGTGAACCCTGGTTCATTGATTCTTTCTGCTGAAATGATGCTTCGTCACCTAGGTTGGACTGAAGCTGCAGACTTGATCATTAGCTCAATGGAAGCTGCGATCAGTAATAAGACAGTAACTTATGATTTTGAGCGTCTAATGGAAGGCGCAACACTACGTAAGTGTTCTGAGTTTGCTGATGATATGATCGAGCACATGTAATCAATCACTGATTCTTGATTAAGAAGCCCTAGCGTTATGCTGGGGCTTTTTTTGATCTATTGCCAGTTGTTAACGATAATGTTAATAACAATGCAGGGTTACAGGGTGGGGTATTCAAGGGTTATTCATTATCTGTTAATGTGTAGACACAAAAAAGGCGAGCGATATGCTCACCTTTCATACTGCCAGAGAGAAGTCTATTTAGCGAGTTCACCTTCAACGGGAACGATTTCACTGGCATGAAAACCTTTAGGACCGGTTTGAATCGTGTAGTTAACTTGCTGACCTGCTTTTAACGTACGATACCCATCCATTTGAATTGTAGAGTAGTGCGCGAAGATATCGCCATCACCCTGCTCTGGACAAATGAACCCAAATCCTTTGGCGTTATTGAACCACTTAACTGTACCTGTTGCCATGCTTTACATCCTTCTCGCATTTCAGTTCCATTGAGCAATTAGTGTACAGGATGCCTTAGCGATTGTCCTGCATACTCATGCTGTTTTAATGCAGTTAATATCTACTACAGGTTACACTTTAGTAAATGGAGCTAGACAGTCAAGTGCATATTGTAACATCCCGATAAAATCTTATTTGCAACACTAAAAGCAGTATGATGTTATTGAAAGCGCTAAATGAGAGTTATTTTCAATTATGATTTTCTAGCGTGTGATTGGCGCTGTGCGAGACTATTTTTACCTTGTCTCAGAGCTGGTACGTTACAGGCTTTTTGCACAACTTTAGGCTGCTCGGTATGCTTATTTCGCTTATAAAGCACTCGTGTTTTTTGATTATGCATACTGTTTGTACTTATGATCTGCGCTGAATCACCTCGCAAGACTTTGAGCATGGTCATCTTAGATTTGCTGGAATACAATGTGTGCATTAGTCTCAGTATATAGGTAGGCAAAAGTGCTAGCGCTGCACGGATTGTTGGCAATAGAAATAGTTGATTATTGTTGATTTTTGGTTTGTTTCTACCGAGCGTATAAGTTAGGTTTATGAGTAAGTTATATGAATGGGTTGTGCCTGAGTCTGATGTCTTAGATAAGGAAGAAGCTCAAGTAAAGCCACCATCGATGTATAAAGTAATTTTGAACAATGATGATTACACACCGATGGATTTTGTGATAGAAGTGTTACAGAAGTTCTTCTCCATGGATCTGGAGAAAGCAACACAGTTGATGCTTTCGGTGCATTATGAAGGAAAAGCAATTTGTGGCACCTTTACTGCCGAAGTCGCTGAAACAAAAGTGGCGCAGGTAATGATGCACGCAAGAGAGCATGAACATCCGCTGTTGTGTACGATGGAAAAAGCCTAGCTTTTTCCGGCACGCCATATTGAGTGGTATTTAGGGGAGGTGCCTATGCTAAACAAAGAACTTGAAGCTAGCTTGAATGGTGCATTTGCGCGAGCACGCGAAAAGCGCCATGAATTTATGACAGTCGAGCATTTGCTACTGGCATTGCTTGAGAATGCTTCAGCACAAGAGGCACTGATTGCTTGTCGTGCGGATTTGGAGCAGCTTCGCAAAGAGCTTGATTCTTTTATCGAGCAAACTACGCCTCTTATCCCAGCTGATGATGAGAGCCGAGAAACCCAACCTACACTCAGCTTCCAGCGTGTACTTCAACGTGCAGTTTTCCATGTTCAGTCTTCGGGTCGAAGCGAAGTAACTGGGGCAAATGTCCTTGTTGCGATTTTCAGTGAACAGGAATCACACGCTGCATACTTGCTTAAGAAAAGCGATATTAGCCGTCTTGACGTGGTTAACTTTATCTCACATGGCACTGTGAAAGACAGTGACAACGATGATATGAGTGGCTCTGATGTTGGTGGTGAAGAAGTTCGCGCAGAGCAAAACGCTGAAGATAAGTTAGAAAATTTTGCGACTAACCTTAACCAGCTGGCGAAAGCGGGTGGTATCGACCCATTAATTGGTCGTGACGGCGAACTTGAGCGTACGGTGCAAGTGCTGTGTCGCCGCCGTAAAAATAACCCATTGTTAGTGGGTGAGGCTGGTGTGGGTAAAACCGCCATTGCGGAAGGTTTGGCATGGCGTATTGTTGAAGGCCAAGTACCTGACATCATCAAAGATTGTGTCATTTATTCGCTTGATATTGGTTCATTGCTGGCGGGTACTAAATACCGTGGTGATTTTGAGAAACGTTTCAAAGGTATTTTGAAGCAGCTTGAGAAAGAAGACCACGCGGTACTCTTTATTGATGAGATTCACACCATCATTGGTGCCGGTGCTGCGTCGGGCGGTCAAGTTGATGCCGCTAACCTCATTAAACCTCTACTGAGTAGTGGTAAACTTCGTTGCATGGGCTCAACGACCTACCAGGAATACAGCAATATTTTTGAGAAAGAACGTGCGCTATCTCGCCGTTTCCAAAAAATTGATGTGATTGAGCCATCGCTAGATGACACTACCAAAATTTTGATGGGCTTGAAGCCAAAATACGAAGCACACCATGAAGTACGTTTTACCAATAAAGCAATTCGTGCTGCAGTAGAGCTTTCAGCGAAATACATTAACGAACGTCACCTGCCTGATAAGGCGATTGATGTGATTGATGAAGCCGGTGCGCGTTGTCGTCTTGCTCCTGCTAGCCGACGTAAGAAGACGGTGAATGTTAGCGACATTGAAGCCATGATTGCGAAAATGGCGCGCATTCCAGAAAAATCAGTTTCTTCAAGTGACCGTGATGTACTGCAAAAACTTGATAGTAAGCTGAAGATGCTGGTATTCGGCCAAGATCCTGCGATTGATGTGCTAACAGAAGCGATCAAACTAAGCCGTGCGGGTTTAGGTGCAGATAACAAACCTGTAGGCTCATTCTTGTTTGCCGGCCCAACAGGGGTAGGTAAAACAGAAGTGACTGTTCAGCTTGCACGTACTTTAGGTATCGAGCTACTACGTTTTGATATGTCAGAGTACATGGAACGCCATACAGTGAGCCGTTTGATTGGTGCCCCTCCGGGCTATGTTGGTTACGATCAAGGTGGTCTGTTAACCGATGCTGTTATCAAACAACCGCATTCAGTAGTGTTACTTGATGAAATCGAAAAAGCACACCCTGATGTATTCAATTTGCTGCTGCAAATCATGGATAACGGTACGTTAACGGATAACAATGGTCGTAAGGCTGATTTCCGAAATGTGATTTTCGTGATGACAACCAATGCGGGCGTAACGGAAACGGTACGTAAATCGATTGGTCTGATTCAACAAGATCACAGCCACGATGCGATGGCGGAAATTAAGCGTGTGTTTACACCTGAATTCCGTAACCGTCTAGATAACATTATTTGGTTTAACCACCTTGAGAAAGAGGTGATTCACCAAGTGGTTGATAAGTTCATTGTCGAATTACAAGCACAACTTGATGCGCGTGGCGTTTCAATGGAAGTGTCCGAAGTTGCTCGTCAATGGTTATCAGATAAAGGCTACGATAAAGCTATGGGTGCACGTCCAATGGCACGTGTTATTCAAGAGAACCTTAAAAAACCAATGGCAAACGAACTGCTGTTTGGTTGCTTAACCAATGGTGGCTCGGTGCGTGTTGATTTGATTAATGATGAGTTGGACTTCCAATTCAGTAGTGAAATGGAACCAGCGCATTAATCACAGCGTTACCTAAGTTATAAATAAAATAACCGCCAATCTGGCGGTTATTTTTTGTGTAAAGTTGGTGTGGTCTTGTTTGTGATTACTCAGCGCTTACTCGCCCACAGGTGCAGTAAATCGGTGGCGATAGTAGCAGCGGCTAACGCTGTCATATCGGCATGATCGTAAGCAGGGGCTACCTCAACCACATCCATTCCTATTAAGTTAATCCCTTGCAAGCCACGAATGATTTTTAAGGCCTTGTCTGAGGTTAAGCCACCGCAAACTGGCGTGCCTGTGCCTGGCGCAAATGCAGGGTCAAGGCAATCAATATCAAACGTTAAGTAAACAGGGCGATCGCCAACGGTTTGCTTAATGTTTTCGACAATCTGCTCAACCGACCAATCATTGGCGGTAGCAGCATCTATCACATTAAAGCCAAGTTTGTTGTCATAATCAGTACGAATACCAATTTGTACTGAGTGCTTAGGATCGATCAAGCCTTCGTTTGGTGCATGATAAAACATGGTGCCATGATCGTACTGGCTGCCCATATCATAGGTATCGGTGTGCGCGTCGAAATGGATCAGGGCCATTTCACCGTGCTTTTTCGCATGCGCACGCAATAAAGGCAGGGTGACAAAGTGATCACCACCAAAGGTCAGTAGGGTCTTGCCTAGTTCAAGCAGGCTGGTGGCATGTTGCTCAAGGCGTTCACACATTTGACCTGCATCGCCACTGTCAAATACCAAGTCACCGCAATCAGCCATGCTAATTTTGTCGGTTAAGGTGAAAGACCAAGGCCAACGTTTACCTTCCCAAGCAAGGTTGGTCGATATTTGACGAATAGCACCAGGCCCCATTCGGCTACCTGAGCGGCCTGTTGTCGCCATATCAAATGGCACGCCAGTGATAATCACATCAGCATCTGATGCTTGCGGGTTGAAGGCTAATGGTTGGCGTAAAAAGCCAAAAGCATTGGCATACAAAGAGTAATCTGGGTGTGTAGCTAATGTTGCCATAATCTTAGTTCCCAACAGCTCGCACCAAGGCACGAGCTGTATTGAAGACGTTAGTGATAACTGCGGACTTATTACCGCGCGGTTATTGCTCTAGGTAGGTGTAACCCTTCAAGCCTTCAGCCAGTTCAGCCAAAATACTTTCATGCTGATCTTCTGGTAGATGTTGTTTCACCATTAACTCGTACTGATGTAAGAATTGTTCAGAATCAAGGTGAACATAACGTAATACATCACCGACACTGTCACCACGTACGATTTGCTCAATGTCATAGCTGCCAGCTTCGTTACAGCGAACAATCGCAGTATCGGTATCACCAAACAAATTGTGCATATTACCAAGTACTTCTTGGTAGGCACCCACCATGAAGAAGCCTAAGCGGTACGGCGACTCGTCGGTCCAAGTTGGGACAGCTAGAGTACTTTCAATACCTTGGCCTTCAACGTACTGGTCAATAGCACCATCAGAGTCACAGGTGACATCTAAGATCACAGCGCGACGTTCCGGTTCTTTATCCAACTTGCTAAGTGGTAGCACTGGGAAGATTTGATCAATTCCCCATGCATCTGGCAATGATTGGAATAGTGAGAAGTTCACAAAGAACTTATCAGCTAAACGCTCGTGCATTTCATCCAATAATGGGCGATGTGCACGGTTCTTTGTCGATAGTCGTTTTTCAAGTTCATAGCATAAACGTAAGCTGATTTGTTCAGCCCATGCGCGCTCAGTGAAGCTCAACATGCCCATAGCAAACTGGGTATGCACTTCGGCTAAATCGCTCTGGTTATCATGGTAAATCTCAACCAGTGAGCGGTGATCGCTCAGCGCTTTCAGATCCTGCCAAGAATTCCACATGTTATGTAAAATCAGCGGTGCAGTCGCTTCTGGCGGATATACGGATTCTTGCTTGTAGCTTTCCACACCGACGACATCCGTAATTAACACAGCGTGATGTGCTGTTAAGTTACGGCCTGATTCAGAGATGATACGCGGCATGCGAATGTCATACTCTTTACAGATGTCACCTAGGGTATAAACCACATTATTCGCGTATTCACGTAGGCTGTAATTCATTGAGCAACTGCTTTGACTACGTGTCCCTTCGTAATCCACCGCTAAGCCACCACCAACATCGACAGTGGTAATGCCCGCCCCCAGTTTGCAAAGTTCCGCATAGACGCGTCCAGCTTCACCTACACCATTGCGTACATCGCGAATGTTGGCAATTTGAGAGCCAAGGTGGAAATGCAACAGCTGTAAACAGTCTTGCATGGCATTGTCGCCGAGTGTCTTGATGACGGTTAATACTTGAGACGCTGATAGACCGAATTTCGACTTTTCACCGCCGCTTGCTTGCCACTTTCCTTTCCCTTGTGAAGAAAGGCGGGCACGTAAACCTAGACGTGGTCTCACGCCGAGAGCTTCAGCTTCTTCCATTACGGTGCGTAGTTCAGACAGTTTCTCTAGTACGATATACACTTCATGGCCGAGCTTTTCGCCAATTAAGGCTAAGCGGATGTATTCACGGTCTTTGTAGCCGTTACAAACAATCACAGAACTTGCTTGTTGCGCCATAGCTAACACAGCCATCAATTCAGGCTTACTGCCCGCTTCCAGCCCCAATTGACGCTGTTGTTTAGCGTATTGGCTGGCTAAAATCTCACTTACCACCGCATCTTGCTGGTTTACCTTAATGGGATAAACCGCAAGGTATTCACCTTGGTAGCCATAGTGTTCAATTGCTTGATTAAAAGTTGAACATAGGCTGTCCACCCGATGATGCAAAATATCAGGAAAACGAACTAATACTGGCAGTGATGCACCTTTAGCTATCAGCTCATCAGCTAATTGTGAAAGGGCTACGGTATTGTTCGGATTAAGATTGTCAGGCTTTGCAATAACTTCACCTTGCGCGTTAATGTCAAAGTAGCCTTGGCCCCAATATGGGGTGTTGTAGACGTCGCGTGCATCATTGATAGACCAATCACTCATGTTTTTTCCTCGATCAGTGATTGCGGGCAAGCAGCAGGCATTTGTGACAGCAGTTGAAAGGTATGCTGTTGGCTGCAAGCACCAAGTTGATAATATTCATCAGGTATACGAAGGGGTATTCATTCAAAGGCGAGATAGAGCGTTTGAATAAAGAATACGTATCGTAAGCTGAGTGAAACCGATTAAGCCATATTCATTAGGCTAACTAAGACCTTTGACTTCGCCTTAATGACGGCCTTTTCTTACGACGAGTCATTGAAGTCGACGGTGTTAGCGTAATTTTTTGAGAGGGGATATTGGCTGCGTTATCGCAAACGGTCACTAGGCTAAGCTGTACTAGTGCATCGTGGATTGCGAGAGGTTTCATTAGCATTCCTACATGGCCGTGCTGCAAAGAGGTTCACGGTATGAAAGAAAGATGAGGCTCATGGCTGAACCCGTCTACACCTCGGTTGCATAAATAGAGAGAGACAACTGGGTGCGGTGCGATTAAACAACCGAATACAAAATGAGGCAAATAAAATAATTTTGTTGTAACGATGAGTGGTTTTGATGGCAAGTCGGTAGGCTTGAAAACAGAGAGATAGCAAGGAAATAGGGTGGGTTTGATAGATAAATAAAACCCAGCATTAATGCTGGGTTTCATCTGCATTCTTTAATCTATAAAAGATTAACGAGCACGGAAGACGATACGGCCTTTAGTCAGGTCGTATGGAGTCAGTTCCACAGTTACTTTGTCGCCAGTAAGAATACGGATGTAGTTTTTGCGCATTTTACCAGAGATGTGAGCGGTAACAACGTGACCGTTTTCTAGCTCAACGCGGAACATTGTGTTAGGTAGTGTATCAAGTACAGTACCTTGCATTTCAATTACGTCTTCTTTTGCCATTGAATCCTCTTAGGCTACCAGCCATGCTTCTGATCGGGCTGGATAATGCCTCGAAACTGTTTGAGTGTAAAGTTTAGGTCGCAATTTTACCCTTGCAGGGATCCTTTGTCAGCTTTTGTTCTGGATTAATACGGATTTATTTATCTTTTTATGTAAATTGAGCCCGCAGTTGCAACCAAAATATGTTTGATAGCATGAAATTAGAGCAATATAGGCTTATTCCGAATGCCATTGACCATTGATGAGTTTTTGGTGAGGCTGAAAGCGCACTTTGTAATTCATCGCTTTACAGTCATCAATTTGGTAGCCGGGATAAAGCCAGCGTCGACCCGTATTGCGAGAATACTGGATCTGGAATAGTACACAGAGTGTCCCAAGAGACAGTGGGGAGTCTGGGTCGAAAAAGCTATAGACAGCACTCAAAGCATGTTCGAATACATCGGTAACCGCAATCGCGATGAGTTTATTGCCGTCATAAACGTGTAGGAATAAGCTATCCATCCACTCTGCAGTACTAAACTCAAAGAAGTGATCTTTGTTGGGCGGGTACATGGAGCCATCAGCATGCCGCGCTGTGATGTACTTTTCATACAGGGCAAACCAATTCGGGTCGAGTTCAGACTTAAATTCCCAACGCAGCTTTTTCATTTGGTTGAGTTGGCGCTTTTGACTTTTAGAGGGTGAAAATAAGAAGCAGTCGACACGTAACGGCACGCAGGCTTGGCAAGCGGTACACATCGGCTTATAGATGGCTTTGCCACTTCGGCGATACCCTGAGGCAATTAAGAGCTGATAGCCATGTGGATTTAACCAATCTTGATCTATTACCACGCCAAGCTGTTCTTGTTGGTCGGGAAGGTAATTACAACCTGATGTGGGAGTGAGTCCGATACGAAAGCTTAGATCATTCATGGTTACTTTGTTGGCATCTCTATAGTTTGTGGGGTGAAGCAGCCTGACTTAAGTATGGCATTTTTTGCTTCACTCAGGTGTGCCAAAAATGGTTCACGATCCCGTGTGCTGGCACCAAGTGATTGCAAGTGGTCATTCATTATCTGGCAATCTATCAATGAACCGCCATGAGCGTTGAAATGTCGAATGAAGTACCAGAGTGCTATTTTTGAGGCATTGTCTGCGAGAGTAAACATTGATTCGCCACAAAAAACAGAGCCAACTTGGATGCCATATAAGCCACCGACTAAACGGTCGTCAAGCCAGACTTCGACGGAGTGGCAATAACCTTGTAAATGCATGGCTTTGTAGGCGGCAATCATCTCTGGCATGATCCAAGTTTCTTCTGGACCGCGACAAGCAGCACATTGTTCGATAACTTCAGCACAGGCGTGGTTCAGGGTTATCTGGTAACCTGACTTGCGAGCAAATTTACGCAGGCTTTTACTTGGCTTAAAAGTGTCGGGGCAAAAGACTGCACGAGGTGCAGGGCTCCACCATAAAATAGGTTCACCTTCTGAGTACCATGGAAAAATGCCTTGTTGATAGGCGGCCAGTAAACGTTGCGGTGATAGATCGCCGCCGAACGCAAGTAAACCATTCGGTTCATCAAGAGCACGAACTGGGTGCGGAAATTGAGTTGTAGATAAACTCAACTCAGGTAAATAAATAGCCATATAATCAAACTAATAACTGTTAGTAGGGAAATTATATATGAGAAAGTTGTTAATGTTACTGCTAATCGTTCCTCTGACGTTGACAGCGGCCCCTTATAAACGCAATGAAGCCCGCGCCGTGAACCAGATTGTTTTTGGTCAGGTTGATTCGGTCCGTTATATTACTCAGCAAGAGGTGATTAACTCTCAACATAATGGTTGGGAAACGCTACTAGGTGGTGTTGTAGGTGGCTTGATTGGTAACCAGTTTGGTGGTGGACGGGGCCGTGAAGTTGCTACAGCTGTTGGTGTTGTGGCAGGTGCTGGCTACGCGCATAATCGGCAGAATACACAACAGGTGATTCAATATCGTTTGGTTGAGCTGCTGATCAAAAGTGAAGAGGGTAAGTTCATCGATGTTATTCAAGATGTTGATCAAAGCATGATTTTTAATCGTGGTGATGATGTTCGTATTTTGTATTTCAATGATGGGGTACGCGTGGATAAAACTTATCCGTAATCGTTTGGGGCTCGCTATGGTGCGAGTGGCAAAATAAAAGAAAACGGGTGACTATAGGTCACCCGTTTTTTATATCGTGTTATTCACTTGCGATTACAGGCGGTTCCACAATTCTGTATAACGACCATTGTGTTCAAGTAATGCTTGATGCTTACCTTCTTCGATAATACGGCCTTCATCCATTAAGCAAATGTGGTCCATTTGATCTAAGCCAACAAGTCGATGGGTAATGAATAGCACAGTCTTATCTTTGGCATGATCCATTAGCAGACGAAGAATTTGTTGCTCTGTACGACGGTCTAGCCCTTCTGTTGGTTCATCCAAGAGTAGGATAGGCGCATCGTGCAATAAGGCACGCGCAATACCAATACGGCGGCGTTCACCACCCGATATTTGGCGTCCTCCTTCACCTAACCAAGTATCCAGCGCTTTATCTTCAAGTAAAGCTTCAAGCCCAACTTGCTGTAGCGCGGCAGCCAATTCATCATCGGTAGCTTTAGGCTTGGCTAACAATAAGTTTTCGCGTAGTGAACCATTAAAGACATCAACACGCTGGCTCACAACCGTAATGGCATCACGTAGCGAAGCTTCATGCCATTGTGGCAGTGCGATGCCATCAATGCTGATGCTACCTTGCTGTGGATCCCAGCTACGGGTTAATAGCTGTAATAGCGTGGATTTACCACAGCCAGTTCGGCCCAGTAATGCCAGTTTTTGACCGGCTTGCAGGTTAACCGACACTTGGTTAAGCACAGGCTGATCACTGCCGTAATAGGTGTAGCTGATATTATCGATAGTGAGATCACCACGTACAACCGCTTGATGGCCATTAGGGTCAAACGGCGTATCAGGTGTCGCTTCGATGATTTCATTTAAACGACGCGCCGAAGTTAGGGTTTGCCCTAAGTACTGGAAAGCACCTGCAACGGGCATCATCATTTCAAAGCTCGCCATAGTGGCGAATGCAACTAATGCGATGAAAGGATCTGGTAGGTTACCGCCAACACCATCGGCGGCAATCCAGGTGATCAGCACTAAAGTCCACCCAGTAGAGGCCATCAAAATTGCATTGGCTAACCCTGTCAGTGATGCCATTTTTCGCTGGGCATCTAACAGACTGTCTTGTTCTTGCTCGGCTTCTTGGCGGTAGCGCTTTTCCGCGTTAAACAGCAGTAATTCGGCATGCCCTTGTAGCCAATCAAGCAGTTTCACACGGTAGTTTGCTTTTGCCATGGTTAAGGCTTCGCCGTTAGCTTTACCTAATCGGTAGAAGATAACAGGTAAGGCCAGCATCAAGCACAGCAGGACAGCGCCGAGCGTTAGGCCAATAACCATATCGAAATAGCACAAGAAAGCGGTAATCGATATTAAGCCAATCACGCCAATCACTAATGGGCTGATCAGGCGAAGATAGACATGGTCCATTGCGTCGACATCAGCCACTAAGCGGTTCAATAAATCCGCATCACGCAGGTTGGTCTGGCGACCCGGGATCAAAGGCGTTAACTTGCGAAAGAAGAACAGGCGTAAATCAGCCAGCAACTTGAATGTCGCATTGTGACTGACAACGCGCTCCCCCCAGCGGCCTGCGGTTCTGGCCATGGAAAACCCACGAACACCCGCACCAGGTAACATATAGTTGAAGGTTTCGCGTGCAATGGTTAAGCCGGCAATCGCAGATGCCGAAATAAACCAGCCTGATAGGGTTAAGAGGCTCATTGCCGCCAGTACCGTACCTAAGCCCAGTAGCATACCCAGTGTTAGACCAAACCAGTGCTTACGGTACAGTTTTAGGTAAGGGAGTAAATCACGCATCGAGATCCCTCATATCTTTGTTCGCTAACATTTCAGCAAGTAGACCTTGCTCACGAATCGTATCAAAGTGGCCATCTTGCACTAATTGACCGTTATCCATCACAAAGACACGATCCATCATTGAGAGTTGGTCAAGGCGGTGACTCACCATGAGTGTAGTTTGGCCACGAACTGCAATGGATAAGCTATCGAGCACAAGGCGTTCGCTGTTTGCATCCAGACTTGCGGTTGGTTCATCAAGTAACCAAAATGCGCCGTTTTGTAACATGGCACGAGCAACGGCTATACGCTGGGCCTGACCGACAGACAAACCACCAGAACGATCGCCAACAATGTGCTGATCCCCTAACTCTAAGCGATTGATGAATTCATCAGCATAGGCCTGTTGGGTCACTTGGCGAACGTGTTCATCGGTTGCCAGTGGGTTACCCAGTGTGATGTTATCGCGTACGGTACCGTGAACCAGCATTGGGTTTTGACCTACCCAGCTAATGGCTTGACGCCATTGGCTGTGCTCCAAGGATTTCAGTTCAATACCGTTTACTTTCAAGCTGCCACGATAGGGTAGGAAGCCTAAGATCGCATTCAGTAAGCTGGTTTTACCTGCACCACTTGGGCCGACAAGCGCAATATGCTCGTTCGGCTTAATCGTAAAGGTGAGTGGGCCTGCGAGCACTTGCCCTTCAGGGCTCAGTACTTCCAGTGCATTGGCTTCGATCTCTATGGTTTCAGGTGACGGTAGGTTTTCCGTACCTTGCTTCATTTCATCGGCTTCAGCGTTTAAGAATTCAACAATAGATTCAGCGGCGCCGATTGCTTGCGCTTTAGCATGGTAGAAGGTGCCTAAATCACGCAGCGGCTGGTAGAACTCAGGCGCTAGGATGAGCACAAATAGCCCAGTAAATAGGCTGAGCGGTACGCCATAGGTGCCGAAATTAAGTTCACCGATGAAGGTAAAGCCAAAGTAGACTGCCACCATCGCCACTGAAATGGCAGAGAAGAACTCGAGTACAGCAGAAGACAAGAAGGCAAGACGCAGCACTTCCATCGTACGCTTACGCAGCACATCCGATGCCGCATGCAGATTCTCTGCCTCGGCTTCAGCACGGTTGAATAAACGTAATGTCGATAAGCCTTGTAAGCGGTCAAAAAAGTGACCCGATAAACGTTGTAATGCTTTGAAGTTACGACGGTTAGCGTCGGCGGCTCCCAATCCTACTAGCGCCATGAAAAGAGGTACTAATGGTGCGGTAATTAGGAAGATTAAGCCAGCTGCCCAGTTGAGCGGGAATACCACCACCAAAATAGTGAAAGGTACCAATACGGCAATCGACATTTGTGGAATGTAGCGAGAGAAGAAATCTTGCATCTCTTCCACTTGCTCTAGCACTAAACTTGCCCATGCTCCCGCAGGCTTGCCTTTAATATAAGCAGGCCCTAAGTTGTGCAGCCGTTGCATGATTAATTGGCGAATGTGGAGACGAATTTGTTCACCACAACGGTAACCAAAGACTTCTCGTCCCCAGCTACAAGCTGCTCGCAAGCCAACAACCGCGGTTAGGCCGATGAAATGAGCGACCAATTCACTCTTGTCTGTGTGTTCGATAATGAGTTGATGAAGGATGTGAGCCAACAAAGCGGCTTGTCCAATCAGTAGCAACCCAGAGATAAAACCAAGGCCAACACTGAGCATTAACCAGCGTTTCGCAAGTTTGCTTTGTGATTTTAGCCATTTGGTTAAATCGCGTTGTAATTGTTTATCCATAAAAATGTTCTAAAAAGCGATGAGCTATTGTTAAAAGGCAGGTTAGCAAGTCAAACCTCTAAGTGCCATGTGTGCAAACTGAGAATGACAAACTAAGTACCAAAGCGCGATATAGCGGCGAAAATGAATGCCATGACTAGGTTGTAATTAGGGGGCACCATTAACGCAAAAAGGCTGCACAAGGCAGCCTATTCGGTATTTACTTATTATTGTTGCTCTTCGAGCGCATCGAGGTAACGTTCTGCATCGAGCGCGGCCATGCAGCCTGTACCTGCGGAGGTAATGGCCTGGCGGTAGGTATGGTCCATCACATCGCCTGCGGCAAACACACCTTCAACACTGGTTTGTGTTGCATTACCTTGTGTACCTGACTGTACTTTGATGTAACCATTTTCCATTTCAAGTTGACCTGCAAAAATTGCGGTATTTGGCTGGTGGCCAATAGCAATAAATGCGCCCATGACTTCGATAGTTTCTGTCGCGTCAGACTGGGTATCTTTAATGCGTACTGCCGTTACACCCATATCATCACCTAATACTTCATCAAGGGTGCGGTCAGTGTGAAGAATGATATTACCGTTCTCTACTTTATCCATTAAGCGTTTGATAAGAATTTTTTCAGAGCGGAATGTATCACGGCGGTGAATAAGGTGTACTTCAGACGCGATGTTTGACAGGTAAAGCGCTTCTTCAACAGCGGTATTACCACCACCCACAACGGCAACTTTTTGATTACGGTAGAAGAAACCATCACAGGTCGCACAAGCAGACACACCACGCCCTTTAAATGCTTCTTCTGACTCTAGGCCAAGGTATTTGGCTGAAGCGCCTGTCGAAATGATTAAGGCATCACACGTGTACTCGCCATTATCACCCTTAAGGCGGAAAGGGCGTTGGCTAAAATCAGTTTCACTTATGTGATCAAAAATGATTTCAGTCTCAAACTTTTCAGCATGTTCTTTCATGCGATCCATTAAAGCAGGGCCTGTTAAGCCTTCTGCATCACCTGGCCAGTTTTCCACTTCTGTTGTGGTAGTCAGTTGGCCGCCTTGCTGCATGCCAGTGATCATAACTGGATTAAGGTTCGCACGAGCTGCATAAACCGCTGCAGTATAGCCCGCAGGACCAGAACCAAGGATGAGCAGATTACAGTGTCTTACGTTACTCATTTCTTCTCCAGGCTGAATGAGATAATTCTTATATGGTGCTCGATTGTAGGTAAATTGTCGGTGTAAAGGAAGGACTTGGTGATAAGGAGTATCAATTCTATTAATAGATATGGGCTATCTTGCTAGTAGCGCGTAACAAAAAGGATAAAAAAGCCTCATTTTGCTGAGGCTTATCTAGAATATTTAGTTATAAGTTAATGCATACTTATAGCAACGCTAGGGTCGGTGAAATGTAAGTTAAATGCTTCTGCGACTTCTTTGCAGGTGACTTTGCCATACATAACATTCATGCCGTTGATGAATCCATCGTCTTCTAACAAGGCTTTCTTATAGCCTTTTTCTGCGAGTGTAATAACGTAAGGAAGAGTGGCATTGTTTAAGGCAAATGTTGAGGTGCGTGCAACTGCCCCTGGCATGTTCGCAACACAGTAATGTACGACGCCATTTACAATAAATGTTGGGTCGGTATGAGTGGTTGGATGAGAGGTCTCAAAGCATCCACCTTGATCGATGGCGACATCCACTAAGGCAGAGCCAGCCTTCATTTTATCTATATGCTCAGCTGATATTAGCTTGGGTGCTGCAGCCCCTGGAATTAACACAGCCCCGATAATTAAATCGGCTTCTGGCACCAATTTATCGATGGCTTCTCTGGTTGAATACAGCACTTTTGCGCGGCCTTGAAACTCACAATCTAAGGCGCGAAGTGTGTCAATGTTTCGATCTAAAATGGTTACATCGGCACGCATTCCAACCGCCATTCTTGCTGCATTTGAACCCACCACACCACCGCCTAAGATCACAACTTTCGCTGGTGAAACACCGGGCACGCCGCTTAATAATAATCCACGTCCACCGCTAGAATTCTCTAGTGTTTGGGCACCTGCTTGGATGGACATTCTGCCAGCGACCTCAGACATAGGTGCTAATAGTGGTAATCTGCCATATTTATCTGTTACTGTTTCGTAAGCGATGCAGATAGCTTTGCTTTGAATCAGTTCTTTGGTTTGTGGAAAATCAGGGGCGAGGTGGAGGTAGGTGAAAAGTATCTGTCCTTCGCGAAGCATAGCTCTTTCTACTGCTTGAGGCTCTTTTACTTTGACAATCATCTCTGATCTGGTAAAAACTTCTTTAGCCGTAGAAATAATGGAAGCACCTACAGCTTGGTAGTCAGCATCAACAAAGCCGATACCAATGGCTGCATTAGATTCAATGAGAACCTGGTGGCCGAGTAGTACAAGTTCACGCACGCTGGCAGGGGTTAACCCTACCCGATACTCGTGATTCTTTATCTCTTTGGGTACACCAATGATCATCCTGCGCTCCTCGCTATATTATAGTGTGACGTGCTATTGAGAAGGTTATAAATGCGGATCTAATGGCAGTATAGTTTGACTACTAGAGTATTTGATTCTAAATATTAGAAAGATGTAGTATATTTTTTTGCAAGGAAGTAAGAAGGTGGAATAAAAAATGGTAGATACCAAAAAGAAACCATCCAAGGAATTGGATCGCATTGACCGTAACATTCTGAACGAACTACAGAAAGATGGCCGAATTTCAAACGTTGAGCTGTCTAAACGTGTAGGTCTTTCACCAACACCGTGTCTTGAGCGTGTACGCCGTCTAGAGCGACAAGCTTATATCAGTGGCTATACAGCACTGTTGAATCCTCAATTCCTTGACGCGTCTTTATTGGTGTTCGTTGAGATTACACTTAACCGTGGCACACCAGATGTGTTTGAAGAGTTTAATAAGTCAGTACAAGAGCTTGAAGGCATTCAAGAATGTCACCTTGTATCTGGTGATTTTGACTACCTGCTAAAAACACGTGTGTGTGATATGTCTGCGTACCGTAAGTTACTGGGTGAAACCCTATTGCGCCTTCCAGGTGTGAATGACACGCGTACATACGTTGTTATGGAAGAAGTGAAGCAAACTAATCATCTTGTTATTAAAACACGTTAATCGTCTTTTAATTATAAAGTTGTCGGTTTCTCTATAAATATTCAAGCGACTTCGGTCGCTTGAATTGTTTCTATGCTGACCTTAATTGCCCGCACAGTGTGATATTGCTACCGCATTGCTATCTCAATAGATTTAATTGCTCTAAAATTCACCGATTATCCGCGTGTTTTAACAATTCCTTGCGTTATTCCTCTCCATAAACGATTACAATAGACTGTTCAGTTATCCAGTAGTTTTTTCCTTAATGGTCAGATCTGGTATAACATCGATACAGATAATATTCGTAAAATGAATGTTGCTAAGTCAGTTTCACTTGAAGCAATAAAAATCATAAATAACCCAGAGAGTGTGGCGGGAGTAGCGAGCAGTAATGACAATGGAGATTTCTTTGAGGAAGGTTAAAGGCAAACAGTCAACGAAAGTTCGTCTAAGTGGTGGGCAGCGTTTACTGGAAAGCTTTCTTATAATTGCACTCTTTGCATCTATTTACATGATGGTTGCATTGGTCAGTTTTGATCCTGCAGACCCTTCATGGTCGCAAACGGCATGGCAAGGACCCGTTCAAAACAAAGCGGGGGCGTTTGGTGCCTTTGTTGCTGATAGTCTGTTTTTCACGTTTGGGTCGTTAGCCTATTCACTACCCGTTGCTGTTGTACTGGCATCATGGGTGCTATTTCGACGTCGCGGTGAACGTGAAGCGATTGATTTCATGATTTATGGCACGCGCTTATTGGGCATGCTGATCCTCTTTCTCGCAAGTTGTAGCCTTGCAGATCTTAACTTTGATGATATCTGGTATTTTTCATCGGGTGGAGTGATAGGAGATGTGGTCTCTAATATGGCATTGCCGCTCTTTAACCTTCTTGGCACGACGTTGGTGATGATGTTTCTGTGGGCCGTAGGTTTTACCCTGTTCACGGGTATTTCATGGCTGACAATTGTTGATGCGCTTGGCGAAAGTACTTTAGGTGCTATGGCTTGGCTGTTGAATAAAGTGCGCTCTGATCGTTCAGAAACATTAACATCGTTTGCGAAAGATGAGCCTTTTGCCACAGAGCCAAATATTGAAGATTTACACCGAGCGAATAATCCATTTGCAGGCAATGGGCTACAAGATAGCACACCTGATGCTGATGATGTTTTATTGGCCTCTAGCAGTCGTCCGACAGCAGTGCCAGTAGAGGATAATCAAGCAAACGTTACGCCAGTGGCTCAAAATGATACACCAGTGGTTAAACCGCAAGATGATGATCTTCCTCGCATTGTTATTAACCCACGGCCTGTCGTTGCCGCAGCAGCGGTTGCTGCTCCTATTGCTGAGTCAGCTGCAGCTGCTGTGCCAGAAATGTCAGCATCTGATGCACAAGTAAACTCACAGGCTGCGGTGGTAGAAGAGCCCGTTGTTGTGAATTCGACCATGCAAGCGAAAGGCATGACGATAGCACAGCTAGAGCAGCAGCTTGATCGTGATGAAAACTTCACTATGTATGTCGAAGAATCGGGACAAGCTGAAAACCCAATGACTGAAAACGCAGTAGCGCCGAATACCTTAGCTGGTGATATTGCAGAAGATAATATTGATAACACTGCGATGTTTAATCATGAATTTGAGGCGATTGATACTGATGAGCCCGCGATTGAATTAACACCTATGTCGCCTGACTCGATTACTGCCTCTTCAGCCGCATTAACCGCACAAGCCGTGAGTGAAACTGAGTTTGTGCCTGTACCTGAAGCTGCTCCAGTAACTCCCGTTGCCTCACAGCCTGAGCTTCAAACGCCAGTTGTCGAGTCGACAGTGATCGAAGAAACAAGCTATGAGCAGGCGCATCAGGGATCGATTTCCCAAGCCGTCCCTCAATCGACTGAGCTGCAACCAGACGTTGTCACTCAAGGCGTAGCCGATATTGAACCTGCTGGTATTGAAATTGGTGTGCATGATGGCTTATCTGAACTAGAGCGTGCTCAGCAAACCGATAGTGAAGCCTTGAGTGGCGAACTCATGGATAACCCTGCAACCGCGGACGAAATGAGCGATGAGGACGCGTTCTTAAAACGTATCCGCGATGCACAAAAAGAACAGGTACATGCAGCAGGACTTGATAATCCTTTCTTGATGAAAGCAGAAGCAGATTTGCCTGTACCGACTTCTCCAATGCCTACGATTGATTTACTTGCGCCAGCACGCCAAAACGTACAGCCTGCAACAGAAGAAGAATTGATGCACACGGCACGTTTGGTTGAATCGAAACTGGCTGACTACAAAATTAAAGCCAAAGTGGTTGGCGTGTACCCTGGCCCTGTTATTACCCGCTATGAGTTAGACCTTGCGGCAGGCGTGAAGGTCAGCCGTATTTCGGGCCTAGCAAAAGACTTGGCCCGCGCCTTGTCTGCCACTGCTGTGCGTGTGGTTGAAGTAATTCCGGGTAAACCTTACATAGGCTTAGAGCTGCCAAATGTGAACCGCGAAACAGTTTATATGTCGCAAGTGGTTGATAGCGAAAAGTTCAAAGACATGAAAGGCGCACTGCCAATCGTATTAGGCTATGACATTGCGGGTGAAGCCGTCGTCGCCGATCTTTGTAAAATGCCACACTTGCTGGTGGCGGGTACGACAGGTTCTGGTAAGTCGGTAGGTGTCAACGTCATGATTGTGAGTCTGTTGTACAAATGTACGCCAGATGAGTGTCGTTTCATCATGATTGACCCGAAAATGTTGGAACTTTCTATTTACGAAGGTATCCCACATCTATTGACGGAAGTCGTTACTGACATGAAAGATGCAGGTAATGCACTGCGTTGGTGTGTTGGTGAAATGGAACGCCGTTACAAACTGATGGCCGCTGTTGGTGTACGTAATCTTGCAGGCTTTAATGCTAAGCTCAAAGAAGCAGCGGATGCGGGGCACCCTATTTACGACCCATTGTGGCAGCCAGGTGATAGCATGGATGAACATCCACCGTTATTGGAAAAAATGCCAAGCATTGTTGTTATTGTCGACGAATTTGCTGACTTAATGATGGTTGTGGGTAAGAAAGTTGAAGAACTGATCGCTCGATTGGCCCAAAAGGCACGTGCAGCGGGTATTCACTTAGTGTTAGCAACGCAACGTCCTTCGGTAGATGTGATCACTGGTTTGATTAAAGCGAACATTCCAAGTCGTATGGCGTTTACTGTCTCGACTAAAACAGATTCACGCACCATTCTTGATCAGGGTGGGGCAGAATCACTCCTTGGCATGGGTGATATGTTGTACTTGCCTGCGGGTCAGAACCACCCTGTACGTGTTCATGGTGCATTTGCGTCGGATGATGATGTACACAACGTGGTCAATGATTGGAAAGCGCGCGCGAAGCCACAGTACATTGATGGCATTCTTAATTCTGATCAGGGTGCTGAAGGCTTACTTCCCGGTGAAGCACCAGTAGGCGGCGACGATGATTTAGATCAGCTCTTTGATCAAGTCGCGGCCTTTGTAACGGAAACGCGTCGTGGCTCTGTGTCTGGCGTACAACGTAAATTTAAGATTGGTTATAACCGAGCCGCTCGCATTGTTGAGCAACTTGAGTCGCACGGCATTGTGAGTGCGCCAGGGCATAACGGTAACCGTGAAGTGCTTGCGCCTGCGCCACCACCACGCGATTAATATACAGAGCCTGCACATGGTGAATACCGTGCAGGCCTGATGAAAGAAGGTTTAATAATGATTAAAAAGACACTTGTGAAACGTTTACTGATTGGCCCTTTATTAATGGCGCCGTTATTGATGACGACGGCGGCATGGGCAACGCCTCAGCAAGAGTTAAGTACCCGACTTGATAAAGTTAACGCATTTAGTGCCTCTTTCGCGCAAAAAGTGGTAAGCCCTGAAGGGGACTTACTGGTTGAAGGTGAAGGGGATATGGCAATTAAACGCCCTAATCTTTTCCGTTGGAATACGCTAACGCCAGATGAAAATATGCTGGTATCAGATGGTAAAACCTTGTGGTATTACAGCCCATTTATCGAGCAAGTCACTGCAATGTGGCTAAAAGATGCGACAGAGCAAACGCCATTTGTATTGCTCACGCGTAATAGTGATGCCGATTGGGCTAACTACAATGTTGCTCAAACGGCTGATACCTTCACGCTGACACCGAAAGCAGCCAATACCTCGATGGGGAAATTTGTGCTCACTGTCGCGAAGTCGGGTGAAGTTCGTGGTTTCTCAGTGATTGAACAAGACGGCCAACGTAGCCAATTTACGTTTAGCCAGTTCAAAAAGGCAGAGCCTAAAGCGAACATGTTCACGTTCGTACCGCCGAAAGGCGTAGAGCTGGATGATCAGCGTAACTAATCGTGTGAATCCCCGTTCGTTACAATCAGTACCGAGTGATTGAAATCTGTTGATAGCGTTTACTCGCTAATATTTTATAGGTGGCCTCATGGGGTCACCTTTTGTTATTCAAGGGGTTGTTGTGAGCAATTTTAGCCTAGATTTCTCTTCTGATTTTCGCCCATTAGCTGCACGTATGCGTCCACGTACGGTGCAGGAATATATTGGTCAGCGCCATATTCTGGGGGAAGGTAAGCCACTACGCCGTGCGTTAGAAGCGGGGCATCTTCATTCCATGATCCTTTGGGGGCCTCCAGGCACAGGCAAAACCACCTTGGCTGAAGTTGCTGCAAATTATGCACAAGCTGAAGTAGAGCGTGTGTCTGCCGTAACCTCTGGCGTAAAAGATATTCGTGCTGCAATTGATAAAGCACGTGAAAATAAAATGGCAGGCCGCCGTACTATTTTATTTGTGGATGAGGTGCATCGCTTTAATAAAAGTCAGCAAGATGCCTTTCTGCCACATATTGAAGATGGCACTGTTACTTTTATTGGGGCGACGACAGAAAACCCATCTTTTGAATTGAATAACGCTTTATTATCCCGAGCACGCGTTTATAAGCTGAAATCGCTAGAAAACGACGACATCTTAGAAGTGATTGAACAAGCCTTATCAGACACGGAGCGTGGTATTACCGATGATAATCTTGTGTTTGTCGATGATGTGAAAGCGCGTTTAGCTGAGCTTGTGTGTGGTGATGCACGGATGTCACTGAACTACCTCGAACAGCTTGTTGATATGGCTGAAGAAGATAGCAAAGGGAACAAGCAGATCACCCTGGCATTATTAGCTGAAGTCGCGGGTGAGAAAGTCGCACGGTTTGATAATAAAGGTGATCTTTGGTACGACATGATATCTGCGGTGCATAAGTCTATTCGAGGCTCTAGCCCAGACGGTGCACTTTATTGGTTTGCCAGAATGCTACAAGCTGGTTGTGATCCGCTTTATATTGCGCGACGTTTGTTAGCAATCGCTTCAGAGGATGTGGGTAATGCCGATCCGCGTGCTATGCAAGTGGCAGTATCTGCATGGGATTGCTATACCCGGGTAGGGGCTTATGAAGGTGAACGTGCGATTGCTCAAGCCATCGTTTATTTAGCCTGTGCGCCAAAGAGTAATGCGGTTTACACCGCATTTAGCCAAGCTAAGCAGTTAGCGAGTAATCACCCTGATTATGAAGTGCCACCGCATTTACGGAATGCACCAACCAAATTAATGAAAGATTTGGGCTATGGCGCTGAGTACCGTTACGCACACGATGAACCAGGTGCGTATGCTGCTGGTGAGAGCTATTTCCCACCAGAATTAAAAGATACTCGCTTCTATGTGCCAACAAACCGTGGCTTGGAAACGAAAATTAGCGAAAAGTTGGATTATCTTGCTGCATTAGATGCAAAAAGCACACTAAAGCGCTACCAATAATAGGGCTTTTTGGGTATCGTTTAATGACAGTTACCAGTTGCACTGGTTACCGACCAAAATAAAGGTATTTAGGCGATATTTGCCTAAATAACACGCACTTCAGAATATACAGAGCATAGGATTAGCATGCTAGATTCTAAATTACTTCGAACTGAGCTGGATGAAACAGCTGCAAAACTCGCACGTCGTGGCTTCACGCTAGACGTAGAAAAATTACGCGACCTTGAAGAACAACGTAAGTCCCTTCAAGTTAAAACGGAAGAGCTACAAGCTCAGCGTAACTCGCGATCGAAGTCGATTGGTCAAGCTAAAGCTAAAGGCGATCATGAAGAAGCTGAAAAGATTCTAGCAGACGTTGCTAACCTTGGCAGTGAACTGGATGATGCAAAAAAAGCACTAGCTGAACTGCAAAACGAACTTCAAGATATCACGCTTTCTGTGCCTAACCTGCCGGACGACGCTGTTCCTGCTGGTAAAGATGAAAATGAAAACGTTGAAGTTTCACGTTGGGGTCAACCTAAAGCGTACGACTTTGAAGTAAAAGATCACGTTGATCTAGGTGAAATTGCTGGCGGCCTTGATTTCGCAAGCGCAGTGAAAATTTCAGGTTCACGTTTCATCGTGATGAAAGGTCAATTTGCTCGTCTTCACCGCGCAATTGCACAGTTCATGCTTGACCTTCACACTGATGAGCACGACTACACAGAAATGTATGTACCGTACCTAGTGAACAAAGACAGCCTATTTGGTACGGGTCAGCTGCCTAAGTTCGGCGAAGACTTATTCCACACTCAACCTGCGACAGAAGAAGGCGTAGGTATGTCACTGATCCCAACTGCGGAAGTTCCAGTGACTAACATGGTGCGCGATACCATCACTGACGAAGCTGATCTTCCACTGAAGATGACTGCACACACACCTTGTTTCCGTTCAGAAGCAGGCTCGTACGGTCGTGACACACGTGGCCTTATCCGTATGCACCAATTCGATAAAGTTGAATTAGTACAAATCACTAAGCCAGAAGATTCAATGAATGCTCTGGAAGAGCTAACGGCTCACGCTGAGAAAGTACTTCAACTTCTTGAGCTTCCGTACCGTAAAGTGATTCTTTGTACTGGTGACATGGGCTTTGGCGCATGTAAAACTTACGACTTAGAAGTATGGGTTCCAGCACAAGAGACTTACCGTGAAATTTCTTCATGTTCAAACATGTGGGATTTCCAAGCTCGCCGTATGCAAGCGCGTTTCCGTCGTAAAGGCGAGAAGAAACCTGAGCTAGTTCACACGCTAAACGGTTCTGGTCTTGCTGTTGGTCGTACTATGGTTGCTATTCTTGAAAATAACCAAGAAGCAGATGGCCGTATTATGATTCCAGAAGTACTACGTAAGTACATGAACGGTGCAACACACCTAGGCTAAGACTTGTTGTTAGCTTCTTAATAAAAAACCCAGCGACTAAGCTGGGTTTTTTTATGCTTGCGATACAAGCTATCGCGGTGTTACTAATCAGAATAAGTCGCTGAACACTGACTTATCCTGATTGCTACTCAAGAGTATTACTGTGTTAACGGAATTTCACGAGGTTCAAGCGTGATTGTGGCATTGTTGCTTGCACCTGGCTGATCGATGAGTTCATCGGTTTGTAGGATGGTGTAGTAGAAATCCACCATATCGTCATTGTTAGTAAAGGTCTCATCTGGGATCGCTTTTAAGATCGCGTCCACCAAAGTATTCACAATGGGTAAGCTTGCTGCGCCACCATCAATTTGACTTGCAATAACCGTGGCTGCCGTCTTAATGATGACTTGCGCTAATTCACGGTAGTTAGTGTTAGTGTCATGCTCCATAAGGATGATGTTGGCAGCTCCCCAGCGGTAACGTGCCCAATAGACCATGATTTGGTTCGGGTAGTACACTTGGTCTTGGTAATCCAAGTAAGGCATTTCCACGACATCAAGGGTTGGTTCATCACGGCTTGGGTTTACACCACTGACTAGGGCGTAAATTTCTGCTTTACCTGAGATCCAAGGTTCTTGATCATCTTTAACACTGACTTTTTTCAAAACTGTGGCTGATAAGAACTCTTCACCCGCCTTAGGTGCGCTGGCTAACTTAGGTAAGTTATCTCGCATTATTGTATCATTGGCGTCGAATACTGATTGCATGGTTGCAAGCCCAGCACGCATCGCTTTTTGTTCATCCACACCTACGATAAACACAGGTTGTTCCGGCATCACATCAGCTGAGCCTATAACAAGGTCACCATGGCTATCGAACATATCGATACTGTCGCCAGCTTTTACGTTGTCTTGCTGGTAAGTAAATAGAGGCTGTTGACCCGCTTCAACACCTGGCAACATGCTAGGATTAGCCAGCGATACCGTCAGCAGGTCTTCAGGATGTTGATCTAAACCGCGCTTCGCGAATACCATTTTTTCAGTGTTGGCAGCTTGAGTTGTTAGTGAAGGTAGATTAATTGTTTTCACTAAGCTTTCTAATGATACTCCACTGTTTTCAACATTAATGTGTTGTTTAAGTTGAGCTGCAATTTGCGTATAGTTTTTCGCCAATTGTTGGGCAATTTCGCGCTTGTTTTGCGCTTCAATATTGGGTGCTGTTTGTTCAGCTGCGTTACTGGTTTTTTCGGTTGTGTTTTGTTGTTCTTGGCAACCTGATAGGACTAGGGTTAAGGCAATGCATGCTGCACCGATCGGTATGTATCTCATAGGTATTCCTTATAAGAATGAGGTGTACCTATTATAAGCGACTAAGTGCACTCATTACTTAACTGGTTAGACCTTGCGATGTCTCATTTTTAGCATTTTTTTGCTTTCGTCTGGGCAGGTTAACAGCGACATCATCCGCAATGTCGCTAAGGACAAGATCGAACAGTAAATATAACGCATCAGAGAGTTTGAGTGAATGTCGATATAGGCGTAGTTTTGCTTGGGGATCAGGGAGTTCTGCAAGTTGAATGTCTTGAAATTTCTGACGTAAACTCTCAATAAATAATGGGGGAACTGGCTGTTTAATCTGCATGCTAATTTGCTCTAATCGACGATGGAAAATATCGACATGTACTTGGAGTTCTCGTGCAGTGGCCGGCATACCGATTTGATATTTTTCGATGGCATATCGATAGCGACTTAGGTTATCAATTGCATTTAATACGATAGGCCAAATAGTTTGGTAATGCTGAAACTGTGCGGCTTTGTCTGTATTCAGCAGGCTTTGAGTGATTGTATCGTCAATAAGGTACAGGACGTGACGGATCATTTTTCCATGTACTGCTTGATTACGCTGAAGGTTATACTGAGGCCACTCGTTGAGCATGTTTGACACTCGTTGTTGTAAAACGCGATACATCGGCCTATGCGCATGCTCCGCTTGTGATAACAGTGTTGTCGTCAGCTTTTGTACCGCCAATGATTCGGAAAGCATAGGGTGAGTAATTGAGGTACCTTGCATAACGAGTAGTTGGTGCGTTTGGCGACGGTGAAAACGTAGCAAATCAATGAGTTGTCGTAAGCCTATTACCTGATCAAAGCGCTGCTGTAAAAATTGTTGGTTTTCTCTATGGCGATAAAAAATGTAACCAATTCCTATGCTGATCAGTAACGCTAGTATGAACCCCATCATATCCTTCCTCCTGAGCCATTAAAGCTATGGTCGATATATTCCTACTATCTAGTTAGAGCAATAATTGAACCAACAACCCGATGAAGTGGGGCGCAGTTTTCTCATGCGTTCTCGCTACTTTTTTCGATAAAAATGAGGATGGGATATGCGCTTTATTCTATTTTGTACAATGGGTTATCGTAGATGCTTCTAGAATTCGACTGTGGAGGCGAAGTATTGCTCTTATGGGGGCGTGATAGCGTTGCTTGCTCTGTTGCACTTAATCGCAACAAGATTGCACAATACTAGTGCAATCAAAGATGCTTGTGTTCAGTGTCAGTTGATATAAAAAAGCCCCCTTAGTTGAATTAAATAATAAAGATCTAATTAACTAAAGGAGCTTATGCTATGGGTATTTAGTAGCGTTTAGCTTTGCTGGCTACTTGGGTGAAAATGTACTTCTTCATCTTTTGCGCCCGCAACTGGATCGTGGAAGCGCTCTAAATCCATTTCATTTTCAGTTTTAGCAACAATACAGGTTACAACGCTATCACCTGTGATATTTACCGCAGTACGGATCATATCGAGTAGACGGTCAACACCCATGATAAGTGCAATACCTTCAACAGGTAGACCCACTTGGTTTAGTACCATTGCTAGCATGATCAAGCCCACACCAGGTACACCGGCTGTGCCCACGGAAGCTAAGGTAGCTGTCATAATTACAGCAAGGTAATCGCTCATCGTAAGGTCGATATTGAATGCTTGCGCAATGAACACCGTCGCTACACCTTGCATGATAGCCGTGCCATCCATATTGATGGTCGCACCGAGTGGGACAGTGAACGAAGCGATTTTATTGTTCACACCTAAGCGTTTGGTAGCTGTTTCCATCGTGACAGGAATTGTTGCGTTTGAAGAGGCAGTAGAGAATGCAAACATGATCGCATCTTCCATTTTCTTCAAGAACACTTTAGGGCTTAGGCCTGTGAATGTTTTCAACATGATGCTGTAAGTCACTAGACCATGAATCAATAGGGTCGCAGTCAATACCATGAAGTATTCAAACAGGTTGAAAATGGCATCTAGCCCTAAACCTGTGAACAACTTAGCCATTAGGAAGAATACACCGTAAGGCGCTACGTTCATTAATAAAGCAACGAGCTTCATAATGACTTCATTTAAGTCAGAGAACACCGCAGCTAAACGTTCACCCGCTTTACCTGCAGCACTGATTGCAATACCAAACAAAATAGCAAAGACGATGATTTGTAGAGTATTACCCTGTGCCATTGAGCTAATAGGGTTGGTTGGGAACATGCCTACAATTACATCACCCAGTGATGGGGCTTCTTTGGAAGCAAAAGTAGTTGCAGCGGTTAGATCGGCACCTGCACCTGGTTGGAAAATATTACCCATAGTGAGGGCTAGGGTGATAGCAATAGCCGTAGTCATTAGGTAGAAAGCGACGGTTTTACCACCAAGACGGCCTAATGTACTGATATCTTTTAATGAGCTAGTACCACAAACCAGTGATACGAAAACAAGCGGTACAACAAGCATCTTTAAACTTGCAATGAAAATTTTACCACCCACGTCGAATAGTCCATTTACTAGGTATTCATGGACAAAAGATGTGTCTGCAAAAAGTGTGCGAATGATAAAACCAGTCATTATGCCCAGTAACATGCCGAGAATAACGCGGCCTGTCAGGGATAACTTCTTCTTGTTTGTATTCATTATCGGAATACTCCTTATAATTATTCACTAGAAAAATCGTTTTTCTAAGTGCCGAGGAGGTTATCAGTAGTTTGGGTGTTAAGGCGAAGTAAAATTCTAACTGGAGTGCAAAGTTCTGTTTGTGATCACGTTTTTTCGTTGGTATGGCGTACCAAAAAACAGGTTTTTTAACTGAAATTTAACGTAATTTAAATTAAAAAATGACAAGTGGTGCTAATTTAACCGTTAATGAGAGGCTAATATACAAAAGGTCAGGATCTTATGCGTTGTTATAGATATGACTGTAACAAGTGATTGTGATGATATAAAAGTCTGCAAGGGTTTAAATTGCCTGCGATGTGTGAACTATAGGTGTACTGTTGAATGAATGTTACAGTAAAACGATGCAGAGAAACCCTAAAACGATGTGTTAGATTTTGTGCATAATTCACTATAGTTATGCCTGTAACTGTATGTTTCCAAATGTATCTTTCATCACAAGAAATTGAAGGTAATAAAAAAGGAGCCGAAGCTCCTTTTTTCAATGGGGTGATAATTACATCACACGCATACCAGGCTGTGCGCCTTCGTGTGGTTCAAGAATCCAAAGATCTTTACCACCAGGGCCAGCTGCCAGGATCATACCTTCAGACATGCCAAATTTCATCTTACGAGGCTTAAGGTTTGCCACCATAACAGTGTGCTTACCAACAAGCTCTTCAGGCGTGTATGCTGATTTGATACCAGAGAATACCTGACGCATTTCACCGCCGATATCCAGTTGGAATTTCAGCAGCTTGTTTGCTTTTGGCACTTCTTCACAAGATACGATCTTAGCGATACGCATATCAACTTTAGCGAAGTCATCAAACTCGATTTCAGCTTCAATCGGCTCATCATCTAGTGGGCCTTTTGCTGCTGCTTCAGCTTGTGCTTTCGCAGCTTGTTCTGCGGCTGCATCTTCTTTTGATGCGTCAACCATAGCTTCAACGTGTTTAGGATCAATACGGTTGAACAGTGCTTTAAACTTGGTCACTTCGTGATCAGTCAGTGGCTGTGCAACACCTTCCCACGTTAGGGTTTCATTTAGGAAACCTTCAGTACGTTCAGCTAGCTTAGGCATAACTGGTTTCAGGTACGTCATTAGCACGCGGAATAAGTTGATACCGACAGAGCAGATTTCTTGTAGCTCTTGGTCTTTGCCTTCTTGCTTCGCAACAACCCACGGTGCTTTTTCATCAACGTATTGGTTAGCTTTATCAGCAAGTGCTGTGATTTCACGGATTGCACGGCTAAATTCACGTGTTTCGTATAGCTCTGCGATACGATCAGCGGCAGCAGCGAATTCTGCGTATAGCGCAGGCTCTGCGAAGTTAGCAGAAAGCTTACCTTCAAAGCGTTTAGCAATGAAACCAGCGTTACGTGATGCTAGGTTAACAATCTTGTTCACGACATCGCTGTTTACACGTTGTGTGAAGTCTTCAAGGTTAAGATCTAGGTCATCAATACGGCTGTTAAGTTTCGCCGCGTAGTAGTAGCGTAGGCATTCTGGGTCTAGGTGCTGTAGGTAAGTACCTGCTTTAATAAAGGTACCTTTAGACTTAGACATCTTCGCGCCGTTTACTGTTACGTAACCGTGTACGAATACATTGTTTGGTTTACGTAGACTAGCACCGTCTAGCATTGCTGGCCAGAATAGGCTGTGGAAGTAAACAATGTCTTTACCGATGAAGTGGTAAAGCTCAGTGGTGCTGTCTTTTTTCCAGAACTCATCAAAGTCTAGGTCATTGCGTTTGTCACATAGGTTTTTGAAAGAACCCATGTAGCCAATTGGCGCATCTAGCCATACGTAGAAGAATTTGCCTGTTTCGCCTGGGATTTCGAAACCGAAGTAAGGCGCATCGCGTGAGATATCCCACTGTTGCAGGCCAGACTCAAACCACTCTTGCATCTTGTTAGACGTTTCGTCTTGAAGTGCACCTGATTTGGTCCACGCTTTTAGCATGTCTTCAAATTGTGGCAGGTCGAAGAAGAAGTGCTCTGAATCCTTCATGATAGGCGTAGCACCAGAAACGGCTGATTTAGGGTTAATCAGGTCCGTTGGGCTGTATGTTTCGCCACAGTTATCACAGTTATCACCGTATTGGTCTTCTGCTTTACACTTAGGGCATGAACCTTTTACGAAACGGTCTGGTAGGAACATTTCTTTTTCAGGGTCAAACAGCTGAGAGATAGTACGGCTAGTAATAAAGCCTTTTTCTTTCAGTTGTGTGTAAACAAATGAAGCTAGCTCACGGTTTTCATCTGAGTGTGTGCTGTGATAGTTACTGAAATCAATGTCGAAGCCAGCAAAGTCCGCTTGGTGCTCTTTGCTCACTTCTGCAATCATTTGCTCTGGCTCAACACCCATCTGCTGAGCCTTAAGCATGATTGGCGTACCATGTGCGTCATCTGCACAGATAAAATGAACTTCGTTGCCGCGAAGGCGTTGATAGCGCACCCAAATATCCGCTTGCACATGCTCAAGCATGTGACCTAAGTGGATAGAACCGTTAGCGTACGGCAGGGCGCAGGTCACCAGAATTTTTCTCGGATTTGCAGCCATAATTACTTATTTCGCTCGTGATGGGTAAAAATATAGCCTTAAATAGTAACTGATGGGGAACGTATTGCCTAGCGCGTGACAAGGATATTCCCCTTAAAAAGCAGCGATAAATGACCTTTGGTGATAGGATTTAGTAAAGTGTTTGATTGTCCTATTCATAACAACAAATTAATTGGATAGAAAAGCAACAATTTCATGCCAATCTGGATAACGGAGTCGTAAATATGGCGGGAAACGAGGCAGCAATGCCATTTGAAAGCATTGCAGACATTAGCCGTTGGTTGAACCATTTTGAACATCCATGGTTACCGCACGAATGGGCGGATACACCAAACCTTATTTCTGTTTCAGCTGAAGGTGGTGTGACAATTACGCTGCCTTTCGCATCTGCATCAATTATTGAGCTGCTTCAGCATTGGATCATTACCCAGCAGCAACTTCATCATCTCGCTGCTAATGTCGCGTTTACTGTTACCAGTCGCGTAGCCACTTTAGCCACGGGCGATAAGCAACCTCTAAAAGGTGTAAAAAATATTATCGTGGTGAGTTCCGCGAAAGGTGGGGTAGGTAAATCGACCACTTCCGTCAATCTTGCGCTGGGTTTACAACAGCAAGGCGCAAAAGTGGGTTTATTAGATGCCGATATTTATGGCCCTTCTGTTCCTATGATGCTTGGCACTGTCGATGAAAAGCCACAATCACCGGATGGCAAAATGATGATGCCAATCGAATCTTGTGGACTATACACTAACTCTGTGGGGTATTTAGTTCCTGCAGAAAGCGCAACCATTTGGCGCGGTCCTATGGCATCAAAAGCGCTGCAGCAGATAATCAGTGAAACTTGGTGGCCTGATTTAGACTACTTGGTTATCGATATGCCACCGGGCACGGGTGATATTCAGCTGACTTTAGCGCAGCAGATCCCTGTGACAGGTGCAATCATAGTCACCACCCCACAAGACCTTGCATTGGCCGATGCTATTAAGGGGGTGAATATGTTTGATAAGGTGTCTGTACCAGTACTTGGTGCAGTCGAGAACATGAGTTATCACATTTGTAGTAACTGTGGTCATCATGAGCCGATCTTTGGTTGTGGTGGTGCAGAGAAAATGGCAAAAGAGCACTCGATTCCATTGCTGGCACAACTTCCGCTGCATATCAAAATTCGTGAAGATATCGACCGGGGTAGGCCAACTGTGGCGGCTTCACCTGAGTCAGAACAGGCTGCAAGTTACATCCAATTAGCGGGTGAAGTGGCAAGTCGCTTGTACTGGACTGGTGATGTGGTAGCAGAGCAGATTACTATTCGCACAATGTAAACCATTGCGTAGGTCCAAATAGCATATTTTTAATCCAACTGCGCTAGGTGTGGCATTTCTACTGGCATCTAGCGTGCCAACTCCCTATAATCAGGCGGTTTAGTTCCCCTCAGCAAGAGTAAATTACTCATGGGGTGAATGGATATTTAACCTCGCCAAAGTTGTTACAGGTGCATTCTGATATGTCTGAAAATTCACACCAATGCGTCATTATCGGTATCGCAGGCGCGTCTGCGTCCGGTAAAAGTTTGATTGCCAGTACGGTTTACCAAGAGCTAAAAGAAAAAGTCGGCGATCATCAGATCGGTGTTATTACGGAAGATTGTTACTACAACGATCAAAGTCACCTGACCATGGATGAGCGGGTTAAAACGAATTATGATCACCCAAGCGCGTTAGATCATAATCTTCTTAGCGAGCACTTGCTGCAGCTAATGAAGGGTGAAGCGGTAGAAGTACCTCAGTACAGCTACAGCGAGCATACTCGTCTGACTGAAACAACCACTATGACTCCGAAGAAGGTGATCATTCTGGAAGGTATTCTATTACTGACTGATCCACGCCTACGTGACATTATGCACGCCAGCGTATTTATGGATACGCCACTAGACATCTGTTTACTTCGCCGCTTACAACGCGATGTTGCAGAACGTGGCCGTACTATGGAGTCAGTACTACAGCAATACCAAAAGACGGTACGCCCTATGTTCATGCAGTTTATTGAGCCGTCTAAACAGTACGCAGATATCATCGTACCGCGTGGTGGTAAAAACCGTATCGCGATTGATGTGTTAAAAGCGCACATTGCTAAGCTACTAAAATCGTAATTGATTACCTAGTCTGCAACACGCTATTCAAATGAAGGCTGACATTGTCAGCCTTTTTTGTATCTGGTGCTAATGCACGAGACCTCGTTATCGCTATACCTTGTAAACTGTTTCAATCCTATGTTTGCAATAAAAGCAGCATTTCTGGTGGCTTTTATTTTTGCTTTGATCGGATTGGTATTATTATTTGTTCTAAATACAACTATTTATCGCTTTAACTGTCGTAACGGAATGGGTTATTACCCCTATGTAATAACCCTTGTGGACGGAAAACACAGAGGACACGATGAAAAAGTTTCTTTATATCCTTCTTGCGCTAGTACTGGTGGTCGTCATTGGTATCGCCGCGCTCTTGGCCTTGGTTGATCCAAACCAATTTAAGCCGCTAATTGCAGAGCAAGTGAAGAAAAATACGGGCCGTGAATTAGTTATTAGCGGTGATATTGATTGGCGCTTCTTCCCAAGTGTTGGTCTTACTCTGGGGGAAACTGAGTTTCGTAACCCAGAAGGATTTGCAGAAGCGAATTTGGTTCGCTTTAGCAATGCCGAACTTTCTGTGGCTGTGATGCCACTCTTGTCGCAACAGCTTGAAGTTGGCAATGTCAGCTTAAATGATGCACGCGTCTTTATTCAAACACGTAAAGATGGCGTCAGTAACCTTGATGGCATTGGCGCACAAGCAAGCACCGCGACAAGTGCAGACGAGAGTGCTGCAGAACAGCAGCCGCAGTCGACCACTCCTGAATCATCGGACATTGCACCAAGCCAAGAGTCACCTGCTGCGGGGTGGACAATTAGCTTAGCTGGTGTGGAATTGGTCAATGCGAGTGCTGTTATTCGTGATGATAAAACGGGTGCACTGACAGATATTGAACAGTTAAACGTTAGCCTAACCCGTTTTGCTCCAGGTGAGTGGGCAAAAGCTGCGTTTGATGTGCAGGGTAAGAATGGTGAATTAACCTTTACAGCTAAAGGCGAGACTGAGCTGAATATAGCCCCAACCCTTGATGGTGCAGAGCTGAAAGCCCTTACTTTAGATGCGCAAGCGGCTGATAAGGTGAATAAGATTGAATCTGTTAGCCTGACTGTGGATCAATTTCGTGTCGGTGATTGGTCTGCACTAACTTTCAGTGCCAAAGGTGAAATTCCTGATCTTGCCTTTGATGCTAAAGGTGAAACCCGTCTAAAACTAAGTGCTGACTTTAATTTAGCTTCGGTTGAAGGGCTAAGTTTAAACAGCAATGTAAAAGGTAATGCATTACCTCGCCCTGAAATGAAAATTGGTCTAACCGCAGATGCTTCTTACGATGTAGCGAAAGGGTTAGCGACGCTATCGGCATTTACAACCCAAGTGGATGAGATTGCCCTCGATGGTAAAGCCTCTTTTCAAACGGCTGATATTCCTGTGATTCGTTTCGATGTGCACAGCGATAACATCGATTTAGATGCTTTCCTTGGGTTAGATAAAGCCAGTAAGGCAGCGTCGAGTAAAACAGGCAGTGAAGCACCAACTACTGGTGAAGCCTCGGGTACGAGCACGACACAAGCAGCAACTGCAGTTGATAAATCTAAAGAGCCTGATTTATCAGCCCTGAAAACACTCGATATTGCGGGTAAAGTGGCGATAGATAACTTTAAAGCGGCGAACGCGAAAGTTTCTGCTGTAGTGACTGAGTTAGCCGTTAAGAAGGGCGTACTTAACCTAAAACGCTTTGATGCTAAGCTCTACGGTGGCTCTATTAATGCAAAAGCGACAATAGATGCTAACGGTAAGTTACCTACTTATAAAGTGACTAAGCACATTAAAGGTGTTCAAGTTCAACCCTTGCTCGTGGATGTTGCTGAATTCGAAAACCTTGCAGGTACGGGTAATATAGATATTAACTTATCAGGTACGGGCTTAGCCGAAACACGTATCCGACAGAACATAGCTGGTACGGTTGATATCAACTTTGCTGATGGTTCAGTATACGGCGTTAATGTGGCTGAGATGATCCGTGAAGCGCGTGCCACGTTAAAAGGCAAGAAAGCTGAATACGTGAAAGAAGAGCGTAAAACCGACTTCTCAGCGTTAACCTCGACAATGAAGCTAGGAAAGGGTGTACTTTCGACCAACAATTTATATTTGGCATCGCCATTGTTGCGCATTGATGGTGAAGGTCAAACTAATCTAGTGTCAGAAGATATCGACTTTACTGTGATGACATCTGTTGTGGAGTCTTCACAGGGACAGGGTGGTAAAGATATCGATGAACTGAAAGACCTTACGGTGCCCATTGATGTGAAAGGTAATTGGACTGAGCCTAAATTTTCTCTGAACCTGAAAGAGCTATTAAAGCGTAATAATGAGTTAGAGAAAAAAGCAGAACGTGAAGTAGAGCGTGGCTTGAAAAAGCTGTTAGGTGATAAAGCAGATGACGACAAAGTCAAAGATGCAGCCAATAAATTGCTTAAAGGTCTGTTTAATTAAGCATACTTGGTACAAATGGCCTGTGTGCTAAAACTAAAAAAGCTTGCTCTAAACGGAGCAAGCTTTTTTTATTGCGTTCTGTCAGTGTGATACAGAATGAGCGAATAACTGGCTTAATCGACCTAATACTTAGCGAGATTAAACAGCTGCCTTTTTCTTCTTATTTTGCTTTTGTGATTCTAAGCTATCTTGAAAGGCTCGGAGTAAATCAACCGCAGAAAGCATTCCAACCAGATCGCCTGTCTTATCAAAGACGGGCGCTGCACCTATTGTGTTATCGAGTAGTGTCGCTACCGCTTTGGTTAGCGTATCGTAAGTGCGCACATGGATAACATCAGTAATCATTACATCGCCAATGTGCAAATCGTCTGAGAGGGCATAGTCATGACCAATGTCGGGGGTTTCATCTACCCAACCTGGTCGACGAAGTTCACGATCACTCACCATACCTATTACTATATTATCTTGGTTGATAACGGGTAAGTGGCGGATACCTTCATCTCGCATCTTAAAAAAAGCTTCTCTTAAGCCAGTTTCAGCGGTGATCGTAATCACTTTGCGTGTCATATACTCTGAGACTTTTGTCGGCATTAGCATTGTTCCTTATCGGTTTAATCAATGTGCCTCTCTAACGCTAACGAAAAGTACCTTGTTTAACTGCGACTCAGAGCGCGTTTTTACTTTTGGATATACTTTCTTACGCCCTGGTTAATCATTCAGCTCTTTTGCCAACTATCCCCCTGTGAACGATTTTATTTGTTTTAGGGAATGGGGATGAAATTTGTTACTATTTCGTTATTCAATTCATAATGAATGAGATATTTTCAGTGATCGCCTGATCTATGGCTTAGCAAGGCTAGTACGTCAGAGGGAACTAACCGTCATATCCCCCCAGCTTAATTGTGGGGCTGTAAAGGAGATAAACTTGGATTCAGTTACACAAGCGGCATTAGGTGCGGCTGTCGCCGGTCTTATTGCAGGGAAGAAGTGTTCACCTAAAGTGCTTTTAGCGGGGGCTGCTCTGGGCACTCTACCTGATCTTGATGTGCTTATTCATTACGGCGATCCTGTTTCTGATATGGTGAAGCACCGAGGCTTTAGCCATTCTATCTTTGTGCTGCTGCCTTTCTCATGGCTGTTGGCATTGGTTTGGCAGCGGTTTAAGCCCACAGTATTTTCTTTCATGCATTTATGGTTCTTGGTTGCCGCTTGTTTGATAACCCATCCACTGCTTGATTCTTTCACCTCTTATGGCACACAACTGCTTTGGCCGCTTTCTGCCAGTATTGCAGTGTCGAGTATTTTTATCATCGATCCTATTTATACCGTCCCATTGGTTGTAATGGTGTTGGCGAGCTTATTGTGGCGTGAAAAGGGCGCAAAGCTATGTGGCATTGGGCTAGGGCTTTCATCTTTATATTTAACCTGGTCAGTTGTTGCGTTATCTATGGTAGAAAATCGAGTTGAAAATCAATTGGTAGGTACGCCACTTGAAGCACAGCCTGTTTTTATTGCACCAACACCATTAAATACCGTGCTTTGGCGGATAGTAGTGCTTGACGGTGATACATACTGGGAAGGGCTAACTTCGTTACTGGATGACAATCCTCATATCGATTTTATCGCCAAAGACCGTGGGAAATGGCCTTTGCAGGATAAACCCCAACACTTACTGATGTTAGAGCAATTTACACAAGACTTTGTTAAATACCAACACATTGAAAATAGGCTAACTGCGACAGATCTTCGTCTAGGTGTGGCACAGTATTTACCTTTTAGCTTTCAATTTGCTCAGCAAAATACGGGGCATGAGTGGCAATTTGGTTTACCTATTGCCATAGAGTCTCCTAACGTACGTATCAAGCATGTTCCCGCACTATGGTTACGGTTATTGGGAAATCAGGCAATAGATGCAAATTTATGCCACGAGGCGGAGTGCCCTAAGTTGGAACGGTCAGCTCAAGCGGCAATCATTGCAGGTTAATAATCTTCACGACTGTTAACAAATGAGTTGTTACACTTTGTAGCACATTAAAGTGTAATTGCTCATTTTTAATCCTTTCGTTGCATATTGAGTGCTTTGTATTTTAACAAGCACATAAATATCACCGCGCTAAATGTTGCGTACTGTTAACCCTAAGGTAAATAAACCAACCAAAACATGTAGCGAATGTGAAATTACAGCACGTTGTTTTTAAGGAAGTGCTCACATAACCGTTGCATATTATTTTTATAATTTCTCAATTTGATATTTATCAATAGCTCAGCGTAATTGTGCTGGCAGTCTACCTATAAAGTATTAACGGCTTCATTGTGAAGCTGACATTTATCGATATAGGGAGATAACGAGCATGTTGTATTTGGAATTTTTATTCCTGTTGCTTGTGCTGTACGCAGGTAGCCGCTTTGGTGGTATAGGTCTAGGTGTAGTATCTGGTTTAGGCTTGGTTGTTGAAGTCTTTATTTTCAGAATGCCACCAACATCACCACCAATTACAGTGATGTTGATCATCTTGGCTGTGGTAACTTGTGCTTCGATTCTTGAAGCTGCTGGTGGCCTTAAGTACATGCTGCAAGTCGCAGAACGTATTCTGCGTAGTAACCCAAAGCGCGTTACTATTCTTGGTCCTTTAGTGACTTACACCATGACATTCATGCTAGGTACGGGCCATGCTGTGTACTCTATCATGCCAATCATTGGTGATGTTGCACTGAAAAATGGTATCCGTCCTGAGCGTCCAATGGCTGCATCTTCTGTTGCATCCCAGTTAGCCATTACCGCCAGTCCTATCTCTGCTGCTGTTGTTTATTATTTAGCACAACTATCAGGTATTAACGAAAGTATCCACTTACTGACGATTCTGATGGTTACTGTACCTTCAACGTTACTAGGTACTATTTTGCTGTCGCTTTACAGCCTACGTCGCGGTAAAGAGCTTGAGGATGATCCTGAGTACCAACGTCGCCTAGAAGATCCTATTTGGCGTGAAAAAATCCTTCATACTACATCGACGTCGCTTGACGAAAAGCTACCAACTTCAGCGAAGCACGCGGTGCTGTTATTTGTTCTTGCCTTAGTGTCGATTGTTATTGTCGCTATGGTGCCAGAGATCCGTACCATCGGTGATGCTAAGCCTATTTCAATGTCTTTGATTATTCAGATGATGATGTTGGCGTTTGGTGGTCTTATCCTGCTAGTAACCCGTACAAACGTGCAGAAAGTGCCAGAAGGGGTAGTATTTAAATCAGGTATGGTTGCTGCTATCGCTATCTTTGGTATTGCATGGATGAGTGATACTTACTTCCAATATGCGATGCCATCGTTCAAATCGGGCATCACTGAGATGGTACAAGGTTACCCTTGGACATTCGCACTCGCGCTATTTATTGTCTCTGTTGTGGTGAATAGCCAAGCAGCGACAGCGCGTATGATGCTACCTGTGGGTATGGCAATGGGGTTAAACCCAGCATTATTGATTGGTTTGATGCCTGCGACTTACGGCTACTTCTTCATTCCAAACTACCCATCAGACATCGCAACTTGTAACTTCGATGTGACAGGTACAACGAAAATCGGTAAGTATTACTTTAACCATAGCTTTATGGTGCCGGGCTTAATTGGTGTCGTATCTGCGTGTTGCATAGGCTATACCATTGCACAAGTTGTTGTGTAATCAAGAAACACAATAGATAGAACATCACGTAACAAAAAGCGGATACCTAGGTATCCGCTTTTTTATGGCATTGGATTGGTGTTTATCAATCTTCAGGCTGAATTTTAGAGGGATCCGTTACCTGTTCGTAAGGCCAATAGTGGTGGCCAATACGAATGAGTAGCGTCGCAGCTGCTAAGATGAAGGCGGCTAAAGACAACCATACGACAAACATACCATCGAGCTCTTTCATGCCCAAAGTGATGTAACGAGCAATTGCCATGATTGCAATGTAGATAGGGTAGCGAACGGGGATTTTACCGTTGGCAACAAATTGTTGAACCATGGCTAACACTTCAAGGTAAATGAACATGAGTAAGATGTCGGTTAACTGAATGTTTTGTTCGTTAAAGACATGAATGAATTCATTTACCATGGCAAGCAAGGTGGCCAAAGTAATTGCGACTAATAATATGGCTTCAAGAATATGAAACACTTTAAGAAAACGAGCACTAAAGGCTTTTGGTAAATGTGAAGGCATGGCTTCTCCGGCACTGATGGCGTTGATACTGATAGAGTAACGCCTTGTAATATCATGCCGTCATTATAGAAAGCCTAAGCGAAAAGCAAAGAAAAATGCGCACTATTCAAAAATAGAGTAAGAATATTTATTTCTAAAATGAAAAAGCCTCATAGTATGAGGCTTTTGTATACAGAATAAATGGCTGGGTTATTTCGTGAGATCTAAGTCCATCCACACCATACGGTGATCTGATGTCACACCTTTACTTGCACCGAGCTCTTTATCAAAAACTAAGTGGTAACCTTCTTCTCGGCTCGATGGAAAGAATACACCTGAATTATTGATACTCAGATTTGATGAAGGGATAACGTAGTCTAGGCGTAAGCCAGAAACGCTAGTGATCGCTTCAGGGTAGAGGGTATTGCTGTTTTCTGCTTTACAGTGACCAAGATCGAAACACTCAGGGCCGCCTTTACTGGTTGGTTTTTTACCACCAACAGTGGCGTTGATGTTTACATAAGGACTTTTTAATAGTTTATCGATAGTGAGTCGATCGCCGTCGCCTTTCATTGCATCTGCATTCATGTCACCAGCAATAATAAATTTGCTACCTGCAGCTAAACCGCCAGTTTTGCCATTGTCGTCGTAGAAATAGCTTTTGGCATTGATGTAATCATCCCAGAATTTTAACTCGGCGCGATTGTGCTCGTAGTTATGGTTGGCAACATTGTTAAAGATCGGAGGCGCAGGATGTGAGACCAAAAAGTGAATAACTTCATTGCCAGCTTTTGTCGGAATAATCAGTGGTACATCGACGTGGTTTTTCGAGGATAATGGCATCTGCTGCCAAGCTTCGTCAGAATACCAATTATCACCTTCTTTCATACCGGTCGGGCAACCTGATTTACTTAGTTTGCAGTCAATGATTTTTAGGTTTTCTTCTCCTGGCATATCTTTCCATTTGAAGTTTTGGAAGGTGCGGACATTTTTCTCATCAATTTCAAATTGAGAGAAAATTGCGAACGCATACTGACCGTGGTAGCCGCCAAAACCCCATGCATCATTCTTGATATCCGTTTTCTTACCATCGCGGTCTAAGTCAAATCCACTGGCTCTACCTGTGTTGGTCGCGACATTCTTTTTGAATGTAAAGTTGATTGGGCGTTGGTCATTTTGAGAATATGCTAAATAATTATCATGAAAGCCATTAATTGCTGTCATGTCTTTACCTTCGCCATCGTTATTGAATTCAGCTAAAACAAAAGCGTTAGGGCGAACACGTTGAATAGTTTCAGCCACATTGCGAATTTGAATAATGCGTTTCGCTGTCGATTTTTGATCTTCTGTTAACCGCTCTGGTGATTGCTTGAACATATTGATCAAATTACTTTGTTCTGTGTGACTCATCGACATTTCATCCGCTAGGATCTCATATGTCGCTCGATCAAAGGACAAATTGTATGTTGCAAAGCGGGCAGCAGAATATTCAGTCGGCGTATTGCTATTACAGCCACTCAATGTTGTGAGAGCAATTGACACGGCTAGCAGCGATTTTTTCAAAAACATTATCGTATTCACATCTATGGTTTGATGCGACAGAGGCTATAGAATTAATGAGCTTCTTTCTGTTGGCTGTCAGAAAAATGAGATCAAGATCAACGAGTGGTTTGATGTATGGTTGAAATCCGATCTAATTGACAATCTTATAGCTAAGTGGTTGATTGTTAATTAATCATGCAAGCGTTTGCTTTGATGAGTTTGCTGCTAGAGAGTGGCTAACATTGCCAGCTAGAAGGCTTAGAGAGCGGTATAAAATAAAAGCCACGAATGTGTGGCTTTAGGCGGAGGAACATCCAGGTTTGAGTCTACCAATCCACCCCTTTACGAGCTTTTATTCCACTTTCAAATGCGTGCTTGATGTTACGTACTTCTGATACGGTATCGGCGACTTCGATTAAATCGCGGTGTGCTGCTCGCCCCGTAATGATCACAGACTGGTGCGCTGGGCGTTGTGAAATTGCGGTAAGAACATCGTCTAACTCGATGTAGCCATAATTAACCATGTAGGTCATTTCATCAAGTAATACCAGATCGTAGTGTTCATCGGCCAACATTTTTTTGCATTCGGCCCATGTGGTTTGTGCTGCTTGTTTATCAGCTTCTTTATTTTGGGTTTCCCACGTAAAACCAGTGGCCATAACCGCAAAGGTAACATCATGTTGTTCCAAAAGGTTACGTTCGCCGCAATCCCATGTCCCCTTGATAAATTGACCGACACCACAGCGCAGACCGTGTCCCACAGCACGTGCGACTGTGCCAAACCCAGAAGTGGACTTGCCCTTGCCGTTGCCTGTTATAATGAGGAACAGCCCTTTTTCTATTTGTGCTGCATTTACTTTCGCATCGACGCTTTCTTTGACTTTTTGTTGGCGTGCTTTATAGCGTTCATCTTTTTGATTGTGGTCGACCATGTGACTTCCTTTTGGCTGTAGTTATTTGTTATGTAGTGAAGAACGCTAATATAACGAGATAACCCGCGAGTTCACTTAATTGCTGTGTTGCTCCTAAACAGTCCCCGGTATATCCCCCCAGCTGTTGTTTAAACCATAGGCCACAGCCATAGCGCGTTAGCCCAAGAATAAGAACAAGCGCAGTCGCTAGCGCAAGCGGGAGTAGCAATAATATAAAGCAACCAGTGAAGATTAAAACCCACAGGTCATAAGGACTTTGTTGGTTGGCCAATGGTTTAACTTTGCTGTTTTGATCTGCTCTAACATAGGGGTATGAAAAAATTAAACTTGCTGCACAGATTCGGCTTAAGCCGTGAAGTGTAAAGAGAGCTATCGCAGGCAGTAGTTTATTCAATTCAGCCAGTTCGCTCAGTGCTAGCCATTTAAAGGTAAGCATCATGATCAGTGCTGCTGCACCATAGGTGCCTAACCGTGAGTCTTTCATGATGTCGAGCTTTTGTTCGACAGTCCAGCCACCACCGAATCCATCGAATACATCAGCAAGGCCATCTTCGTGGAATGCACCTGTGATGAGTAAGCTAGCAACTATCGCAAAGCCAATGGCTATGTTGGCTGGAAAGCATTGCACAGCCAGTAAATATACCGCTGCGCTAATTGTCCCAATCAGACAACCAACTAAACCGAAATAGCGATTGGCCTTATTGAGCCGATCAGCGGAGTAGGGAGTATCTTTGGGTATAGGAATACGGGTAAAAAAAGCTAATGCCACTAAGAAGATTTCCCACTGCAACCTCGCTTTCGCTGTCAACGTGTGTGGGGACGCTTCTGATTGCATGCTCACACTGTCACCCCTGCTTGCTCAAAGCTCGCCATGTCATTATAAAAAGCACAGGCTGAACGAATAAGTGGAAGAGAAAGTGCAGCGCCTGTGCCTTCACCTAGGCGTAGACCAAGGTTTAATAATGGCGAAGCCTCTAGGTGGTTTAGCATGCGTTGGTGTCCTGCCTCTTGTGAGCAGTGACAAAAGATGAAGTAGGCTTTTGCTTCAGGGTGCATTTCGACCGCTAGCATAGCAGCAGCTGTCGCGATAAAGCCATCAACCAGTACAATCATCTTATTTTCAGCGGCCTTTAACATACCACCGACAATTTGTGCGATTTCAAATCCACCAACAGTAGTTAAGATGGCGATTGGATCCGTCATTGATGCTTGGTGGCGATTCAACCCTTGTGTGATCAGGTGTTCTTTGAGAGATAATTGTTGATCATCAATACCTGTACCACGACCTATACATTCATCAATTGGTAAGCTAAGAATACTGGCCATAATGGCTGTAGCGCTGCTTGTATTACCGATCCCCATTTCGCCAAAGGCTACGAGATTTGTTCCTTGTTGATAAGTGGTTTCTACTGCGCTTGCACCATATTCTATTGCCGTGATCGCTTGCTCACGGCTCATGGCTGCTTGTTGGCTAAAGTCGAGTGTTCCTGCTGCAATGCGTTGCTTTTTCAACATTGGGTGATCATCGGGTTCAACTAATATCCCTGCATCAATCACCATCATAGCCATGTCATTACTGTGGCAAAAACAGTTAATGGCTGCGCCGCCATGAAGAAAATTTGCCACCATTTGCTGAGTTACTGCTTGTGGGGCAATACTAATCCCATGAGCTGCAATACCGTGATCTGCGGCAAAAACCAACATATAAGGATGTTTAATTGATAGCGTGTCAGTTTGTTGAATTAGCGCGATTTGTTTAGCAATGTCTTCAAGTTGCCCTAGCGACCCAAGCGGTTTGGTTTTTGTATCAATTCTTTGCTGGATAGCTTCGTGATGTTCTTGGGAGGGAGAAGTGATGGTAAACATGCTGGCTAATTCCTTATTAAAACGCGTCTAAGTAAGGATTTTGCGGCAGCCATAGCTTTAAGGCAATGTAAAATGAGTATTTTTTATCGGGGTTGATGAAAAGGTGCTAGTGGAAGGTTAATACATTGGGAAGGGGGGGGACACCGTTCCCAATGTGTTATTAATAATGTTGCCGCGCAAAATTAGTGACTGTTTAAGATTGCGTCGACTGTATCATCATAGTTGAGTCCTACTTGCTGGCTTGCAAGTGGGAAGACGCTACGTTGTGTCATGCCTGGGATTGTATTGACTTCAATGGCATAGAAGAAACCGTCAGGATCAGCCATGATATCGACTCGGCCCCAGCCAGTCGCGCCAACGGCTTCAAACGCACGACAAGCTAGTGAACGAATCGCTTTCTCTTGCTCTGCTGTTAAGTTGGCTGGGCAGTGGTATTTGGTGTCAGCGGCGCTGAACTTTGCAGCGTGATCGAAGAAAGAGTGAGAGTGATCGATCTCGACGGCAGGTAAAGCGACACCGTTAAGTAAACTCACAGTAAATTCACGGCCGTGGACATAGTCTTCAATAATAACGGTATCTTCATATTTGAAGGCTTCATCAACAAAGAACTTCAATTCATCTAAATCATTTGCTTGATTGATACCAATGCTACAACCTTGAGTTACAGGTTTAACGACTACAGGAAAAGTAAAAGAATCGGCACGTTCGTCTAATTGACTTTCTTCGTAGTAGGCTTTATTTAGCTCAATAAATAGCGGTGTTGGGATTCCCGCTGCTTGCCATACTTTTTTAGTTAATCCCTTATCGATTCCAATAGCAGAAGCACGGTGATGGCTGCCAGTATAAGGAATGTTTAGCATTTTCAGAGCTGCCTGCAAGGTCCCATCTTCGCCGATACCGCCATGAAGAGCGAGAAAGGCTTTATCAATGTTATGGCTTTTTAGGCTAGTTAAATCAAAATTTTCATCAATATCAACAGGAACGACATCATAACCTTTACGCTGTAGCGCGGCGGATACGGCTTCTCCAGACATTAATGAGACCGCACGTTCACTTGAGTTGCCACCATAAAGTACTGCAATTTTCTTTAACACGTCAGATTTCTCGTAATATAGTGATATAAGTGTGTAGTTACAGCAAAACTGTATGCACATATTGGGAGGCAATATTAACATTGGAGTGTGTTATGTCTAATAATTCGTACAAGATTTTAGTGATTTGCATGGGGAATATTTGTCGCTCCCCAACAGCTGAAGCCGTACTAAGGCAAAAAGTACGAGAGCGTAGTCTTAATGTTGTTGTCGACTCTGCAGGCACTATCAGTTACCACACTGGAAGTAGCCCGGATCCTCGTTCTATTGCGGCCGGTGAAGCCAGAGGTTACGATTTTTCTGGTATTACTGCGCGTTCGATCCAACCCGCTGATTTTGAAATCTTCGATAAGTTATTGGTTGCTGATAACAATAACTTAGAAGATGTGTTATCCATTTGTCCTCCTCATTTACACGACAAGGTTGAGTTATTTATGCGCTATGGTGAAGGGGAGCGGGATGAAATACCTGATCCTTATTATGGTGGTGCGCGTGGCTTTGAGTATGTCTTGGATCTAGTCGAAGATGCAGCCGACCACTTGCTTGATTCAATTCAAACTTATACTAGCTCTAGCTCACAAGGCTAGCTGAAATATAATTAAAAACATCTGATGTATAGATATAAAAACGCCCGCAAGTGCGGGCGTTTATGCAGCTTACTTTGCAACACCTTGTGTAGCAAGGCAGTAAACGAGGTGATAAACCGTATTTACTGAACGAGATTAACCACCTAGGGTATCTGTTGCTACTTTGTAGGTTGGATCTTCCATTAGGTTCACTTCAACCAGATTGCCAGCTTTTTTCAGTAGTGAACGACACTCTTGGCTTAGATGACGAATATGAAGTGTCTTACCTTGGCTTGCGTAACGCTCTGCAATAGTATCAATCGCTTCGATGGCAGAGTGATCCGATACGCGTGATTTAGCAAAATCGATGATCACATCTTTAGGGTCATTTTTCGCATCAAATAGCTCAAGGAAGTGAGAAGCAGAGCCAAAGAAGAGTGGACCATTGACTTCATAAATTTTAGAGCCATTTTCATCAATGTGTGTAGATGCGTAAATGTGCTTTGCATGTTCCCAAGCAAAAACAAGCGCTGAGTAGATAACACCGACGATAACCGCTAACGCAAGGTCTGCAGCAACAGTTACACAGGTTACTAGAATAATGGCAAAGAAGTCATGTTTTGGTACTTTGCGCATCATCTTCAAGCTTGCCCACTCAAAAGTACCGATCACTACCATGAACATCACACCAACAAGTGCTGCTAGTGGAATGACTTCGATCAGTGCCGATCCAAATAGAATGAAGAGTAATAGGCCAACAGCGCCTGTGATACCAGATAGACGACCACGACCACCAGAGTTAATGTTGATCATTGATTGGCCAATCATGGCACAACCACCCATAGCACCAAACACTGAACAAGTTACGTTAGCCATACCTTGGCTTACACACTCGCGGTTACTTTGACCACGAGTACCTGTCATTTCATCAATAACCGTTAGCGTCAGTAGTGATTCGATTAGACCAACAGCAGCAAGTACTAAGGAGTAAGGTAGGATAATTTGCAGCGTTTCTAAGTTAAAGCCAACTTGTGGGAGTGCAAATGTTGGTAAGCTACCTGCGAGTGTTGCATCGGCATCGCCACTCATCGAGCGGACAAAATCGATAACAGTACGAGAGTCTAAGCCTAAGCCATGAACCAGCGCTGTTACTGTGATAATTGCAACCAGTGAAGAGGGTACTGCTTTCGTGATTTTTGGCAGAAAGTGGATGATGAACATGGTTAGACCGACTAGGCCTAACATAGTGTAAAGCTCAGCGCCTTGCATCCATTGAAGTGTGCCTGCTGCATCCGGTACTTTAAATTGGCCAAGTTGGGCTAGGAAAATAACGATCGCCAAGCCATTTACAAAGCCGATCATTACAGGGTGCGGTACCATACGGATAAACTTACCAAGCTTAAAGACGCCCGCAAGAATTTGGAGTACACCTGCTAGCATCACAGCGGCAAATAGGTACTCGATACCGTGCTCAGCAACAAGGCTGACCATGACAACAGCCATCGCACCGGTTGCACCAGAAATCATACCTGGGCGGCCACCAAATACTGCAGTTACTAAGCCTACAATAAATGCTGCATATAGACCCACCATAGGGTCGACACCAGCAACAAAGGCGAAGGCAACAGCTTCAGGCACTAAAGCCAGTGCGACCGTTAAGCCTGATAAAACGTCATTCTTTACAGACTGACGTGAAAATTGAGGGAATTCAAACATGTTTAATAAGGGCTGCTTTGTCTTATGGAAGAGGATATAAAGTCGCGAATCCTACAGAAAAGCCAAATTTAGTTCAACTTATATGCTGACTTATTCCTGCTTTTAATACAATTCGGACGAATATGTGTGTTGTGCAGTGATAAATCACGTTTATATCAATCTAGCGTATTTGTTCATTACGCCAATATGATTGAAATGTGGCTTATCAAACTATCAAGTGTAGTCATTCTTATCCAATATGGAGTAAGTGTTGGGCTGTTTGCTGGATTTTTCAAAACAAAAAGGCCATGCAGAGCATGGCCTTTTTTTTGTGCAAACTGAATGCTTAGTTAAGCATTGTGCTTGCCATTGGTGCAGTCGCTTTGCTTGTTGCGGTTTGGCTACCTGCTTGGCGCGCTTGTAGGCGTTCCGTACGTAGTGGTGCACTTGCCACAATAACGGCTTCTGCTGTTTCAACAGGCGCTGGTGCTTTTGCCATCATCGCTACTGCGTGTTTACCACGAGGTGACGTTGCGGTTACTAGCACTTTCTCTGCTGGAGTAGCAACGGGTGCAACAACGGGTTCAATGCTTGTTTCTGTAACAGGCGCTTCAACTGCTGGTGTTTCAACAACAGGTGCTTCTTGCGCTACTGCTGTTTCAACCGTTGCTTCTGTAGCAACTGTTTCTTCAACGTTAGCGGCTGCATCTTCTGAAACAATAGCATCGTCACGAAGCGGGAAAGCTTTACCCATTGCTAATTCAGGCATAGCAACGCCAGACAATGTTGTTACTGCTTCTGTCTGTACTGGTGTTTCAGCAACAGGTGCTTCAACAGCGTCAGCCTCGACCGGTGCAGTTTCAACAGCTGTCACTGCAGGCTTAGGTGCACGAGCCCATACTTTGCCCATCGCCATTTCTGGTGATGCAACGCCAGTACGAGGACGAACAGCTTGCGGTTTCTCAACAACTGAAACAACGTTTTCGATGTCGTTTAGCGTGTCTGAAGCCTCAGCAACAGCGTGGCCGATAGCATCTGAAACAGCGTCTTCGTCAGATGGTTTTTCAACACGTGTATCACGTAGACGGCGACGACGTTGACCACTTGCGCGTAGGTGACGAGGTGAACGACGGTTGCGACGTTGACCGCCTTCACGTTCGTTCTGCTCTGCATCTTGGTCTTGATCAGCAGTTTGAGCTTGCTGCTCAACTTGATCTTGAGGTACGGCTTCTGATTGTGCTTCTTTCGCCATAGAAGTACCCATCTCTTGAAGAGGTGAGGTTACTGGCTTTTCAACAACTTCAGGCGCTTGTACTTCAACTTGTGCTGTCTCTTGCACTACTGCGCTTTCTGCTTCATCAGCTACACGTACTTTCTTACGAAGTTGACGGCGTTGGCGGCGTTGTTTTACTTTCGCTGCTTTCGCTTGTTCGCGCTGTTGATCATCAGCTTGAACGTTTTCAGCGGCAACAGATTGTTGCTCTTGCTTCTGACGCTTTTGAGCTTGCGCTTCCTCTTTACGAGATTGACGCTTTTGCTCTTTAGCTTCTTCGTTACGAGGCGAACGTTGTTTGTTCGGCTTATCACCTTGAGCGTTGCGATCTTGGCGTTCTTGCTTCGTTTTATCGTTACGACGCTGGCGTTGTTCACCTTGGTTTCTATCACCACGGTTGTTACGCGGATTGCGGTTTTCACGATTTTCACGGTTTTCGTTGTCATTACGCTCACCATCTTGTTGACGGTTATTGCGGCGACGGTTGTCCTTATCGCGACGGTTATTGCGGTTGTTGCGGTTATTGCGGTTGTCACGACGCTGGCGGTTATCTTTTTGCTCTTGTTCTTTCTTTTCCGTTTCTTGTTCAGCAGAACCTGAGAAGAAGTTAGCAATTGCAGAGAATAGACGGCTAAACAAACCAGGCTTTTCTTCTTCCGCTTTTGGAGCAGCAGTAGGTTTCGCCGCTGGTTTAGCAGTAGGTGCTGGTTGTTTTGGTGCAGCAAAGCCTTGAAGTACAGGCTCTTCGCGTTTTTTAACAATGCGCTCAGGCTGTTGTTGTTCTGCCGCTTCCGCTTCTTTTAGTGCTTCCAGATTCTTAGGAATCAGGTAAGAAAGTGCATCATTTTCTTCACCGCCACGTACACGAAGTACTTCAAAGTGCGGTGTTTCCATATCAGCATTAGGAACAATGATGACACGAACATTGTGGAACTTCTCGATGTGCTGTACTGAACGACGTTTTTCATTCAATAGGTACGATGCAACTGCCACAGGGACGATAGCCAGTACTTGCGCACTGTTATCTTTTAATGCTTCTTCTTCAATTAAACGAAGAATAGACAGTGCCAGTGACTCGTTATCACGAACGACACCTGTACCCGTACAACGTGGACATACGTGGTGGCTAGCTTCAGCCAAAGAAGGGCTTAGGCGTTGGCGTGACATTTCAAGCAGACCGAAGCGTGAAATACGGCCAATTTGTACGCGAGCACGGTCAATACGAACGGCTTCACGTAGGCGGTTTTCAACTTCACGCTGGTGACGAACTGGCGTCATATCGATAAAGTCGATAACAACTAGGCCACCTAAGTCACGTAGACGAAGTTGACGAGCAATTTCATCTGCTGCTTCAAGGTTTGTTTGTAGTGCTGTTTCTTCAATATCGCCACCCTTTGTTGCGCGAGCAGAGTTGATATCGATAGAGGTTAGCGCTTCAGTTGGGTCGATAACGATTGAGCCACCAGAAGGCAAACGAACTTCACGCTGGAACGCAGATTCGATTTGGCTTTCAATTTGATAGTGGCTAAATAGCGGCACTTCACCTTCGTAACGTTTAACACGAGACAAGAAATCTGGGCGAACCAGTTTGATGTGATCGCGTGCGCGGTCGAAGATTTTAGGGCTATCGATTAGGATTTCACCGATGTCACGACGAAGGTAATCACGAATTGCACGAGCAATAACGTTACTTTCTTGGTGAATCAGGAATGGGGCTTCAGCAGCATCTGCTGCTTCTTTTACTGCGCTCCAGTGGTTAAGTAGAACGTTTAAATCCCACTCAAGTTCTTCGGCTGATTTACCCACGCCAGCAGTACGAACAATCAGACCCATACCTTGCGGTAGTTCTAATGTGCTTAGTGCTGCTTTAAGTTGGGTACGCTCTTCACCTTCGATACGGCGAGAAATACCGCCAGCACGAGGATTATTAGGCATCAGTACAAGGTAGCTACCAGCTAGAGAGATGAAAGTGGTAAGCGCAGCGCCTTTGTTGCCTCGTTCTTCTTTGTCGACTTGAACGATAACTTCTTGGCCTTCATTTAGCACTTCCTTGATGTTTGGACGACCTTGGTAAGTGTAATTAGCTGGGAAGTAATCGCGCGCGATTTCTTTAAGAGGGAGGAAACCATGACGCTCAGCACCATAATCAACGAACGCTGCTTCCAGGCTTGGTTCGATGCGCGTGATGCGGCCTTTGTAGATATTTGCTTTTTTAGATTCGTGGCCAGGGCTTTCGATATCAAGATCGAACAGCTTCTGCCCATCAACTAATGCGACGCGCAACTCTTCCTTCTGAGTTGCGTTAATCAACATTCTTTTCATTTTAATGTACTCGTTTATTGTCGTTGTTATAGCGAGTAGATCAGAGATTCTTTATCGACGGTGCCAGACTCCAAGACTGTATATGAGTGCAGCCTCACGGCTGGGATTTCAGGAGTGCTTTTCGGCAACACTTATTAGCCAGCTGTTTCAGATGGTTAAATCAGAAAATAAACAGCCGGCATCACCACATCGACGCGGTTGTATCTACGCATCGATAAAAATTCTTTAATCAAACACGCTAATAATGCTCTAAAAACGCTTAACGTCTTACGCCATCTGCTGCGTACGTTATTAAAGCTGCATAAATATTAGTCGTTTAGGTGAGGTAATCATCACCTTGTCAAAAAAGTAGGCATATTATCCTACTTAGTACGCAATGATAGCAGGCAGCATTTTTTGCGGCAATCTGCTTTATACCATCCCATCAATTATCGAATCATTCTTGCGGGTTAAAATCACTGATAACAGCGTTATAGATTTTGTCGTTAGAACAACTTACTAACTGTAATCTATGCCTAGTATTAAGTGTTTTTTCCTGTGCAATCTTCTGCTTAGTTAATTGATGGTTTTGGTATTACATGCGACTTGTACCCAAAGTACTCATGAACATAGCATCAAATAGTCATTTGGGTATACAATCATGCCCATGAATGAAGATAAACCAAAAGTGCATTTCATCGAGATTTCTGATGACTTTGCAGGCCAACGGATCGATAACTTTCTCCGTGCTCGGCTTAAAAACGTTCCAAAAAGTATGATTTACCGCATTTTGCGCAAAGGCGAGGTGCGAGTAAACAAAAAACGTATAAAACCTGAATATAAATTGCAAGATGGCGATCTTGTACGTGTTCCGCCAGTTAAGGTGCCGGAAAAAGAAACACAAGCGCCATTAAGCACTAAGCTCGATAAAGTGGCTGAATTAGAGTCGTGCATTATCTATGAAGATGATCACATGCTGATTCTCAACAAACCTTCGGGTACTGCTGTTCATGGTGGTAGTGGTCTGAAGTTTGGTGCGATTGAGGCATTACGTGCATTACGTCCTGATGCGCGTTTTCTTGAATTGGTACACCGTATCGACCGTGATACCTCTGGCATTTTGTTGGTGGCAAAAAAGCGTTCTGCATTACGTCGCCTGCAAGAACAGTTCCGAGAAAAAACGGTACAGAAATACTACTTTGCGCTTGTAATGGGTGAGTGGAAAGCCAGCTGTAAAAAAGTGACTGCACCACTGCTAAAAAATGAAGTAAACAGTATTGTCCGTGTTAACCCGAATGGGAAGGCATCAGATACACGTTATAAAGTACTTGAGCGCTTGGATAAGTCGACGCTGGTTCAAGCTAGCCCTGTGACTGGTCGAACGCACCAGATTCGTGTTCACTGCCAGTATGCAGGCCATCCTATTGCGTGGGATGATCGCTATGGTGATCCGCGATTTGATGCTTTTACCAAAAAGGCAGGCTTAGATCGTTTGTTCTTGCATGCTGCGAATATCAAATTTACTCACCCGGGAACGGATGAGGCGATGGATATTAGTGCACCCATGGAAGACAAATTGCAACGAGCGGTTGAGAAGCTGCGAGTGAAAGGCTAACGCTAGTTTGTTATCGCCTATTTTCTTGAATTGACGATAATTGCGGTAGCTAGCTTTGGCTAGTAAAAACAATAAAGAGAGGTGGCTGAGGCTACCTCTCTTTTATTTTATAGATTGATGAGCCGAGTGATTAGTGATTGTAGTGGTCCGTTATAGGAGCTGAATACCTTGCTTTTCAAGCATTTCGCGTAAGGCAATAAGGGGTAAGCCCACAAGTGTATTCGGGTCACGACCTTCTAGGCGATCAAATAACACTATGCCTAAGCCTTCACACATAAAACTTCCTGCACAATATAAAGGCTGCTCACGTTCCACATAACTTTGTATTTCTTGGGTTGTTAACTCACGGAAGTGAACGCAAAAGGGTTCGCAAATAACCTGAGATGCACAGGTTTTGGCATTGTAGAGGCAAAGCCCTGTGTAGAAAGTGACCACTTGACCACTTGCATTTGCAAGTTGGCGGCACGCATTTTCAATCGTGTGAGGTTTACCTATAATTTCACCATTGATTACACAGACCTGATCTGAGCCTATAATAAGGTGCTCAGGATGGGTTGCAGCACAGGCTCGAGCCTTTTGCTCGGCCAGTCGCATGACCAGTTGCTCTGCTGACTCTGAGCTGAGCGCTTGTTCATCGATATTTGGGTTTGCTGTTTCGAAAGGGTAACCAAACTTTTCTAGTAAGGTTTTACGAAACGGCGAAGTTGACGCTAAAAGCAATGACTGTGGCATGGGGTAAATCTCGTTATAGGCTTATGGCCTGTATTCTAATATTATTGCCCTGCATCCGCAGCTGTTGATGAATAAAACTACACAAAGTGATGGTTATTTCACCGTGTAATGGCCTGTTCACAAGTGACTCATTGTGCTGCCGAAAGTAAGATATAAACAGGAAATAGACATGTTTTATAACGGTTCACTAGGTAACACCGAGTGAATTGGTTAAAAGCTGGTAATTCACACACATTTCCTTTGACTCAAACAAATTAGAAGGCTAATATTCGCGCCCTATGCAAAAGGTAAAATTACCGTTAACGATCGATATCGTTCGAAGTGCACAAAAAAGACTCGACTATGATGGCATCATCAAAGCTGAGCTTTTAGAGCGTTTGGCGAAATCTGTCCAGAGCGTAACAAGTGATGCAAACGTCACCTTATCATTTGACTTTGACCAACGTCACCTTGCTTTCATGCGCGGAAGTGCAGATGTTGAAGTGACGTTGACCTGTCAGCGATGCCAGGAAGAGTTCCAACACAAATACGGTGTTGAGTTCTGTTTTAGTCCACTCCTCAAACCAGAGGCAGTTGATGAGTTCCCGGAAGCCTATGAGCCGGCGGAAGTCGACGAAAATGGCGAGATCAATCTAATTGAGCTTATCGAAGATGAGTTAATGTTAGAATTACCACAAGTTGCAATGCATGATGAAGCTGACTGTAAAGCCAGCGGAAACATGACTTTTGGTGAGATCCCCGTTGCTGATGAGCGTCCGAACCCGTTTGCAGTATTGAAAAATCTAAGTAAGTAATTTAACAGGAGTAGGGTTAATGGCCGTACAAAAGAGCAAAAAATCACGTGCAGCACGTGGTATGCGTCGTTCACACGATGCACTAACAACTTCAGCTGTATCTGTAGATGCTGCAAGTGGTGAAACTCACCTACGTCACAACGTGACAGCTGACGGTTTCTACCGTGGCCGCAAGGTTATCAACAAATAAGGTTGAACCTTGAGTGGTCTAACCGTTGCACTTGATGCAATGGGTGGGGACTTCGGTCCTCAAGTAATAGTGCCTGCCGCTGTGCAGGCATTATTACAATACCCAGAGCTAAAAATTATATTCTATGGTGATCAAAGTGCGATCACATCTCAACTATCTCTCCATAATCACGCTTCACACCCTCGAATCAGTATTGTTCATTGCGAACACATCATAGAAAACAACACTCGTCCGTCTCAAGCATTGCGTCATAGCAAGGGCACGTCTATGCGTATGGCTATTGATGCTGTTGCAGAAAAGAACGCCGATGCTTGTGTGAGTGCGGGGAATACTGGCGCTTTGATGGCGTTATCACGCTATATACTAAAACAGCTTCCAGGTGTTGAACGACCAGCCTTGGTATCAGCCATTCCAACAAAGAATCACAACAAAACATGGTTGCTCGATTTAGGCGCAAATGTATCGTGTGATGCCGATACCTTGTTCCAGTTTGCAGTGATGGGCTCTGTGATGGCGGAACAGTGTGATATTGAAAAGCCACGGGTTGCGCTTCTCAATATTGGTGAGGAAGAGATCAAAGGCAACGATTTAGTGAAGCGTTGTGCAGAGATGTTACATCAATCACCAGATATTCATTTTATTGGCTACTTGGAAGGTGATCAGCTTTACTCTGATAAGGCGGATGTTGTGGTTTGTGATGGATTTGTCGGTAATGTTTGCTTGAAAACAAGTGAAGGCGTCGCGGACTTATTTATCTCTAGCTTTAAAAAAGCCGTGAGTAGTAATCCAATAAAAGGTTTATTGGCCAAATGGTTGTTTAGTGACCTATTCCAAAACCTTAAACAGTTGAACCCCGACCAGTATAATGGTGCAAGTCTGCTAGGATTGCGCGGTATTGTGGTGAAAAGCCACGGAAGTGCCGATATTGCAGCTTTTACTTATGCCATAGGTGAAGCTGTACACGAGGTCAAACGACAAATACCGAAAAAAATCAGTCATCGTTTGGAAGAAGTCTTACTCGAGAGGCCTTATTGATTTTCATGAACAGTAAAATTTTAGGTACTGGTAGTTACCTACCAGCACAAGTGCGTACCAACGCCGATTTAGAACAAATGGTCGAGACGACCGACGAGTGGATTGTTGCACGTACAGGTATTCGTGAGCGCCGTATTGCGGCCGAAGACGAAACCGTTGCGGTTATGGGGTATCAAGCATCTTTAAACGCTATCGAAATGGCGGGTATTGATAAAGAAGATATCGACTTGATCATCGTTGCAACGACGAGTGCGAGCCATGCATTCCCATCAGCAGCTTGCCAAGTGCAAGGTATGCTGGATATAAAAGGCTGCCCTGCATTTGATATTGCAGCGGCATGTTCTGGCTTCGTATATGCACTTAGTATTGCAGATCAACACATTAAAACCGGTATGGCGAAAAATGTGTTAGTGATCGGCGCGGATGCGTTATCACACAAATGTGATCCAGAAGATCGCGGCACGATCATCTTGTTTGGTGATGGCGCTGGCGCGGTTGTTGTTGGGGCAAGTGAAGAGCCGGGTATTCTTTCGACCCATCTGCATGCAGATGGCCACTTTGGTGGTTTGCTTAGCTTAGCAACACCAGAGCATGGTGAAGCATTTACCGATGACAAGTGGCTTTACATGGCGGGTAACGAAGTCTTTAAAGTAGCCGTTACTCAGCTATCAAACCTTGTAAAAGACACACTAGCAGCAAATAACATGGATAAGTCAGAATTAGATTGGCTTGTTCCGCATCAAGCGAATTTACGCATTATTTCTGCGACAGCGAAAAAGCTATCGATGTCGATGGATCAGGTGGTTGTTACCCTTGATCGTCACGGTAATACTTCTGCGGCGACTGTGCCAACAGCACTGGACGAAGCAGTACGTGATGGCAGAATCCAACGTGGTCAAACCTTGCTGCTAGAAGCGTTTGGTGGTGGCTTTACTTGGGGCTCTGCGCTGGTTAAGTTTTAATTTTATGGCTGCTGAAGCGTCTGCAGCGGTAACTCTATAAAAAGCTGAATATCATTCAGTAAAATAAGAATAAGGATTCTCGAATGTCTAAGTTCGCGATTGTATTCCCTGGTCAGGGTTCTCAAGCAGTTGGCATGTTAGCTGAACTTGCTGAAAAGTTTTCTGTTGTTACTGACACATTTGCCGAAGCATCGGAAGTGCTAGGCTACGACCTATGGGCACTGGTTCAAAACGGCCCAGCAGAAGATTTAAACCAAACGCACCGCACTCAGCCTGCATTGCTAGCAGCGTCTGTTGCGATTTGGCGTGTATGGCAACAAGAAGGTGGCGAACAACCGACTGTTGTTGCTGGTCACAGCCTAGGTGAATACTCTGCGCTTGTATGTGCTGGCGTAATCGATTTTAAAGATGCGGTTAAATTGGTTGAACTACGTGGTCAACTGATGCAAGAAGCGGTACCTGCCGGTGTCGGCGCAATGTCTGCAATCATCGGCCTAGATAACGATGCAATTGCGAAAGCGTGCGAAGAAGCAGCGCAAAGCCAAGTTGTATCGCCTGTAAACTTTAACTCGCCAGGCCAAGTGGTTATTGCGGGTAATAAAGAAGCCGTCGATCGTGCAAACGTACTGTGTAAAGAAGCGGGCGCGAAGCGTGCACTTCCACTACCAGTTTCTGTGCCATCGCACTGTGAACTTATGAAACCTGCTGCTAACAAACTAGCGGTAGCACTAGAAAATATTGAATTTAAAGCACCTGCAATCCCAGTGATTAACAATGCAGATGTTGCAACTGAAACCGATCCTGCTGCTATTAAGCTTGCGCTTGTTAAGCAACTTTACGGCCCAGTACGTTGGACTGAATCTGTAGAGCGTATGGCTGAGGAAGGCATTGAACAGTTGTTAGAAATGGGTCCAGGTAAAGTTCTTACTGGCCTGACAAAACGTATTAATCGCGCACTTGGTGGTTCTGCTGTAAATGATTCTGCTTCTTTTGAAGCAGCAAAATAACTGAATAGTTATTGCATTACCCACTAAGTAGTATTAGTTAAAGAGGAATAACAATGAGCCTGGAAGGTAAAATTGCACTAGTAACTGGTGCAAGCCGTGGTATCGGTCGTGCGATCGCTGAAATTTTAGTCGAGCGTGGCGCGAAAGTAATCGGTACTGCAACATCTGAAAGTGGCGCAGAAGCAATCAGCGCTTATTTAGGTGAAAACGGTAAAGGTCTGGCACTAAACGTTACATCGCCTGAGTCGATTGAAACGGTTCTTAAGCAAATTAAAGAAGAGTTCGGCGACGTTGACATCCTAGTTAATAACGCTGGTATCACACGTGATAACTTGCTAATGCGTATGAAAGATGACGAATGGCAAGACATCATGGATACTAATCTGACTTCAATTTTCCGTCTGTCTAAAGCTGTATTGCGTGCAATGATGAAAAAGCGTCATGGCCGTGTTATTAGCATTGGCTCAGTCGTTGGTACTATGGGTAATGCGGGTCAGACTAACTATGCAGCAGCAAAAGCGGGCCTGATCGGTTTTACTAAATCTATGGCACGTGAAGTGGCTTCTCGTGGTATTACAGTGAATGCTGTAGCACCTGGTTTTATCGAAACCGATATGACAAAAGCACTGAATGATGACCAACGTGCTGCTACACTAGCAAACGTACCTGCAGGTCGCCTAGGTGATCCACGTGAAATCGCGGCAGCGGTTGCTTTTCTTGCATCAGAAGATGCGGGTTATGTAACTGGTGAAACGTTGCACGTAAATGGCGGCATGTACATGATTTAACCAAAAAAGTTGTAAAACTTGATGATGCAAGTCAAACTCATCGTATTTTCATGCAAAATCGTGGTTTGACCAGCACTGTGAGAGTTGCAACTTTTGTAGTAATGAATAAACTACAGCAAATCGCATTAGCGAATTCTTGTTTTAAGGAAATAGATTAATGAGCAACATCGAAGAACGCGTAAAAAAAATCATCATCGAGCAACTAGGTGTAGACGAAGCAGAAGTTAAGAACGAAGCTTCTTTTGTTGATGATCTAGGTGCTGATTCACTAGATACAGTTGAACTAGTAATGGCTCTTGAAGAAGAATTCGATACAGAAATTCCTGACGAAGAAGCTGAAAAAATTACAACAGTTCAAGCTGCAATCGACTACGTTGTTGGCGCTTCTGAGTAATTAAGAACACCTCAAGGCGGTCACCATGACCGCCTTATTTCTTTTATGTATCCCTGTTTAAACCCTCAATTCCCGGAGAGATAGATCGTGTCAAAGCGTCGCGTTGTTGTTACTGGCATGGGAATGCTGTCGCCTGTAGGCAATACAGTTGATTCTTCATGGAAAGCACTGTTAGCTGGTACTAGTGGTATTAGCAATATTGAGCATTTCGATGCAAGTGCTTTTGCTACCCGTTTTGCGGGTATGGTGAAAGACTTCAATTGTGAAGAATACATGACTAAGAAAGATGCTCGTAAAATGGATTTGTTTATCCAATACGGCATTGCGGCTGGCGTTCAGGCTCTGAAAGACTCTGGTTTTGAAGTTACTGAAGAAAATGCACCGCGTTTCGGTGTAGCTATTGGTTCTGGCATTGGTGGTCTTGGTCTTATTGAAGCAAACCATCGTGCATACATGGAAAAAGGTCCGCGCAAAATTAGCCCGTTCTTTGTTCCATCTACAATTGTAAATATGATCGCTGGCCACATGTCTATCATGCATGGTCTACGTGGTCCGAACATTGCGATTTCTACTGCGTGTACAACAGGCCTTCATAACATTGGCCATGCTGCACGTATGATCGCATACGGCGATGCAGATGCTATGCTAGCAGGTGGTGCAGAGAAAGCATCAACTGAACTAGGCATGGGCGGCTTTGCAGCTGCAAAAGCACTGTCTACTCGCAATGACGATCCACAAGCGGCTTCTCGCCCATGGGACAAAGACCGTGATGGTTTCGTTCTTGGTGATGGTGCAGGCATGATGGTACTGGAAGAGTACGAGCATGCAAAAGCGCGTGGTGCAAAAATTTACGCTGAACTTGTTGGCTTTGGTATGAGTGGTGATGCTTACCACATGACATCACCAAGCACAGACGGTTCAGGTGGTGCATTAGCGATGGAAGCATGTATCCGTGATGCGGGTATCAATGCAGATAAAATCGGCTATATCAATGCACACGGTACATCAACACCTGCTGGTGACGTAGCTGAAACGCTAGGCATTAAACGCGCGATGGGCGCAGCAGTGAATGATGTATTGGTATCATCAACTAAATCAATGACTGGCCACCTTCTTGGTGCAGCTGGTTCTGTTGAAGCTATCATTTCTGTGATGGCACTGGTTGACCAAGCGGTACCACCAACAATTAACCTTGATAACCCAGACGAAGGCTGTGATTTGGACTACGTTGCGGGTGAAGCGCGTCAAGTAAACCTAGAGTACTCGCTATGTAACTCATTTGGTTTTGGCGGCACAAACGGCTCATTGCTGTTCAAGAAAATTTAATTGTAACCTGTTATCATAAAGCGGCCCGGTATTCTTACCGGGCCGTTTTTTTTGCGTAATAGTTAGCGAGCAAGTGGATATGACCCGCATAAATGGTGCCGATGCTGAGTATATAGCTGTGACTGACCGTGCGATGCAATACGGTGACGGCTGTTTTTCAACCATTCTTATTGAGGGTGGTAAGCCTAAACTTTGGCCTCTGCATCAAGCTCGGTTTGTGAAAACACTCGCAGCTTTATCTATTCCTGAACCTGATTGGGTGATGGTGCTGCAACAAATAGCGACCCTTGCGGCCGAGGTTGCAGAAAAAGGTGTGGTGAAAGTTTTAATCAGCCGTGGTAGTGGCGGGCGAGGTTATAGCCCGACAGGTTGCCAGTCACCGAGCGTGGTTATTTCACAATCGGCATTCCCAAACCATTATTATAAGTGGCAACAAGATGGTATTCAGCTTGGTGTTTGCGATCAAGTACTAGGGCTTTCACCTATGCTTGCTGGCTTTAAGCACCTTAATCGCTTAGAACAAGTTCTACTTAAACAAGAGATAGAATCTCGCCAGTGGCTAGACGCTGTGGTGTGTGATGTATTGGGGCACGTCGTGGAAACGTCTGCATCGAATATCTTTTGGCGCAAAGGTAATACGTTATATACCCCAGACCTGTCAATGGCAGGGGTTTGTGGGGTAATGCGCGAGCATGTTATCGGACTAATCGAAGAGACACCTTATTGTCTGCAGATTGTAAAATCATCACCAGATGCATTGCTTTGCGCAGATGAAGTCTTTATTACTAATGCCTTAATGGCGTTAGTGCCTATTAATAAAATCAATGAACATTCTTTTACTGAGCGCGTTGCGCTTGATGAGTTGAACAAGAGGTTGTATTCGTGTTGAAGAAGTTATTGTTAGTTATCCTAGTATTAGCGGTAGCTGGCGCAGGGGCTATTGGTTGGTCGTATCAGCAAGTTGTGGCGTCTTTGTCGCAGCCAGTAATAAACACGGAAGCGAAGCTATTCACTGTTACTCCAGGTTCTAGTTTTCGAGGTGTCTTGAATCAACTTGACCGTGCTCAAATTATTAAGCAAACGCGCTGGACTCGCTGGGTGGTTAAATTAGAACCAACGTTGGCACAAGTAAAAGTGGGTACTTACCAAATTCCCACTGATCTGACCTTGCATGGTGTATTAGCACTGCTAACAAGTGGAAAAGAGCATCAGTTTGCAATCACTTTGGTTGAAGGTGATCGCTTCTCTGATTGGCTCGCTCAGCTCAGCCAAGCACCGCATATCAAACATGCGACGGAAGGCATGAGTGAGGCGGACATTGCAGAGAAGATTGGCGCAACCACGGACAAGCTAGAAGGCTACTTGTTGCCTGAAACCTACCATTACACTGCAGGTACCAGCGATATTGAAGTATTGCGTCGCTCTTATAAAGCGATGGAGCGTTTATTAGGTGCAGCGTGGCAAGCACGAGATCAGGCCATCCCCCTTAAAAATCCTTACGAAGCACTGATCATGGCCTCTATTATCGAGAAAGAAACCGCCGTCGATAGTGAGCGTACATTAGTGTCATCGGTCTTTATGAATCGTTTAAACAAAGGCATGCGTTTACAAACGGACCCAACGGTTATTTACGGCATGGGGGAGAACTATAAAGGCAATATTCGTAAAAAAGATCTACGAACGCCAACACCGTATAACACTTATACTATTTTTGGTTTACCACCAACGCCTATTGCAATGCCGAGTAAGGCCTCTGTATTGGCTGCAATGAAGCCAGAAAGCAGTGGTTACTATTATTTTGTTGCGGATGGTAATGGCGGTCATAAGTTTTCTAAGTCACTCCGTGAACACAATCGCGCAGTACGCGCCTATTTAAAAACATTAAGAAAGTAATGAACGGTAAATTTATTGTAATTGAAGGCCTTGAAGGGGCAGGTAAAAGCACTGCAATTAATCAAGTTGTGGCGACATTGGCTGCAAAAGGGATCCATGATCCCCAGTCTACCCGCGAACCTGGTGGCACGCCGCTGGCGGAGCAAATGCGCACCTTGGTTAAAGAAGGTCATCCAGATGAGCCTTTAACGGATATGGCCGAACTACTCTTGCTATATGCGGCACGTATTCAATTAGTCGATAACGTGATTAAGCCTGCACTTACAGCTGGTCGCTGGGTGGTTGGCGATCGCCATGACATGTCGTCGCAGGCATACCAGGGTGGTGGCCGTGGTTTTGATAAGGCCTTGATGGAAAATTTGCGTGATACTGTTTTGGGAGATTTTCGTCCTGACTTTACGATTTATATGGATATCGACCCTGTATTAGGGCTTGAACGCGCGCGAGGTCGCGGTGAGCTTGATCGTATTGAACAAATGAACATTGATTTCTTCCATCGCGCCCGTGCTCGTTTTCTTGAATTGGCAGAAAATGACGACAGTATTGTGATTATCGATGCTAGCCAAACACTAGAAGCTGTAACCGCAGATATTACTTCAGCGCTAACCCAGTGGTTGGAGACACAGTAGATGTTATACCCGTGGCAAGAAACGCTATGGCAGCAGTGGCAGCTGTTAATAGGGCAAGGTCGCTTGCATCATGCGATCTTGCTGACAGCGGCAAAGGGCAGTGGACGTGGCGCTTTAGCCCAACACCTCGCGCAGACAGTCTTGTGCTTGAATGGTGGCAATGAGCCTTGTGGTTTATGCCATGCTTGCCAGTTATTTGAGGCAAAAACGCACCCAGACTTTCATTGGATTAAGCCAGAGCAAGAAGGTAAGCAGATCAGTGTTGAGGCGGTGCGTAAGTGTAATCGCTTGGCTATTGAAACCTCGCAGCTTGGCGGAAAGCGCGTTATCTTTATTGAGTCAGCCGATGCTTTAGGTGAGGCAGGGGCAAATGCAATTCTAAAAACATTGGAAGAGCCGCCTCAAAACTGTCAGTTTATTCTGACGGCGCAATCACTCGACAGCCTCTTGCCGACTATCGTGAGCCGCTGTAATAAGTGGCGCTTAAGTGTGCCAGATGAAGCTCAAACAAAGCGTTGGGTTGAACAACAACTGATGCAATCGATTAAGGCAGAATCAGTGCGCCTTAACTGTGGGGCACCATTAGCGACGCTCACGTTTGTAGATCAAGGGCAGGATATACGCCACGGTAAATTGGTTGAGGCCTTTGCCGCTTTTTTACAGCCTCCACATGTTGGTTTATATGATGTGGCTGGTTTGTGTGCCAGTGAGGGCGCCATCAGTTTGCAATGGTTAAGTTTTTTCTTGCTTGATTGCATTAAGTTCCAGCAAGGTGCCGCGGGTTACTTAGTCCACCAAGAATCCGCCACTTGGGTAGAACAAGTCGCGCGAGCCGTGCCAATTGCTGTGCTGATTCGTCAAGCTAGACAGATCAACCAACTCCATCAACAATTACAAAAACACACAGGGCTTAATAGTGAGTTATTGATTGTTGAATGGTTAAGTACATTTTTGAAAGAAGAATAAGACAGAGGAATATAACGTGTTAGTGGATTCACATTGTCACCTTGACAAACTTGACTACGAAAAACTGCATACAGGGATTGATGATGTGTTGGCAAAAGCGAAGGCACGTGGGGTTGAATACTTCCTGTCTGTAGGGGTCACGCTACGTAGTTTCCCGACCATGATGGAAATGATTGAACCGCATAAGAATGTGTTTGCCTCTTGTGGTGTTCACCCTCTAGATATTGATTCAGGCTTAGATTATGAACAGTTTAAAGCCTATGCTCAGCATGAGCGTGTTGTTGCCATTGGTGAGACAGGGCTTGATTACCATTATCAGCCTGAGACAGCGCAAGCGCAGCAAGACATTTTCCGTCAACATGTCCGTGTTGCTGTTGAGTTGAATAAGCCGCTTATTATTCATACCCGAATGGCACGTGAAGATACCATGCGTATCTTACGTGAAGAGGGAGCAGAGAAGTGTGGTGGTGTCTTACATTGTTTTACTGAAAGCCTAGAAATGGCCCAAGAAGCAATTGAACTTGGTTTCTATATTTCCATCTCAGGTATTGTGACCTTCAATAAGGCGAGCGAGCTTAAAAATGTTGTGAGTAATCTACCGCTTGAACGATTACTTGTTGAAACAGACTCACCTTACCTTGCCCCGATCCCATATCGAGGAAAGGAAAATCAACCCGCTTATGTGAAAGAAGTTGCTGATTATATCGGCTTGCTGAAAGGCGTATCCGGTGAAGAGGTAGCTAAAGTGACCACTGAAAACTTCTTCAAACTTTTTTCGCGTGCTAAAAATAACTAACTGATATCAGAGGGGGTTATGTCCCTCTGGTTGTAATGTTTACTTGTTTTGTTGATAATTCGCCAGTGGTATACCTATAACTGGCGAATTATCGGACAAATTAGCCAAATAGCCTCGAAATGTAGTTTTGTTACGTAAAATAACAAGCGTTACAAGATTGAAAACTGCATAAAAATTCCCATTACCTTCTTTTATTTGCTCTTAAATTTATATTTATCAGTACCTTACCTTGATGTGTGGTCTTTCGTTTTTGTGTTTAAGCGCAAAATACAACTGTGATCTATATAATGTTTTGAAATTATATTTCACGCTCTGTTGGTATTTATGATTGTCATCAAGTTATATTTGCAGCCGCATTTTATACTGATGCCGAAATATATAAAAAAGAGGTCTAGCATTATGGCTACGGGGGTATGCCGCTAGTACCGATTTAAATCAAACAATACATCTCACTCAGGAGCACAATATGTTTAAGAACTTATTTGCAAACCTACAGAAAGTCGGTAAGGCGCTTATGCTGCCTGTATCGGTTCTGCCGGTTGCGGGTATTCTACTAGGTGTTGGTGCCGCTAACTTTAGCTGGCTACCAGAAATCGTTTCACACATCATGGAACAAGCGGGTGGTTCCGTGTTTGGCCAAATGCCACTACTATTCGCAGTAGGTGTTGCACTAGGCTTTACAAATAACGACGGTGTTGCAGGTCTTTCTGCTATCGTTGGTTACGGCATCATGGCTGCTACGCTAAGCGTAATGGCAACAGTAATGGGCGTTGAAAGCATCGATACGGGTGTTCTTGGCGGTATCCTAGCTGGTGGTGTTGCTGGTTGGGCATTTAACCGTTTCTTCCGTATTCAGCTTCCTGAATACCTAGGTTTCTTTGCGGGTAAACGTGCTGTGCCAATCATCACAGGTTTCGTTTCTATCGCACTAGGTGTTGTTCTATCTTTCATCTGGCCACCAATTGGCGGCGCGATTGCTTCATTCTCTGACTGGGCTGCAAACCAAAACCCAGTAACAGCGTTTGGTATTTACGGTGTTGTTGAACGTTCTCTGATTCCTTTTGGTCTTCACCACATTTGGAACGTACCTTTCTTCTACGAAGCAGGTAGCTGTGTGAACAATGCAGGCGAGCAAGTAAACGGTATCATGACTTGTTTCCTAACTGCTGATGACGCTTCACGCGCTGCAGGTAACGGTTTCGGTCAACTTGCTGGTGGTTACCTATTCAAGATGTTTGGTCTTCCTGCTGCTGCAATCGCGATTGCACACTCTGCGAAGCCTGAAAACCGCGCTAAAGTTATGGGTATCATGGCTTCTGCTGCGCTTACATCTTTCCTAACAGGTATTACTGAGCCAATTGAATTCTCTTTCCTATTCATTGCTCCAGTACTTTACGGAATCCACGCACTTCTTTCTGGTCTAGCATACGTGCTAACCAACTCACTAGGTGTTGTACACGGTCACACGTTCTCGAACGGTTTCATTGACTTTGTTGTTCAATCTCCTCGTGCAGAGAACATGCTTCTACTAGTAGGTCTAGGTATTGCTTACGCTGCACTTTACTACGTAGTATTCCGCACTGTAATTCGTACTCTTGACCTGAAAACACCAGGCCGTGAAGATGAAGATGAATCATCAGAAGCAGCTGCAACAGGTTCTGAACTAGCGAAAGACCTAGTAATGGCATTCGGTGGTAAAGACAACATCACAGGTCTTGATGCGTGTATCACTCGCCTACGTGTGTCAGTTGCAAGTGTTGAAAACGTAAACCAAGATAAATTGAAGAAACTAGGTGCAGCAGGTGTTGTTGTTGCAGGTAGTGGTGTTCAAGCTATCTTCGGTACTAAATCTGATAACTTGAAATCAGACATGGATGAGTGGATTCGTAACAACTAATACGAATTAACCAGACATAAATATCTAGGGAAGCTTCGGCTTCCCTTTTTTGTGCCTCTGGTTTGGTGACACATGTGTTACTAAGTTTAAACCACGTGCTGTCTTGTATTGTATTGATGTAAAGAGTGAAAGCTTGAGCTAGAGAGGGATTAGTTAGGACGATTGCGTTTGTGGTAGGTAGGGCGTGAAGCGATTCACCTTGTCCAAAGCCAAAGCCAAAGCCAAAGCCAAAGCCAAAGCCAAAGCCAAAGCCAAAGCCAAAGCCAAAGCCAAAGCCAAAGCCAAAGCCAAAGCCAAGGCTACAGAGAGGGATTAAGGGGTAATTAAGTAAGGGCAGATAACAGCGACATGCTTTATCGCTGTTATCGGAATAAAGCGATTAAAGAGAGAGGAAAAACAACATTAAAAAAGGGACCAGTAAACTTAAGATGAAGCCGCTGACAATCGCGATAGGTACGCAACGGATTCCGCCACAGTTTTGGATAACAGGTAGCGTAAAATCCATGGCCGTTGCACCTGCGTAGCCAATGGCTGTACTTGGATAGCGGCGAATCATTAAAGGTATTAGCGTGAGTGCCACCAATTCACGCAGTAGCTCATTTAGGAAGGCTGCGCCGCCATAAACAGGCCCAAGGCCATCACCCATTAAAATCCCTGCTAGAGAGTACCAGCCGAATCCAGAGGCCATAGCTAAGCCATTCTTGACTGGTATGCCAAGAATGAGCGCAGCGATCATGCCTCCCAGTAGAGAAGTTACAATAATAACGGCGGCGATAAGCATACCATTCTTGTTTAATAATATTTGCCTTAGCGTCATACCACTGTTTCGCAGTTGAATACCGATCAAAAATAGCAGGAGCAGTAGAATGATTTCGCTTGCGGTATCGACCCATGAAAGATCCATACCTAGCATTAATCCAATAATGAGGCCGCCTGCAACCACCAAGATTAATCGTACTGATTCCATCATCATATCTTTGAACGGTAGTTTCTTGTGCTGTAACTCCGTTGCAATAGGGAGCAATTTATCAATAAAAGGGAGCGCAATGAGATTACAGGCACTTATCGCAATGAAGAAAGTGGTGGTATAAAGCAAGATGTGGTGGAGGTTCTGACTTAAATTATCTAAGCCTGCAAGGCTTAACCCCATTAACCCTAGAATAACGAGCACAAGCCGACTGGTTTGCTTATTGATGAATTCCAACAGTGTTCCGTTACTGATAGGAATTAAATACCCCACTATAAGGGGTAAGAAAATATAGAACATCCCTGAAAACATACGGTTCCTTGCGTGTAGATTGAAAGTTAACAAGCTGTATGTATAGGCACCATAAATGAAGCTTATTATGACAATAAGCTTGCATTAGTTGGAAGCATAACAAGAAGCTGCTGATTTTCGTAGATTATCAACAGCGTCTAAATAGGGCAATCTAAGATGTGATTATGAAAGGTTAAAGGCCACTATTTTGCATGGCTTCTTTTGTCAGGCCTGTGAACTCGGAGTCTGAGATATTGGTGAGCTCATACATAAGTTCGGCACCATTAAGATCAAGTTCGATCTCATGAGTCTCGATGTCAGTATCATTATTTCTAAACATCAGTAAATGACTCGCCATACGTGCTATCTCAAGATAATAGCTGTTATGGTGTTCAGGGTAATTATGCGGTTTCGTGTTGGTTGCCACCGCCAAAAAATCGTCGTCAAATCCCCAATGCTTAAGGACGGTCTCACTGCTCTGGTCACAGCAGTTCTCAAAAATATACTTGGCAATATCGAGATCTAAGTAGTTACCAGAATCAAGATAGGCTTGATATTCATGAACTAAGCCAAATAGCCCGATATCAGCCAGTAGACCAGCTAAGAGGCACTTATCGATCTCAAGCCTATTTTTGTGCTGGTTTTTATCCGGAAGGCGATTAGCGATTACAGCCATTGTTGCGGCTAATTGCCGAGAGTTTTGGGCGCTGTGCTTGAGAATAGTGTTACATTCAAGGCTGAAATTCGCGTTGTTTTTGAGCTCTTGAATGGCGTAGACAGCAACAATATCTCTGACTCGATGGATGCCCAGTCGAGAAACTGCTGTGAAAATATCGTGGCAAATGACATTACGTCGGTTAAAAATGACGGTATTTGATGTTTTGATGATAAGTGCGGTGATGCTTGGATCATCAAGTAATAGATCTGCGACATCACGTACGGTTGTTTCTTCTTGTTTACAGAGGTCAAGTAGTCGAGCGAGCACTTCAGGGATAGGGGGTAAAATAAGACGGTCATGGCGAATAGCGTCTTTAACAAGTGCGCAAAACTCAGACTCGAGCCCTTTTACAATTTTATTATTTTCAGGTTTTAACCAAAAAAAGGAGACATGATCCATAGAGAAAAAAAACTTGGCAGCTAGCGATTGACCTTATCAATAACACAGCCGTATAAAAGACGGTAACCTTAAATCAAACTTTGTGATAAATCAGTCTAAAGGGGCTATTTTTTGGCGATTCTTTATCCGTGTTGAAAAAGCTTAAGTAAAAATCGGATAGTGAGTTTTGGCGAATCTTGTGCCATTAAAAGTTGCTTATAATGTACCTCTATAGGTACGATTTCTATCCAACGTTGACATACCCAACTGGCATCACGGTAGTTCTGTGCATCATAGTTCGCAGTGTGTTCAGGGTTGGTGGCAAAATAATGCTTTAACTTTTCCGCTAAGCATTCAGTTGCTGAATTGATGGGTAAGAATGGCCATTGATTCATGTTGGTCGCTTCACCACTGAATAAACCATCGTATTCATGATAAACCACAGAGAGCTTCATATTGTGTAGCCCTTCGACCACTATGTTGATTAACCCTGTATCTGTTTGGTTAAAATCAATAATTTTGGCGAGTGTGACTATGGCTGGTAGATTTTTGACAGGATCTGATTCTGTCCCTTCGTTTAACATACAAAGGGCAAATGGACGTTTTTCTGACAAGGCCTCTTTCATCATTCGTATAAAGCGACCCTCTATGACATTAATATCTAACCTTCCACCTGGTAACAAATGATGGGTATGCGGCATCAATGCTATTTTGCTCATGAAGTCGCTCCTTGTTGCTGTGACACTGAATCCACCTTGTTATCAATTCTTTATAATGATTGAAAGTCGCTTCTGATCATCGAGTATTACCATTGTATAACTCGATGTTTTAAGTTGTTGATTTTAAATGACAATGCTCGCTATCTTAGTGGCATTTATATCAATAATCATAGACCTTGTTCTGTTTTAACGCACACGAACATACAAACTTGTCAATAGTGATAAGGTGTTATGCATCTCAAGTTTCCGCTTCTTTTTGGTCACTTTTTGTCTCTTTTCCCTTTTTTTGCATCGCATAATATGCTTGAAATCTCATACTGACTAAGTATTTTGTTGCATATGTAGAGTTCACTCAGTCGATATGGCATAGTCAAATTGTTGACACGGACATTCGGTTTAATACGCACACGCTCACCGCTTATTTTTCAAGAAGAGAGAACAGTTATGTCGTTTAAGGAAGAATATTTCACCTACCTCAGTGGATTTGGCAAGTACGAAAAACGTTCAATGTTTGGTGGGATGGGGGTCTTTATTAACGGAGCTATGTACGCCATTATCACTAATAAGTCATTGTTTTTAAGAGGTGGTGATGCGTTGGATGACCGTTTGAAACAGCTAGGTTGTGCAAAGTTTAAACACATCAAACGTAGCACAACTGCGATCGTTAATTACTACGATATTACGCCGCTCTTTAATGAATCTCGCGAGTTGAGCAATGAATTAGTTGAACACTCGATCCAAATTGCACGCCAAGATAAAGTCGAGAAAGCGGCAGACAAAAACAAACGTATTCGTGACTTACCAAATATGCGTTTAACCTTAGAACGCATGGTAAAAAAAGCCGGTGTGAACGATGTAACCAGTTTTATGGAGCTGGGTGCATCAGAAGTGTTTTGTAAAGTACGCCAAGTACACGGACAAGATTTAGACATTAAGCTATTGTGGATGTTTGCTGGTGCTGTTCAAGGTTGCCATTGGACGTTGTTGAATGATGATCAGAAGTCGAGCTTATTGAGTGCTGTTAATTAGCTCCCTTTTAGTTTTATTGATTTAATGGCCGCTGCACCTGTAGTGGCTTTTGTTGTTATAATGGATGCATACGCCTTTATAATTAAGAATATCAATAACGTATGCAGCTTCCCAAGTTAACAGGCTCCGTCCTTTCTGGTTTACATTGTTTTTTGATTGCCGCCGATCAAATGAGCTTTACCCGCGCCGCAGAAATTTTATGTCTTACTCAAAGTGCGGTTAGTCATAAAATTAAGAACCTTGAAGATAGCCTTGGGGTTCAACTCTTTATTCGTCAGCCAAGAAAGCTCTTGTTAACCGAAGAAGGGAAGCGGCTGAAGGCCGTTGTCGCTCAAAACTTTGGTGATATTGCCCATGAACTGCGTGATTTAAAAACCTTAGAATTAAGTGGCGATTTTAATGTCTCCGTGCCACCCACTTTTGCCCAAACGTGGCTACTTCCTCGCTTAAAACATTTTATTGATAAGTATCCAGCTCTCCGTTTTCATTTGCGAACACGTAATGACTTGGTTGACTTTCAGACAGAGTCATTTGATTGCGCGATTTATTTTGGTCATGGGAAATATGCAGGTTTGCATTCAGAAAAGCTGATGGATGAGAGCATGGTACCCGTATGTAGTCCACAGTATGCGCAAGAGTACTATTTACACAATAATCCTGATTTATTAATAAACTGTATGCTGCTGCATGATGCTGCCCCTTGGGCTCGTGCCGGGCGTAATGATGAATGGCAATATTGGGCACAAACTAATGGTATTCAATTACCTGAAAATAGCTGTACCTTTGATCGTGCCGATTTAGCATTGCAAGCCGCCGAAAATGGTTTGGGGATAGCGATGGGGCGGCACTCCTTTGTTGACCAACAGCTAAAAGATGGTCGGCTTGTTGTACCTTTTGATATGGCGGTTCAGTCACCTTTGAGCTATTACGTTGTTTGCCGGCAAGATGCCACGATTTCACCGCGTATAAAAGCTTTTCAGGAGTGGCTGCATAGTGAAATTGCTGAATTTTAATGGTTCACACTCGATAGCCCCTTGACCCTTATATCACTCGATAGTGATAATAGCGGTATAAGTGTTACTCAGATTAATGATGGAGAATCAATGGCCAAGTTAAGCCTACAAGAGCAAATGCTTAAAGCTGGTTTAGTTGATAAAAAGAAACTAAAAAAAGCAGCGAAAGGCTCGAAAAAATCACGTGTTCAAGCGCGTGAAGCGAAAGCGGCTGTTGAAGCAAATCGAGCGGCGCAATTAGAGCAAGATAAGAACCTAAATCGCCTTAAGAACGAAGAAGTTCAGAAAAAAGAATTTCAAGCACAAGTTAAGCAACTTATCGAAATGAACCGTCTCGATCGTAAAGATGGTGACATCGGTTATAACTTCACCGACGGTACGTTAGTGAAGAAGATTTATGTTGATAAAACAATGCAAGATCAGTTGGTGCGTGGTCGCTTAGCGATTGTACGTTTGGCTGATAGCTACGAAGTCATTCCAAGCGTAGTGGCAGATAAGATTGCACAACGTGATGAATCAAGCATTGTATTGAATAATGTCGTGGAGAACGATGAGCCGGACGAGGATGATCCGTACGCTGATTTCGTGATCCCTGATGATCTAATGTGGTAATGATTGCGTTGTTAAATTTTCAAATAAAGCCCTGAATTTTCAGGGCTTTATTTTTTACGCGAGCTAAGCGTTTTCTTGTTTAGTTTCTACATCAATATGGTCGTTAATGATCACCGCACAAGCGGCATCCCCTGTGATGTTGAGTGCTGTTCGGATCATGTCGAAGATACGATCCAGCGCAAATAAAAGTGGTAGACCTTCGATTGGAATCCCTGCCGATAGTAATACTGCAACCACCAAAAATGAAGGTCCTGGCACACCAGCTTGACCCACAGCGCCTAACGTCGACGTGATGATTATCGCCATATAAGCACTCATGCTTAAATCCACATTGAATATTTGCGCGAAGAAGATAGCGACCAAGCCATAGTAAATGGCGTTACCACTCATATTAATGGTTGCACCTAGCGGCAGTACAAATGAAGCGGTTGAATTTTTTACTTTCAGTTCTTCTTCGCAGACCTCCATCGTCACAGGCAGGGTTGCCATCGAAGATGCTGTTGATAGTGCAACAGCTTGTGGCTTTTTCATTACTGATAGGAATTTCAGGGGCGAGGTTTTGCTGAATACTTTTATCATTAATGGGTAAAAGATAAAGCCGTAAACCAAAATAGCCACGACATAAACAACAAATAGTTTAAATACCACCATCAAGGCACTAAAGCCAAATGTACCCACCGCATCTGCCATCAAGCCAAATACCCCTAATGGGGCGATTTTCATAACAACGTTGATCATCCAAACCATGGCATCGACAATCGCGTTTACACCGTTGATCAGTGGATCGCGACGATCTTTTTCTAATTTGGAAACAGCAATACCAAAGAATAAGCAGAAGACGAGAATTTGCAGGATATTGGCTTCATTTAAAGATTGGAAAACATTGGTTGGGATCATGCCTAGCACGGTTGCCCAGAAGGTAGGCAAGTCACCTTTGTCAGCATAGGCGTTAGAAAACATGCCTTCAACCCCAGAAAGGTCAACCCCGATACCTGGTTGGAACACTTCGCCCATAAAGAGCGCGAGAGCAACGGCGACAGCAGAAGTAAAACCGAAAAAGCCAAGGGTTAATAACCCGACTTTACCTGCTGCTGAACTGTTACCTAAGCCTGCGGCGCCAGATATGATAGCCACAGCGACGAGTGGGATAACTAACATTTTGATTAAGTGAATAAAGATACTGCCAAGCGGGGCGAAGATACTGGCCGTTGGCCCCATCATTGCTCCCACGAGTGTACCGACCACCATAGCGATGACGACTTGGACGCCAATATTATTCAAAAGTCCTTTATTTTCTAACACCTTCAATACCTCTGTCGTGTCTACATTAAACGGTGTAATAAGCCATTAATGGCCCATAGAGAGTAGAGCTTTGTTTTGTATTTGTTGTAATTGTTGACTCTATGTTTTGCGAGTGTGTTTTTACATGTAATCCCTGTGGAGATCAATTCATAACATGGACGATTTTATTTTTAATTGCGCCCTGTGTGAGTACAGCGTGCTACAGGTGTGTTGCAAGTATATGGCGTGAGAGAAAGGTTGATTGAAGTATAGTGGGGAGTAATTAGTGAGGGAGACTAAAAAGAAGTTGTTTGACTATTAATGTGATCTCGTTGCGATGATCATAAAAAGCAGGCCATAGAAGTATGATCTCTATAGCCTGTTGGGGGGGATCGTGGCTTATCGCTGAGTTGCTGCTTTCATTGGAGCGACAAAGCTCGCTAGTTTGCTAAGCATACTTGGGTGATTATCAAGGTTGTTTTCAATGATTTTGACGACAGCCGAACCTGAAATAGCACCAGCGGCACCGGCTTCCACAGCTTCTTTTACTTGCTCTGGGGTTGAAATACCAAAACCAAGAATGGCTGGTGGTGCATTATGCTTTTTCAGGTTATCGAGTAGGTGACCGACAGGCATGCCTGCTTTGGTTTCGGCACCTGTAACACCCGCACGAGAGAGTAGGTAAGTGTAACCGCCGCCTAACTCAGACACGGTTTTTAATGTGGCTTCGTCAGCATTCGGTGGCGCAATAAAGATAGGGTGAACGCCGTGTTTTTCTGCCGCAGCACGAAAGTCAGCGGATTCATTAACGGGAACATCGGCAATCAGTACTGAATCGACACCTGCATTAGCACATTGTTGGTAAAAATTATCGATACCTGCTGAAAACACTAAGTTGGCGTACATGAGTAAACCAATTGGTAGCTCAGGGTATTTAGTACGGATCTGCGCAATCATATCGAAGCAGACGGCAGGTGTTGTGCCTGAGTCAAGTGCGCGAATTGTAGCACCTTGAATGGTGGGGCCGTCGGCCAATGGATCAGAGAAAGGAATACCTAACTCAAGAGCATCGGCTCCTGATTCAACAAGCGTGTCGATAACGCGCATGGATTGCTCAGGGGTTGGGTCACCGATTGTAACGAAAGGAACAAAAGCGCCTTGTTGTTTTTCTGCCAATTGGCTGAAAAGTTGTTGATAACGATCCATTACAGCGCTCCTTTTGCTTCAAGAATGTCGTGAACTGTGAAGATATCTTTATCGCCACGGCCTGATAGGTTCACCACTAATAATTGTTCTTTTTCTGGATTTTCTTCAATCATTTTCATTGCATACGCGAGTGCGTGTGCTGATTCTAATGCTGGGATTATGCCTTCTTTACGGGCGAGAAGTTGGAAGGCATTCAGAGCTTCCTCATCGGTGACTGCGCCGTATTGCGCACGACCAATCGCATTGAGGTGTGCGTGTTGTGGTCCAACAGAAGGGAAATCAAGGCCAGCAGAAACAGAATAAGACTCTTCGACTTGGCCGTGTTCGTCTTGCATCAATGGTGCTTTCATGCCAAAGAAAATCCCTAGCTTACCGTGCTTAAGTGGCGCACCGTGCATATTGGTATCGAGACCTTTCCCCGCAGGTTCGACACCAATTAAGCCCACTTCTTCTTCCTTGATGAAATCAGAGAACATACCAATGGCGTTAGAACCGCCACCCACACAAGCAATCACCGCATCAGGCAGGCGACCTTCTTTTTCTAAAATCTGTGCTTTGGTTTCTTCACCTATGATGTGCTGAAATTCACGCACTATGGTTGGGAATGGGTGAGGCCCCGCAGCTGTGCCAAGTAGGTAATGCGCCTTGTCGTAGCTTGCAGACCAGTCACGCATTGCTTCGTTACAGGCATCTTTTAGGGTGGCTGAACCTGAGTGAACTGGAATAACCTCTGCACCCATCAGTTTCATACGAAAGACATTCGGGCTCTGACGTTCTACATCTTTAGCGCCCATGTACACTCGACATTTTAAATCGAGCAGTGCACACGCAAGTGCTGTCGCAACACCATGTTGACCTGCGCCTGTTTCTGCAATGATTTCACGTTTACCCATACGCTTAGCAAGTAGGGCTTGACCAAGCACTTGGTTGGTTTTGTGCGCACCGCCATGAAGTAAATCTTCACGCTTGAGGTATAACTTGGTTTTTGTGCCCTTGGTCAGGTTCTGACAAAGCGTTAGGGCTGTTGGACGACCAGCATACTCTTTTAGTAGTGAGATGAACTCAGCTTGAAAGCTAGGATCTTGTTGTGCATCAATAAAAGCGTCTTCCAACTGATCGAGAGCTGGTACTAGGATTTGTGGAACGAATTGACCACCAAATTCGCCAAAGTAGGCATCTAACTTGCTCATATTATTTATTGTCCTTAATGCTTTTGATTGCCGCAAATGCCGCAGCCAATTTTGTTTTGTCTTTTTTACCAGGTGCACTTTCAACACCGGAATTTAAGTCCAGTCCGCGGCACCCCAATTGCGTTGCTTCACTGACATTGTCAGGAGAGAGACCACCTGCGAGCAGGATATTCTCTTTGTCAGCCTCTGAGATTATCGACCAATCGAACACCTTCCCCGTACCGCCAGTTTGCTGACCGACTTTGCTATCGAGAAGGTGCTTATCGACTTGCCATCGAGCAAATTCAGGCAGGGAGTCGGTTACGCCATGGGCTTTCCAGATTTCACATTCAGTTGGAAGCTCAGCCTTTAACGTTTGCACATAGTCAGGTGTTTCATCACCGTGTAGCTGAACGGCTGAAAGTGTTAGAGTGTGTGCGGCTTTTGCTATTTGCTCTGGGTCGGCATTTTGGAAAACACCGACGTATTTCAATGGGGCACCACTCATCACCATGCGTGCTTGCTCAACGTCGACATGGCGTGGTGAGGCAGAAACAAAAATCAAACCGCCGTAGACGGCACCACTTTGGTAAGCTGTCACTGCGTCATCGGCATGAGTCAACCCACAAACCTTGTTTTCACCGATCAATACACGACGGACCGCCAGTTCTAAGTTATCTTCCGACATGAGTGAACTGCCGATCAAAAAGCCATTAGCATAGGCAGAAAGATCACGGATCTGCTGGTTGGTATAAATACCTGATTCAGAGATCACTATGGTGCCTTCATTTAAACGCGGTGCGAGTTGTTTAGTACGATCTAAATCGATACTGAGATCGCGTAAGTTGCGGTTGTTGATACCCACTACTTTTGCATTAAGAGTAATCGCGCGCTCAAGTTCTTCTTCATTACTGACTTCAGTTAACACTCCCAATTTTAGGGTCTCAGCCACATTCGCTAGCGTGCGGTATTCGTCATCAGACAGTACCGACAGCATTAGCAAAATGGCATCTGCTTGATAATGGCGTGCCAGATAAACCTGATAAGGGTCAATCATGAAATCTTTACACAAAACAGGTTGAGTCACCTGATTACGGACCTGTGGCAGAAAATCAAAATTACCTTGGAAATACTTCTCGTCGGTTAAAACTGAGATAGCACTTGCATGGTTTTTATATACTTGGGCTATGTAATCAAGATCGAAGTCGTCACGGATCAAACCTTTAGAAGGTGAGGCTTTCTTACATTCAAGAATAAAAGCAGGCTCTTTTTTAGCTAATGCATCGTAAAAGCTGCGATCACTGTGGGAAAGCGTATCAATAAAGCTTTCTAGTGGTTGCTTGGCTTTGCGTGCGTCGACCCAAATACGTTTATCAGCAACAATTTTTGCTAGGACAGTTTCCATAATTAACCTCGTGCTGCTAGTTGTTCAACCAGTGCAAATGCAGAGCCAGCCTGCATAACATCAATGGCTTTTTGGGTGTTGGCTTTGAGATCTTCATGGCCGAATAAGCGCATGAGTAGCGCAACATTGACAGCAACAGCACCTTGCTGAGCATCTGTTCCTTTACCTGTTAAAATATCAGTAATAATGGCGCGATTTTCTTCGGGCTCCCCCCCTTTTATAGCCTCTAGTGGGTGAGTATCTAAGCCAAAATCGGCAGGTGTGAGCGTGTACTCGGTGATCTCACCATTGATAATTTCTGCCACAGTGGTTTCACCATGAATAGCCACTTCGTCAAGTCCGCTACCGTGAACAACGGCGGCACGCTTCATCCCCATCGCTGCCATGGTTTCTGCGATAGGTCGCACAAGGGCTTGATCGTAAACCCCCATTAACTCGATGTTTGGTCGCGCTGGGTTAATCAGTGGGCCTAAAAGGTTGAAGATTGTGCGTGTTTTTAGGGTTTGGCGTACAGGCATGGCGTGGCGAACACCACCGTGATACTCAGGTGCAAATAAGAAGCACACACCTAAATCATCTAAGGCTTGGCGAGCCGTTTCTGGTTTCATTGCTAAGTTAATACCGAACTTATCCAAAAGATCTGATGATCCTGATTTGCTCGATACACCACGGTTACCGTGTTTTGCGACTTTAATTCCGCAAGCAGCAGCAACGAAAGCGGCAGTGGTGGAAATATTAATGGTATTTGCGCCGTCGCCACCTGTACCAACGATATCCCCAAAGTCGTAATCTGGACTTGGAAAGGCATTCGCATTGGCAACCAGTGCACTGGCAGCGCCTGCAATCTCCGCGGGTGTTTCGCCCTTAATTTTTAATGCTGTTAAAACAGCAGAGAGTAGAATAGGTTCGACTTCGCCTTTGATGATGGCATCAAAAAGGGTGTGACTCTCTTGTTGGCTTAGTGATTGCTGGGCATAAATTTTGTCAGCAATATCGTAAATAACAGCATCCATGATGATATTCCTTATTATTCTACGTCTTGATTAACGGCTGGTATTGAAGGCGTGGGTACAAAGGGGGTCGTGACCCAATCTAGCGTGTTAATCAGTAACTGAGCGCCTTGCGTTGTTAAGATAGATTCTGGGTGAAACTGAAAACCACAGACTTTATCTTCATTTTGTGTAACGGCCATAACCAAACCATTAACATCGGCAACAACATCTAAACTATCAGGAACTTGGGTTGCAACCAAGGAATGATATCGAGCAATTGATAATGGGTTAGGCAGTTCGCCAAAAACAGGGTGTTGGTTGTGACGCATCATGGCCGCTTTACCATGCACAATGTCGCCAGCGCCTTCCACTTTACCGCCATATGCTTCAACAATGGCTTGATGGCCTAGGCATATCCCTATCATGGGTACTTTGCCTTTTAGGTGGGTAATCAAGTCTGGCATACAGCCTGCGTCTGCAGGGGCGCCTGGACCGGGTGATAACACCAGCACAGGATTTGTTTTTTCGGCAATGGCTTGTGTCATTTGTTCAACCGTCAAACTGTTACGATAAACAGTAACGGGGTGACCCAGTGAGCGAAACTGATCCACAAGGTTATAAGTAAAAGAGTCGAAATTATCGAGTAGGACAATATGGGCTTTCGTCATAGTCTTAACCTTTTTCTTTATCCCTGAGTGTGGGCTTTGCGAATCGCGCTGATAACGGCTTGTGCTTTGCCACGCGTTTCATCGGCTTCTGCTTGCGGCACAGAATCGTATACCACACCTGCTCCAGCTTGTACGCTAGCAATACCGTCTTCAACGTAAGCTGAACGGATCACAATACAGGTATCCATGTCACCATGACCTGTGAGGTAGCCGACGGCGCCGCCATAACTACCACGACGACGTTTCTCTACGTCACGAATGAGTTGCATGGCACGGATTTTTGGTGCGCCTGTTAACGTCCCCATGTTCATGCAGGCTTGGTAAGCGTGCAGGGCATCAAGATCGCTGCGTAACTGGCCAACCACCCGAGAAACCAAGTGCATGACATGGCTATAACGGTCAACCTTTAGTAAATCGGCAACATAGCGGGTGCCTGCTTCACTGATACGCGCTACATCATTGCGCGCTAAATCAACTAGCATCATGTGTTCAGCATTTTCTTTCATGTCACAGCGCAGTTCTAATTCGATGCGACCGTCTAAATCGAGATTAATCGAACCATCGGCGTTTTTTCCACGCTGCCGTGTACCTGCAATTGGGTAAATCTCGACTTGATTGGTTTCTGTCGAATATTTCAGTGCACTCTCTGGTGATGCGCCAAAGAGGGTGAAATCAACATCTTGCATGAAGAACATGTAAGGACTTGGGTTACCAATCTTTAATTCTTTGTAAGCGACGAGCGGTGATGGGCATGGCAGTGTGAATTGACGAGATGGCACGACTTGGAATACATCGCCTCCAATCACGTATTGCTTCAAATCGGAAACGGTTTGGCAAAAATCAGCGTCACTCACACTTACTTCAGGTTCGCATTGCGCCATTTGAGTTGCTGGTGGAACGGTGGCTGGTGCTAAACACGCCTCTTTGATTTGCTGCAAGCGACGACTTAACTCGAAGTAGCTATTGGTATATTGATAGCCACCAAATAGTGTGGCTTGCAGCTTACCTTTGCGGCGCTGGTGATCGATAACAAGCAATGTCTCAGCAATATAGAATAGGTAATCAGGGCATTTATTATCTTGCTCGACATCGACCAGGGGTTCAAAACCTGCGACCAAATCGTAAGCAAAAAGGCCGCCAAGAAAGAGGGCTTCTTGTGGGTGGCCTGCAGTATCGAATGCATGCTGTACCATCCGCAGTGCATCAAATGAAGAGGCTTGGCGCAAGCGGCTGTCTTCATCCAACGCACGTTCTGCGGTTGGAAATGTTAACGTCAAGCAGTCGGTGTGACGCTGGCGACCCACAGTGTCTGGGATTTTTTGCTCTATGGTTTGTAATACATTCAAACCATTGTCAGTTAACGCTTCTAATCTAACGTCAGTGCCTCGGCAAACAATACGTACCGCAGCATCAATGAGCATTAGGCTTTTAAGATCTTGTTTTGAGTCGACTTCTGCCGACTCCAGCAATAGGTTATGTGGGCGGTCACCGCAAACGGTGTAATATAGCTCAGTGGGCTCCGCTACATAGGGTACATCAAGGCTGAGCACGTCCAGCTCGCCAACGGTGCGTTGGGTTGTGTTCACAGCGTTCTCCCTGCCGCTTCTACAAATGGTTTAAGTTCTTGCATTAATTGCTCAAACATTGGGCCTGTCAGTGCTTGGTGGCCATCCGATAGCGCCTCACACGGGTTTAGGTGTGATTCAACAATTATACCGTCGGCACCAACCGCAGCTGCTGCACGTGATAATGGAATCACTAATTCTCGAACACCTGTACCATGGCTAGGATCAACCACAACAGGTAGGTGAGTACGCTGCTTCAAATAGGCGACCGCATTTAAGTCCAATGTATTACGTGTTGCTGTTTCATAGGTGCGAATACCTCGTTCACACAGGATAATATTGGGATTTCCTGCGTCATAAATGTATTCGGCTGCTAGAAGCAACTCCTCGATAGTGGCTGAAAGTCCACGTTTGAGCAAGACCGGTTTTTGACTTTCGCCCACAGCTTTTAATAATGCGTAGTTTTGCATATTCCGAGCGCCAATCTGTAGGCAGTCAACATATTCACACATTGTATCAACCTGGCTGACTTCCATGACTTCAGACACTGTTGGCATGCCAAGCTGTTCATTTGCTTGCTTAAGGAGTTTTAAGCCTTCAACACCCATACCTTGGAAATCATAAGGGCTGGTACGAGGCTTATACGCCCCACCACGAAGGGCTATAGCACCGTGTTTTTTGACGACTTCAGCCACAGATAACAGCTGTTCTTCTGATTCGACCGAGCAAGGACCCGCGATAACTGCAAACTGATTACCACCAATTGCTGCATTACCGAAACGAACCACAGTATCGTGTGCCTGTACTTCGCGGCTGACCATTTTGTATTTGGTCAGAATTGGTTTGACTGTTTCAACGCATGGGTATGCATCTAGGTTTAGTTTTTGCAAAATACGTTCATCGCCAAGCGCACCGAGTACTATGCGTTCAACACCTGGCATGTAAAGTGGCTTGAGCCCTGCATCTTCAATACGTTGGAGGATTTCTTTTGCTTGAGATTCAGTCGCGGCTGGTTTTAGTACAATAATCATAATAGTGTCCTTGTGAGCATCAACATCGAATTGACATTGGGCTGAAATATGCTGGTAATAAAGTGCTTCGAAAAACAATAGGCCGAAAAAAGCCCGCAATGAGCGGGCTACTGTGTATGCTGTCCGTTAGGTACAGGGAATTACACCGCCCAAGATTGGGAGTGCCACCACCAAGAGAATAAAGCGCAGAGTTGATGATGAATATGCTGTACCATGGGATCGTCCTGTTAGTCGATTTATGATTTCGGGTAACTGCGTACTAGTAAACTAGTTTACAGATATAGAGTCAAGAATAAAATTTATGTTATTTGATTTACACAGTCATACGACGGCATCTGATGGTCGGTTGTCACCTAAAGAGTTAGTTGAGCGTGCGGTGCTAAACCGCGTGGATGCACTCGCCATTACGGATCATGATACGGTTGCAGGGCTTGAAGAAGCTCAACAAACGATTGATGCACTTAATTTGCCTTTAACTCTCATCAAAGGCATTGAAATATCGACACTTTGGCAAAATTTTGATATTCACATTGTGGGATTAAACATTGACCCTGAGCATCCTGCAATTACGACTCTGATTGCAGAGCAAATAGCACGACGCGCTGAACGTGCAGAGCAAATTGGTGAGCGACTGGAAAAGAATCGTATGCCGGGCGCACTGGCTGGCGCTAAAGCCTTAGCCGGTGACGCGACGCTGACACGCGCGCATTTTGCGCAGTGGATTGTCGCGGAAGGCTATGCCAAAACCATGCAAGCGGTATTCAAAAAGTTTCTTACTCGGGGTAACCCAGGTTATGTACCACCTAGCTGGTGTTCAATTGCAGAAGCAGTGGCGGCAATTCACGCAGCGGGTGGACAAGCGGTATTAGCGCATCCTGGCCGCTATAAAATGACCACTAAATGGCTTAAGCGATTATTAACGACTTTCGTGGAAGCAAAAGGCGATGCTATGGAAGTGGCACAGCCGCAACAAGGACAGCATGAACGCCGTAATCTCGGTGATTATGCCATTGATTATCAACTACTTGCTTCTCAAGGCTCCGATTTTCATTATCCGTCGCCATGGACTGAACTAGGTCGTAACTTATGGTTACCTAAAGGGGTAACCGAGGTGTGGCACGATTGGAATGTCGAAAAGAAGCGAGATGATTCAGAAGACGTAACCGAGTAACTCAATGTCGTTATGCCTTTTGGGAGGAACCATGAGCCAATTTTTTTACATGCATCCCGAAACACCACAAGCACGTCTTGTGAAGCAGTCTGTTGCGATTATTCGTAATGGTGGCGTTATCGTATATCCAACAGATTCAGGCTATGCGCTAGGCTGTCAGATTGAAAATAAAGCGGCATTAGAACGTATCTGCCAAATTCGTCGTTTGAACGATAAGCATAACTTCACACTACTATGCCGTGACTTGTCGGAACTGTCTTTATACGCTCGCGTTGATAACGTCGCGTATCGTTTACTGCGTAACAATACGCCGGGCGCTTACACCTTTATTTTCAAAGGAACTAAAGAAGTTCCGCGTCGTTTGATGAATCCAAAACGTAAAACGATCGGTATTCGTGTGCCTGATAATGCAATAGCACTCGCACTGTTAGAAGAGTTGGGTGAGCCTATGATGTCGACGACACTTATTTTGCCAAATAGTGATGTGGCAGAATCTGATCCTGAAGATATCCGTGACAAACTAGAGCATGCTGTTGATTTGATTGTGAATGGTGGTTATTTAGGTGAGCAGCCAACAACCGTTATTGACTTCAGTGATGGTGATGCACAAATCGTGCGCGTTGGTTCGGGCGATCCTGCACCATTTGAGTAAACAGAATGCAAGTAGCGGATAAGCATGAAAGTGGTAGTAACTTCATGGTGCTTTTGGCATAATTCGCCGCTGCTTGGTACCACCCGGTATCAGGGATGAGTATTTCGACGCCTGTGAAGGCGACAAAGGTTTGTCTAATGAGTGAAAAATTACAGAAAGTGCTGGCACGTTCAGGTCAGGGCTCTCGTCGAGAAATCGAATTAAAGATTCAAGCTGGTCGTGTAAGTATTGATGGTGTTGTTGCCAAGCTTGGTGACCGCCTTGACGATCTAAGTGTACTTGTACGTATTGATGGTCACAAAGTTGATCTCGTTGCGACAAGTGATGAAGTTTGTCGTGTGTTGGCTTATAACAAGCCAGAAGGCGAACTGTGTACGCGTCACGATCCAGAAGGGCGTCGTACTGTATTTGATCGTCTACCACGTTTAACAGAAGGCCGTTGGGTTTCTGTTGGTCGTCTTGATGCAAACACCAGTGGCCTTCTTCTGTTCACTACCGATGGTGAGTTAGCAAACCGCTTGATGCACCCGAGCCGTACTGTTCAACGTGAATACATGGTTCGTGTATTCGGTGAAGTAAACGAAGAAATGGTGCGTAACCTTGTTCGTGGCGTGAAGCTAGAAGATGGTATGGCACGTTTCGAAGATGTCGTTTACGCTGGCGGTGAAGGTATGAACCATACTTTCTACGTTGTGATCACTGAAGGTCGTAACCGTGAGGTTCGTCGTTTATGGGACTCGCAAGGCGTAACAGTAAGTCGTCTTAAGCGTGTTCGTTACGGTGACATCTACCTAACCAAAGACCTGCCTCGTGGCGGTTGGATGGAGCTAGAACTGACTGAAGTTAACTACCTACGTGAAATGGTAGAGCTTGAGCACGAAAGCGAAACTATGCTGACTGTTGAAGGTCAGAAGCGTAAGCGTGGTGTGCGTCAGATCCGTCGTGCAGTTCGTCGTCATGAAGAACGTGCAAGCGAAGAATCATCAGGTCGCCGCGGTCGTGGTGGCAAAGAGCGTCGTAATCCAACTTCAACCCGTAATAAAGGTGCTGAAGAAGGTGGTAATGCTCGTGGTGGTAGAGGTAAGGGCGGTAATAACGCATCATCAGGTAAGCGTAAGCCATCGGGTAATGCAAGCAACCGTCGTAACCCATTAAAGAATAAGCCAGCGAAGCCTCGTACTCGCAAGTAATTCTTATTGTTAATAAAAAAGCAGCTGAACAGCTGCTTTTTTTGTATCTATCATTTAGTGTTCACTGTCTAAGCCTGTTGTATTTATTAGCGCTTTGGCTGCGCGTCAATACACTGGCCGTTAACGTCTTTGCTTTCTGGTGCCATCAAGAATAAGTACAGCGGCATTATATCTAGCGGCGTTTTGAGCAGCGAAGCATCTTCCGCAGGGAAGGCCTGAGCACGCATGCCTGTACGAGTACCACCTGGGTTTATGGCATTAACCCTAACATTGGTATTACTCAGTTCATCGGCGAGCACTTGCATCATACCCTCGGTTGCAAACTTAGAAATGGCATAGCTTCCCCAGAATGCACGACCCACATGACCAACGGTTGAACTTGTGAACACTAGGCGGGCATCTTCAGCTTGTTTCAACAGTGGCAGCACTGCTTGAGTCAGTAGCATTTGTGCTTTAACGTTCACTTGCATCACATCATCGAAGCTGTCTTCATCAAGTTGATCAAATGGGCTAAGTACACCTAATAAGCCAGCGTTATGTAATACACCATCTAGGCGACCGAACTGATCGCTGATGGTTTCAGCCATGTCGATATAGTTCTGCTTGGTTGCGCCTTTTAAATCGAGTGGGATGATCGCAGGTTGAGGGTAACCAAGGCGTTCAATTTCGTCATAAACTGCTTCCAGTTTAGCAACAGTACGTCCTAGCAGTATGACGGTCGCGCCATGAGCGGCATAACTTATTGCGGCCTGACGGCCTATACCATCACCCGCTCCCGTCACCAAAACAACGCGATTTTTTAGAGAATCAGCTGCAATTTGATATTCCACGTATTACTTCCTTATTGAATATGCGCTTGCTTATAGTAGTGCTAAATCGGTATGAGCGTTATCAGTGCAATGATCACGCTAACTCATGCTTGAAATAATATCCTTGCAGCATGTCGATTTAACGAAAATGTAAAATAGTCTCTTTTTCATTGCATTGCCATAGCCTCAGCAGGTTACAATGGAGATAAGTTCATAAAATGAGGACTCAACATTGGATTTTTTGTTTGATTACGGCTTATTTCTAGCCAAAATCGCCACAGTTGTTATAGCGATTGTCGGTATTCTTATTGTCGCTAAAGGTTTAAACGGTCGTCATGGTTCACCAAAAGGTGAATTAGAAGTGACAGATTTAACAGAGCAATATAAACATACTGTGCACCAGCTGGAAGGCCATCTTTATGATAAGGCACTTCTGAAAGCAAAAGAAAAAGTTGAGAAAAAAGAAGAAAAAGCAAAAGACAAAGCCCGTCAGGAAGAAGTGAAAAAAGCCGCAAAAGAGGGCGAACTCTCTCATGCGCGTGAGCCTCGTTTATTTGTGTTAGATTTTCACGGTAGCATCGATGCCAAAGAAGTGACGTCACTTCGTGAAGAAATCACAGCCATTCTAGCGGTAGCCATCGAAGGTGATGAAGTGCTTCTTCGTCTTGAAACTGGCGGCGGCATGGTTCATGGCTATGGCCTTGCATCATCTCAGCTTGACCGTTTAAAAAGTGCTGGCATTAAACTGACGATCTCAGTGGATAAAGTTGCAGCCAGTGGCGGCTACATGATGGCATGTGTTGGTGATCGTATTATCTCTGCGCCTTTTGCTATTGTGGGTTCAATTGGTGTGATAGCGCAATTACCAAACTTTAATAAAGTCTTGAAAAAGAACGATATTGAGTTTGAACAAATTACCGCAGGTGAATTCAAACGCACCCTAACCATGTTCGGTGAAAACACGGACAAAGCCCGTGAAAAATTCCAAGATGAAATTGAAGAAACCCACGGATTATTCAAAGATTTCATTGCAGTACATCGCCCTGAGCTCGACCTTGAAAAAGTTGCTACGGGTGAACATTGGTTTGGTCAGCAAGTGCATGAACTTGGCTTAGTGGATGAAATTGGCACCAGTGACGATTACATTACGAAAGCATGTAAAGATCGTGAAGTACTGAATATTCGTTATGTTCGCCGTAAGAAATTAGCTGAAAAATTGGCGGGTGCAACCAGTGAGGCGGCAGATACCTTGCTGCTTAAATGGATCAGTCGTGGTCAACGACCAATCGTATAAGGTTTGTTATGAATCAGAAGTGGGCATTATTTTCATTTAAAGGGCGTATGCGACGACGTGACTACTGGTTATATAGTTTGCCAGTATTATTCGTCACTATACCTGTTTTCATGTATAGCTCCCCTGAAAATACAGGCTCGAACCCTATGGTCGATTTATTAGCCATGGTGGTATTGGGTTTTGTTATGTGGGCATCAATGGCGCTTAACATTAAGCGCTTGCATGATCGTAACAAAAGCGGCTGGTGGGTTGTCGTGACTTTCCTACCTTTAATTGGGCCTATTTTTGCTTTAGTGGAATTAGGCATATTAAAAGGTACAGAAGGGGATAATCAGTTTGGTCCCGACCCTAAAGGTGGTGCAACGCCACCATCATCGCGCTCTAATGATGATGACAAAGACAGTATGACCATTGAAATGTAATGGACTGACTTTTATAAAGAACCCGCCACAGTGATGTAGGCGGGTTTTTCTTTAAGCTGTGTGTCGTGCAGCGCTTAGTTTTCTAACGTGAACTTTGGCGAAAGTTGGTGAGCGAGGTATTTGAACATGTTGAAGACAGCCGTTGTTTTAGCTGTTGGTAGGCCGTTATCATCAAGGAAATATTCGCCTTTAAAGACCAATACACCGTCTTTTTCTTCAACAGACGTTGCACGCATACCTTCAAGAAAGCCTTCGTGATCTTGAATTTCTTGGTTAGCGATCATTAATAGGTCATTAGATGAAATAGAAGTTTTGTCGCTCATAGTGAATGCTCTATATGGAAAGTTTCAAACCTCGCTAGTGTATGAATTATGCAAACAGAACTCAAACCCTTCGTTTATTAGTGTTTTTTTTCTTCTTAGGCTATAAGCTGTGCGCAAAACCAAATATGTAGCTGTTTTTATGTGAGCGGTTGCAAATATTTTTGGTAAAAAATAGTCAAATCGTGGGATAGGTGGTAATCATTAGCGCCTTAAAGCTACCTCACGACGAGAAAAAGCGTCATAAAATCGCAAGAATATAGGTTTGATATATCATTTAACCTATGCGTAACAACTGGGGAAGGGGCGAGCAATCAGCGCGTTTTCATTAAAAACCAGTTGACCTTCTTGTATAGTAGCCCAATATTGTAATAGCGTTGCGGTGCAAATTAATACGTTTTTTAGCGTCCAACCTTATGTTTTAATTATAGTTTTTTACGAGCACGAGGACGTAATAGAGTCATTATGGGTAAATCTCTCGTTATTGTGGAGTCCCCTGCCAAAGCCAAGACGATTAATAAGTACTTGGGTAAGGACTTCATTGTAAAGTCAAGCGTTGGTCACGTTCGTGATTTGCCAACGGGTGCGCGTAGTACCGGCAAGAAAGCCGCTGCGACTTCGACCAAAGGGTTAAGTCCAGAAGAAAAAGCACGTATCAAGAAAGAAAAAGATCGTAAATCGCTGATCGGTAAAATGGGTGTTGACCCATATAACGATTGGGCGGCTCAGTACGAAGTGCTTCCAGGCAAAGAAAAAGTTGTTAACGAACTTCAAAAACTCGCCAAAGACGCTGACTACGTCTATCTCGCAACCGATTTGGACCGCGAAGGAGAAGCTATTGCGTGGCACCTTCGTGAGATCATCGGCGGCGATGATGCACGTTACAAACGAGTGGTTTTCAACGAAATTACCAAAAATGCAATTCAACAGGCGTTTGAACAGCCTGGTGAGTTGAACATTGATGGGGTTAATGCCCAGCAAGCGCGTCGATTCCTTGATCGCGTGGTTGGCTTTATGGTTTCTCCACTATTGTGGAAAAAAGTCGCTCGTGGCTTATCAGCAGGTCGTGTTCAATCAGTAGCGGTGAAGCTAATTGTTGAGCGCGAACGCGAAATCAAAGCGTTCACACCTGAAGAGTTTTGGGATATTCACGCGAATACACAAACCTTGGGTAGTGACGCACTGCGTTTAATGGTAACGCATCAGTCGGGCAAAGCGTTCCGTCCTGAAAACGAAGCCGATACGATGGCTGCGAAGTCTGTGCTTGATAGCGCAACTTATAAAGTGGCTGATCGTGAAGATCGCCCAACCAGCAGTAAACCATCTGCGCCTTACATTACCTCGACGCTTCAGCAAGCGGCGAGTACACGTTTAGGCTATGGCGTTAAGCGAACTATGGGCCTTGCTCAGCGTTTGTATGAAGCGGGTTACATTACGTATATGCGTACTGACTCCACGAACCTTTCGAAAGAAGCGGTTGAGTCGGCGCGTGAATTTATTGCGTCTGAGTACGGTGATAACTACCTACCAGAAAAAGCCAATGTCTATGGCAGCAAAGGCAATGCACAAGAAGCGCACGAAGCGATTCGTCCTTCAAGTGTTGAAGTGCAAGCTGAGCACCTAGAAGGCATGGATCAAGACGCCGTTAAACTGTACGACCTTATCTGGCGTCAGTTTGTTGCTTGTCAGATGGTGCCGGCTAAGTACGATTCAAGCACTATCACGGTATCGGCTGCTGACTTTACGCTAAAAGCGAAAGGTCGCACTATGCGTTTTGCGGGCTGGACACACGTTCAGCGTCCATCTGGTAAAAACGAAGATACTACACTGCCTATGGTTCACGTTGGCGATACATTAACGCTAACCGAGCTTGAGCCTAAGCAACACTTCACTAAACCGCCAGCGCGCTTTACAGAGGCTGCATTGGTTAAAGAGCTTGAGAAGCGTGGTATTGGTCGTCCGTCAACGTATGCGTCTATCATTTCTACCATTCAAGATCGTGGTTATGTACGTGTTGATATGCGTCGTTTCTATGCTGAAAAAATGGGTGAGATTGTTTCAGACCGTTTAGACCAGTCTTTTGCTGATCTGATGGACTTTGACTTCACTGCTCGCATGGAAGGCAACCTAGATAAAATCGCTGAAGGCGAGAAAAACTGGAAGCAAGTGCTTGACCAGTTCTTTAGTGACTTCACTGCTGAGCTTGAAAAAGCAGAGCTTGATGAAAACGAAGGCGGCATGAAGCCAAACAATATCGTAGAAACTGATATTGAGTGTCCAACATGTTCGCGCCCTATGGGTATTCGTACCGCATCAACGGGTGTTTTCCTTGGTTGTACTGGCTACGCATTACCACCGAAAGAGCGTTGTAAGACGACGATCAATTTAGGTGATGAAGACGGCATTGTTAACGTACTTGAAGAAGACGTTGAAACAGCGGCGCTGCGTGCTAAAAAACGTTGTCCTAAGTGTGATACAGCGATGGACGCTTACTTAATCGACCAAGATCGTAAATTGCATGTTTGTGGTAATAACCCAAGCTGTGATGGTTACATCGTCGAGAAAGGTGAGTTTGTTCTTAAAGGCTACGACGGCCCAGTTATCGAATGTGATAAGTGTGGTTCCGATATGGAGCTTAAGAACGGTCGTTTCGGTAAGTACATGGGTTGTACGAGCGACGATTGTAAGAACACACGTAAGATCCTTAAAAACGGTGAGATTGCGCCACCAAAAGAAGATCCAGTTCACTTACCTGAACTACCGTGTTCGCAAGATCCTGATGCTTACTTCGTGCTACGTGACGGCGCTTCTGGTTTGTTCATGGCTGCAAGTACTTTCCCTAAATCACGTGAGACGCGTGCGCCATTAGTGGAAGAGCTCGTTCGCTTTAAAGACCGTCTGTCGCCTAAGTTCACTTACCTGACAGATGCGCCAACGGAAGACCCAGATGGTCGTCCAACCGTTGTACGTTTCAGTCGTAAGACGAAAGAGAACTACGTACGTTCAGAAGTGGATGGTAAGCCATCTGGCTGGACTGGTTTATACATTGACGGTAAGTGGGAAATTACCGACAAGCGTAAAAAGCCAAAGAAAGAAAAAGAAGATAAAGCGGAGTAATCCGTTTTAGCTCTGATAAAAAAACCGCCGACTGGCGGTTTTTTTTGTGGCTAAAATTCAAACCTAGAAACCTAGAAACCTAGAAACCTAGAGCTTAGGCAGGCGTGCCGCTATGGAATTTAAAATCGGTATCAGGCGAGGTAATAAGGTCGGCCTCAACACGTGCAAAGTAGGCCACACGCTCTGAGATATCCTTACCCGCAATTTGCTCTGCGAGTGTGAGGTAATCTTGATAATGGCGCGCTTCAGAGCGCAATAATGAGATGTAAAATTTCTCTATGTCTTCATCAAGGTGTGGTGCAAGTTTGGCGAAACGTTCGCAGGAACGCGCTTCAATGAAAGCACCAATAATCAGTTTATCGATCAGGGCATCTGGTTCGTAACTGGTAACGTGCTTGATAAGCCCTTTAGCATAGCGGCCTGCATCGATCAGTTCATAGCTAACACCTTTATTTTCCATTAGCTCTAACACCTGATAGAAGTGGTGCAGCTCCTCTCTAATCAGCAAGACCATCTTATCGATCAAATCTTGGCTATAAGCACAATCAGCACGTGGCGTGATTTGCTTTGATGCGTTGCTTTTACCGCGAAGAGAGGCAAGGGTACCTGTTTTTTTGTAAGCCAAGGCTTCGTAAGGTTTCACCCATTCAGCAAGCTGTTGTGCGCTTTCTTTGTCGACCGCATATTTACGAATAAGAAAGATCGCACTTTGTGCAGCTTTGAGTTCGCACAGCATGTGGTCACGTAAAATAACGGAAAGGTTCTCTGGCTTACGTGCTTCATTAATCCAAGCGTCGGGCGTTGAGGCCTTAAGGAAGTGGTTTATTGGCGTTAATAGTTCTGAAATCATGAGCTTATTATAAGAGGCTGGCTGCTATATAAGGTTTCATCATATCACAGGAGTCGAAGTAAAGAACAAGAGGAAAAAGGGGGGATTAGGGGTAATAAAAAAGGCCGCAAGCGACCTTTTAAAAGGAGAGAAGAAAGCGGTTTACCACTTTTTCTTCGGCTGGAACAAGACATCAAGATCGTCTTGATCTTTATTTAGCATCTGCTGGCGTTCTTGCTCTTGCGTTGCTGATTGGCTGTTATCTATCTCATTCAGCATCATCTGCAATTTTTCACGCGCTTGGTTAGCGTAGTTGTCATTCTTGCTCGCAAGAACATCGATCCCTTTTTTCAGCAACTGTTTTGCAGTACCAAGCTGGCGCTTCATGCGAGCCTCATTGGCCCGTTTCACAACATTCTCAATGTTAATGCGCAGTTGGATACCTTCAAGGCGGGCATTTTCTGCTACAAATGCTTGGGTTGCGAAGCGGCCCTTACTGTGTTCATTTTTGACCACAGTCTTCAAGCGTTTCACTAATTGCAACATGCCCAGCGCTTGTTTATCTGTTGTGGGAGTTTTGAAAGGCGCCACATCAGCATTAGAGTAGTTTTGTTGCAAATGTTGGATTTGCTGAGTGACATTCGATACACGTGCAGGCAGCGATTTATCCGACGGATCAGCCTCATGCATACTTTGTAAAGCGTACATAATTCGTTGATTTAAACAAACCAGTAGCTCTTTGCTGTATGGCATGTGATGAGCATTACCGATTAAGTCTTCGGTCGCATCAATAATGGCAATATGCTTGGCAAGCTCTTGGTGTTTAACACTTTCAACACGTTGGCGATACTGAATGATGACGTTATACCCAACAATCAAAATCAGTAACAAGGCAACCAAGCCTATTACTAAAGGTAAGCTCATAAGATAATCAAATTTCCGTAACATTTGTTGTAAGGGTATAAGATACACCAACTGACAGTATGGTGATAGCACAAGGCTGAAAAATGCTGGCTCAAAATAACGAATTTAGTCTTTTTTGAACTTGATCGATTGCTCTTGTGTATAGTTGCGTATTTTTGCAGGTTGTTGCTTATCTGAATCTCATGCCCATGACACGAATAATTCGCAAAAAGCATGGTACTTTGTTTAATACAAATGTTGATGACGTTAATCAGGTGCAGCTCTGTGCACTGCTATTACTTTGCAATTACTTGGTTTCGTCCTGCATTCTTTGCCTGATATAAGTTGTTGTCTACACGAGAAAGTACGGATGTTAATGAGTCTTCAAGGCAATACTCTGTTGCCCCTGCACTGATTGTAATCCCTTGGTTGATGGAAAAGGCTTGTTGTTCGACAAGTCGCCGTATTTTTTCTGAGAGAATACTCGCCTGCGATAACGTTGTCTCCGGGCAAACTAGCAGAAATTCCTCACCCCCCCAGCGGCCTAATATATCGGTTTTACGTATATTGGTGCTAAGGCGCAGTGTTAGTTCTTTTAAAACATCATCCCCCGCATGATGACCAAACTGATCATTAATATATTTAAAGTGATCTATGTCGATCATGATAATGCTAAATGGAGTGTGGTAGCGTATGAAGCGTTCCTGTTCGCTATGCAGTGTTTCATTGATTTTACGACGGTTGAATAGGTTAGTGAGTTGATCGCGCTCCGCTAAATTTTGTAGCGCTTGATTCTTTAATTCCAGAGTGTGATTGATATCGTCGATTTCACGGTTGGCTTGTTCCAGTCGTAAGGTGCGCTGATACAAAGCCTCTTGTGTTAGTTGAAGCACCTCGTTAGCAATACTGCCAATTTCGTTATTAGGGAAAGTATGCGTGGCATGCGTTGGTTCTTTTCCTTCGGTAATGCGATGGACGTGCTCTTTTAGCCGAATCATAGAACTCGATAACGATTGACTGAATAATGAGCTGTATATCAAGGCTAACGCCACCGCCACTAAACCAAGTAGACCAACATTGCGAATAACCTGATAGATAATAGGAGTGAAGATTTCGCTTTTGTTCACGTCGGTAAAGAGCAACCAGCCTGTTTCATTTACTCGACTATAGTAAGCGATTTTCGACACACCGTTTTCCTTGTAAGTCATTTCACCATGGCTTGTGTTGAGTATAATGGGCTGGTGGACAATGCCTTGAAGCGGTTGATTAATTTTGCTGTATTCAGGGTGAATGATCACTCTACCTTTGAGATCCGTAATAAAACTTTTTGAGGTGGTATACCGCGCTGCTTTTTTGTTGAGTAGGTCTGTAATAATGCTCAGTGGTGTATCAATCGCAATCACACCGGATCGGTTATTTTTATCAACAAATGCTTTCGCCGTTGAGATCAGCCATAGATTATATTTTGCATCTTGGTAAGGCACTCCTATTGAAACATTGGGGGCATCTTTGATGGCTTGAATAAACCAAGGCCGTGAGGTTGGGTCATAGCCTTGCGGCGGGGTGTAATTGTGGATTAACAATAATTTATTGGCGTATGCCGAATAGAGGTGCGTTGTTTTATTGTTCGCACTGGTGACGGTTTGATAATAGTTGATGAGTTCCTGCTGCCCATCTTCACTCAGCGTTGATCCATTTTTAACGCAATAGGATTGCGTTAGGCTCTCGACAATATTGCTGAGTTCAGAGAAATGCCCTTCAATAATATAATTGGTCGATTCATTGTGGAGTTTGAGGATCTGGTGTGCTGATCTTTCTTCTGATTTGTAAAGCAGCCAAGAAATGATGAGTGCCATGCAAGAGAGGAGCAGCACTGAATAGACCATGCTGTTTTGGAATATTTCTTTTCGTATTGTGTTCTTTGGACGTGCGCATTCCATCTTATTGATTCCCTACTCATTAAACAGGGCGTCGTTTTGTATAATAGCAGCCTTCTTTGTGTTTGATCTTTACTCTGTACTCATAGTGTGAGAATTCGCCAACTTATGACTATTTTGTGAACATTCAGTTTTTTGTTTTAGAGCAAAAAGCTATAAGAAATGCTATGAAAACGTAACGAAACGATATATAACAATACGAAAGGCATGGTTGCACTGATATGATGTAACGGACTATAGGTTAGGCGGTACCATGAAACTACAACAACTACGCTACATTGTTGAAGTTGTGAATCACAACTTGAATGTGTCAGCGACAGCAGAAAATTTATATACCTCTCAACCCGGTATTAGTAAGCAAGTGCGCTTGCTGGAAGATGAGCTGGGTATTCAAATCTTTGAGCGCAGTGGTAAACACCTGACCAAGGTGACAACGGCTGGCGAAGAAATTGTACGTATTTCACGAGACATTTTATCTCGCGTTGAAAGTATTAAATCCGTTGCCGGTGAGCATACTCACCCTGAAATGGGCACATTAAATATTGCAACGACTCATACGCAAGCACGTTACGCGCTACCACAAGTGATCCAAGGGTTTACCGCACGTTACCCGAAAGTGTCTCTGCATATGCATCAAGGTACGCCTTCTCAAATTGCCGATGCAGTAGGAAAGGGCACCACTGACTTTGCCATCGCAACGGAAGCACTCCACCTTTATCAAGACATGATCATGCTACCGTGTTACCACTGGAATCGTTCTATTGTGGTCAAGGCCGATCATCCTTTGGCGCAAAAAGACAATATCACCATACACGACTTAGCCGCTTATTCTTTAGTGACTTATGTGTTTGGTTTTACAGGGCGTTCAGAGTTAGACAGTGCATTTAATCGCTCTGGCTTAACGCCGCGCATTGTCTTTACCGCAACCGATGCTGACGTGATTAAAACCTATGTTCGGTTAGGCATTGGTGTCGGTGTGATTGCGAGTATGGCAATGGATCCTGTCACAGATACTGATCTTGTCGCGATTGATGCCAGCCATATTTTTGAAGCGAGTACGACAAAAATTGGCTTTAAGAAGGGCACCTTCCTTCGCTCATACATGTATGATTTTATGGAGCGCTTTGCGCCTCATTTGACGCGTAATGTTGTTGACCAAGCGGTTGCGTTGAAAACGAATGCTGAAATTGAAAGCATGTTTGCCACGATGGAATTACCCGTTCGTTAGTTTGATACATAAGCGTTGAGGTATATAACTCGCTTTAAAATATCATGATGCTCGAAGGCTACTCACTATGGTGTGTAGCCTTTTTTATTTCCATAGTTCAGGTAGACTAAGCGCCCGGTATTTTCTCTTAAGAACAGCTTTATGCCTAGCTCCTCCTCTTTACTTCAACAGCTTGATTTTGCGTTATCAAGTACGCGTGCGTTTTGGCAATTTATGCCGTTTGCTGAAACACAATTGGCTTGGCAGCAATCTCACCCTGAGTTATGCCAGTGGCTAATGTCGCTCACGGATGAACAAATAGAGGCGCTGACACAAGATACTACCGCTTTGGCAGATGCACTGTCGCCTTGGATCCCTCAAGCACATCAATTGCTTACTTTATCTGAAACCCAGCCTTTAACGACTAGAGCTACAACAGCTTTGCCGAAAGGGCTTGATGTTGGTATCCCTGGCCGTAAATGGACACAAATTACTGCGTTTAATGCTGCATTACCGCAACACAATTTACCTTGGCTAGAATGGTGTGCGGGCAAAGGGCACCTTGGACGGGTATTGGCTGCATCACATCAAACACCTGTAGTGAGCTTAGAGTGGCAAGAGCAACTTTGTCGTGACGGTGAAGCTGCCGTTAATCAACTTGGTTTGCCTATCACATTCGTTCAAGGGGATGCTTTCTCTTGTGACAGCGATCAATATATCAAGTCTGAACAACACGCAGTTGCGCTCCATGCATGTGGTGATTTGCACGTATCCTTGTTACAACGTGTAGCGAATAAACAAGGCCGCGCCGTGAGCATTTCGCCATGCTGTTACCACCTGATCCGTGATACCGAGTACCAGCCATTATCACAGATAAGCAAGTGTAGTGAGATTCGGTTAGCCAAGCATGATCTACGCTTACCACTGCAAGAAACGGTGACGGCAGGTCAACGCGTAAGACGCCAACGCTTTGTTGAAGTGAGCTTTCGATTAGGGTTTGATGCATTACAACGTCATATATCAGGGTCTAACGTTTATTTACCTGTTCCTAATATTCAAAAAGCCTTATTAAATGAAGGCTTTGCTGCGTTTTGTTTATGGGCTGCAGAAAAGAAAGGGCTGGTATTACCCAATGAGATTGATTTTTCCCATTGGCAGGCTGAAGGTGAGCAGCGTTACGCACTGGTGGAGCGTATGGAGCTAGTACGTCAACTATTTCGTCGTCCTCTTGAAATGTGGCTGGTGTATGACCGAGCATGTTTCATGGAGGAGTCTGGGTATCAGGTTACGATAGGAACCTTTTGTGACAAGCCAACAACGCCTCGGAATATCCTAATTCACGCAGAGTTTATGCCCACGACTTGAGCTAGGGAGGCTAGAGCGCAGCGTAAATAGCGACAATACCTGAGACAGAGCACATGACGAGTGAGATTACTCGAATTGTTTTTTTATCAATATGCTCCACCGTTTTCATTGCTAGCTTATAGCCAAGATAAGACATAGGAATGAGAGGTAGAGAAAGGTAAAGGTGTTTGATTCCCATATGTCCAACTGGCACCTGAACCATGAGTGACAGTAGGCTGCTAACGACGAAAAAGGCCGATAAGTTCGCGCGAATGTGATTTGCTTCTTGGTGTTGAAGTAATAGTGCCATTGGCGGCCCACCAATGCCTGAACTTGTGCCAAATAGGCCTGAGAAGAACCCGGCAATCACAAGGCGAGGATCTGTCGGCTGGATACGCAGCGGTAGCAGACTGATAATAACCGCAAACAAAACAATCCCCCCAATCCACAATGACAAGGTCTGTGGCTCGACATAAAAGAGCATGGCTCCGCCAGCAATAGAGCCCGGAACACGGCCGATAAATGCCATCCATAGCCCTTTCATAGAAATGTTAGCTTTGTACTTATAAGCGTTAATAAGTGATAAAAACAATGCGGTTAGGCAAATAGGTGCTGGTACATAGTCGGGGGAAATTTGAAACAGAATAGGGGCGGTAATAATAGCAAGCCCAAACCCGATAGAGCTTTGTACATAGGAGCCAATGAAAATCATCAGCATAGCCAGTAATAGTCCTAAATCCATTGCCTATTCCTTCCGCACACTGCCATTCCATCATGATAATAGGGGGACTATTATTCGTGTTATTCTGGCAATAACGTTATCGATGACAGAGCGAATTAAAGATAAAGGCCCATGCTGAGCCTTTATCGTATTCACGTTTTCATGCATAACGCGAGTTGTTGATCAGTGAGTCACTCGTCTCGCTGGTACGCTATTGAGTAGATTGAAGTCGCGCGCTTCAAGCTCATGTGATGGCATAGGCTTACCTAAGTAGTAACCTTGGCAGTAGTCGAAGTTACAATTTTGTAGGTATTCAAGCTGAGATATCGTTTCAACACCTTCTGCAACAACCTTTAAGTCTAACTTTTCACATATGGCCTGTGTTGCTTCAATAATGGCTTGGCTACCTTTATGCTCACCTTGCACAAAGCTGCGATCAAGCTTAACTGTACTGATTGGTAAATCTTGTAGCTGTGATAGTGAGGAATACCCTGTACCGAAATCATCAAGGTGCAGTTCTATCCCCAAGGCATCAAGATCTTCCAGACATTGTTTTGCTTCATCATATTCTTGTAGCATGGTCGACTCAGTCAACTCCAACGCTAAAGAAGACGGTTCAAGTTGGTATTGTTCTAAAAGTTCTGCCACGTTGCCTGCAAGACTTGCTTGAAGCTGCGCACGAGACAAGTTGACACTAATAATGAACTTACGTTGGTACTTGTTTTGCCATGTTGCTAACTGTTTACAGGCTGTTTCAAGGATCCATCGCCCCATAGGTACAATTTGACCGGTTTCTTCTGCTAGAGGAATAAATTCTGCTGGAGAAACTTGCCCTAATTCTTCGTCATGCCACCGCACTAAGGCCTCAAAGCCTTTAAGTTGCCGACTTTTTAAATCGACAATTGGTTGGTAATACAACTCAAAGGCTTCTTCTTCCATTGCTACGGTTAAGTGATGGCGTAGCGTCATTTTACGGTATAAGGCATCAGCCATTTCAGGTGAGAAATGATGGCTGCGGTTACGCCCCCGAAGTTTTGCGCGATGCATTGCCATATCCGCTTGCGTTACCAAGGTTTCAATATCAATGGCATCGTCAGGGTAATGGGTAATACCAATACTGCAGCCAATCGATAGCTCACCCACTTCCTTTAGGTGGAATGGGCGATTGAGCACGGCAATTAATTCTTTGGCAAACAGACTGCTATCAGCAATGTAACGACGTTCGATCTGAATGATAAATTCGTCACCACCAAAACGCGCTAATAAGCCTTTTTGTTGCAGTGTGTCGTTAAGGCGAATCGCAATCGCGCGCAGCAGTTTGTCGCCAATGGCATGACCATAGGTATCGTTGACCAGTTTGAATCCATCAATGTCTAAAAAGAGCAAGCTATAAGGTTGGCGATCATGATGGGATTTCTTAATGGCATTGGTAATACCGCGGCGATTTAATAGCCCTGTGAGAAAATCGTGTTCAGCGTTGTATTTGGCTTTACGTAATTTTTCTTTTTCAGGGCTGATATTGGTGAGATGCAACAAGAGTTGTTGCTTGTCTTGCAGCCATTTGCCCTCAATATCAAACCAAAGATGCTGTTTACCTGTCCAACAGAGCTTTTGTCGATGAATAACACTGTTTGCTCTTGCTTCTGTTAGCCAAGTCTCTGCCAATTGACGGTCGCCTAAAAAGTGCGCTAAATCTTGCAGCAAAGAACCGAACTCATGTGTATAGACATCATTGGCGCTGATTAAGCTGCCTTGGCACTCAAACAGCAAAGCAAGGTTGGAGCATTCGGCAAAGGCAAGTTCACGGCGCAGTGTCGATTCATCAGCAATAACTTCGACCAGCATTGCCATTCTGCCATCGTCTAAAGTGAAGCCAGAGAAGCAACACAATGCCTTCTTTTGTTTTTGCTTAGGATTGAAGTTCCACCAAGTCTTTATATGCTCACCACGTTGAAAATACTGTTGGTATTCCTCAAGGATGGCATGGACGGCTTGTGACATATCTTTGGCTAAGTCACGGGAAACTAATTCCTCGGTTGACGAGGATTCCCATAATGGTAGTGAAGCCTGATTGGCCCAAATAATACGTTTGTGATCTATGTCGAATACCCACACAGGGGATTGAAGGCGATCAAAAAGAGAAAAGTGTTGGCTCATTACCAGACTTTATAATTAGTATCAAAGAGTAAGGCCTTCAGATTAGCCCAAAATAACTATTAACAATATGAATTTTATAAGAAATCGTGATGCCTGTTCATTAATTACAATATGGATGAGGTTAATTTATTGATTTTTTGAAGAAATTAAAGTCGATAATGCGCCGAAAACGATTGTTTTCACCATAAAGGATTAAGGTGTTAATTAAATGCAATTTTATTATATCGCGCCAGTAAAAATGGGGATCTAGGCTATAAGGATGATAGGTTTTCTATTGAAAAGCCACTTTAGATAAACATGCCTAAAGTGGCTTTATAAGTTGTTATCCAACAGCGGGAATCACACCAGCCATTTGTAGGAATTGGGCACTAATAATGATAAAGCCACTTAAGGTAACGAGCGCAAGCGCTGGCTTGCCACCACGTACTTGGTACCCATCAGCGTATTCATTTGTTTCACCCTGTTTTTTTCGTTGTGCACTTACCATAGCAACAGGCAAGAATAAGGCTAAAATCACCAAGGCAATTGCAGCGTAGCCAAGCGCCATGATAAAGCCTTGCGGGTAGAACAAAGCAAAGCACAGTGGTGGAACAAAAGTGATGAGGGCGGTTTGAAGGCGACCTCCGGCTTTATCGCCACGGTTAAAGCTGTCGGATAGGAAATCAAACAACCCCAAACTCACTCCTAGGAATGATGTTGCTAAAGCAAGGTCTGCAAAGATAGACACAGATTGGCTCACCATTGGATTATGCAACATATCACTAAGGCTACTGATAAACATGCCCAAATTTGAGCTGCCCATAAGATCTGGCTGACTTAATACGCCTTGGCTAGCAATTTGCCACAAGATGTAGATTGTCAGTGGAACAGCAGAGCCAATCACCATGACTTTACGCAGAGAGCGAATGTCGATACCAACGTAGCGAACAATTGAAGGGATACTGCCGTGGAAACCAAATGAAGTAAAGACAACTGGCAGTGCAGAAATGATCAATCCTTTCTCTAGTGGCATATTAATAAGGTGATCGCCTTGCACGTGAGGAACAAGTAAGCCGAGCATAGTCGCCAGTGCAACAATTTTTAAGCTAAATAGTATACGGTTGATCATATCAACCGAGTGGGTACCAATAGATACCACCGCAGCAATAACGACAGTAAAGCCAATTGTACCAACTTGCGGTGCAACATCGAGATCAAACCAATGCACAAGTTTGTCGTTCATTTGTGCACCACCACCAGCAATGTATGCGGCACACAGTGCGTAAAACAGAAATAGCATGGCAAAGCTAGCAATTACTTGTCCTTTACGACCCAGTAGGTCTCGAGCAAGCGTATGTAACGTTGCGTTTGGACTCGCGTATTGATGCACTTCTAACATTAATAGCGCGGTGTAGGTCATTAGAGCCCAAATACCCACCATAATCATAATTGCGGTAGAAAACCCTAGTCCGGCAGATGCGAGCGGAAGGGCAAGCATACCTGCGCCGATCGTGGTACCAGCAATAATTAACATGCTGCCAAAGGTCTTATTCATCGTCATTTGAGGGTCGCTCCCGAAAGTATTCTATTTTGATTTGGCCTCGTTATCTTTACCAAATCAGTAGGTTGTCACGATTTTTGCTATATCGTGATAGCTTTAGGGTGGCCACAGTAGGTGTGTAATTTAATCTTTACGCTCTAAGTGCTACTGCGGCTAGCGATAATAGGTTGGCTGATGGTGTGTTATCACAGTTTTGACTCTTTCATTGCTATTATTATTGGTATTCCAGTGTTTGACTGGAATATCTTGGTTGAAAGCTACCTTAAAGCTAGTGAGCTAGACTGTCAACGGTGAATTACTTTATGTAAATCTAAGTTTACACTCTGTATTGAGAGGAGCGGGTTTTATTGAAGGCTTAATTTGCTGAGCCACAATCATTTAAAGAATGTTAGCGAGTGCGCAGGATTGATTGTTTATCAGTGAGTTAAGGCGTAGGCATAGGAGGCAGAGCAAGCTAATATACTTAGTAACGACGAACAATGTGTGGAGTTGTTTGTTCTGTTGGTTTAGTAAATACATAAGCATAAAGGTGAACCAATGCTACAAATTGCAATGATCAGTACAGGGGAAGAGGTATTGCATGGCGACATTGTCGATACCAATGCTGCTTGGCTTTCACGCCTGTTTTTCGAACAAGGCTTTGCGATGACGCGGCGCACAACCGTGGGGGATCAGTTAGAAATTCTAGCGGAAGAATTAGTGAATGCGAGCCTACGTAACGACATTGTGATTGTGAACGGTGGACTTGGCCCTACAACCGATGATCTAACCGCACAAGCAGCAGCGGTTGCTGGTGACCTAGGTTTGGAGCAATCGGATTACTGGGTTGAACAAATGTTACTGAAGTACCAGAAACTCGGACGTGACATGCCAAAAACGAACCTTAAGCAAGCCATGTTGCCAGAAGGGGCTGAACTGCTTGAAAACCCTGTCGGTACGGCATGTGGTTTCGCTATGAAGTTGAACAAGGCAACGCTATATTTCACACCGGGCGTACCCAGTGAATTCAAAAAAATGGTCCACGATGAAATTTTGCCAAGGATGAAGCGGCAACACCCTGAGAGTAGCGCGCTACGTTGTCATCGCTTTTATACCTTTGGTTTATCTGAATCAGGTATTGGTGAGAGTTTGACTGCATTGAATTTACCAGAGGGCTGTGAGATTGGTTATCGCTCGTCATTGCCGTTTATAGAAGTTAAATTGTTTGCGGACAAGGCACATCAATATGCGCAGCAGTTTCATCAACAGATGATCGAGGTCTTAGCGGATCATGTTGTATCTATTGAGCAATCGCTGATAGAGAATATTGGACAGCGCTTAGCGGCTGATAATTTGACGCTCACAGTGGCTGAGCAGTTTACCAGTGGCTATGTCACCAATTGGATGCAAGATACGCCGGAGTCTCGTGCTCAGTGCCAACAGGGCTGGATCCTAGCTGGGCAAGCTGATGAGAGTAATAGCGATCAGCTCGCGGCTGCCTTGGCGATGGCATCTGCTGCACGTGAACGTAGCCAAACGAACGTCGCTTTGGCCTCAGGTATGTGCATTGATGGTTGTGTGGCTGTTGCTCTGGCGACCCCACAAGGTGACTGGGCACAAACCGTCAAAACCAAGCGAGAGTATGGTCATAATGCACATCGCACTATGATTGCGACTGTGATGTTAGACATGCTGCGCCGTTGGCTAGAGCATAAAGATGTTCTGGGTGAATATGGCTCGTTAGAGCGGACAGGTGAGATATTTCTTGCGGCGCATCACTAGTAGCTAGGATTTGTGTGGATGAGTCAGTGGTGAAGGAGTGCTGCTACGGAGGTTAAGGAAAGGACAGCTTAACGAAATAGCTAACGCTGCAAAGCAATGTTAGCTATTGGAGGCTTCAGCGAGTGTTTGTGGCACAACGTGATAATCGAATTCAATATTGATGTCTGATTTAGGCACAGAGCAACAACTCAGAATTTCGTTCTGACCAACAAATGCCATCGAATCCTGCTGATCGACTGCACCCGTTTGTAATTTGCAGCGACAAGCACCACACATACCATTGCGGCATTGGTACTCTGGCTGAATGCCAACTTTTTCAAGCTGGACGAGCAAAGGCTCACGACTATTGCCGTGAACCTTAATGCCGTTAACCGTAATGGTTAATTGACTCATAGTTCGAAGTCACCAAGATCGTCAGCGCTTACATCGTTATCGATCTGGCCAACAAGGTACGAACTGATTTCCGCTTCTTGTGGAGCAACCTGCACGTTATCAGATGATAGCCATGAGTTAATCCAAGGAATTGGGTTTTGACTTGCTTCTGGGTACGCCTGGCTTAAACCAACAGCACTCATACGCAAGTTAGTGATGTATTCTACGTATTGGCAAAGAATATCTTTGTTCAAACCAATCATAGAGCCATCTTTAAATAGGTATTCAGCCCAGTCTTTTTCTTGCTCAGCTGCATCGCGGAAAATGTCGAAACATTCTTGCTGACACTCTTTTGCAATCACTGCCATTTCAGGATCGTCTTGACCTGTACGTAGTAAGTTCAAGATATGCTGAGTACCAGTAAGGTGTAGTGCTTCATCACGTGCAATTAGCTTGATGATCTTTGCATTACCTTCCATCAGTTCACGTTCAGCAAATGCAAATGAACAAGCAAAGCTCACGTAGAAACGGATTGCTTCTAGTGCGTTCACTGACATCATGCAAAGGTAAAGTGTTTTCTTGATTTCACGAAGGTTAACAACAACTTTCTCACCATTAACAACATGCGTACCTTCGCCTAGGCGGTGGTAGTTGCTGGTTTGGTTGATCAGGTTATCGTAGTACTTAGAGATATCGCCAGCACGCTTGATGATGTGCTCGTTATCTACGATGTCATCAAAAACAATTGACGGGTCTTTGACGATATTACGGATAATATGCGTGTAAGAACGTGAGTGAATTGTTTCAGAGAACGACCAAGTTTCAATCCAAGTCTCAAGCTCAGGAATAGAAACGATAGGGAGCAGCGCAACGTTAGGGCTACGACCTTGGATCGAATCAAGCAGCGTTTGATACTTCAAGTTGCTGATGAAAATGTGTTTTTCGTGCTCTGGCAGATTGTTGTAGTCAATACGATCGCCTGAGACATCCACTTCCTCAGGACGCCAGAAGAATGAAAGTTGCTTTTCGATCAGTTTTTCAAAAATTTCGAACTTTTGCTGATCGTAACGGGCAACATTGACTGGCTGACCGAAAAACATCGGTTCTTTAAGTTGATCGTTATTTGTTTGACAAAAAGTGCTGTATGCCATGATTTCCTCGACATTAAAGGGAGCCGAAGCTCCCATTCAATTCTTTAAATTTTACAACTTGTGCAATCGTCTGCACCTACATCGCCTTGAGCGTCTGAAGCACCATCGCGCGTATTATGGTAGTAAAGCGTTTTCACGCCGAGTTTATACGCGTTAAGCAGGTCTTTTAGCAAGAGTTTCATTGGCACTTTACCGCCAGCTTGCTTGCTTGGGTCGTAGTTGGTGTTTGCTGAAATCGCCTGATCGATGAATTTCTGCATAATACCAACAAGTTGCAAGTAGCCATCATTGCTACCGATGTTCCACAGTAGTTCATAGTTATCTTTGTACTTACTGTACTCAGGAACAACTTGCTTCAAGATACCGTCTTTTGATGCTTTCACTGAAACGAAACCACGTGGTGGTTCGATACCGTTGGTTGCATTCGAAATTTGTGACGATGTTTCAGAAGGCATCAACGCTGACAACGTTGAGTTACGTAAACCGTGCGTTTTGATTTCTTCACGCAGTGTTTCCCAATCGTATTTCAGTTCAGCGTCACAGATCTTATCGATATCTTTTTTGTAAGTATCGATAGGTAGAATGCCTTGTGCGTATGTCGTTTCATTGAATGAAGGACATGCGCCTTGTTCTTTTGCTAAGCCAAGCGATGCTTTCAATAGGTAGTATTGAATCGCTTCAAATGCTTCGTGCGTTAGGTTGTTTGCGCTGCCGTCAGAGTAGCGAACACCATTTTTCGCAAGGTAGTAAGCAAAGTTAATCACACCAACACCTAGCGTACGGCGGTTCATGGTTGAACGGCGTGCTGCTGGTAGTGGGTAGTCTTGGTAATCCAATAGCGCATCAAGAGCACGAACAGTCAGTTCTGCTAACTCTTCGAGATCATCAAGAGATTCAATCGCACCTAAGTTAAACGCAGATAGCGTACATAGTGCAATTTCGCCGTTTTCGTCTTCAACGTTGTTCAATGGCTTGGTTGGCAGTGCAATCTCAAGACATAGGTTAGACTGACGAATTGGTGCAACAGCTGGGTCAAACGGGCTGTGTGTATTACAGTGGTCAACGTTTTGAATGTAGATACGACCTGTTGAAGCTCGCTCTTGCATCAGTAGCGAGAACAAATCAATCGCTTTAACGCTTGTGCGCTTGATGCTGCTGTCTTGCTCATATTTTACGTATAGACGTTCAAATTCGTCTTGATCCGCAAAGAATGCATCGTACAGCCCTGGTACATCAGAAGGAGAGAATAGAGAAATGTTCTCACCTTTAATCAAGCGGGTGTACATCAATTTGTTGATTTGTACGCCGTAATCCATGTGACGAACACGGTTCTCTTCAACACCACGGTTGTTTTTTAGTACCAGTAGAGATTCTACTTCACCGTGCCACATAGGGTAGAACAGTGTCGCTGCACCACCACGTACACCACCTTGAGAACAACACTTAACGGCTGTTTGGAAGTATTTGTAGAATGGGATACAACCGGTGTGGAAAGCTTCACCACCACGGATCTCAGAACCTAGCGCACGGATACGACCTGCGTTAATACCAATGCCTGCACGCTGTGATACGTAACGTACGATTGCGCTTGAGGTTGCATTGATTGAATCAAGGCTATCGTCACACTCGATCAGTACACAAGAACTGAATTGGCGGGTAGGGGTACGTACACCTGACATGATAGGTGTTGGTAGAGAAATCTTGAACTGCGATGCTGCATCGTAGAAGCGTTTGATGTAATCAAGACGTGTTTCTTTTGGATACTTAGCAAATAGGCAAGCAGCAATCAGGATATATAGGAACTGCGCACTTTCAAAGATCTCACCGCTTACACGGTTTTGAACCAGGTATTTACCTTCAAGTTGCTTAACCGCTGCGTATGAGAAGTTCATATCGCGCCAGTGATCGATAAAACCATCCATCACTGCAAATTCTTCAGCTGTGTAATCTTCGAGCAAATGTTGGTCGTACTTACCTTTTTCTACTAGGTTCGTTACGTGATCAAAAAGTGCTGGTGGCTCGAATTTACCGTATGCTTTCTTACGAAGGTGGAAAATCGCAAGGCGCGCCGCCAAGTATTGGTAATCTGGCGTTTCTTCCGAAATGAGATCAGCCGCTGATTTGATGATGGTTTCGTGGATATCTTCTGTTTTGATACCATCGTAGAACTGGATGTGTGATTTCAATTCTACTTGTGATACAGAAACGTTTTCTAACCCTTCCGCAGCCCAAGTAATCACTCGGTGAAGTTTGTCCAGTTCGATAGTCTCTTTGCGACCATCACGCTTAGTAACCGTTAGCTGTTGATTCATTTTTGGCAGTATTCCGTTGAACCCCGTGTTTTTTGCAATTATGAGTAACTCGTTACTAAAGAATGTGATCCTTGTAACGATTATGTGTTTGCATAAAAACACTACATATTGGGGTGTTGAGCTTGATGCGTTACAAGATAGTGTTGATGACGGCATTTTGCAAGTTGACAAAAATTGACCATCTGTGGATAACTTGGGGATGCGTTATAAAAAGTTAGTACCCACTAACTCACTCAGGCAGATACATAAGTATTAAAGAAAATTGCAACAGATCTTGAGTGAGTTTTTTGGAAAAAAATATTTTTTTTTGCTTGATTTTTCAGTCAATAAAACCTTGTCGATTAGGCATAAAAGACGCTCAAAAAGTGGCTTTATTGATGATATTTATTTAAGCAACAAAGCGAGTATGTCTTGCGGTGTAGGCAGAACACCAGCCGCATTCCATTCTTCAGGTGAATGATGCTCACCGATATAACCCCAACTGGCGACATAACCCTGCATGTTAGCGGCATTGGCTGCAATCATGTCTTTCTCTATGTCCCCAATATAGGCGCACTGATGATGGGGGATCGCAATTAACTCACTGGCGTAGAGCAAGGGTTCAGGATGAGGTTTTGCAAGGGGGAGGGTATCGCCGCATACGATGGCTTTGGCTTTGAGCAATAGTGGAAAGAAGGGCAATAGCAAATCGGTTAAAAAGGCCGGCTTGTTGGTCATGATCCCCCATGGCACATTATGCTGTTCTAAGGTTAGCAAGAGGGTTTCAATACCTTGGTAAAATCGGGTGTTGATACAGATATTTTCTTGGTAATAATCAAGAAAAGCTTGGCGAAGTTGAGGGAAGTCTAAATGATCTGGAATGCCATCAAATCCGGCTTCTAATAAGCCTTTCGCACCAAAACTGGTGTTGGCTTGAATTTGATGTTCACGCAGCGGGGGAATACCGTGATTAGCTAAAACTTTGTTAGCAGCGAGTGCCATGTCAGGTGCGGTATCTAACAATGTACCATCAAGATCAAACAGTACACCTGTAATTGGTTGAGGCATGGCAATATCCTTATCAAAATTAATGAAGCTGCGGGGCTTTAATAAAGGATAGCTAGATTTGACATACACTGGGTAAGTATCTGATCACTTTAGCAATGATAAAGTGACCAGATTAAGAATTCACCAATTTTTGTCTACAGAGGTTTCACGGTATGCACGATGTAGTTCACATCCACATTATTACCTAGCCAGTAGTTATTGGTTAACGGGTTGTAGTGAAGACCCGTTATGTGACGGTCTTGCAGCGGGGTCTGATCTATCATGGCCATCATTTCTGAAGGTCGGATGAACTTGCTGTGATCGTGCGTGCCTTTTGGAACGATTTTAAGTAGTTGCTCAGCGCCTACAATAGCAAATAAGTAAGATTTGGCATTGCGGTTCAGTGTCGAGAAAAATACGTGTCCGCCTGGCTTTACCATTTTAGCGCAAGCAGCAATGACAGAGGCAGGATCTGGCACATGTTCTAGCATTTCCATGCAGGTAACTACGTCATAAGCTTCTGGGTTTTGCTCGGCATGTTCTTCAGCCGTGCTCTGCACGTACTCCACTTTTGTGCCTGTTTCCAATGCGTGTAAGCGAGCCACAGTCAGAGGCTCTTTGCCCATATCAAGGCCAGTGACTTCAGCCCCTTCGACGGCCATACTTTCTGCTAAAATACCGCCGCCGCAGCCAACATCGAGCACTTTCTTACCAAACAAGCCATCAGCGTGATCCATTACGTAATTTAGACGTAATGGGTTGATTTCATGAAGGGGTTTGAATTCACCTTCAAGATCCCACCAGCGTGAGGCCATATCTTCAAATTTACTGATTTCTGCCGGATCGACATTTAACGGTTTGGTCATGCTTCGTGCCATTTGTCCATAATCGGTGGGCGCATTATAGCTAATTGATCGCGACTTGAAACATTTATACCAATCCAAGTCGGTAACGGATCATTTTTTCTGACGTACTTTTATAACAACACGGCGAATGTTACTAATCTGAATGGCATTAGATGAGGTGAATCGGTGAGCGTCGAAATAATAAAGGGAAGTCACTGAGTGGCTTCCCGCTTGAACTGAAGAAAACATAGGCAGGGTAGGAAATGAAACAGAGGCGAGTTGCTGCGCTACTGTGAGATTTCGGTCATGACAAATGAAAAAGCTTCAGGGTTAATTGAACCTGAAAATGCAGTCATAGCGGCAAGAATGAGCATAAGAATGTATTTACCGCCAATGATGCAAAGCCCAATGGTATTAATCGCAGATCCCAACATAACAACCTCACTCAATAATTAACGTGAACATTACGCAGAGCACGCATTACCTAAAAGGCTGTATACCAAAGGACTGCTATTCAGTCGCGACTACTGAATATGCGAGGTATTCACCTTGTTTGATATTGCCTAATTGATTCTACTGGGCTTATTTTTCTCGGTAGTGACTGCGATCTTATTTTTGCTTAATAAAGAAGTGATCGGTGAATGTTTTTGTATAAAAAGCGAGCAGATCTAAGTTTTACAATTGGTAGCACTTTCTTTTATATTTTTATGCAGTAGTTGATATGAGTATGTGTTTTTACGTTGAAGTGATGGTTTGCTAACTAATAGACTGATATTTACTTTCGTTTTTTGACCAAACCCATCAATTACTCACAACATAAAGTGTGAAAGGTGTGCCTATTTTTACGGAAATATGCTATATTCTCGCACCTTGCACGTATAAAAATACGACAGAAATTACCTGAGGGATATTGGCTCAATGAGCGATCTTGCAAAAGAGATCACGCCCGTAAACATTGAAGAGGAGCTGAAAGGCTCATACCTCGACTATGCGATGTCAGTTATCGTTGGTCGTGCTCTTCCGGATGTGCGTGATGGCCTAAAGCCTGTGCACCGTCGCGTATTATTCGCGATGAATGTGCTAGGCAATGACTGGAATAAAGCATA